>JBIOVX010000161.1:0-11634 GCA_044868005.1 Thermoanaerobaculia bacterium | reverse complement strand
ACGCGGAACGGAAAAACGGCGGGCACGTAGGCCCGCCGCTACGACTCTGCGTCAAGCCCTTTTTCCCCCTCTCCCGGTGAGGGTTTACAGCAACCCCGTCGGCCGCGGGAACGCCTGGGTTTCCGTGATGTCGATCACCGGCTGGCTGACCACCATGACCGTGCGGTCGTCCTCCTGCAGGCAGGCGCCGCTGAAGGACTCGACGCCGGCGAAGATGGCATCCACCACCTCGCGGGCGGTCTCGCCCTGGTGCTCGCGGGCCACCTCGAGCAGGCGCTCCATGCCGTACTCGCCGAGAAGCCGGCCTTGCTCGTCGCGGCCCTGCGCCTCGATGATGCCGTCCGTGTAGAACACCAGCATGTCCCCTGGCTTCATGATGACGAAGCCGCGCTCGTAGGTGGCGTCGGGGAGCGGCCCGAGCACCGGCCCGCCCTCCTCCAGATACTGCACGGTGCCGGCGGCCGAGATGTGGAACGGCGGCGGATGACCGGCGTTGACGTAGATGAAGACGCCGTTGAGCTCCAGCTCGCCGTAGAACATCGAGACGAAACGGCTGGTCAAGGTGCTCTTGTGGATGATGCGGTTCATGCGCTCGACCGTGCGCACGATCTTGAAGTCGCGGGCGAGCCCCATGCGCAGCCCCATGTAGATGTCGCGCACCTGGAGAGCGGCGGGCAGCCCGTGGCCGGAGACGTCGGCGATGGCAAGGCCGAGGATCTTCTCGGTGAGCGGGATGTAATCGAAGAAATCGCCGCCTACGCTCTCCATCGGCTCGGAGCGGCCGAAGATGTCGAACTCGCCGTACTTCGGCACCCGCCGGGGCAGGATGGAGGCCTGGATCTTCCGCGACTCCTCGAAGATGCTCTCCATGCGGTCGCGGCGGATCTTCTGATTGACGCTGTGCCGCAGGATGCCCAGCGAGAAGAGGATGTCGTCCCGGTCCTGGCCGGAAGCGACGTTGAAGGCCAGGATGTACTCCTCGTTGCCCACCTCGATGGCGGCGAACGTCTGCACCCCCAGCAGGTTCTCCAGGTTGCGGTCGATGTTCGGGTCCTCGACGTCCATGTAGACCGTGCCCTGCTCGAGCAGGAGCTGGACGGGCGGATAGGAGAGCGGGATCTTGAGCCCCTGGGGGACTTCCTTGGCATCGCCGAAGGTGTCCAGCAGCACGTAATAGCCGCCGCGCCGCTGATAGAGACGGCCGCCGTAGATGCCGAGCTCGTCCTGGAACTTCTCGATGATGATCTCGAGCAGGGATTGGATGGTCGTGCCGACGTCCTCGTCGCGGTCCATGGCCGCGACCACCTGCTCGACCTTCTTCATCAGCCGCCGATAGCTGGTCGGACGGGCTTCGGAGGTGATCAAAGCGTTGTCTCCTGGAAACGAGTAGAGCCTGCTGCGGCCTGATTCGACATAGTTTAACCGGTTTGCCCGCGAAGCCCTCACTCCCCTGGCCCCTCTCTCCCAAGGGGAGAGAGGGGAAGAAGACGAGCCTTTCTTTGCTGTTCTCCCTCCTCTCCCTCTGGGAGAGGAGGGCCGGGGAGGTGAGGGCTTCGCGGGCAAACGGGTCGATCTTTTACTACCCGTTATCTATCAGCGCCATCACGATGCGGTCCTGGGCCGCGTGGGCGTCGCCGCGGCTGCGGTTGATGAGGATCGAGAAGGCGTAGGTCTTGCCGGAGACCGCCTTGGCGTAGCCGGAGAGGGCGGAGACGCCGTTCAGGGTGCCGGTCTTGGCGAAGACGTTGCCCCGGTAGGGAGGCGACGCCAGCCGCCGTCTCCACGACCTCATGCCTTCCTCGCCCGAGTAGGGGAGCGACTGGGCGAACTCCGTCCCGGCGGGATGGAAGAACATATGCCGCAACAGCGTGGTGAAGGCCCGCGGTGCGACCTCGTTGGCGCGGCTCATCCCCGAGCCGTCCACCAGGTGGAAGCTGCCGCGCGGCACGCCGATCGACACCAGGAACTCGCCGACGGCGCGCATGCCCGCCTGCCAGCTCCCGCCGCCGCAGCGCTCGGCGCCGAGCAGCTTGGCGAGGCTTTCGGCGTAGAAGTTCTGGCTGCGCTTGTTGGTCGTGCGGATGGCGGTGACCAGGTCGCTGCGGTGCACCGCCACCCGTTCCCAGACCGCGCCCGGCAGCTCGGCGGCCGGCCGCAGGCGCCCTTCCAGGCGGATCCCCTCCTCGGCGAGCGCCGCGCGCAGGGCGGCGCCGAAATAGAGCGTCGGATCGGGCACCGTGACCCAGGTCTCGAAGGGGCCCGAGCGGGCGTCGATCGAGCCCTTCACCGTCAGCGTCGTGCCGGTGCGGCCGACGAAGAGCCGCGCGCCCCGGCGCTTGCCGCTGGTGGTGGCCTTGTTGTCCACCTGGAACAGGCCCACCGCCGGCACGGTCTCCACCACGGCGCGGTGCCCTGCTTTGCCGGGCCACACCCGCACCAGGATGCAGTTGTCCTCGAAGGAGAGCGCGCCCACCGGCGCCTCGTACCACTCCGCAAGCTGGTCGCGCGGCCAGTCGGGATGCACGAAGAGCGGCTCGAAGAGACCGTTGGCGAGGTAGAGGTCGCCGGCGATCCGCTGGATGCCCCGCTCGCGCAGCGCCGCCGCCCAGGGCCGGAAGGCGGCGAAGGCGTCGCCGCCGTACTCGCGGCCGGAGATCTGCGGATCGCCCGCTCCCACCACGCCGAGGTCCCCGCGCAGCACGCCGCCCTCCACGGCGCCGCGCATCAGCAGGCGGGTCTCGAAGAAATATCCGGGGCCCAGGGCGTCCAGCACCGCCGCCGTGGTGAACAGCTTGTTGTTCGAGGCGATGACCCGCGGCTCGTCCGGGTTGTAGGCGTAGACCGACTCCCCCGTGTCGAGCTCGACGATGTGCACTCCCATCGTCGCGGTATCGCGGGAGGCGCGGGCGACCTCGGCGCCGACCGCCTGCTCCAGCGGCGTATCCGGCCCGGCGAGGCCCGGCTGGAAGGTGAGAAGGAGAAACGCAAGGGCGAGGAGGACGGAGAGGGAACGTTGCCGAGAAATCATTTCAACTCGCCGTCTTCAGATAGCGCTCGAACCAGCGCACGATCTCCACCGTCGAGCGGACGCGGTTGGGGATTTTGCGAAAACCGTGCCCTTCGTCGGGGAAGATCACCGACTCGACGGCGACGCCGCGTTTCTTCAGCTCCGCCGCCACCTGCTGGGCCTCGACGAGCGGGACGTTGGTGTCGTTGGCGCCGTGGAGCACGAGCAGCGGCGCCTTGACGCGGTCGAGCTTGTACAAGGGCGAGAGCTGGCGCAGCAGGTCCTTCTGCGTCACCGGATCGCCGTACTCCTTGGTGGAGATGGCCGCCATCCAGGGCTGCGTATGGGCGAAGAAGGTCGCGAAGTTGACCATGCCGAAGAGGTCGGCGCCGGCGGCGAAGAGGTCCGGGTACTCGGTGATGCCGGCGAGCGTCATGTAGCCGCCGTAGGAGCCGCCCATGATGCCGATGCGCTTCGGGTCGGCGATGCCGCGGCCGACCAGGAAGTCGACGCAGGCCTTGATGTCCTTCAACGACTCGATCCGCAGCGGGCCGTTGTCCAGGTTGACGAACCGCTTGCCGAAGCCGGAGGAGCCGCGCACATTGGGAGCGAAGACGCCGATGCCGCGGGAGAGCAGCGCCTGGTAGTCCGGCCGGAAGGAAGGACGCTCCTGCCCCTCCGGGCCGCCGTGGAAGCTGATCACCACCGGACCGGCGCCGCCGCCCGGAAAGCCGCCGGCCGGCCGGTAGAGCCAGCCGGAGAGCTCCAGGCCGTCGTGGGCCGGGAAGCGCACCAGCTCCGGCGCGACGAGAGCGGCGAGGTCCACCCCCTCGTGCGGAGTGAAGGTGACCTGGCGCGGCGACGCGTCCGTCCCGCCGAGCACCCACACGTCGGTCGGCCGCTTCGCGCCGGCGACGGTAAAGGCGAGCCGGCTGCCGTCCTCCGCATAGCCGAGGCCGCCGACGATCTCGCCGGGAAGATCGGGCACAGGAGTCAGCCGCAGCGTCGCGAGGTCGAGGATGGCGAGCTCCGAGCGGCCGGCGACGTTGAAGACCACCGCGGCGCCGGCGCCCGCCGGCTGGAGGTCGAAGTCGTCCACCTCGGCCTCGTCGCGGGAGGTCAGCTTCTCCATCGCTCCCGGCTTGCCGTCGGCGCCGAGGGGAATGCGGGCGAAGTAGATGTTGTCCGCGTCCTTGTTCGCCGTCAGGTAGACGGCGCGGCCGTCCGGCGCGAGCTTGCCGCCGTCGAAGGAGCCCGGCGGCTCGTGCGGCGTCAGCAGTTCCTCCTTGCCGGTGGCGAGATCGATGAGAAAGAGGTTGTCGTCGCCGCGGCTGCGCACGCGCGAGACGACGGCGCGCCTACCGTCGCGGCTGATATCCGTGAGCGTGCCCACGCCGGGATTGGCCGCCACGAAGCGGGTCTCCCCCGTGGCGGCGTCGTAGACGTAGGCGTCGAGCGAAGCGGGATCCTTGCGGCTGGAGCTGAAGCGCACGAGCTTGCCGCTCCACCCGGAGAGCCGGTTGTTCTCCTCGCCGCCGTCCGTGATGCGCTTCAAGCCGCTGCCATCCGGATGGACGAGATAGATCTGCTCGTTGAGCCCTCCGCCGGGGGCCACCGACAGCGCGAGCCACGCGCCGTCCGGGGACCATTCGACGCCGGTCACCGGGTCGTCGAACGAGCCCACCCGCCGCGGCTCGCCGGAGCCCTCCGTGGCCGCGATCCACACCTGCGGCACGCCGCCGCGGTTGGAGACGAACGCCACCTGCTTGCCGTCCGGCGAGAGGCTCGGCGAGCCGCTGGAGCCGATGCGCGCCATCCGTTCCACGGCGGCGGCGAGAGCGTCGGGGGACGGTTCCGCCGGCTCAGGGGGAGCGGCGAGAGCGGGGACGGCGAGGAGCAGGAGGAGCGGGATCCGTCGGCGGCTCATGGCTGCGTAGTGTACCTGGAAGCCCTTGCTTTCCAGCGCCGCCTCATGCTGAAGTCATCCGCAACATGACCGAAGAGGAATACCAGCAACACAAGCGGCGGCTGGAGGAGCAACTTCGCCAGGGCGTCGAGCTCCTGCAGGCGGCGTTCCGCGGGGCCCTGGAGCTGGTGTGGATGGCCACCGCCGAGAAGGACGCCGTCCTGCCGCGGTCTGCGTCGGGCTCCGCGAAACCCTCCTCCTCCTCGCCGCCGCCGGCGGCACCAGCCCGTCCGCGACAGAAGCCTGGGCAACTCCTGAAGGAGGTCGACGCCGTCCTCGATCAGTTGCCCGAGGTCTTCGACCGCGATGACCTGGTGAAAGCCCTCGGCTATGAGCCGGACCGCTCGGCGCTGCACCGCGTGATGACCTGGCTCCGCAGGCAGGAGATCATCACCCTCGAGTCATCCAACGTCGGCAAGATTCCAGCCCGGTGGGAGAAAAACTACGAAGTCGAGGAGGACGAAGAGGACCTCTCTGCAGAAGAGGAAGAAGCAAAGCCTCCCGCGAGCTGAGCGGCCGACCCGCCGCTCGCTCACGCGACTTCACCGCAACACCCACCGCGGCGGCGAGGACGTCCGCCGACCGAAAAGCCCTACGCAACGGCGGCAACGCCCCACGCACCAGCGCCGGCGCACCATGAGACGGCGCCAGCGCGACATGAGACGAGGCGAGCGCGACATGCAACGGCGCCGGCGCAACATGCGCTGGGCTCAGCGCAACATGCAACACCGACGGCGCATCATGCGCTCGGGTCAACGCTACATGCAAGGGCGCCGGCGCACCACCCGTTGGACCCACGGCGTGTCGCGTCGGCGCCAGCGCATGATGCGTTGGGCACCGGTGATGTCGCAATGACGCCAGCGTGTGGAGCGTTGGGCACGCGTGGTGTCGCAATGGCGCAGGTGTGCGGAGCGTTGGGCGTGTGGGATCTCGCAATAGCGCCGGTGGGTGGAGCGCTGGGCGTGTGGGATGTCGAAATAGCGCCGGTGTGTAGAGCATCGGGCGCGCGTGGTGACGCAACGACGCCGGTGGAACGACCCGCGAGCCCACGCGGCGTTGCGGAGGAGCGGGCGGGGATCGATCGCAGTGCGGAGCAACGAGGCCGGCGGCTGGACGGAGCACGTCCGGGTCCCTGCAACGCCCCCTCCGCTACAATCTTCGTGTTTCCCGGAACGCACCATGAACGCCCGATGAAAAATTTCTTCGTCAGCTTCAACAGCGCCGACAAGGCGTGGGCCGACTGGATCGCCTGGACGCTCGAAGAGGCCGGGTATCAGGTGGTCTACCAGCCGTGGGACTTTCGGACCGGCGGCAATTTCGTCCTGGAAATGCAGAAAGCGACCAGCGAAGCGCGCAAGACCGTTGTCGTCCTGAGCGACAACTACCTCAACGCCGTCTACACGCACCCCGAATGGGCCGCCGCCTTCGTGCGGGATCCCCGCGGCGAGAACCGCAAACTGATCCCTCTGCGGGTCGCGCCGTGCTCCCCCACCGGATTGCTCGAGGCGCTTATCTATGCGGACCTGGTGGGACTGCCGGCCGACGACGCCAAAACGGTCGTGCTCTCCGCCGTCTCGGACGATCGTCTCAAGCCTGCGCAATCCCCCGCCTTTCCCGGCACGCCGTCGCAACCCGCGAGACCCGAGCCCGCCTATCCGGGTCCCCAACTCGACATCGGCCGCCTGCCCATTCCCGGCCCGCAGTTCGTCGGTCGTGAGGCAGAAATAGCCCGGCTCGACAAAGCCTGGGAGGACCCGGCCACGCACGTTCTCACCTTGGTGGCCTTCGGAGGCGTCGGCAAGTCGGCCCTGATCCACCGCTGGATGGACAGCATGGCAGCCGACGGCTGGCGCGGGGCCGCGCGGGTGCTCGACTGGTCGTTCTACAGCCAGGGCATGGAGGACCGGGTCACCTCCGCCGAGCCGTTCATCGACTACGCTCTCCGCTTTTTCGGCGATTCCGACCCCAAGGCCGGCTCCCTGCACGACCGCGGCGCCCGCCTCGCCGGACTCATCCGGAAGGAGCGGACTCTGCTCGTCCTTGACGGCATCGAGCCCCTGCAATACCCACCGGGCCGGCCGGAGATCGAAGGCCGCCTCAAGGACCCCGGACTCGCCGCTCTCCTCAAAGGCTTGGCCGCAGGAAACCCCGGTCTCTGCGTGGTCACGACGCGGGAACGGATCGCTGACCTAGCCGGCTTCCCGGGCATCGCGCCGCAGATCCCCCTGGAGGAATTGGAGGCTGACGCGGCCGTGGCCCTGCTCCGTCAGCTCGGCGTGGACGGCCGCGAGATCGAACTGCGCGCCGCGGCCGAGGAGTTCCAGCGCCACGCCCTCACCCTGACCCTCCTCGGCAACTTCCTGCGCCGGGCCCACGGCGGCGATGTCCGCAAGCGGCACGAGATCGACCTTCACCGGGCCGACGAGAAACAGGGAGGCCACGCCTTCCGCGTAATCGCCACCTACGAGCGCTGGCTGGGAGAGGGTCCGGAGATAGCGATTCTCCGCATCCTCGGCCTCTTCGACCGGCCCGCGGACGGTACCGCCCTGAAAGCTCTGCGCGCCGCGCCGGCGATTCCCGGACTCACGGAGCCTCTCGTGGGTCTATCGGAGGAGGACTGGCGTCTCGCCATCGCTACCCTGCGGGAAGACCACAGCCTGTTGGCGGCGGCCGACCCGCGAGAGCCAGAGACTCTCGACGCCCATCCCCTAGTGCGTGCCTGCTTCGCGGAAGAGCTGGAGAGCCACCGTCCCGCTGCCTGGCAGGAAGGCAACCGCCGCCTCTACGAATACCTGCGCCAAGCAGCGCCGGACCTCCCCGACACCCTGGAAGCGATGCAACCCCTCTACGCCGCTGTCGTCCACGGCTGCCGGGCGGGGCGGCAGCAGGAGGCGCTGGACGCGGTCTACAAGCGGCGGATTTTGCGAGGGGCCGAGCACTTCAGTTGGAAGAAGCTCGGGGCCTTCGGCTCGGAGCTGACGGCGCTCGCGGGCTTCTTCGATCGCCCCTGGTCCAAGCCCTCCGCCCGCCTCGCCGCGGCGGATCAGGCATGGGTCCTGAACATGGCCGCCTTCCACCTGCGCGCCCTGGGCCGCTTGACGGAGGCGGTCGAGCCGCTGCAGGCGGGGCTGGAGGCCGATCGCCAAAGAGAGGACTGGCAAAACGCCGCGATCAGCGCCAGCAACCTCAGCGAGCTGACGCTGACCCTCGGGAACGTGCCGCGCGCCGTGGCGTTCGGCGAGCAGAGCGTCGAACTGGCCGACCGCAGCGGCGATGCCTTCTGGAAGATGGGCACCCGGACGACGTGGGCCGCCGCCCTGCACCAGGCGGGCCGGTGGGAGGAGAGCGCGGCGGCCTTTCGTGATGCCGAGGCAATGCAGGCAGAGCGGCAGCCTGAGTACCCGCGGCTCTACTCGCTTCCGGGTTTTCAGTACTGCGATCTGCTGCTGGGCCGGACGGAGTCGGAGGCCGGGTCCGGGTTGGACGGGCTCGCCGGGCTGGGCTCCCGTCCGGAGGAGGCGGAACGGTTCCGCCAAGCCTGTCAAGAGGTGCTGGAGCGAACGAGCGATGCGCTACGATTTGCAGAGGAGAGCCATTGGCTCCTCGACATCGCCCTCGACCACCTCACCCTGGGCCGCGCCCACCTCGGCTTGGTCCTGACGGCCTCCGGAGAGGACCGCACCGCCGGGCTCGCCCAAGCCGCCGAGCACCTGGATCGAGCGGTGGATGGCTTGCGGCGGGCCGGACAGGAGGACTACCTGCCCCGCGGCCTCCTGGCCCGCGCCGCCCTTCGGCGCTTCCGTTCCGACTTCCCCGGCGCTGCCGCAGACCTCATCGGGGCCCTGGAGATCGCCGAGCGCGGCCCGATGCGGCTGCACGAGTGCGACGCGCACCTCGAATGGGCGCGCCTCTGCCGGGACCAGGGAGATCTCGCCACGGCGCGCCAGCATGTGGCGCGGGCGCGGGAGCTGGTGAACGAGACCGGGTATGAGCGGCGGGAGCGGGAGGTGCGGTGGTTGGAGGAAACCCTCGCGTCCTAACCTGGGAGCGCCGGCGTCTCGCCGGCACTGACCCACAACAACCAAAGAGCCGGCGGGACGCCGGCGCTCCCAGGAGCGCTCACCCCACCTCCGCCACCCGCACCAATTCCGGCACCGTCCCGAACCGCCGCTCGCGGCGGTAGAACTCGCGCACGGCCTCGGCCAGGTCGGCGCCGGTGAAGTCCGGCCACATGCGGTCGGTGAAGACCAGCTCGGCGTAGGCGCACTCCCAGAGGAGGAAGTCCGAGAGGCGTTGCTCGCCGCCGGTGCGGATGAGCAGGTCCACGTCCGGCACCGGACGGCCGTCGTGCGGCGGATCGGCGAGCAGGCGGGCGAAGGCCTCGCGAGAGAGCTCGCCGCGGTCGCGCAGACGGCCGGCGGCGCGCAGGATGGCGTCGCGCGCCGAGTAGTCCACCGCGATGCGCAGCAGGGAGCGGCCGGCGTGCGCCGTCCTCGCCTCGGCTTCCTCGATCACCCGCACCAGGCCCGAAGAGAGCCGGTCGCGGCGGCCGATGACCGAGATGCGGACGCCGTTCTCGGCGCATTTGCCGGCCTCGGCCGTGAGATAGCTGCGGAAGAGGCGCATCAGCGCCCGCACCTCGACGTCCGGCCGGCGCCAGTTGTCGGAGGAGAAGGCGAAGAGGGTCAACGTGCTGATCCCTAAGTCCGCGGCAGCCTCCACCACCCGGCGCACGGTCTCGACGCCGGCCACGTGGCCCGCCGTGCGCGGCCTGCCGCGGGAGAGGGCCCAGCGGCCGTTGCCGTCCATGATGACGGCCACGTGCAGGCCGGCGCCGGAGGGGACGACTTCGGGAGCGAGCCTCAGCGGCGCGCTCATCGGCCGCCCTCCTTACCGCGGTCGATGCGGTCGAGCATCTCCGAGCGGCCTGAAACCCACGCAATCCCGCGGATGGCCCAGGCATGCGGACCGCTCCCCAGGCGCAGCCCCGGATCCTTCCGCAACAGCGCATCGACGACTTTGGGATCGCCGTTGCCCACGGCCTGCTGCAACGCAGTCCAACCCCACGGACCCTGCAGCCGCGGATCGGCGCCTGCCGCCAGCAGCTCCTCGACGATCTCCGCCTCGCCCTGGACCGCCGCCAGCATCAGCGGCGTCAGCCCGTTGTCGCTCCGGCCGTTCACGTCGGCGCCGGCGGCCAGCAGGGCGCGCACGGAGCCGGGCTGGTTCTTGTGCACGGCGTGGTGCAGCGGCGTCCAGCCGTTGGGTCCGGAGTCGCGGAGGTCCGGATCGGCGCCGGCCCGCACGAGCTCCGCGATGGCCTCCGCGTGCCCGGTGCGCGCGGCCCAATCGAGGATGGTGAAGCCGTGGGAGTCTTTGGCGTTCGGCGATCCCGCGACCACCGCCTTCGCCAGGGCCGACTCGGGCCGGGCGCGCGGGAGCGGCGTCGTGACGGCCCAGAATCCAAGGACGGCAAGGACGACAAGGACCAAAAGGACTGCGGACAGCAGGGAAACGATCTTCAAGTTGCCTCTCTCCATGAACCAATTACTTTGTCTCGTAAAGCAGAGGGACACAAAAAAATTCACCCTTCCCGGGTGGCCTGGATGATCGCCTCCATGTGGTCGAGGTAGCGCTCCAGGGCCTTGCGGCCGGGCGCGGTCAGCCGGAAATCCGTCTTCGGCAGCCGCCCCTCGAAGTACTTCTGGCAGGCGATGTAGCCCGCGTCCTCCAGCTTGCGCGCGTGGACGCTGAGGTTGCCGTCCGTCGTCTTCAGCAGCCGCTTGAGCTCGTTGAAGCTCAGGTGGTCGTTGACGGCCAGAGCGCTGACGATGCCGAGCCGCATCCGCTCGTGGATGAGGCGGTCGAGGTCGAGCGCCGCCTGCGGAGCGGGCTCGGGCACAGCCCTTTCGGGACCCTCCGCCTTGCCGCCGTCGTCGTGGCGGAGCGCGTGCCGCTTAGCCACCGTGCCTCCTCGCGATGACGGCGCCGAACACCAGGTGGAGCCCGCCGAAGCCGGCCGCCAGCAGGGCATCGCCCCAGGCGGCGGGAGCGAGCAGCGCCGCCGTCCCCAGGCCCATGAAGGCGAGCCCCATCACCGGCACGGTGCGCACCGAGAAGGCCCCTCCCGTGACGATCCCGGTGCCGTAAAGCAGCAGCCAGAGGCCGGGCAGCGATCCCAGGTCGCCGGAGCTGAAGAGCACCGGCGTCAGCAGGGCGCCGGCGATGAGGGGCGGGAAGAGGCCGAGCGCGAACCGCCGGCCCGGACGGGAGAACAGGTCGGTGCCCGACCGCCGCGCCTTCCAGACGATGGCGCCGGCGGTGATCAGGAACGCCGCCAGGGCCTCCCACAACCAGACCAGCAGCCACCCCCAGGCCGTCGTCTGCCGCGACGCCAGGTACGCCGCGGCCAGCGCGGTCAGCCCGACGGTCATCTCGCCGAGCCCCGAGACCGCCGTGAAATAGGCGGCGCCCTCCATCGTCTCGCGGATGAACCGCAGGTTGTCCATGGCCCGCAGGTGAAGGGCCGGAGGCGGGACGGGACGGGGACGAGCGGGTTGCGGATCGGTCACGGGAGAAGAGTACGCGAGAGGGGCGGGGCCGTCAAGGACTTTTTGGGGCAAAGTCCTGCCCTACGAAGCCTCACCCCCTGTCCCCCTCT
>JBIOVX010000160.1:0-3519 GCA_044868005.1 Thermoanaerobaculia bacterium | reverse complement strand
GGGGAACAAGAAAAATAGAAGAAAAACGCGCGTTTTCTGTCTTTCTCCCTCCTCTCCCTCTGGGAGAGGAGGGCCGGGGAGGTGAGGGCTTCGCGGGGCACGCCGGCGAGATTCCGTCACATCCGCTACGCATGTCCCTGCGCGTCGTCGTCCGAGCCGCGGTGCAGGAGGAGAGCCCGGCGCTTCTCGACGGCCTCGATCCACAGGGGGACGAAAGCGACCAGATCGCGCAGGACGGTATCGATCTCGGCGAGCTGCACGGCGATCTGGCGGCTGAAAGCGGCGTGGCACTGGAACAGATCCCTCACCCCTTGCTCCTTTTCCGCCTGGGAAGCGCCGACGGCCTTCTTGATGCCGTTGATGGCTCCGAGCGCGGTTTCGTGGAGATCGAGACCGAGGCGGCAGCGATGGGGAATCTCGAAAGCGTGGCGGTCCAGGATCTCCATCTCGTAGAAGCGGATGCCGCGCAGGGCCAGGACCTCCTTCAGCTTGGGGGTCAGACCGCTCACGAGCACTTTGAGGCAGTCCGCCGTGGGCTCCCAGGCCTCGGGGGATGGGACCGTATCGTCCCCCCGCAGCTCCGCGACCATGGTGGAGATATGGCGTTGCCGCGCCGGGTCCAGCTCCTCCAGGTATCTCTTCAGCCGCACCAGGGTGGAGTGGAGCCATTCCGCCTCCTCGATGTCGCGCGGAAAGCGCCGCGACACGAAGTAGTCGGCCTCGTGCAGGCTCCGCGGATCGGCGGCCATGAGCTCGCCGAAGGTGTCGTGCAGGAAGGAGTGGATCTGGCCGATCGAGACGCAGAGGAGCTTGCGGACTTCCGGAAGCTGGTCCGCCGGCACTTCGTCCGGAAACGGATCGAGATCGCGCAGCACGTGGGCGTCGAGCATGGAGAGAGCGAGCTCGGCGTTTTGCCGGGCCTGCTCCAGGCGCGGGATGCGCGACGGGACCTCCAGCAGCGGCGCGAGGCGCGAGCGGATCAGATGCGTCACCTGCCGCACCTTGCGCCAGATGTCCAGCAAGCGCTCCGGCGAGCAATGGAGCAGGGCGTAGTTGCTCTCAAGCACCCCTTCGATGAGCCGGATGCAGCCGAGGAACGAGCGGATGCGCGGGTTCTGATAGTTGATACGCTCGAGCGCCCAGTCGAGAGCCGATACGCCGTCGGGCAGGGCGATCTGCTGGCTGCCGACCAGGATCACTTGCCGGGGCTTTGGGCTCATGGGATCTCCGGGCGGAGACGCTACCACCGTTTCTGCGCTTCCTCCAGCCTGGAACGGGACCGGCGTGGGGAGCCGGGGGAGTGAGGGCTTCGGAGGGCTGGAGGGCTGGGCCGTGGAAGCCCCATGGCATGGAACGTGTTAGGTTCTGGGGGGCCGGAAGGGAGGTTTTCACGGAATGCCCAGCGGAATCGGGCTGATGGGGTTGGGAAGGATCGGCAGGAACATCTTCCGCATCCTCTACAGGAACGACGATCTACGGTTGCAGGCGGTCAGCGACGTCGCGGATCCGGCCGCGCTGGCCTATCTGCTGCGCTTCGATACCATCCTCGGGCGGTTCCCGGACGAGCTGAGCGTGCGCGACGGGCATCTCTACGTCGCCGGGCGGCAAGTGCGGATGCTCACCGAGGAGAAAGGCGCGCAGGCGGTGCCTCCCTGGCGCGATCTGGGAGTGGACACCGTCATCGAGGCCACGGCGCACGGGCGCACCCGCGCCGAGGTGGAGCGCCACCTCGCGGCGGGAGCCCGGCGAGTGATCCTCTGCTCGCCGCCGGCCGAGCCGCCGGACATCACGGTCGTCATGGGAGTCAACGAAGACCGGCTGAAGCCGGAGCACCGCATCGTCTCCAACGCCTCGTGCACCGCCCACGCCGCGGCGCCGGTGCTGGAGATCCTCGACGGCGCCTTCGGCATTCAGCGGGCCTTCCTCACCACCGTGCACGCCTTCACCAACCAGCAGCGGCTGGCGGACGTGCCGGACGACGATCCGCGCCGCGGCCGGGCGGCGGGCGAGAACATCATCCCGCAGGAGACCAATTCGGCCGACGTGGTCATGGAGCTGCTGCCCGCGCTCGCGGGCAAGATCACCGGTCTCGCCATGAACGTGCCGGTGCCCAACGGCTCCGTGGTGGACCTCGTCTGCTGGCACGAGCGCCCGGTCACCGTCGAGGCGGTCAACGAGGTGGTGCGCACAGCCGCGGGCAGCGCCCGCTGGAGGAAGATCCTCGCCTACGAGGACGACCCCATCGTCTCCTCCGACATCCTGCTCTCCGAGTACTCGGGCACATTCGACAGCCTGGCCACCATGGTGCTGGGCGACAACGTCTCGAAGACGCTCACCTGGTTCGACAACGGCTGGGGCTACGCCCATCGGGTGGTGGACCTGCTGCGCTGCTTCGAGCAGCTCGACCGCTCGCGGAAGGAGGCCGCGCGATGAGCGTCAAGATCGGCATCAACGGCTTCGGCCGCATCGGCCGCACCGTCTTCCGCATCCTCTCGGACCGGCCCGATATCGAGGTCGCGGGCATCAACGACCTGTTCGAGAACCAGCAGCTCGTCTACCTCCTCAAGTACGACTCGGTGATGGGAGTCTTCCCCAAAGAGGTCACCGCCGACGACGACTTCATGTACGTGGATGGCCGCAAGATCGCGATGACGGCCGAGAAGGACCCGGCGAAGATCCCCTGGGGAGACCTGGGCGTGGACATCGTCATCGAATCGACCGGCGTGTTCACCAAGAAGGAGCAGCTCCAGAAGCATCTCGACGGCGGCGCCAGGAAGGTGATCCTCACCGTGCCCGCCAAAGACGAGATCGACGCCACGATCGTCGTCGGCGTCAACGACGACACCCTGAAGCCCGAGCACCGGCTGGTGTCGAACGCCTCCTGCACCACCAACTGCCTGGCGCCGATCGCCAAGATCCTGCACGAGAGGTTCGGCATCGAGGAGGGGTTCATCACCACCGTCCACGCCTACACCAACGACCAGCGTCTGGCGGACGTGCCGCACAAGGACTTCCGGCGCAGCCGCGCGGCGACGCAGAACATCATCCCCACCACCACCGGTGCCGCCCGCGCGGTGGGCAAGGTGCTGCCCGAGCTCAAGGGCAAGCTCGACGGCATGGCCATGCGCGTGCCCGTGCCCGACGGCTCGATCGTCGATCTGGTGGCCAGGCTGAAGGAGGCTCCCTCGGCCGGGGAGGTCAACGCCGCCGTGCGCGAGGCCGCCGCGGGGCCGCTGGCCGACATCGTCGAGTACAGCGAGGTGCCCCTGGTCTCCACCGACATCATCGGCAATCCTCACTCCTCGATCTTCGACGCCCTCTCCACCCGCGCCACCGGCGACGGCTATGTGAAGGTGATCGCCTGGTACGACAACGAGTGGGGCTACTCGAACCGCGTGGTGGATCTGATCGACCGCATGGTGGCGGTGGGGACGTAGACCCGGAGATTGAACGGCGTTGCCGGCGCGACCTCACCCCAACCCCTCTCCTAAAGGAGAGGGGGAACGAAGAATCAAAGCC
>JBIOVX010000159.1:0-9713 GCA_044868005.1 Thermoanaerobaculia bacterium | reverse complement strand
CCTCGGTGCCGACCCAGATCGGCTTGAGGTCCTCCTCCGAGATGTCGGGGAGGCGCACGATGTGCGGGGTCAGCGTCAGCACCACGTCGGTGCGCCTTGCCTCGTTGCGCTCGCGGCCGAAGAAGCGGCCGATGACCGGCAGGTCGGAGAGCCCCGGTACGCCCTGGCGGGCGTTGGTCTCGTCGGTGCGCAGCAGGCCGGCGAGGAAGTTGGTCTCGCCGTCCTGGAGGCGGATCACGGTGTCGATCTCGCGCGTGCCGATGATCGGCTGCGACTGGCCGCCGCCCGCCTGCACGTTGCCGTTCAGGTTGGAGACCGCGACCTTGACCTTGAGCGTGATCTCCTGGTTGTGGTGGACCCGCGGCTCCATGTCGATGCGGATGCCGACGTCCTGGTACTGGAACGAGGTGATGGGCACGATGTTGCCGCCGACGTTGTTGGCGGTGTTGAAGGTGGTCAGCGGGATCGGCACGCGGTCGCCGATGGTGAGGGTCGCCTTCTCGCCTTCGGTGATGCGGAGCTGCGGTTTCGCCAGGAGCTGGGCGTCGGTATTCGTCTTGACGAAGTTGTAGAGGAAGCTCGGGATGGTCAGCAGCCAGTTGCTCTGGTTGATGAACTCCAGGTCCGACATGCGGATGCCGGAGGGCGCCGTCGTGCCGGTGCCCGTGCCGGTGCTGGGGGTGCCGACGCTCAGCGTCTGGCCGATGGAGTAGCTGGAGAGGCTGACGCCGAGCTCGCGCAGCCGCCCGGTGTTGATCTGCAGCAGCTCGACGTCGACCACCACCTCGGCCTTGGATTTGTCGTTGGCCTCGATGATGCGCTCGGCCACCTTCACCTTGTCCGCCGTGTCGCGCAGGATGATGGCGTTGAGCTGCTCGTTGGTGGCGATCTTGCGCGCGTCGATCAGGCTGCGCAGCACCGTCAGCATGTCCTTGACCTCGGAGTTGGAGAGGAAGAACGTCTGGATGACGAGGTCTTCGTAGGTGCGGCGGTTCTGCGGCGTGTCCTGGGCGATGATGATGGTGTGCTCGTCCATCACCTTGTAGAAGTGGCCGGCGGCCCGCATCAAGGTCTCGAGGGCCGCCTGGGCGGTGACGTCCTTCAAGTCGATGGCGATCTCCTGATCCCGCAGGTTGGGATCGAACAGCACGTTGATGCCGAACGCCTGGCCGAGCGCGCGGTAGATGGAGAAGATCGACACCGGCTGCGGAAACTCGAGCGAGATCGGCTGGTTCGAGCGCGGGTTCAGCACCGGCGGCTGCGGCCGGGCGCCGCGCGCCTTCTGCTTCATCTGCTCGATCGTCTCGTAGCCGCGGTTCTTCTTCTGCGCCAGATAGGCCTGGTGCATGTGCTCGAGCTGCGCCGCGGCGTACTGGTTCGTCGGGTCGAGCTGCACCGCCTGCTGGTACTCGACCAGGGCGCGCTCGATCACCCCGGCCTTCTCGTACTCCTGGCCCTTCTCGAAGTGCTCCTGGGAGGCCTTGATCTTGGCGTGCATCAGGGCCGCCCGATAGGAGATGTTGCCCGGGTCGTCCTCCAGCGCCTTCATGTAATGCAGGACGGCGTCGTCCCACTTGCCGAGCTGGGAGTCGATCTCGCCCTGCCGGTAGTTCTGGTGGCCGGTGCAGCCGGCCAGGATCATCCCGAGCGCGCCGAGCGCCAGCAGGGGGATCGACAACCGGACGATGAGGTGACGCATGTTGGAGGTTCCTCCGACTAGGGATGACGGACGCCCAGCCGCTTCGCGGGCGTCTCGGGAAAGCCCACGAAACGGATGTCCACGGACTCGTAGCCGATGCGGGCCACGATGAATTTGTTGTCGATCACTCCACCCTCCAGGGCGTTGTGGATCTTCTTGCCGTCGCTGAACACGGCGACCTTCCGGCTGGGCGGGCCGAAGTTGCCCAGGTACTCCATGGTGAACTCGGGCGGCTTCGGCTTGGCCGCCTCGATCGCCGCCAGCCGCGCCGCTTCCTCGGCGCGCCGGCGCTCCTCCTCCATCCGCCGCAGCTCCTCGGCGGTCGGCGGCGGGGGCGGGGGCGGCGGGGGGGGGGGCGGCGGCGGCGGCGGATCCACGAAGCGCCAGGGATCGCGGCCCACCACCGAGCCGCGCGGCACGCGGTCGAGGTCCGCCATGCGCAGCACCGCGACGCGGTCTCCCGGGCGGGCGCTGTGCCGGCCGCTGTCGGAAGGGAGCGGCTGCCCCGGAGGCCCTCCCCCTCCTTCGTCCTCGATTCCCCTCGAGGGCCGCGCCGGGGCGGCGGCCTCTCCGCCGTCCCCGGAAAGGCCCAGGGCGGACCCGAGATAGCGCCAGGCGAGGACCGCCAGCAGCAGGCCGAGCACGAGCAGCAGGTTGCGCTGCCGGTTGCCGCCGTTCACAGAGCTCCTCCGGGTGCCGCCGGTACGCCGGCGTCCTCCGACTCCTTGGCGAACAGCGTCGAGAGCGACAGGGAGATGGTCAGCTCCGGTCCTTCCGTGTTGTCGCCGGTGAGCGTCACCTCGTCGATCGACAGGAAGGAGCGGGAAAGCTCGAGCAGGTTGATGAACTGGCGCAGCTCCGCGTACGTGCCTTGCACCGAGAAGTCGGACGACCGCTTGACGAGGCCGAACTTCTCGATGTCCTCCTCGGGATAGGAGATCGCCCGCGGCACCAGGCCGCTCTTCCGCGCCAGCTCCTTGACCTCGGAGGTGATGCCGGTCAGCCGCCGGCTGCGGGTGGACAGGCGCTCGGCGTAGAGCTGCTGGACCTGCTGCTCGTTGGTGCGCACGCGGGCGATCATCGCCTGCATGTTGCGCTGCTGCGCCGTGAGCTCCTGCCGTTGCCGCTTCTGCTGGTCCAGCCGCTCCTGCAGGGATTCGACGCGGCCGGCGTAGCCGAGCTTGTAGACGGCGAACCCTCCGGCGTTGGCCAGGAAGAAGACGAGGGCCGGCACCCACACCCACAGGCGCTGCCGCCAGACCTCGCCCGGCACCCTCACGGCAGGCCTCCGGAGGGCGGTCCTTCCGGGGTCTGGATCTCCGCCGCCGGATGCTCCTCGATCTTCGGCGCCGCCGCCGTGGCGCCCTGCGGCGCCTTGCCCGGAATGTACTGCACGCTCAGCTCGAACCTCACCAGGCCGTTCTCCAGCCGCTCCTCGCGCGTCGGGTTCGCGTCCACGAAAGCCGGATGCGCGAACAGATTGTCTACGAACCGGAGCAGCGCTTCGTCGTTGCGGGTCTCGCCGGTGATCTGCAGCGGGACCTGGCCTTCGCGCCGCGGCTGGCTGCGCGCCGTCCGCGAGCGCCGGGACTGCCCTCCCGCCGGATCCTCCGTCCGCGGCGTCAGCCGGGTCAGGCGCACGTCGTTCGGCAGCACCTCGGCCAGGCGGTCGAGCAGCAGGCTCCAGGAGAAGGTGCGCTCCTCGATCTTCTCGTTGAGGAAATCGACCTGCTCGTTCTGCCGCTCCAGGTCGATGTTGTCGAGGCGGCTCTGGAGCTGCGCCGCCGCCGCCTGCTGCCGCGCGATCTCCTGCCCGCCGCGCGCGATCTGCTGGCGCTTGTCGGCGGATCTCTCGAGATAGCTCCAGAAGAGGGAGACGTTCCCCAGCAGGAGGAGCAAGCCGAGCACCCAGAGCAGGAGCGACACCCGCACCACCGGCCGGCTGTTGAGGAACGGCCGGCGGGCGAGGTTGAGGGGCTCCATGCGCTCGCGCCGGAAGACCGGCGGCGGCGCCGCCGGCGCCGGCCCCGGCCGGGACGACGGCTGCGGCTCGGCGGCGACCTCGGGAGTGTGGTCCAGGGTGCTCACGCCACCTCCTGCCGGGCGGCGCCCAGCATGGGCGCGAGATCGCGCCAGGCGGGCACGGCCGCCTCCTCGGCGCGCAGCGGCGGCAAGTGCCGTCCATCCAGGGACGCCGCCGGCGCGCCGAGCCCTTCCTCCAGGCGGTCGAGCCACGCCGGCTCCGCCGCCGGTTCGGCGAGCAGCAGCACCGGACCGAGCCCGGAGCCCGGGAAGTGCTCGTCGAGGAAGTTGCGGGTGAGCTTGAGGTCGCGGCCGACGAAGCTCGCCCGGGCGGAGTCGGGCAGGTTGCCGGTGAAGCCCTTGTAGCGGTGGAGCACCGGCTCGTCCCGGCGGGCGAAGATCAGGGTGTACCCTTCGCTCCCCACCACCACCAGGGCGGCGAAGGACTCGGCGGCAACCGGCGCGATGGCCGCGAGCAGCGCCAGGCTGGTGTTCGTCACCTGGCCGATCCGCACGCCGGCGGCGGCGAAGGCCTCCTCCACCTGGGCCAGCAACTGTTCGACGGCGAAGCCGAGGAGCAGCCGGCGGGGCTCCTCCTGTCCCGGGATCGGCGACACCTCGGTGGCGCCGATGCGCAGCTCGTCGACGCGGAACGGCACCAGACGCCGCAGCTTCCAGCGCAGCACCTCGTCCAGGGCGTCCGCCGCCCGCGGCAGGTCGCCGCTCTCGGTGAAGGTGACGCGCAGCCAGGTATCGGGCAGCACCAGCGAGGCGTCCTTGACGCCGCCCGGGACGCCCGCCACCAGGCCCGCCACCAGCTCGCGGAACGCCGCCGGATCGCGCGGCGGCCCGCCCAGCGGGCCGTGGTGAAACGGATCGCGCGGCAGCGCCGCCTCGCGGAAGGCGCGCAGCCGGAAGCCGTGGCGGTCGCGCGCGAACTGCCCGTAGCGCAGCCGCTGGTCGTCGAGCGTGAAGACATGCGGCGGCGCCGGCACCGGCTCGAAGCCGAGCGGCCGCGTCCACCAGGCGCTCGCGCCCCGGAGCCGGCTAGTCGACGAAGGTGACTTTGTTGATCTCACGCAGAGTCGTCACTCCCCGGAAGACCATCTCGAGCGCCGACTCGCGCAGAAAGGTCATTCCCTCTTCCTTGGCGGCGCGCTTGATCTCGGAGGCCGGCCGGCGGTCCAGGATGAGCTCGCGGATGTGGTCTGAAAGATCGAGCAGCTCGGAGACGGCCACGCGCCCGTGAAACCCGGTGCCGTTGCACTCGATGCACCCTCTACCCTCGTAGAAGGTGAACTCGGAGTATACCGCCGGATCGAGTGCGCTCTCGTCGAGGACCTGGACGGGGATCTTCGCCGGCTGCTTGCAGTGCAGGCAGATCTTGCGCACCAGGCGCTGGGCCAGCACGCAGTTGAGCGCCGAGACGAAGTTGTAGAGGTCCACGTCCATGTTGAGGAAGCGGCCGAGCACGTCCACCACGTTGTTGGCGTGCACCGTGGTGAACACCAGGTGGCCGGTGAGCGCCGACTGGATGGCGATCTGCGCCGTGTCCTGGTCGCGGATCTCGCCGACCATGATCTTGTCCGGATCGTGCCGCAGGATGGAGCGCAGGCCGCGGGCGAAGGTGAGCCCCTTCTTCTCGTTCACCGGAATCTGCGTGATGCCCCGCAACTGATACTCGACCGGATCCTCGATGGTGACGATCTTGTCCTCCGAGGTCTGGATCTCCGAGAGGCAGGCGTAGAGCGTCGTCGTCTTGCCGGAGCCGGTGGGGCCGGTGACCAGCACCATGCCGTAGGGCTCGCGGATGAACTTGCGCAGCTTGTGCAGCGTCTCGCCGTCGAAGCCGAGGATGTCGAGCCGCAGGTTCTTGAACTCCTTGTCCATCGACTCCTTGTCGAGGATGCGGATGACGCAGTCCTCGCCGTGCACCGACGGCATGATGGAGACGCGGAAGTCGATCGTCCGGCCCCTCAGGCGCAGCTTGAAGCGGCCGTCCTGCGGGATGCGCTTCTCGGCGATGTCGAGCTCGGACATCACCTTGACGCGGCTGATGATCGTCTGGTGATGGCGCTTGTCGATCGGCTCCATGGCCTGATAGAGGACGCCGTCGATGCGGTACTTGATGATGACCTCGCTCTCGCGCGTCTCGATGTGGATGTCCGAGGCCCGGCGCTGGATGGCGTTGAACATCGTCGAGTCCACCAGCTTGATGATCGGGCTGGTGTCGGCGGTGATGCGGTCGATGGTGAGGACTTCCTCGCCGTCGTCGTCCTCCTGGACGAGCTGGATGCGGAAGTCCTCGCTGGCCTCGTCGAGCACCCGCTGCGCGCTCTCCGACTTCTGCAGGATCTCGGCGATCGCCGAGCGCACCCCCACCTTGACCTCGACCGGCTGGCCGAGCAGCAGCTCGAGCTCGTCGATCTTCACCACGTCCGACGGGTCGGCCATCACCACCGACATGCGGCCGTCGAGCTGCGCCTCGGGGATGAAGCCGTAGCGCGGCATCAGCTCGAACGGCACCCGCCGGAACAGGTCGTTGTCGATGCGGAAGTGCGTCATGTCGACGAACTCGAGCCCGTAGCGGGCGGCGAAGGCCTCCGCCTCGCGCCGCTCGCCGGCCAGGCGCTCCCTCGCCTGCTCGACGGTCTCGGCCTCGAGATCCTTCTCCTGAACCGCCGTCTTGCCGTTGATCACTGCCATTGCCAACTCCTCGCACCTTTCTCCGGAATCACCGTCACGAGCCTCCCCGCGCCCCGGGCGGCCCCATCAGCACAGTGTCAGAACTTCGTCGAGCCGAGCATCGAGAACATCGGCAGATAGATCGAGATCAACAGGATCGCGATGATGATGCCCATGAACACCAGCATCATCGGCTCCACCAGGCTCAGCAGCCGCTGCATGCGGGTCTCGACCTGCTCGTCCAGAAACTCCGAGACGCTGTTCAACATGTCGTCGAGCGAGCCGGTCGCCTCGCCGACTTTCACCATGTCGATCGACATGTCGAGGAAGACCCCGCTCTGCTCCAGCGCGGCGTAGAAGGGCTTGCCCTCCCGCACCATCTGGATCGTCGGCTCCAGCCGGTGGCGCACGTAAGCGTTGCCCACCGACGCGATGGCGATCTCGAAGGCGGGCACCAGCGGGATGCCTCCCGCCAGCAACGTCGAAAGGGAGCGGCAGAATTCCGACAGCGCGAAGCGGTGAAGCACCGGGCCCATGAGCGGCAGGCGCAGCTTGAAGCGGTCGATGGCGAGCCGGCCGGTCTCCGTGGCCCCCCAGGAGCGCAGCGCCAGCAGGCCGCCGACGAGCAGCCCCAGCAGCAGCAGCCAGTTCGAGCCGGCGAATTTGGAGAACGCCAGCACGATCTGCGTGATCAGCGGCAGATCGGTGCCCAGCTCTTCGAAGAAACCCATGAACTTGGGCATCACGTAGATGGCCATGACCGCGATCATGGCGATCGACAGGCACACCAGGACCGCCGGGTAGATCAGCGCCGAGATCACCCGCCGCCGGGCGTCGAGCATCAGCTTGATGTAGCGGATGAAGCGGCGGATGACCAGCTCCAGCTCGCCGCTGCGCTCCCCCGCCTTGAGCGACGAGGGATAGAGGCGGGGGAAGAGGTCGCCGTGGGCGGCGAAGGCCTCGGAGAGATCCGTGCCGCTCTTCACCCGGTCGCGGACGTCCGTCAGCACCGACCGGAAGTGCGGGTTGTGCATCCGCTCGAGCATCAGGTCCAGGGCCTGCAGCAGGGGCAGGCCGGCCTTGAGCAGCGCCGCCAGCTCCTGGTTGAAGACCATGAACTCCTGCACCGGGATGCGCCGGCGTCCAATGCGGCCGAAGACCGACAGGGCGCGGCCCGGGGACATGCCGCGGCGCTGCACCGCGAAGACGTGAACCCCGCGTTTGCCGAGCTCGGTGCGCAGGGCGGTCTCGTCGCTGGCGATAATGACCTCCTCCAGCACCCGGCCGTCCGGCGTTCCGACGCGACAGACAAATTGCATCGCCTAGGGTCTCCTCTCGCCTTCGCGCAGCGTCAGCACCACCATCAGCGCCTCCCGGCTGGACTCGCTCTTGGCGAGACCCAGGCTCATCGTCTGCTCCAGCCAGAGGTTCAGGTTGGTCTGGATGAGGTTCGTCTCGGGCCGCCCCTCGGACCGCCGGGAGATCCGGAAGTTCGAGAGCTTCACCCGCTGGCCTTCCAGCAGGGTGCCGAAGCGAAAGCTCACTTTATACTCCGGTCCCAGCTGGTAGACCACCCGCTGCCCCTCGACGCCGCCGAGCTGGGCCTGCGCCTGCATCTCGTAGTAGTCGTACGACAGCAGGTCGTGCAGCCGCTTGGTCAGCCATTCCGGCAGGTCCGAGCCCTGCGCGGGCGACACCACGGCGCGGCTGGCGCGCACCACGAAGACCTCCAGCCGCAAGGGCAGCTTCGGGTGATCGAAGCTGCGCAGCATCGGCACGATGCGCTGGATCGCCGCCTGCGTGTCGCGGATCACCAGCGTGTTGCCCGCCGGCTGGTACTCGACCGTGCCGCGCGGCGAGAGCAGCGGGTAGACCAGGGGGACGGCTTCGCTGGCCCGCTGGTACTTGAACGTGTAGGCCTGCACCACCACTTCCCCGCCCTGCGCCTGGGCCAGCAGCGGCGCAGCGACGGCCAGAACCAGCAGAAAGCTCGCGATGGAGCGGCGCACATTAGCCACGAAGATGCTCGGGAGTTTACCGCGGAACGGCCGGCGCTCGCCGCGGCAGCCGGCGAAAGGGACGAAGCCAGGCATCGGGGCACCGGTCAGACATCCAGCTTCTCGTCGAAGACCATGTACACCGTGATCCCCTCGCCGTCCATGTGGTAGACGCGGGCGCCTGGACGGTCCACCCCTTCGAGCATCGGGACGGGAACCGCCGCCGCCATGGGCGCCGCGGCCGGCCTTACGGCGTGCTGCCGGGGGACCGGAGCCTTGTCGCGGCCCGCCGCCGTCAGGGCGGCCACGGCGAGCGCCGCCGCGGCGGCCCAGCGCCGCCACCGGGCGCCGCTCCACCGCCCCTCGAGCCGCTCGGCCTTGCGCATGGCGGCCACCGCCTGGCGCACCCCTTCGATCTCGGCCTGCTCCTCGGCGGGCGAGAGGTCCGCCGCCGGCAGCCGCCGGAAGACCAGCAGGGGATCGGCCGCCAGGGCCTCCCGCCGGCAGAGGGTGCAGCCGTCGAAGTGCTCCACCGCCGCCGCCCAGCCGTCGTCCCGGCGTACCGCGAGCGCGGTCCAGTCCGGGCAGCTCACGGCTTCTCCTCCTCCGGCGCCAGAGCGCCGGCGTACTCGGGGTAGCGCCGGAGCAGCTCGCGGCGCAGGATGCGGCGCGCGTTGAAGAGATGGTTGCGCACCGTCGATTCCCGGCAACACAGGATCTCCGCCACCTCGGCGGAGGAGAACCCCTGGAGCTCGCGCAGCAGGAAGGCCGCGCGCTGTTTTTCGGAGAGCCCGGCGGAGAGATCGCGGAAGATCGCCGCCACCTCGCTCTGCTGCAGCCGCGTGAGGTCGCGCTGGGCGCGGGTGTCGGCCACCTGCCGCAGGTGCTGGCGCACGGGCTCGTGGCTGCGCTCGCGGCTCTTGCGCGACCGCAGGTGGTCGATCGCGAGATTGCTGGCGATGCGGTAGATCCAGGTGTTGGGGCTCCACCGGTCGTCGAACTTGCGGCGGTTCTCCCACACCTTGAAGAAGGTCACCTGCACGACGTCCCGGGCCTCCTCGAGGTCGCCCAGGATGCGCTGGCAGAGCTGGAGCAATGGCTTGGTCTTGCGGCCGATGAGCTCGTTCAACGCCGATTCGTCCCCCTCGCGCACCGCCACCAGGAGGTCGCGATCGGAGGACTCGGCCCACGGCGCGCGCGGCGGCAGGGGGTTCTGACGGCTGGAATAGACGAGCTCTAGCATCTCAGAGCGTGTATACGGAGGAGGGGGCATGGAGCGTCTATCCTGGGAGCGCCGGCGTCCTCGCCGG
>JBIOVX010000158.1:0-22565 GCA_044868005.1 Thermoanaerobaculia bacterium | reverse complement strand
CGATGAGGTGCCCGCGCATCTCGGAGCGGATGAGCTCGCGCAGCTCGCTGCCCTTCAGGCTCTTGCCGCGGAAGGTGAAGGTGGCGTCCTTGTGCCGCGTCCAGAAGTGGACCAGCTCGAGGGTGAGCTCGTAGTGATTCTGGAGGGCGTGGATGAGTCCGGCCGGATCGATCTGGTAGGTCTTCTGCAGCTGCAACATGAGACGCAGGAACTCGGTATCGCCAGTCACGAGGGCGTGGTGGTAGGCGGGGCGGGTTACGCCTCCTCTCCCTCTGGGAGAGGAGGGCCGGGGTGGTGAGGGCTTCGAAGGGCAGGCGGCGGCCACGTAGGACCGCCGCTACGGCCCTTACGCTGGGGCTTTCGCTCTTCGCCCTCGCCTGCGGCAAACAGGGCCCGCCCGCGCCGCCGCTGCGCGCGGTTCCGGCTCCCACGCGTGACCTCGCGGTGGTGCAGCAGGGGCCGCGGCTGCTGCTGAGCTTCAGCTACCCGACGGTGACGCCGGCCGGCACGGCGCTCGAAGGCATCTCCGCCGTCGAGATCTGGCAGGTCTCGCGGCCGGCATCGCCGGAGGGCAAGGCCAATCCGCTCGACCCGCGCGAGCTCAACGCCGCGGCGAAGCTGCAGCAGAAGCTCGAAGGCGCGGACCTCACGGCGGCGACGGACGGCGCCCGCATCAACGTCCTGCTGCCGCTGCCCGAGATCCCGGCGGGCGCCTCGCCGCTGGCGCAATACTTCGCGGTGCGCACGTTCGGCAAGGAAGGCGACCGGTCCGATCTCTCGAACGTGGCCTCGCTCGTGCCCAAGGCGCCGCCCGCGGCGCCGGAGCGCGTCGGCGTCACCGCACGGGCCGACGGCGTGCTCGTCGAGTGGTCCGGCGTCGAAGGCGCCACGGCGGGGTACAACATCTATCGCCGCAGCTCCCGCGACCGCGCCCACGGCAAGCCGCTCCACACCGCCGGAGCGCAGGAGCGGAGCTGGCTCGACAACACGGCCCGCTTCGGCGAGAGCTACATCTACACCGTCACCGCGCTCTCGCAGCAGGAGCCGATCGTCGAGAGCGCCATCACCAGCGAGCACGAGGTGGTCTACCAGGACCGCTTCGCGCCGCCGCCGCCGAGCGAGCTGGTGGCGCTGGCCGAGCCGGCGCGCGTGCGCCTGGTCTGGCGCGCCAGCGAGGCGGACGATCTCGCCGGCTACATCGTCTACCGCCGCGAGGGGGACACGGGCGATTTCACGCGCGTCACCGCCCAGCCGCTGGAGGCCGCCGAGTACATCGACACCGCGGTGCAGAGCGGGCGGAGCTACAGCTACCGTGTGACGGCGATCGATCAGACCGGCAACGAGAGCGCGCCCGGCGGCGAGGTCCGGGCCGCGGTGCCATGACGCACTTCTACAAGGTCTCCGGCAGCGGCAACGACTTCCTGGCGCTGGCCGAGCCCTTCCAGGTTCCCGACGCCGAGACGATCCGCGCCTGGTGCCGGCGCGGTGTCTCGCTCGGCGCCGACGGCCTGATCGTGCTGCGGCGGGCCGGCGGCGGCGCGGCCATGGACTACTTCAACGCCGACGGCCTCGCCGCCGATCTGTGCCTGAACGGCACCCGCTGCGCCGCCCAATTGGCCTTTCACCTCGGCTGGGCGGCGGAGACGGTGCGGGTCAAGACGCCGGCGGGCGACTTCCCCGTTCGCCAGGTGGACGCCTCGGCAGTCGCCGTGGAGCTGCCCGTCCCCGCGTCGCCGCCGCACAGCCTCACGGTGGAGGCCGGCGGCTCAACCTACACCGGCGATCGGATCCTCGTCGGCGTGCCGCATTTCGTCCTCCTCTGGCCCGAGGAGCTGGAGCGGGCTCCTGTGCGCGAGCTGGGCCGGGAGATCCGCTACCATCCCGTGTTCGGCGCGCCGGGCACCAACGTCAACTTCGTGCGTTTTCCCGCCGCGGACCGTATGGAGATCCGGACGTACGAGCGCGGCGTGGAGGACGAGACGCTCTCCTGCGGCACCGGCGTGCTGGCCGGCGCCGCCGTGGGGCTCGCGGCGGGCCGGGCGCGGCTGCCGTTGCGGGCCGCCACCCGGGGGGGCTTCGAGCTGCAGGTCGAGGGTGACCTCGCGGCGGGCCGGTGGTCGCTCTCCGGGGATGCCCGCCTCGTCGCCGAGGGCGACCTGCTGCCGGGGGCCGCGGCCGGGCTCCCCGGCGAGTAGAAGATTGATATCCTTACGCCCCGGCGGAGAACGCCGGGCCACATTCTTGCAGGTCGGCCGAGCGGAGGGGCCGAAATGAGGAAATCCCCAGGAGGAGATTTTCAAGTCACCGCCATCGTACCGGCCTACAACGAAGAGAGCACGCTGACCGAGGTCCTCGCGGTCCTCAAGGCCACTCCCGCCATCGGCGAGATCCTGGTGGTCTCGGACGGCTCGACGGACGGTACCGTCGGCATCGCCCGCTCCATGGGGCTGCGCACCATCCACCTGCGGCAGAATCAGGGGAAGGGACGGGCCATGGCGATCGGCGTCGCGCACACGGACGCCGAGATCCTGCTCTTCGTCGACGGCGACATCATGAACCTCACGGTGGAGCTGCTCGAGCGCCTCGTGGAGCCGGTCCTCTCCGGCCGTTCGGACATGAACGTGGGCATCCGCCACCGCGGCGCCGTGATCAACGCCTTCCATTGCCGCACGGGTCCGCTGCTGTCGGGAATCCGCTGCCTGCGGCGGGGCATCTTCGAGGCCGTGCCGGAGAGCCATCAGGAAGGGTTCGCTATCGAGACCGGCCTCAACTGGGCCTGCCGCCAGCTCGGCTGCCGCATCACGACGACGGTCATGTACAACCTGAAGCACCTGGTGAAGGAAAAGAAGCGCGGCCTCGCCGAGGGCTTCCGCGCCCGCTTCGAGATGTTCGGAGCGGTCTTCCGTGCCTGGGTGAACCTGCAGATCGAGCCGCCCCCTCTGCGCCGCGGCCTGCCGGCGGGACCCGCCCTCAAACCCGAGCTCGAGTACATCAACTTCTGAACCCCCCACCGGCTTACCCGCGGTAGAAGGTAAAAAAGAGGGGCGCCCTTTGGTCGAAGGAGACCGCGGGGCGCACCCGAGGGGATTGGGGAGTTGCTTGAAGTCGTACTTAGTATCGTGCTGCTGCGACGACAAGTCAATAGTGGCACTACCCCTGTTGCGCCCTTCCCGCCGCCGTACTACGATGAATCAGCTTATGAGGAAACCTCAATCTCTTGCCGGAAGGCAGGGAGACTCCCCGGCCGAGCTGTCCTCGCACGACCGCATCCTGCAGTCCGGCCGCGAGTTGTTCGCGGAAGACGGCTACGAGAACACCACGACCTCGGCCATCGCCCGCAAGGCGGGGACGAGCGAATCGCAGCTCATCAAGCACTTCGGCAGCAAGGAGGGCCTGCTGGAGGCCATCTACGATCAGGCCTGGCAGCGCATGTCGCGGGGACTCGGGCAGATCCAGGAATCGGGCAAATCGCCTTTCGACAAGCTGCGGGCGCTGACGGAGCTGATGATCGGCGCGTTCGAGCGGGACCGCGAGATCAGCACGCTCATGCTCCTCGAAGGACGGCGCATCCGCAAGCACGGCCACCTGGTGCTGCTGACGCGCGGTTTCCAGCAGGTGCTGGGCGTGGTCGACGGCCTGCTGAAGGAGATGCTCGCGGCCGGCATGCTGCGGCAGGGTCTCAATCCGGAGGCCGTCCGCTCGGCCCTCCTCGGCGCCTTCGAAGGCTTGCTGCGCGATCGGCTCCTCGCCGAGCGCGCGAGCTATCCCGCTCATTACGACGGCGCCGAGCTGCGGGCCGTCTTCCGGGCGGTCCTGGAGTGCTTCGTGGTGCAGCCCTGATGCTGCCCCTGGTTCTCGCTTTCTTCCTGGGGACGCCGCCCGCGCCGGCGGTCGAACCCCCGCGCCTCTCCTCCCAGGCGTTCGGCAGGACGGTGGAGATCGAGGTGCGGGACCTCTCCGCGGAGGCGGCGCGGGCGGCCATCCAGAAGGCTTTTGCCGAGATCGCGGAGATCGAACGGTTGACCGACGCGACTCGGCCGGACGGCGGCCTCGCGGTGCTCAATGCCGCATCAGGCAGGGGACCCCAGCCGGTGGATCCCCGGCTGATGGCGGTGCTCGCGAGAGCCAGCGACTTCTGCATCTGGTCCGAAGGCGCGCATGGACCTCTCGGGCGGGATCTCTATGCGCTCTGGGGCCTGCGCGCTCCGGCCGCCGCCGAGCAGCCCTCCGCGGAGAGCATCCAACAAGCCTTGCAGCTCGCCTCCTGCGGCGGACTGACCCTCGACGCGGAAAAAGGCACGGCCGCGCTCGCGCCGGGAACCGGCCTGGACCTGTGGGGCTTCGCCGAGGGTCACGCCGTGGACCGCGCCGTCGAGATCCTGAAGCGGGAAGGGGCCGGCAACGGCGTCGTCCGGCTCGGCTCGATCGAGCGCGGCTTCGGACCCGGACCCGCCGGCAAAGGATGGCCCGCCGCGCTGCCGCGGCTGCCGGGCCTCGCCGAGGCCGCGGGCGAGATCTATCTGCTCGACCGCTCCCTGGCCGTCGCTTCGCAAGCGGACCATCCCCGGCGGAGCACGGAGGCGACGGCGCCCGCCTACCTGAACCAGCGGACGGGCAGTCCGCCGCGCGGCGTGCTGGCGGCGGCCACCGTGACGGACCTGGCGATGGACGCCCAGGGCCTGGCGGCGGCGCTGCTGCTCACCGGGCCGCGCGAAGGCCAACTGCGCCTGGGATCGCTGCGGCCGCGTCCCTCCGTCCTCTGGTTCCTCGGCTCCGGCGAGGGACCGCCGCTGCAGGCGGGTTACCGCTGGTCCGACGTGTCGCGGAAATAGGCCCAAACCGCCAAGGCTTGATGCACCCCGTAGCCGAGCAGCCAGAAGCCGGAGGCGGCGAGGTGGACGATCACCCAGATCTTCCGCCAGCCTTCATCCACCGCGGTCTGGATCAGGTAGCCGGAGACGATCATCGGGATCAGAAACAGCGCCAGCGACACACCGCTCCGCCGGCGCTCGCTCGCCCCGCTCCGCCACTGCCACCACACGTGGCGCCGCCAGATGAGGCCGGCGGTGAAGACGAGCAGGGGAGCGACGAGGACGTGGAGATGCTGCACCTGCGGCTGCCAAGGATGGTTCACCACCGCGTACGGATCCGCCGGCTTCACCAGGTAGAGCATCCAGGCGTAGACCAGCCCCGTTCCTCCCACGAGGAGGTTGGAGAGGTGCTGCATCCAGGCCTCGAACCGGTTCAAGGTTTGCCGGCTCCGGTGAGGATTTGATGGAGGGCCAGCACCCGGCGCACGGCGTCGGTGGTGGCGCGGGCCGTCAGGGTGGCCCCCGTCACCGGCCGAATGTCGCGCTTGATCTGCAGGTTCGCATCCAGGGCCTTGCCGCGGAATTGCTCGTACCAGGCGCCCCGCGGCAGGTAGTCTTCCGGCTCGCGGAACGAGAGCACCTCGATGCGGCCCACCCGGCCCTGGGGATCGACGACGATCATCAGCGTCTCCGGCAGGGTGCGCACGCGGTGGGTGTCGAACCAGGCGGTGCCGGCCGGCTGGCCGCCGCGGCTGGCCGCGTAGTAGTTGACGAGGGCGCTCAGCACCTCGACGCCGGAGAGCTCGTGGGCGCGTTTGACCTGCTCCGGCTTGAGAAAAACCGTGCGCCGCGCCACCTCGCATCCTGGGAAGGCGAGCTTCAGCGCCTCGTCCACGGTGAGGAACACCCGGGCCGCCGCGGGAACGGCGGCTAGGAGGAGACCAAGTAAAACCCATGTAGGGGCGGCCCTATGTGGCCGCCCTGCCTCGCGGGCAGAATACCGTCCGCCAAGAACAGGGCGGCCACATAGGGCCGCCCCTACAGATCTACGCAATCCGCTAGAAGACATACCCCAGCAGGACGTTGAACCGGTCGGCGCCGGTGCCGGCCTCGTTGTCGACATTCTGATAATCCACCTTCAGGACGAGTTGCTCGATCGGCTTGTAGGAGACTCCCAGGGTGAGGCTCTCGACGTCGTTGGCCGGATCGGTCTGGAATCCCGCGGGCACCGCGTCCTGCGTGTTGTAGGCCTCCCAGCGGGCGAACGGGATGAGCGCCCGGCCCGCGGCGCGGCCCGCCAGCACGTCATAGCCGAGCTGGAGATAGAAGCCCCTGAGCTCTTCGCCGACGGACTCGTCGCCGTCGAGGCCGAGGGCGTCGTTCAGCTCTGCGACGTCGTCGAGATCGGCCTGCGCGGCCAGGGCGCGGAATTCGAGCCCCCGCCACCGCCATTCGAGGTGGCCCTCGAAGATCGTGGCGCCGACGCCGATCTCCCGCTCCGCCGGCGTCTCGATCCCCTGCCCCGACTTGCCCGTGTAGACGGAGCCTCCAAACAGGAATCCCGGCAGGCCGGTGTAGTCGAGCCGGCCCACCCAGGCGAGGTCCTCGGCGCTGGCCTCGCTGCCGCCCTGCCGGCCGCCGCGCAGCCCTTCATCCGAAAAGCCTTCGGCGGACAGTCCGTTGACGATGTACGTGCGATAGGAGAAGGGGCCGGCTTCGCCGAAGAGGCCGAAGCCGTTCTCCTTCCAGGTCGTGGGCAGGATGACCTGCTCCACGCTGGGACGGTTGGCGCCGAGGAACACCGTGGGCTCGTGGAGCTCGTTGAGGAAGCCCACCGGCATCAGCAGCAGGCCGGCGCGGAAGTTGAGCTGCGGCCGCCAGAGGAAGTCGAGGTAGGCGAACTCGACCGAGACTTCCTCGCCGGCATGCTCGAACTCCACCTCGCTGTTGAAGAGGATGCGGTCGTTCCACTTGTAGCCGACGTAGACGACGGCGCGCCGGAGGTCGAACTGATCGCCGCCTTCCTCTTCCTCCTCTTCTTCCTCCTCGGCCTTGGCCGTGGCCAGCCCCTCTTCTTCCTCCTCTTCGTCATCGATCTGTTGATAGATGACCTCGCCGTAGCCGCCGATGGAGAGGCCGCGCTCCGTGCGGTAGACCTTGGAGGCCGCAGGCCCGAACCCGTGCTCGCTCTCGTCCGCCGCCACCGCCGCCTCGCCGATCTTCAGCTTTTCGATCTCCCCGGCCAGCACCTCCAGCCGCCGCTCCAGCTCGGCCAGCTGGTCCGCCTCCGTGCTCTCGCCGCCGCTCTTCATGGCTGCGATCTCCGCCTTGAGCTGCTCGACCTGCCGTTCGAGATCGCGCACCCGCTCCTCCGCCGAGCTGGATTGCGCGAAGGCCGCGGGCGCCAGGGCCAGCGCGAGCCCGAGCGGCAGCAGAGCCGCCCAACCTCTCCTCCAGGAAAAAGCCATGTATAGTCTCCTCCGGACTTGTGCGGCGTTCCCGCGCCGCGCGGTTCGTGAGGGCCGGTAGGCCGTACCGGTTGCCGCCGTGGCCCACCGGCCCTCGGTTCAACTGCCGAAGTCGATCTCTACCTCCGCGTTCAGCGTCTTCAGTCTTCCCTTCAGCCCCGGGCTGGCCAGGGCCTCCAACCGGTTGCCGTCGGGGCGCAACACCAGCACCTCGACGCCTCCGTGCTCCGCGGCCCATCGCAGTGCTCGTTCAGGGCCGAGGACGTAAAGCCCCGTCGACAGGCAGTCCGCGCGCAGCGGGTCCGCCGTCCACACAGTGAGGCTGCCGAAATCGGCCGCCGGCACACCCGTCCGCGGATCGAGGATGTGGCCCAGCCGCCGGCCGTTCACCTCGATGCCGCGCTCGCCGTTGCCGGAGGTCGAGACCGAGCCGCCGTCGATCGACAGCGCTAGGACCGGACGCTCCCGCCGCCGCGGATCGGCGACGGAAATAGTCCAGCCGCGCCCGAGCACCGCGACCTGGCCGCCGAGGTCGAGCGAAGCGCGAGAGACGCCGGCGCGCGAGAGGACGCCTATCGCGTCCCTCAGCCCGGCGCCCTTGCCGAAACCGCCCTCCTCCAGAACCAATCCCGGACGCTCGCGGACCGCGGAATCGTTCGGTCCAAGACGGAGCGCCGCGATGCTGCCGGCCGCTGCCTGGCGTTCCCGCTCGCTGGGCAGCCGGCCGCCGGTGCGCAGTCCCCAAGCCTGTACCAGCCCACCGACGCCAGGATCGAATCCCCCGGCCGTCTCCTGCCAGCAGCGCTTCGCCGCGGCCAAGTCGGAGGCGAGGCCGGCAGAGAGAGCGCGAGGCTCTCCCGCTGGCGTCTGATTGAGGCGAGCGAGCTCGGAGTCGTTCCGCCAGGTCGACAGCCGGGCTTCCGCGGCTTCCAGCGCCTTTATCGCCTGCTCGCTCGCCGCGAGGCCCGCCGCACGGTCCGGCGCTTCGACGACGATTTCCAGCGAGGTGCCCATGAGCATCACTCGCCGCTCGACCTGAGCGGTCCGCGGCGGAGCGCCGGCGCAGGCGCCCAGGAGGAGCAGGAGGACGAGCGGAGCTCTCAAAGGCCCAGCTCCAGCACCTGCTGCACGGCGGGTACGCTCGCGCAGCAGGCCGTGCCGTTTGGAATGGGCCGCCCATGAGGACAAGTGGCGGGATGATCGAGGAAGGCGCAGACCTGGTCTTCGAATCCCGCGGCCACGGGAGCCTCCTGCCCGCACTCCCCGGCGGCACCGCGGTCGAGGGTGCGCGCGAGCAGCACCTCGGCCAGCCGTACCCGGCGCACCACCGCCTGCGCCTGCGCGCCCCCGCGCTCGGTGAAAGCGATCCTGCCGTCGGCGAAGGTGAGCAGCCCGTCGCCGATGAGCTCGGCCACGCCGCGGCGCGCCACGGAAACGCCCGCGCCATCCTCTTCGATCAGTTGCCAGAGCTCCGCCAGCACGCCTTGCAGCTCCAGATCTCCCGGCTGCTCGACGTACGCCAGACGGCCGTGCTCGAGCCGGATCTCGCGGCCGGCGCGGATGGCGATCGACGGATCGTGGGTGACCAGGATCAGCGTGTGGCCGCGCTGGTGCAGGTCGGCCAGCAGCGACATCACCACCGCCTCGTTCACCGCGTCGAGGTTGCCCGTGGGCTCGTCGGCGAGGATCAGCGGCGGCTGGTTGATCAGCGCGCGGGCGATGCACACCCGCTGCTGCTCGCCGCCCGAGAGCTGGCTCGGCAGGTGGTGCAGGCGCTCCGCGAGGCCCACCCGGCGCAGGGCCTCCTCGGCTTCGGCGCGGTCCGTCATGCTGTGGACGTACTGCGCCAGCATGACGTTCTCGAGCGCGGTCAGATAGGGGATGAGATGGAATTGCTGGAAGATCAGGCCCACCGTGCGCTGCCGGTAGCGCGCCAGCTCGCGGGCGGTGAGCCGCGGCAGATCGACGCCGCCCACGCGCACCTGGCCCGCGGTCGGACGGTCCAGGCCGGAGAGGACGTTGAGCAGCGTCGTCTTGCCGGAGCCCGAGGGGCCGGTCACCGCCACCCACTCGCCCGCTTCCACGGAGAGCGCCAGATCGTCCAGAGCGCGCAACGCTCCGAATCGGCGGCTCAGGCCCTCGACCTCGACCAGCGGCATGGGATTCACTCGCCCCGCAACACCCGCGCGGTGTCCAGCCGCTCGACGCGCCGCAGCGCCATCAAAGTCGAGGAGCCCACCACCAGCACGGCCGCGAGCGCCGCGGCGGCGAAGCCGCTCCAGGTCAGCGCCGCGCCCCCGCCGGCGCCGAGGATGCGTTGCGCGAGGCTCCCCGCCGCCAGCTCCCCGGCGACGTCTCCCAGAGCTCCCGCCAGCAGCGCCACCGCGATCAGCTCCGCGGCGAGGAACGTCGCCACTCGCCGGCCGGTGTAGCCGAGCGCCAGGAAGAGGCCGATCTCCGTCCGCCGTTCCTCCATGAGAGCCGTGGTCGCCGCGCCCACGGAGAGGAGCGCGAGCAGCAGGGAGACGACGCTCACCGCGAGCAGGATCAGCGTCAGCCGCCGGGTCAGGCGGGCGTCCGAGTCGCTGACCCGCCGCAGAGGCACGGCTTCCACTCCTTCGACGCGGGCCTCGATGCCGCGCGCCACCTCCGCCAGCCGGCCGGACTCGGCGCGCACCTCCAGGCGGTCGAAGCCCGATGTCTTCCTGCCGCCGAGGCTCGCCGGAAGCGCGGCGGGGACTCCCTGCACGGAGAGGACTCCCGGCACCGCGCGCACTCGCGCCAGGGCGGGCGGCGGCAGGACCGGCGGCGCGGCCACTTGCGGGCGCACGGTGAGGTTCGGTCCGAAGGCGGACATGCTCTCGCCGAGATGCCTGCCGGCGCGGCTGGAGAAGCCCGCGAGCGTGGCTACCGTGGCCGCGGCCACCCCCACCGCGACGAGGATGAGCGCGAGCTGCCGGAAGCGGCGGCGGAGGCTGGCGAGCACCAGGCGGGCGAGCATCAGGCGGTGGCCCTCTTGAGGATGTCGGCCGGATAGCGCTCCAGGGCGCGCGCCACCGGAGCGGCGCTCGCCAGCACCGCCACGGCCAGGCCGAGCAGGACGGCAAACGGCAGCAGGACAGGCATCCAGGGGATGGCCGCGCCGAGGACGCCGCTGCCCAGCAGGCGGCCGGCGCCGAGGCCCGCGGCGCCGCCGGCGAGGCCGCCTAGAACGCCCAGCAGCGCCGCCTCGCTGAGGAAGAACAGCACCACCCGGCCGCGCGCCGCGCCGAGAGCCACCAGCAGGCCGGCCTCCAGCCGGCGCTCCATCACGGTGGCCGTCATGGCGGCGGTGACGCCTACCGCGGCTCCGGCGAGGGCCACCGCCGCGAGGGCCGCCAGTACCCAGCGCAGCCGCCCGAGCACGTCCGCCGTAGCCTGGGTGACCTTGGAGACCACGCTCGTCCGCGCCCGCGGCAGCGCCCGGTTGAGCTGCCAGGCGATGGAGGAGGGATAGGCCGTGCAGTACCAGGCCTCGTACTCCTCAGCGCTCATGCGCGAGGGATCGGGATGCGTGTTGCGGCTTTCCGGCGAGGTGAGGGCGAAGATCTCGGCGCGCGTGAACCGTCCCGCCCGGTCCGCCAGCCGCTGCACGGCGCCGATGGGCGCGAAGGCCTGATCGTCCTCCTCGCCGCCGCTCGTCACCACGCCGACGATCCGCAGGCTCTCGCGGCGGGAGCCCAGAGAGGCCCGCAACTCGCCGCCCGGACGCAGGCCGAGCCGCGCCGCGAGCCGGCGGCCGACCACGGCCTCATCCACGCCATCCGCGGGCCAGCGGCCCTCCACGCGCAGCGTCGGCCGCGTGCGCGGCAGGCCCGTGCGCCAGCCGGGCTCCAGCGCGTGATCGAACCAGGTGCCCACCAGCGGCGCCACGGTATCCCCCGGCTCCAGCCGCACCCGCAGGCTGAGGAAGGGCGCCAGCGCCACGATGTTGTTGCGCCAGAAGATCCGCCGCACCTTGGCGAGATCGGCGGCGGCGAGGGTCTCCCCCTCGCGCACCGGCACCATCTCGAGATTGGCGCCGTAGGAACCGAGCTCCGCGGCCAGCCGGTCGCCGGACGCCAGCATCACCTCCGCGAGCGCCGTGGCGCCGAGCGTGCCGAGCGCCACGGCGGTGACCGCCAGCAGCTTCCTGCGGGTGCCCCGGCGCAACGATTCGACGAGCAGGCGCGCGTACATCCCTACGACCCCGCGTGCCCGGCGTGCGCGCCGCCGGAGAAGAGATGACCGCCGCCGGCGAGATCGGCGGCGGCGAGGACGAGCTGGCCGCCTTCCGTGCGCGACGGCAGGGGAACCGGATTGCAGCCGCCCGCCTGGCCGATGCTCGGCGGGTAGATCGCCGAGCCGCAGTGCAGGCAGGTGATGTTGGGCCCGTCCTGGTAATAGCCGCGCGGGCCGCAGATGACGCAGGCGTCGAAGGCCGTGGCGATGGGTCCGCCGCGCTCGATGGGAACGGCGATGAAACGCACCGCGTGGTCGCCGATCGTCACCTGGAAGCGCCGCAGCGCCGTGCCCTGAAACGTCCCGAGCGGGATGCGCACCGTGCCGTCCGCCCCGACCGCGACCGGCGTCGCCGGCGAGAGGGCGGCCGGCGGCTGGGCGTAGACGATGCCGAGGCCGAGCGCCGCCAGGATGACGAGGCCCAGCACCGCGGCGAGCACCCGGGCGCGCGCCTGGCGGCGGCTCCCCGCCCGCTCGAGCCGCGCCGCCGCGCCGGACGCCCCCTCCCCGGCCGGCCGCCGCCCGGGAATCATCAACATGAGCAGCGGCAGCACCAGCACGGCGGCGACGAAGAAGAACTCGTTCTTCACCAGCGGCCCCACCGTCGCCATCGTCGTCTCGTTGGCCGGCAGCCAGCCGGCCTCCGACAGCTCGTGGTAGCCGTTGACCAGCAGTTGCAGCAGGAAGATGCCGAGCGCGATGCCGGTGATCTTGAAGAAGCGCCCGAGATCGATGCGCAGGCTGCCGCGCACGAAGAGCACGCCGAAGACGACCGCCGCGGCGAGCCCGACGAGCACCCCCAGGGCCGCCGCGAGACCCCCCGTCGTCAACGACAGGGCGGAGAGGAACAGCACCGTCTCGACACCTTCGCGGAAGACCATGAGGAAGGTGAAGAGGAAGAGGCCCGCGGCCACCGACGCCGTCCGCTCGCGGCCGAGGATGCGCGCCAGCGATCCTTTCATCTCGCCCGAGAGAGCGTGCGCGTGCCGCCACATCCAGACCATCATCGAGCCGACGATCACCGCCGAGCCGAGGTAGAGCAGGCCCTCGAAGACCTCCTCGTTGACCGCCCAGCGGTAGAGGACGAGGGCCCCCAGCAGGCTCGCCGCCGTGGCGGCGGCGAGGCCGGACCACACGGCGCCGAGGTGGCGCTCGTATCCCTCGCGGCGCAGGAAGGCCACGATGATGCCCACCACCAGCGCCGCCTCCACGCCCTCGCGCAGGGTGACGATGAGCGCCTCAAACATGGGCCATCTCCCGCGCGCCCGGGACCGGCGCGCTCGCCGCGGTCTCCGCGCAAGGCTTGCAGAGGCCGGAGATCTGCAGCGTGTGCCGCATCGGCACGAAGCCGTGCGCGCGGCAGATCTCGGCCTGCAGCGCTGCGATGCCGGGGCTCACGAACTCGACCACCCGGCCGCAGCCGGTGCACACCAGATGATCGTGCTGCTGGCCGGCATGCATGTGCTCGTAGAGGAAGCCGCGGCTCCCCAGCCGTTGCTTGCGGGCGAGGCCGCTCTCCACCAGCAGATCCAGGTTGCGGTACACCGTAGCGCGTGAGATCTTGAGCCCGCGCGCCTTCATGGCGCCGAGCAGCGCTTCGGCGTCGATGTGGCCGTGCTGGGAGAAGATCTCGTCGAAGAGCGCCAGGCGCTCGCCGGTGACCCGCTGCCCCCGGCCGCGCAGAAACTGGAGGAACTGCTCTTTCTCGCGAAGGTTCGCCATGCCGTCTTCCGCCTGCTCCAGTTTATTGAGATATCGTCTCAATATCCGAAACCTATTCTGGACCGCAATGGTCCTGTATGTCAACTCGGGAATGGGTACGAAAGCTGCAGCCGTTGAAACGGGGGAGGACGAAGATCGATTTTGAGGCCGAAGCGCCCAACCGAAGCTGAATGCGCGGAGCCCCTCGCCGAAGGAGACGGCGAGCGCGAGCCCTTGCCGCTCGAGATCCGCATCGAGCGCCGGCCGCCGCTGCCCATGGGCGTGCGCGTCGGCATCTTCGTCCTCGGCTGGCTGCTGATCCTGGTGGGAGTGGCCGGCCTGGTCCTGCCGGGCATTCAGGGGGTCTTCACCATCCTCGTCGGCGCCGCCCTGCTCTCCCTCGACAACGAGCTGGTCTATCGCGGTCTACGGCGGCTGCTCACCCGCTGGCCTCACCTCTGGCACCGCCTGGAGCACTTCCGCGAGCGGGCGCACGACCGGCTGCATGGCTGGTTTCACCGCTGACCCACGGGCACGAAGGGCCGCTGCGTGGCGCCGGTATAGATCTGGCGCGGCCGGTTGATGCGGGTCTTGGGATCGGCCAGCATCTCCTTCCAGTGCGCGATCCAGCCCGGCAGGCGGCCGAGGGCGAACATGACCGTGAACATGTTGGTTGGGATGCCCATCGCCCGGTAGATGATGCCGCTATAGAAGTCCACGTTCGGGTAGAGCTTGCGTGAGATGAAGAACTCGTCGCGCAGCGCCACCTCCTCCAGCCCCTTGGCGATGTCGAGCAGCGGATCGCGCACTCCCATCTCCGCCAGTACCTCGTCGGCCGTCGCCTTGAGGATCTTCGCCCGCGGATCGAAGTTCTTGTACACGCGATGGCCGAAGCCCATGAGCCGGAAGCCCGAGCTCTTGTCCTTCGCCATGTCCATGTACTTCTTGTAGTCGCCGCCGTCGGCCTTGATGCGCTCCAGCATCTCGATGACCGCCTGGTTGGCGCCGCCGTGGAGCGGACCCCAGAGGGCGCAGATGCCCGCCGAGACGGAGGCGAAGAGGTTCGCCTGGCTGCTCCCCACCATACGCACCGTCGAGGTGCTGCAGTTCTGCTCGTGGTCGGCGTGCAGGATGAGCAGCAGGTTGAGCGCGCGGTCGAGCACCGGCCGCACGGGGTACGGCTCGGCCGGCACCGAGAACAGCATGTGCAGGAAGTTCGAGCAGTAGGAGAGGTCGTTGCGCGGATAGATGAATGGCTGGCCGATGTTCTTCTTGTAGGAGTACGCGGCGATGGTGGGCGTCTTGGCGATCAGCCGCGCGATGTTGAGATCGAGGTCGGGATTTTTGGCGCCGTCGGGGTAGTAGGACGAGAGCGACGCCACCATCGAGCCCAGCATGGACATGGGATGCGCGCTCGACGGGAAGCCCTCGAAGAACTTCTTCATGTCCTCGTGGAGCATGCTGTGGCGGGTGAGCCGGTCGTCGAACTCCGCGAGCTCCTGCTGGTTGGGCAGATGGCCGTAGAGCAGCAGGTAGCAGACCTCGGTGAACCGTGCCTGCTCGGCGACCTCCTCGATGGGATAGCCGCGGTAGCGCAGGATCCCCGCCTCGCCGTCGATGAACGTGATCGAGCTCTCGCAAGCACCCGTATTGCCGTAGCCGGGATCGAACGTGATGGCCCCGCTCAGCGCGCGAAGCTGGCCGATGTCGATGCCGACCTCGCCCTCGGAGCCGACCACCACCGGCAGCTCGTACTCCTTGCCGTCCAGGACGAGCTTGGCCGTGCCTGGCGAAGCCGCGGCGGCGGGAGCCTCCTCGACGAAATCCTTGGTCTGCTGAGACATTTCCGTTCCCCTCGGCCGCACGGGTGCTCCAAGAATGGGGAGCACCGATGGGATTCTATTCCTCGCCCGCTTGGGGGTGCAAGGAAGCAGGCATGCTATAATCCCATTCTTTCTGGGAGGCACCCATGAACCGGATTCGTCTCGCTTCGATCCTCGGGCTCGTGCTTTCGCTGGCCGGCGCTGGGGCTGCTGCCGCGCTCGACGGAAGCCCGCTCTTGAAGCTCCATGACCGTCACACGACCGCCGCCGGGCCGGCCAACGTCTCTTTCGTCGACCAGGACCTCTTCGTGTCGCGAAGCGGCGAAGCCGTGTTGGTCTCGGTCAATCGCAGCCTTCTTGACGACACCCCCTTCACGACCACGATCGCGCGGGGCACCGCCAAGCCGGATCAGCTCGCCGCGCTGAACGTCGCGCTGACGGCCGCGCGGCCCAGCCGGTTCGCGGGCGAGTGCGCCGCGGAGCTCTTCCCGCTCGGCTCGAGCTTCCGCGTCACGTTGAGCTGGTTCGGGAACGGTTCGCGAACGAGCACCTTGACGCTCACCAACGAAGGCACCGCCGCCAGGCCTTGTCCCGCGGCGAGCGTGGCGCTGCTCCAGGCGGTCTACGCGTTCGAACAGGCGCTGCTTCTCAGCCCCTCGACGTCGTTCGAATCCTCCGTCTGTCAGATAGACCGCCAATGTCCGACGGGACTCAAGTGCTGCTATCCCTGCGGCATTCCGGGCTGCCAGAACCGCTGCATGGCGCCGGACCCGAACGGCGAGTGCCCGGCGTTTCCCTGATCGGCTTATCCCTATCTGCGCGGAGAACCTGATTCGAGCAGAGGGATTCATCCGCTCAGAAAGAAGGACCGGTTCCGCGGCTGGCATGCCAGAATGCGACGACCTCCAGATATCTACCTTTTATGCGGTAGTACACGAAATAGTGCACTCGCCCGAGGTACAGCCTTCGGACTTCTTGCGGCCTGGACGTCTCAACCTTCGTACCGATTCCGGGTTGTTCGACAAGGAGAGCAAGCGCCGACTCAAGATCCTGAGCTATGGCACCGGGCGCGGCCAAGCGATTCTCGGCCCACCATTCAGCGGCTCGCTCGATCTGCCGCTGCGCACGTGGCTTGACTCGAACGATGAGATGCAAGATCAGCTGTGCCGGCGAAGTCGCTCGAACAGTTCTTCGGCAGAGATGCCTTCTTCGCGATCGGCCTCGTCGAGTGCGTCGAGGAGCTCGGCTTCCTCTTCTGGCGAAAGGCGTACCGCATGTTCACTGTCTCTCGTCACGACGGTGACGAGCGTGCCCTCGGGCAGGGACAACCCCTCGACGACGATCTTGCCTTCTTTGACGGTGCCAGTGGCTACTTGCATGGCTCTATGATACCTCACAGACGGGCTCAGAGAAGGTGGGCTCCACCCGCTTCCGCGTACATTCGGATGATGATCCCGAAGAATCGTGCGATTTCAGGCATAAGGGGCCTATTGTAGCTTCAAGACCGGTCCAGGTACTGCTACGACGGTCTGTATTCCGCAGCGTCTGGCCTGCCGTGCCGCGAAGCTGAATCGCTGTACCGCGACGGTCGTCCGTATCCTCGTGCGGCGAGACGCCGTACCGCGACGGCGAGCTGTATCCCGCGGTGCCGGCTCGCCGTACTGCCCATGCTGAGGCGCTGTAGCGCGACGGCGTTCTGTATCCGCGCACAACCAGACGCCGTAGCGCGACTGCGAGCTGTATACCTCCGCTCTGGCCTGCTGTAGCGCGATGATGAAGCGCCGTATGCTCGTTGCGGTCTGTATCTGTAGACAGCGAGCCGCCGTAGCGCGACGGCCTTCTGTGTCCCGCGGCGGCGGAACGCCGTACCGCGAAACCGAGGCGACGTAGCGCGACAGCGTCTTGCATCCGCGTACGACGCGACATCGTACCGCGACAGCGTCTTGTCCAGGCGTACGACGGGACGCTGTAGCGCGATTGCGTTCTGTATCCGGCGGCGACGAGTGATCGTACCTCTACGACGAACCGTCGTACCGCGACGGCCGTCCGCATCCGCGTGCGGCAGGCTGTCGTATCGCGACGATGCTTTGGCTCGATGTACGACGGCTCGCCGTACCGGCACAGCAACCCGTCGTACGCGGAGACAGAACGCCGTGGCGCTACGGCGGTTCGTCGTACGCGGACACAGAACGCTGCCGGCCTACGACAGTTCGTCGTAGAGGTACGGCGGATCATGATACGCGGATACAGCCCGCCGTACTGGTACGACGGACCGTCGTACGCCTATACAAGCCGCGATCGCGCTACGCCGGCCCGTCGTAGGTGTACGACGAATCGTCGTAGCGCTACACAGCTCATCGTCGCGGTACGGCGTCTCGTCGTCTGCGGATACAACACGCTGTACCGCTACTGCCAAAGGCGATTCGCGTACGGCGAGCCGTCGTACAGCTACGACGCTCCGTCGTACCTCTACGACGAATCATTACCGGGCTGCCCTGGATCGCCGCCAAGCGGCTCTGTTTCAGAGACTTGCCGGCGCCCCTACAGCTCCCGTAGCGCCGTCGCCACCGGCAGCCGGGCGGCGCGGATGGCCGGCAGCATCCCACCCAGGAGGCCGATCGTCAGCGCGATGACCGTCCCCATGACCAGCAGAGCCGGCGTCACGCTGAAGGCGAAGGCGACCTGGCTGAAGCTCTGCCAGTTGATGGTCGCCGCGCGGAAGCCGTTGAAGGCCCAGTAGGCGAAGGCCGCTCCGATGCCCCCGCCCACGGCGGCGAGGAAAAGCGACTCGACCAGCATCGAGATCACCACGGGCCCGCGGCTGAAGCCGATGGCGCGTAGCGTCGCGATCTCGCGGCTGCGCGTGGCGACCGAGCTGTACATCGTGTTGAGCGCGCCGAAAACCGCGCCGGCTATCATCAGCGGGCAGATAAGGAAACCCAAGACATAGACGAGCGTGGTCAGCCCCTCGGACTGCGCGGCGTAATAGTCGGCCTCACGGTAGACCGAGATGTCGAGCCTGGGGTCCGAGGTCAAGGCGTCCTTGAAGCCTTGGAACGCCGCGGCCGATTCGAGCCGCGCGTGGACGGACTGGAATCCCTGGCGCCGGTAGGCCGGCTGCAGCACGTCGACGTCGCACCAGATCTCGGATTCGCTGAGGCTGCCGCCGTCGGAGAAGACGCCCACCACCGTCCACTCGCTCTCGCCCCAGCGCAGCCGGTGGCCCACCTCGAGACCGGCGAACTCCACGGCCGCTCCCTTGCCCACGATCACCTCGTTCTTGCCCGTCTCGAAGCGCCGGCCGGAGTCGAGGTGGAAGTTGCGGCGCACCGCGAAGGCGGCCGGCTGCACGCCGCGCAACGGCACGTTGGCGTCCGTCCCGGTGGTGCGTTTCGGCACGTCGACGATGACGAACAACTCGGCGGAGGCCACGGGCCCCGCCGGCGAGCGCAGCACCCCAGGCGCCTCGGCGATGATGCGCGACGAGTCACGGCTGACGCCGCTCGTCATCTCGGAATCGCTGCCGCCGCGCAGCACGATCACCGTGGCCGGATCGCCGGTCGAGGTCATGGTGCTCCGGAAGCCCGCGGCAATGGACAGGATGGCGATGAAAACGGCCACCACCACCAGGATGCCGAAGGCCGCGGCGGTCGAGGCGCCGCGGCGCTGCCCGAGGGTGCGCAGGCCGAGCCAGGTGACGGTGCCGATCTGAGCGAGCCAGTTGCCCATGGTCAAACCTTTCTCAACGCATCGACGATGCGCAGGCGCATGGCCTGGATTCCCGGCACCAGACCGGTGAGGAGGCCGAGAAGCAGAGCGATGCCGACGCCGAGCAGGATTCCCCAGGCGGGGATGAAGAAGACCGGCAGAAACTGCTTCAGCATCGTGCCGACGAGCGGTATCAGGACAGCCCACGAGAGCAGGAGACCCAGCCCCGCCCCGAAGAGCGCGAGCAGACAGGACTCCGCGATCACCAGGAAGAGCACCAGCCCGTTGCTGAAGCCCAGCGTCTTGAGCACGGCCAGCTCGTTCGTCCGCTCGCGCACCGATTGCGCCATGGTGTTGCCGATCACCAGCAGCATGCCGAAGAGGACGGCCGACACGACGTAACGCACGATGAGGCCGATGTTGCCGATCTGGTTGGCGAAACCCTGCGCGAAAGCCTTCTCCGTCGAGGTCTTGGTCTCGTAGGAGGAGTTTTCGAACAGGCCGTCGATCCTCTTCGAGATCTCGGCCGCGCGGTTGGCGTCGGCGATGCGGATGGTGTACCAGCCCACCAGGTCGGAGCCCCGGGAGGCCGCCTCCTTGAGGTACTCGTAGTGGAAGAAGAACTGCGTGGCGTCGACGCCTTTCTTTCCCGGCCCGTAAATGCCGTCGAGGGTGAATTCCCACAGGCGCGAGCCGTCCTTCTTGGAAAAGATCGTGCCTTGAATCGGGATCTTGTCGCCGATCTTCCAGCCGAACCGCTGGGCGAGGTCGCGCCCGGCGATGGCGCCGGCGCGGTCCGCCTCCCAGGCCTTCTTCTGGTCCGGCGGCACCACGTATTCGGGATAGAGATCGAAAAACGTCGGCGTATCGACCGCCATCTGCGCGAAGAAGTTCTTGGGGTCTTTGTAGACGCCGCCGAACCAGTTCATGTGGGTCACCGCCTCGACGCCGGGCACCGCCGCGATGCGCCCCTTGTAGGCGATCGGCAGCGGCATTATGAGAGAGATCTTGTGGATCACCACCAGCCGGTCGGCCCCGGTGATGTCGACGCCCATGCCGAAGGCGACGTTGGTCGCGACGAGAATGCCGAACAGCGCGAACGTGAACAGCGCGGCCAGCACGGTGAAGATGGTGCGCAGCTTCCGGCGCCAGAGGTAGCGCCAGATCAATGGAAAGTATTTCATGCCGCAACCTCCGTCACCAGCTCACCCTTCTCGAGATGCAACACGCGCCGGGCGCGGGCGGCGGCGTGGGGATCGTGGGTGACCATGATGATGGTCTTGCCGTGGTCGCGGTTGAGCGCCTGCAGCAGGTCGAGGATCTCGTCGCCCGACTTGCGGTCGAGGTCGCCCGTCGGCTCGTCGCAGAGCAGCAGCGTCGGATCGGTGACGATGGCGCGCGCGATGCCCACCCGCTGTTCCTGGCCGCCGGAGAGCTGCCGGGGATAGTGCCGGGCGCGGTCGGCGAGGCCCACCACGCCGAGAGCGGTGGCCACGTGCTGCTTGCGCTGCGCCTTCGACAGCGAGGTGAGCAGCAGCGGCAGCTCGACGTTGCGCTCGGCGGTGAGCACCGGCAGCAGGTTGTAGAACTGGAAGATGAAGCCGATGTGGCGCGACCGCCACTTGGCGAGCTGGCCGTCGGAGAGCCGGCTGATGGGCTCGCCCGCCACCTCGACGCTCCCCGACGTCGGCCGGTCGAGGCCGCCGATCAAGTTGAGCAGTGTCGTCTTGCCCGAGCCCGAAGGTCCCATCAAGGCGAGGAAGTCGCCTTCCGGGATCTCCAGGTTGATGTCCTGCAGGACGTCGATCCGCTCGCTGCCGCGGCGGTACTCCTTGTGCACGTTCTGAGTGCGGACCAGCGTACCGTTCTGCGCCATGCTTTGCCTCCTCGCGTCCTGGGTCTTGGGTCCTGGGTCTTGCAGATTCCCCAAGACCCAAGACCTCAAGACCCAAGACCCAGATCATTCTTGTACGGCCACCACCGCTCCGTCCTTCAAGTCCGCGGGCCCTTCGATCACCACCTGCTCGCCGGCGGTAATGCCGGAGAGCACCACCGCCTCGTCGCCGGGAGCCGGGCCCAAGCCCACCGCCCGCCGCTCGACGCGGTCTCCCCGCACCACGAAGACGACGTCGCGATCGCCGTCCTTGCGCACGGCGGCGCGCGGGATCACCACTACGGCGCGGCTGGACGCCGTGCCGGCGTCCGCCTCGCCGAGGAACGCGACCTTGACTCCCATGTCCGGGAGAATCCGCGGATCCAACTGATCGAACGCCAGGCGCACCTTCACCGTCGCCTTCTGGCGGTCGGCCGTGGGCACGGGCATGATGACCCGCGAGGGGATCTGCCAGTCCGGATAGGCGTCGAGCGTCGCCGTCGCCCGCTGGCCCGGCTTGACCCGCTGGATGTGGCTCTCGTTGACGTCGACCTCGATCTCCAGCGACTTCATGTCCACCAGCGTGCAGATGCCGGTGCGGGTGAAGCCGCCGCCGGCCGATACCGGCGAGATCATCTCGCCGGGCTGGGCGTCCTTGCTCACGGCGACGCCTGAAAACGGCGCACGGATGACGGTGTCATCCACGTCCTGCCGCCGCAGGGCCACCTCGCGCTCGGCCACGGCCACGTCCTGCCGGCCGACCTCGAGCCGCGCCGCCAGCGAGTCCGCTTCGGCGTTGGCGGTATCCACCTGGGACTGGGTCGATACCCCCTCCTCCAGCAGGCGCCGCATCCGCTGCTGGTTGAGCTTCGCCTCGCGCAGACGCACCTCCATCTCGGCGAGGGCGCGGCGCTGAGAGGTGAGGCGCGCCTCGGCCAGGGCGAGCTGCTTGCGCGGCGTGGCGTCGTCGAGATGAGCGAGCACCTGCCCCTCGCGGATCTCCATCCCTTCCTCCACCAGCACGTCCACCACCTTGCCGGTGACCTTCGAGGAGACGGTAGCCTGGCGGCGGGCCGTGACGTAGCCGGAGGCGTTGAGCACCGCTCCGGCGGCGGGACCTCCGGTGCGGGACGCCGCGGCCACCACGCGCACCTGCGCCGGCCGCGGCCGGGTGAGCCACCACGCCGCCGCGGCCGCCACCAGGACGAGGGCGACGAGGGCGATCCACAGCCGGGCCCGGCCGCCGCCGCTTTCCACCTCTCCGGAGCGGTCGATGCGCAGACCGTCCAGGGTGGGCCTTTCTGAAGCCATTCCTTCTCTTCCTTCCCCGGCCCTGCCGGAATGTGGCGACGGATTCTATCCGATCGAGGTGACGGTTCCGTCACGGCTCGTAGAGCGCGCAGGCGGTGTCGTTCTCCCACACCTCCACCCGCGCCACCCGCACCCGTTCCTGGTCCGCGAGCCGCCGCGCGACCTCTTCGTAGACGTACTGGCTCAGCAGCTCCGCCGTGGTGTTGCGGCGGTCGAACGGCGGGATGTCGTTGATCACCCGGTGATCGAAGGGCCCCAGGATCTCCTGCACCATGGCCTTGAGATCCGCGAAGTCGAGGACCATCCCCAGCTCGTCCAGCCGCTCGGCCTGGACGTGCACCCGCACCCGGTAGTTGTGCCCGTGCAGGTTCTCGCAGCCGCGGGTGTGACCCCGGATGGCGTGGGCGGCGGCGAAGGTGAAGTCTTTGAAGATCGTGTGCATGGTTGGCTTCATCCTGGCGCCGGGGAGGAAGGGAGTCAAGGGTGGCGGCCGCCGGAACCCCTGGTCTCCGATCCCGCCGTTACTTCAGTTTCAGGGCCGCCTCGCCGCCGGCCCTCACTCCCCCGGCCCCTCTCTCCCCGAGGGAGAGAGGGGAGAAAGACCAAAGCG
>JBIOVX010000157.1:0-100908 GCA_044868005.1 Thermoanaerobaculia bacterium | reverse complement strand
GTGGATCCGCATGAAAAAACGGCGGGCACGCAGGCCCGCCGCTACGATCCTTGAAAACTGATGTGGCCTACGGCCGGATCGCCACCTTGAGCACGCCGTCGCGACGCTGGGCGAAGAGGTCGTAGGCGTCCACGATGCGGTCGAGGGGGAAGGTGTGGGTGAGCAGCGGCGTGAGGTCTACGCGGCCGCGGCGGACGGTCTCGATCAATCGCCGCATGCGCTCCTTGCCGCCGGGACAGAGAGTGGTGACGATGCGGTGGTCGCCGAGGCCGGCGGCGAAGGCGTCGTAGGGCATCTGCAGCTTGCCGGAGTAGACGCCGAGGCTGGAGAGCGTGCCGCCCGGACGCAGGCAGCGCAGCGCGTTCTCGAAGGTCTGCTGCGTGCCGAGGGCCTCGATGGTGACGTCCGCGCCGCCGCCCGTCAGCTTGCGCACCTCCTCGACGACGTCCACCTTGCGGTAGTCGAGCACCACGTCGGCGCCCATCTTCTTGGCCATGGCGAGGCGGGTGTCGTCGCCGTCCACGCCGATGATCAGCGAGGCGCCCATGAGCCTGGCGCCCGCCGTGGCGCAGAGGCCGATCGGCCCCTGGGCGAAGACGACCACCGAGTCGCCGATGCGTACCTGGCCGGACTCGGCGCCGGAGAAGCCGGTGGAAGCGATGTCGGCGAGCAGCACCACTTGCTCGTCCTTCAGCTCGTCGGGGATCCTGGCCATGTTGGCCTGCGCGTCGGGCACCAGCAGGTACTCGGCCTGGGCGCCGTTGATGGTGTTGCCGAAGCGCCAGCCGCCGAGCGCCTCGTAGCCGCCGCCGTGGCCGCACTGGGAGAGATGGCCGGAGAGGCAGGCGAGGCACTGGCCGCACGGCGTAATGGCGCCGACGAGCACGCGGTCGCCGACTTCGTAGCCGGTCACTCCGGGTCCCAGCTCCTCGATGACGCCCACCGGCTCGTGGCCGATGATCAGTCCGGGCATCACCGGGTATTCGCCGCGCAGGATGTGCACGTCGGTGCCGCAGATGGTGGTGAGGGTGACGCGGATCACCGCTTCGCCGGGGCCGGCGACGGGCCGCGGGACCTCCTCCACGCGGATGTCGTCGACGCCATGAAACACGGTCGCCTTCATCGTCTTGACGCCCGGGCCGGTGCGGGGCCGGATCTCGGCGCGTTCCGTAAGCTCCAGGGTGGGGTTCATGGGAATCTCCTTTCAGACGAGCGAAACGCTACAGGCGAAGGTCCGCAGCCGCGATACCCGCGCGGAGTGGTGGCGAAGCGCGGGCGGGTGGGAAGAGCCTGCGTGTGGGGGTGGGGAAAAGGATTCCAAGGACAGGTATAGACTCCCCTCCGAACGCGTCAGGAGGAATCCCCTTGGCCGCTGCGGAACCCGCCGAAGCCCCGGAACCGCTCTCCGCCGTGGATCACGCCTGGTTGCGGATGGACGATCCGACCAACCTGATGATCATCAACGGCTGTCTGGTGCTCGAGCGGGTCCTCGACCGCGAGCGCCTCAAGACCCTGCTCGACCGGCGCCTGCTGCCCATCCGGCGGTTCAAGCAGCGGGTCGTCCGCCGCGACGGCCAGATCTTCTGGGAGACCGATCCCGGCTTCGACCTCGACTACCACGTGGTGAAGGCCGACCTGCCGGCGCCCGGGGACGACGGCGCGCTGCGCGAGGTCGTCAGCGAGCTGATGAGCGAGCCCTTTGACCTGGACCGCCCGCTCTGGCGGTTCCACTTGATCGAGGGCTACAAGGGCGGCAGCGTCATCATGGGCCGCCTGCACCACTCGATCGGCGACGGCATGGCCCTGCTGCTCGTGCTGCTCTCCCTCACCGACCGCACCCTCGATGCGGAGACCCTGGAGGATCTCGAAAATCCGTTCGCGGACCTCTTCCGGCTCCCGCCGCGCGGCGTGGAAGCCGCCAAGCAGCTCGCTGCCCAGATCATGCCCGACGGCATCCGCCTGCTGGAGCAGACGGCGGCGGCGTTCCAATCGCTGGGCCCTTTCAAGACCGGCTTGGTCTCGACCGGGGCCTTCGCGCGCCTGGTGGCCCGGCCGTCCGATCCCAAGACGCGGTTCAAGGGCCCGCTCGGCGTTCCCAAGCGGGTCGCCTGGTCGGAACCGATCCCCTTGGACGACGTCAAGGAGGTGGGCCGGCGGCTCGGCGGCACGATGAACGACGTCCTGGTCTCCGCGATGACGGGCGGCCTGCGGCGCTACCTCGACCGCCATGGCGAGGGAAAAAAAGGCTTGAGCTTCCGCGCCGTCATGCCGGTCAACCTGCGCACGCTGGACCGGATGTCCGAGCTGGGCAACCGCTTCGGGCTCATCTTCCTGTCGCTGCCGCTGGGCGAGGAGGATCCGGTGTCGCGGCTGGCGGAGCTGCGGCGGCGGGCGCAGGCGCTCAAGCGCTCCGCCGAGCCCGTGGTCGTCTACGCCATCCTGCGGCTGCTGGGGGTCGTGCCGCTGGCCGTGCAGAATCTGGTGGTGAAGATCTTCGGCACCAAGGCGACGGCGGTGATGACCAACGTGCCCGGCCCGCGCGAGGTGCTGCGCCTCGGCGGCGTGCCGATCCAGGAGATCTTCTTCTGGGTGCCGCAGTCGGGCAAGCTCGGGCTCGGCATCAGCATCATCAGCTACGCCGGCCACGTGCGGCTGGGCCTCGCCTCGGACGCCGGGCTGGTTCCCGATCCGGAGGTCATCGTGCAGGGCTTCCACGAGGAGCTCGAGGCGCTGCGGGCGCGGGCTCGGACCCCCCCACCCAGGGCGGCCACATAGGGCCGCCCCTACAGAGCCGTCGAGGTAACTCGACCTCTTACCCGCAACGCACCGAACCCGGATCGGCACGGGATGATCTGTAGGGGCGGCCCTATGTGGCCGCCCTGCCTCTGCTAAACTTCCGCCGCTCCGCAACGTTCTAGTTCTAAAGGATGTGAGCGGCCCTTGATCGGCAGTACCGTCTCGCACTACCAGATCCTCGAGCGCCTCGGCGGCGGGGGCATGGGCGTGGTCTACAAGGCGCGCGACCTGCGGCTCGACCGGCTCGTCGCCCTGAAGTTCCTCGCCGCCCAGCGCGGCGCACCCGAGGAGCAGAAGCGGCGCTTCATCCGCGAGGCCAAGGCGGCCTCGTCGCTCGACCATCCGAACATCTGCACCATTTTCGAGATCGGCGAGACCGAGGACGGCGCGCTGTTCATCGCCATGGCCCTCTATGAGGGCGAGACGCTGCGCGACCGGCTCGCGCGCGGTCCGCTCCCCCTCGGCGAGGCCGTCGAGATCGCGGCGCAGATCGCGGCCGGCCTCGCCCGCGCCCACGAGCGGGGGATCGTCCACCGCGACGTCAAGCCCGCCAACGTCATCCTCACCGCCGACGGCCCGGTGAAGCTCCTCGACTTCGGCGTCGCCAAGCTGGCGGACCAGTCGCGGCTCACCCGCGCCGGCACGGCCATGGGGACGACGGCTTATATCTCTCCCGAGCAGCTCTTCGGCGAGCCCGCGGGCCCCGCCGCGGACATCTGGTCGCTGGGGGTCATGCTCTATCAATCGGTGACCGGCCGGCTTCCCTTCGAGGCCGCGTCGGAGAAGGAGATGGCGCGGGCCATCGTCGAGCAGGAGCCGCGGCCCATGAGCGCCTTGCGTGCGGATCTGCCGCCGGCGCTGCAGCGGATCGTGACGCGGGCGCTGGCGAAGCGGCCGGCCGAGCGCTACGCGAAGATGGAGGCGCTGCGCTCCGACCTTCTGGGTTTGGCGGCGGGGAAGGGCTCGGCGGAGGCGATGGACGAGGACCGCACCCTAATGGAGGTTCCCGCCGCCGCCTCCTCCCGCTCGGGCCCGCGGGATGCCGCGCTGCTGGCTCCCACCGCGGGACCTTTCGAGATCCTGGAGCCGCTGGGCGGCGGCGGCATGGGCATCGTCTGCAAGGCCCGCGACACGCGTCTCGACCGCGTCGTGGCCCTCAAGTTCCTGCCCTGGGAGCTGACGCGGGACCCCGCCGCCAAGCAGCGCTTCATGCAGGAGGCGCACGCCGCCTCTGCCCTCGAGCACCCGAACATCTGCACCATCCTGGAGGTGGGGGAGACCTCGGACGGCAGGCTCTATCTCGCCATGCCGTGCTACGACGGCGAGACCCTGCGGCGCAAGCTCGAGGGCGGTCCGCTGCCCGTCGAGGAGGCCGTGGAGATCGCCGAGCAGATCGCCCGCGGCCTCGCCAAGGCCCACCGCAGCGGCATCGTCCACCGCGACATCAAGCCGGCCAACCTGGTGGTCACCGAGGACGGCGTGTTGAAGATCCTGGATTTCGGCCTCGCCAAGCTCGCCGGCGAGGTGGCGATCTCCCACACCGGCTCCTCGGCGGGCACGCCGGCCTACATGTCTCCCGAGCAGGCGCGGGGCGAGGAGGTGGACGCCCGCACGGATCTCTGGTCGCTCGGCGTCGTGCTCTACGAGATGCTCGCCGGCCGGCGGCCGTTCCGCGCGGAGCAGGAGCAGGCGGTGCTCTACGCCATCCTCAACCAGCGCCCGCAGCCGCTGCGCGAGATCCGGCCCGAGGTGCCGCCGGAGCTCGCGCGGATCGTCGATCGGCTGCTGGCGAAGGAGCCGGCGGAGCGCTACGCCTCGGCTGACGAGGCGTTCGCCGATCTGCGCACCCTGCGCGGCGCCAACTTGACCGGTACGATGCTGCTGCGGGGGCCGCGGCCGGCGGTCAGGCCGTGGGTGTGGGGCGCCGCCGCCGTGGGATTGGCCTTGGGGATCGCCGGGATCTACCTGCTGGCGCGCCTCGGCGGGCGCGAAGGGGCTCCCCTGCGCGTGAAGTTCAGCCGTCTCACCGATCAGGCAGGGGTTGAAGGGTTTCCGAACGTCTCTCCGGAGGGCGACTTCTTCCTGTACGCCCGAGAGACCGCGCCCGGAAATTCAGACGTTTACCTGCAGCGCGTGGGTGGCAGCAAGCCGATCAACCTGACGGCGGATTCGCCCCAGGAGGATACCCAGCCGGCCTTCTCCCCGGACGGCGAGCTGATCGCCTTCCGCTCAGAGCGGGACGGGGGCGGCATCTTCCTGATGGGCGCCACGGGCGAGTCCGTCCGCCGTCTCACGGACTTCGGATACAACCCAGCCTGGTCGCCGGACGGCGAGCGGATCGCCGTCGCGACGGAATCCACGACGGATCCGAGGGGCAGGGTTTCTCAGAGCCGGCTCTTTTCCGTGGAGGTCGCCACCGGACGCCGCCGGCTCGTGGTCGCCGGCGACGCGAAGCAGCCGAGCTGGTCGCCCGGCGGCCAGCGGATCGCCTACTGGGGTGTTGCCGCCGCTGGCGCGAGGCGCGCTCTCTGGACGGTTGCCGCCGCCGGCGGCGAGCCCGTGCAGGTGACGCACGACGAATTCGTCAACTGGAGCCCCGGCTGGTCTCCGGACGGCCGATATCTCTACTTCGCCGGCGACCGCGGCGGCAGCATGAACCTGTGGCGGGTGCCCATCGATGAGACGACGGGAAGGCTGGGGGGTCCGCCGGAAGCGGTGACGACGCCTTCGCCATGGAGCGGACCCCTGAGCCTGTCGCGGGATGGCCGCTACCTCTTGTATGCGACCCTGGAGGAGCGGTCGACGATCGAGCGCGTCGAGGTGGATCCGGATGGTCTCGTGGCCGCCGGTCCGTTGCAACCGGTGCTGCAGGGCTCGTGGCAGGTGTCCTCCGCCAACCTCTCTGCCGATGGCCGCTGGGTCGCCTTCAACACCTCGTTTCCCCAAGAGGATCTCTTCGTCCTTTCCGCCGCGGGTGGAGAGCCTCGGCAACTGACCCAGGATCTGTTTCGGGACCGGGGAGTCGATTGGCTTCCCGACGGCCGGATTCTCTTCTTCTCGGATCGCTCCGGCCGGTTCGAGGCTTGGTCGATCCGGCCGGATGGCAGCGACCTGCGTCCGCTGACGCAGACCCGCGGCGAGCAGATCTTCTTTCCCCGCGCCTCGCCGGACGGCCGCTGGCTGGTCTGTGGCGCGGGCTTCACCGGACCGGCGCTGATCGATCTCACCCGGCCTTTGGCCGAGCGCGTTCCGGCGAAGCTCCCGATCTCCTCCCCCGGCGCGAATTTCTTCGCTAGCTCCTGGTCTGCGGACGGGAAATGGCTGGCGGGAGTTGCCGGCCAGGGGGTCTCCGTCTTTTCCTTGGCCACCTCCCGGTACGAGAAGCTGACGCAGCAAGGGATCTACCCTCTCTGGCTGCGCGATGGCCGCAGGCTGCTGTACCTCGAGGCTGGCAAGATCCGTCTCCTCGACGCCAGAACGCGAAAGTCCACCCCTTTGCTCGTGCCGCCTCCAGGCTCGTCCTTCTGGGGCTACGACCTGAGCGCCGATGGGCGCTCTCTCCTGGTGGTACGCAACACGGAGGAAGGGGATGTCTGGATGATCACCTTTCAGCATCCAGAGGATTAGGCTAAACTGAAGCGATCTGGGATCGATTTGGACGGTCTCCACCGTTCCGGGCATAGCCCAAGGAGGGATGATGAGCTTTCGAACCCGAGACTTGATGGTTCGGCTTGCGCAGGGCCAGGGGGGGCAGGGGGGCCAGGGGGACCAGGGGGACCAGGATGAGGATGATCAGGGAGCCGCTAGCGCTTGTTGCCCTTGCGGTACGACCGGGACGCAGCCGGTCTCGGCCACCTGCCCCACGCCGGAGTGCGGCGAGGATGACGACGAGGGCAAGGGCAAAGGAAAGAAGCAGGCTCTCGGTCTGCTGCGGCAGCAGCTCCGCCAATCTCTATCCGAGATGGAGGCCTGAGACGGGCGGCTGGTGAGCGGTAGCCCGGGAGACCTGGATGGTGGCGCCGAAGGTCCTGACGAGCCTTTTTCGCGCGAATCCGCTCTATGAATTAGTTCTGTACGATCGGCTGCCGGCCGGCGAGCGGCAGGCCATCGCGGACTTGGCGGGGGCTCCCGGGTTCTACGGCCTGTTGAAGCCCCTGGAGGGTTCCGCGCCGGGAGTCAAGTCGGTCGACCGGGACACGGCTCTGCTGTTCCTGACGTTACGCGAGCCCGGTCCTCTACCCGCGTACGTGCGCGCGGCGCTCGGCGAGGCCGCGGCGCGGACCGTCACCAGGCTCGTGGCCGATGGCGTGCTACAGATCGAGAACGACGGAACGTTCGTCTCCGGCTCGACCGCGGCCAGCCTTTTCGCGGAAACGGGCGGCCGCAAGGACGGTTCCGGCCGCCTTGCCGAGCTTTCGCGAGCAGCCCTGCGCTACGGGCAAGCTCTGGCGGTCGACGATCCGATCCGCCTCTCGTGGCGTCTCTATACCTACAATCACTGTCCGTTGACTCCCTGGTGGAAGCGGCTCCTGCCGTCGCGCGAAGCCGTCGAGCGCTACCTGGGGATCGCGGCGGGTGGAACCTGCCGCAAGCTCCTCGACCGGAGGTGGACGCCGACGGGTTCTGCTCCCTGGCTGAGCTGGCGTGCGCGTTCCCGTGGCTCCGCCGAGATCTCCAGACCGTCCACAGAGCCGACCTGGAAGCTCTACGTGAGCCCGCTTCCCGAGGCGCTCGCCGAGGGGTTCGGAGCGATCCTCGAAGCCTTGGCGGCAGGACGCGCCAGCCACTTCAAAGTGGGCGCGGACGCCGCGGGTCTCCTGCGGCCCGACAAGATCGTGGCGTACTTCCCCAGCTTCGACCGGCTGGCCGAAGCCGCGGAGGTGGTGACGCGCCGGCTCGACGGCGCGCCGCCGCAGGGAGTTCCTTTTACCTCGGAGATCGGCGGCGATGGCCTGGTCTCCTGGGGAGTCGACGCCGCGAAAGAGGCGCGCTGGGAGGACGGGGAGAGCTGGCGCCTCTGGCTGACGCATCGACTCGCGCGGGCTCTCCTCTCTGCCCGCGCAGCGCCGGCTGAAGGAATCGAGCCCTGGCGGTTCGCCATGGATCGCCTCCGCCTGGAAGGTGTAGACACCGACACCTGGACACCCGGTGCGCTCGCCTGGCGGGAGAGCTGACCCCCGAGTGGCGATCACCGATCCGCTCGTGCTGTCTCCCGACGTGATCCTGGTCTCTGTCGGAGACCTGCCGGAGGGCATCCGCAGGCGTTTCACGCACCGCGAGGGAGATGTCGCCCTCACCCATCCGCGCTCTCGCGTACCTTCCCAGATCCTCGATGCGCAGGCCGCTGAGCTGCTGGCGGAATTCCACGCACCCCGAACCGTCGTCGAGGCGGTGATCCGTTTCAGCCGGGCGCGGGACCTCGATCCGGAAAGCACTCTGGAGGAGGCTTATCCATTCTTGCAGCGGTCCCTCGAATCCGGCTTCCTCGTGGCCGAAGGAGACCGCGACGTGGAAGGAGTACGTCCCAGCCTGCGGCCGGGCGAGGAAGTCGGTGGCTTCGAGATCCTGGAGTGCCTGCACATCCTGGAGGACACGGAGCTGTACTCCGCGCGCGGCACGGCGGATCTCGCGGCGCTCAAGGCCGAACGCCTCACGGAACGCCGCTCGTGCGATCGCCTGGACCGCGAACGGCAGATTCTGACCCTCCTCGACGGCGAGGGGGCTCCCCGGCTGCTGGCGGCGGGCGAGGTCGAAGGGCGGCGTTGGATCGCTCTGGAATGGTGCTCCGGCGTCAACGCCGAGAGGGCTGCCCGTGAGCTCCGGCATCGGGGGCCCTCCGGCAGGGCCGCTCTGCTGGATCTCTGCCGCAAGGTCTCGCGGGCCTACGCGCGCTTGCACGAGCGGGGAATCCACCATGGTGACGTGCATTCGGGAAACCTGCTCGCCGGCCGCGACGGCTCCGTGCATCTGCTCGACTTCGGATACTCGCGCCTGGACGGCGACGCCGGAGACCTCGGCCGCGCCCCGCGGGCGGGTGTGCCGTTCTTCTACGAGCCCGAGTACGCCGCGGCGATGCGGCAGGAAAGGCTACCGCCGCCGACCTCGGCGGCGGGCGAGCAGTACGCCGTCGGCGCGCTCCTCTACCTGATGGTTGCCGGCGCGCACTACCGCGACTTTTCGCTGGAAAAGCACGAGATGCTCCGCCAGATCGTGGAGGAGCCGCCGCTGCCCTTCGTCGAGCGCGGCGCCGATGCCTGGCCGGAGCTCGAAGCGGTCCTCGCCCGATGCTTGTGCAAGGAGCCGGGGGAGCGCTTCTCTTCAATGACCGAGCTGGCGGAGGCGCTCGCCGCCGTAGAGCCTCCCCGCGCCGAGGTCGATGTCCCCAGCCGCTTGCCGGCCGCCGAGGCGCTGCTGGGCCGGGTCCTGGAGCAGGTGGACGAGGGGGGCCCGCTGCTCGCCTCGGATCTGCCCGCGCTGCTCGCTTCCATCAACTATGGGGCCGCCGGGATCGCCTGCGCGCTCTACCGCGTCTCGCTGGCGCGGGAAGACCCGCGTCTGTTGTCTCTCGCCGACGTGTGGGCTGAGCGGGCTGCCGCCGCGTGCGGGTCCGCGGAGGCCTTCTACAACCCGGAGACGGAGGTGACGCGGGAGAGCGTCGGCGAGAGCTCTGCCTACCATACGGCGCCCGGCGTGCACGCGGTGCGGGCCTTGATCGCGCACGCCGCCGGCCTGACCGGCGTCCAGACGGCCGCCGTGAACGCCTTCCTCGCCGCGGTGCGAGAGCCCGGGCCGCAAAGGGACGTCACGCTCGGGCGGGCGGGTCTCCTCCTCGCCGGAGCGCTGCTGCTCGACACGCTCGCGGGCGCGGACCCCGCCGCCTGCGGAGCCAAGCTGAAGGCTTGGGGAGACGATCTGCTGCGCGGCCTTTGGGACGGGCTCGACGGCGCCTCTCCCTACCATTCCGCAGCCGGCTTGAACCTGGGGATCGCCCATGGTTGGGCCGGCGTCCTCCATGCGACCTTGCGCTGGAGTCGGTCCGCAGCAGCAGCGCCGCCGGACCAGACCGTCGCGCGGTTGGCCGAGCTGGCGGACCTCGCCCGGCCATGCGGCCGCGGCCTGCGCTGGCGGTGGAACGACGCCGGTTTCATGCCCGGTTGGTGCAACGGCAGCGCCGGCTTCGTCTTCCTCTGGACGCTCGCTCACCGGATGCTGGGAGAGGAGCGCTTCCGGTCGCTCGCCGAGGGCGCCGCCTGGAACGCCTGGGAGGCGCCGGACGGCGTGGCCAGCCTCTGCTGCGGCTTCGCCGGCCGCGCCTACGCGCTCCTCAACCTGTACCGGCATGGCGGCGGCGCCGAATGGCTCGAGCGCGCCCGCGAGTTGGCGGAGCGGGCGGCGGTGGCAGTCGAGCGGAGCCCCGAGCCGCCGCACAGCCTCTACAAGGGGAGCCTCGGCGTCGCCGTGCTCGCCGCCGATCTCGCGCGGCCGGAGGCGGCGGCGATGCCGTTCTTCGAAGAGGAGGGCTGGGTCTGACGGTGGAGTGATAGACTCCCGTCGATCCTTCAGGAGCCGCCAAGGACCTCGCCGTTGATCGGCAGCACCATTTCTCGGTACCGCGTTCTCGAACGCCTCGGCGGCGGGGGTGCGGGAGTCGTGTACAAAGCCGAGGACCTGAAGCTCGGGCGTACCGTCGCGCTCAAGTTCCTCTCCACCTACCGCAGCGGCAACGAGGCCGACAAGCGGCGCTTCCTGCGCGAGGCGCGGGCCTCCTCGGTGCTCGACCATCCCAACATCTGCACGGTCTACGAGATCGACGAGACGGACGACGAGCGGCTCTTCATCGCCATGTCCTTCTGCGAAGGGGAGACGCTCAAGCGCAAGATCGAGCGCGGCGCCCTGCCCCTGCTGGACGCGGTCCACTTCGCCGCCCAGATCGCCGCCGGTCTCGCCGCCGCCCACGCCAAGGGGATCGTCCATCGCGACGTCAAGCCGGCCAACGTCATCGTGTCGCCCGACGGCCGGGTGAAGATCGTCGACTTCGGCATCGCCAAGCTCGCGGACCAGTCGCGGCTGACGCGCGACGGCACCGCCGTGGGCACCGCAGGCTACATGGCGCCCGAGCAGATCCGCGGCGAGCCCTTCGACGTCCGGGTGGACATCTGGGCGGTGGGCGTCGTGCTCTACGAGATGCTCACCGGCCGGCTGGCCTTCTCGGGGCATACGGATCAGGAGCGCATCCGGCAGATCCTCGCCAACGAGCCCGATCCCATCGTCACCCTGCGCGCCGGCGTGCCGCCCGAGCTGGAGCGGATCGTCGGCCGGGCGCTGGCCAAGAACCCGGCCGAGCGCTACTCCCGCATGGAGGAGCTGCGGGCGGACCTGCTGGCGGTGGCCGCGATGCTCGGCTCTCCCCTGGCCTCGGGCACTCTCGACCCCACCTTGCGCGACATGCCCACCCCCGCGGCACTGGCCTTCCAGGCGGGGGACACCGCCAGCCTCGCCGGCCGCACGATCGCCCACTACCGCATCCTCGAGCACGTCGGCGGCGGCGGCATGGGAGTCGTCTACAAGGCCGAGGACCTCCACCTGTCGCGCACGGTGGCGCTCAAGTTCCTGCCGCCCGAGCTGGCCCGCGATCCCGAGTCGAAGGCCCGTTTCTTCCAGGAGGCGCGGACGGCCTCCGGCCTCGACCATCCCAACATCTGCACCATCCACGAGGTGGGGGAGACCGAGGACGGCCGGCTCTATCTCGCCATGTCCCACTACGACGGCGAGATCCTGCGCAAGAAGATCGAGCGCGGAGCGCTGCCGATCGACGAGGTCACGGACATCGCGCTGCAGATCGCGCGCGGCCTCGCCAAGGCGCATCGCGGCGGCATCGTCCATCGGGACATCAAGCCGGCCAATCTCATGGTGACGAGCGACGGCGTGGTGAAGATCCTCGATTTCGGCCTCGCCAAGCTGGCGGGAGCGGCGGCGATCACCCGCTCCGGCTCCTCGGTGGGAACCCCGGCCTACATGTCTCCCGAGCAGGCGCGCGGAGACGAGGTGGACCATCGCACGGACCTCTGGTCCCTGGGCGTCGTGATCTACGAGATGGTGGCGGGCCGCCGGCCGTTCCGGGGCGAGCACGAGTCGGCCGTCCTCTACGCCCTGCTCAACGAGCAGCCGAAGCCGTTGCGGGAGCTGCGGCCGGACGTGCCGCCCGAGCTCGAGCACATCGTCGAGGGCCTGCTGGCGAAGGATCCGGCGGACCGCTATCCGACCATCGACGGGCCGCTCGACGATCTCAAGGCGCTGCGCAACGAGACGATGACGACCACGGTGCGCACGTCCCCCGGGCGGCCCGCGCGCGGCGGCGTGCGGCCCTGGATGTGGGCGGCCGGCCTCGGACTGGTGGCGGCGCTCGCGGCCGGAGCCCTCTACGTCTCCCGGCGCGCGCCCGGCGCGCAGGGAGGGACACCCCTCACGGCGAGCTACACCCGGTTGACGGATCAGGAAGGGAGCGAGTCGTTCCCCAGCCTTTCGCCGGAGGGCACCTTCCTCCTCTACGTCAAGTCCACCAACGGCAACGCCGACATCTACCTGCAGCGCGTCGGCGGCGGCAATGCGGTCGATCTCACCCGCGACTCGCCGGTGGACGACACGCAGCCGGCGTTCTCGCCCGACGGCCAGCAGATCGCCTTCCGCTCGGAGCGCGACGGGGGCGGCCTTTTCATCATGGGCGCGACGGGGGAGTCCGCACGACGCCTCACCGATGCCGGCTTCAATCCGTCCTGGTCGCCCGACGGCAAGGAGATCGCCTTCGCCACCGAGGGCGTCGCCGGGCCGCAGGTGCGCCGGACCGACAGCCAGCTCTGGGTGGTGGATGTCGCCACCAACAGGAAGCGGTCGCTCGGCACGGGCGACGCCGTGCAGCCGAGCTGGTCTCCTCACGGCCGGCGCATCGCCTACTGGGGCGTGCCGAGGGGCGGTGCGCGCGTCCTGTGGACGATTCCGGCGGCCGGCGGCGAGCCCGTGCAACTGACGATGGACGAGCACGTCAACTGGAATCCCGTCTGGGCGGCCGACGGGTACCTGTACTTCGTCAGCGACCGCAGCGGCAGCATGAACGTCTGGCGGGTGGCGGTGGACGAGGACTCCGGCCGGCCGCGGGGGGAGCCCGCGCCGGTGACGTCGTCCTCGCTTTCCATCGGGCTGCTGAGCCTCTCTCTCGACGGCCGCCGGATCGCCTACGCGACCGACGAGGACAAGGCGAACCTCGAGCGGCTTCGGCTCGATCCGGCGGCCCTCGAGACCAGCGGCGACGCCCTGCCGGTGACGCAAGGATCGCGGGCGGTGCGGACCGCGGCGGTGTCGCCGGACGGCGCCTGGATCGCCTTCGATACCTACCAGCCGCAGGAGGATCTGTTCCTCATCCGTCCGGACGGCACCGGCCTGCGGCAATTGACCAACGATACCTTCAGGGACCGCCTTCCCCGCTGGTGGAGCGACGGCTCGCGCCTCGTCTTCTATTCCGACCGCGGCGGCGGCTACGGCGCCTGGACGATCCGTCCGGACGGCAGCGGGCTGCAGCAGATCCCCCATGGCGGCCGCGGCCCTCTCTACAATCCCATCGTCTCGCCGGATGGACGGCGTCTGGTGGCGACCCCGGGCCCGCGGAACGCGGTGCTGATCGATCTGAGCCAGCCCGCCGCCGGACGGAGCCGGCAACTTCCCCCGCCGCAGGGCGGCCGCACTGTCTTTTCCGCCTCGGACTGGTCGCCCGACGGCCGCCTTCTCGCCGGCACCTTCGAGACGCCGGGCGTCGTCGTCTTCTCCTTCGAGTCCGGGCGGTACGACCGGGTGACCCCGGCCGGCATGGTGCCCATATTCCTGCACGACAACCGCAGGTTGCTCTACCGGCAGGAGGGGAAGATCTTCCTCTGCGATCTGCGCACCAAGGCATCGCGGCTGCTCCTCGCGCCGCCGCCGCACTCCTCGTTCACCGCGCTGGCCGTGGGCCCGGACGACCGCACCCTGTACACGGTCCGCCAGACGGATGAAGGCGACGTCTGGCTGCTGACCTTCAAGGAGGAAGACGGCGCTCCCGCACCTTGAAAAGAAAGAATCCGCGCCGTCTCTGCTAAACTCAGATCGTTCCACGGCACTCTTTTTCGCGCCACCCGCCGGTTGGCGCCCGAACCGGGGGCATGCCCCCAGGAGGCTACAATGAGTTTCAAGGTGAGGGATTTGATGGCCACGATCCTGCCCGCAGAGCCTTTCGCATGCAGCGACGCCACCAAAGGCGCGGGCGACGCTGGCGGATGTGTGGACCCGACCAAGCCGCCGCAGGGACGCACCGCGCCGGAGCAGACGGCCATGGACCTCGAGGCGTTGCGCCGACAGCTCTACGAAGCGCTGTCCTAGCAGGCGTCCTTGCGCGTCCTCACTCCCTGGAAGCTCGCGGGCCTCGCGGCCGGCCTGCTCGCCTTTGCGCTGCTCGCCGGCCTCGACACGCCCCTGAAGCACAACCCGGAGTGGGGCTCGCGGCCCGCCTTCGCCGCCGGGGGAGCGGCGCTGATGGCGATCTGGTGGATCAGCGAGGCGCTGCCCATCTACTGGACGGCCTGTGTGCCGCTCGTCCTCTTCCCGCTGATGCAGGTCTTCGGGCCGGGAGTGGGGACGAACGTGCGGCAGAGCATGCTCCCCTATTTCGATCCCTACATCTTCCTCTTCGCCGGCGGCATGGGGATCGCCGCCGCCATGCAGCAGTGGAACCTCCACCGCCGCATCGCCCTCGGCATCATGGACCGCGTCGGCACCGATCCGCGCCGCCTGCTCGCCGGATTCCTCGCCGCCACGGCTTTCATCTCGCTGTGGATCTCGAACACGGCGACGGCGGCCATGATGATGCCCATCGGCATCGCCGTCATCGTCCAGATCGAGGACCATCTGGGCGGCCGGCGCCTCGCCCGCTACGGCATGGCGATCATGCTCTCGATCGCCTACGGCTCCAACGTCGGCGGCATCGGCACCAAGATCGGCACCGCTCCCAACGCCCAGTTCTCCGGCTTCATGGAGCGCATGGACGTCTCCATCTCCTTCCTGCAGTTCATGGCCGTGGGCCTCCCCTTCGTGCTGATGTTCCTGCCGGTCGTCTGGTGGATGCTATGGCGCATCGGCCGGGGGGATGATCTCGCCGGCGAGATCGGGGCCGAGGTGGTGGAAGGCGAGCTGGCGAAGCTGGGGCCGGTGCGCCGGCAGGAGCGCATCGTGCTCGGCGTCTTCTGCGCGGCGGCGGCCTTGTGGATCGGCGGCAAGTGGCTGACCTCGGTGCTGGCGCCGCGAATCACCGCCTTCGAGCTCACCTCGGCTCACTTCGAGGGCGGCATCGCCGTGCTGGCGGCGCTCCTGCTGATGCTCTGGCGCTCGCAGGGACGCCAGGTGCTCGGCTTCCGGGCCTTGTCCCGCGTTCCCTGGGAGACCCTGTTGCTGCTGGGCGGCGGCTTCGCCATGGCGGCGGCCATCCAGAAGAGTGGCCTCTCGGGCTTCATGAGCGCGCAGCTCGCGGCGGTGCGGGGCCTGCCGCCGTTCGCGCAGGTGCTGCTGGCGAGCCTCGCCACCGTCGCCCTGACGGCCGTAGCCTCCAACACCGCCACCATCGCCGTGATGCTCGTCGTCTTGCGCGACGCCGTGGCTCCCGAGGTGATGGTCACCACGCTCTTCGCCGCCACCATCGCCTGCTCCTGCGACTTCGCCCTGCCGGCCGGCACGCCGCCCAACGCCATCGTCTTCGGCAGCGGCTATGTCACCATCCCGCGCATGGCGCGGGCCGGCATGGTGCTCGACCTGCTGGCGGCGCTCCTCGCGGCGGTGTGGTGTTGGGTGATCGTGCGGTGGGTCATGTGAGGTGAGCCGTTTGGCGCAATAGCTCGCTCCTTCGCTGCAGCAACCCGCGGCTCGTGAGCTGGACGATCGTGTCGAGATTCTGAGCGTCGAACAGCTCATCTAACTCGGGATAGGTCAGACCGCACCAGCTCGCCAGCTCCGACCTCTCCAAAGATTCGAAACGGTCCCGGTATTGGGAAGGCATCTCGTGAGGGAACGCTTTCGCGACAGTTGTTTTCCTTTGCAGCACGTCGATCAAGCGAGCGGTCGCACCCCCCATCATCCTTGACATGTAGAGCGGTTTGCGCTCTATCAGCGTGAGCGCGGATTCTTCGATCACACCAGGGACAAAGCCAGGCCGCGGCAGCGCTTTCTCGCGCACGCGTCCAGAAAGGCAGAGTCTCGCATGGTTCGCATCGGTCATTCGCCGGCGCATGTCGCGGAGCGCAAAAGTTCGCTGATCAATGTTTTCGGCAACGGGCGCCGTTTTTTCTTCGTGAATAGCGACCAGGTCGCGAAGTTGGCGACGGTCCGTCTCGGACAGTGCCGCCCGATCAGGCCAAGCCAGGAAATTATGGATGATCGGGTCCGGCGTTTCCGACTGGTAGACCTGGGCGAAGCGTGCGACGGCTTCCATGATTCCCCGCGGACGCCATTGGTGGCCGAGGACGATCTGAGCCCCCAAGGCCACCAAGCGGCGGCAGAGCTCGACCGTGACGTGGTTGATATCCTGCTTGGTCAGGCCGTGTCTGGCGAGATCCTCCCCTCCTGAAATCGAGATCCCGATGACAAAACCGGTAAGAGGTCGCATGACGCTCTCCTATGAAGCGGCGTCAGACAATGAGGCGGAATTCGTCCAGTGACTTCACTTCACAATGCGGGATCGATCCCCGCGCCAGACCCTCGGCAGCTGTAGACAAGAGAACTGGGAGCGAAGGGTTCGGATAGACGATATAAGACGGCTGAGCGCCGCCCCTGCCCGCTGCTAAAGCCTTGCACGCTTCATGAAGTGACACCAGCGACGGACAGCGGGGTATGGTCTTGACGTCTACCGACGCAAGAGCCCTGCCGTGCATTTCGACCCGGGCATTAAACAGCTCGATGCGTAGTGCTTCCACGAGCGCGGTGGCGAAGATCCTGACTACACTGCCGTCCGGGATTCGGACGACTGGCGTGCTATCGAAACTGATGACGGATGGACCGTGCTCGATCTGCCAACGTGCGTCCACGGTAATCACCGGACGGCCATATTGCTCAGCCCAGAGAACCTCCTTCTGGCACCAGTAACGCTGGTCGAAGATGTCGCTTCGGAAGACGACGATGACCGCGCCTGCTACAGCCGTGGAGAGCTGAGATTCAACGTCGCCGTCGAGATCGAGATTCTCCGTGTCGTAGAAGGCCTCGAATCCTTTCAGGCGTTTCATCCAGTCTCGCGTAGCCGTCGTGAGGGGCACGCCATCGCGCTTGGCATGACTAAAGAACAAGCGTGCCGGCTTACTAGCGGAATCACCAGGCGTCGAACCAAAGAGGCGAAGAGAGTGATGGAGGGCATAGAGGGCGAGGAATGGCAACCGTAGGTCGCGTTCATCGAGTTCCGCGAGCCCGAGTCGTACGATTCTCGCGTCAGGCAGCGCGGAATCGTACAGGCTGCCGGGATGCTTGAGGAAGACCTCCAAGACGATCTGCGTTGAACTCCGCAAGGAATCCAGCGTACCGGTCAGTTCCTTCTCAGAGGGAGTGAGGATTCCGGCGCTAGGCTGTTCGGTCTCGCGGGCATTGAGGACGATGATCAGCAGGCGCTCGGCGGAGCCGAGGATGTCGGCAGGCAAGGTGCATGAGTCGTCGCCAAAGTCGAACTCGCGCAGCTCGGCGGCCTGTAGGAGTTCTTTTGCCCCGATGCCTGCGCCGCCCATTGTAGGCGGACCCACGAAGATCTCCCGCAACATGTTCGTATACGGCTCGGATTCGCCAGGGCTCCCCAATCTCACGAGCACCACGAGCAAGGGACTTTTCATCGACTTCCGTCCTTGGGCTGCCCTCTGTTAGGCTCTGCCGGTTGGCTCATGCGAACCGCCGCCCCGACCTGATCCGCGATCTGCAGGTGGAATTGTGCATCCTCCCAGCCGGAATGCCACTCGGTGGGACGGTCAGGAGGAAAGAGCCGTTCCAGCTCCTGTCGCGCGCGGTCGAGAACGACGCGTGCCTCGTTAACTCTGCCCGATGCGTTGAGTGCCAAGGCACGAAAGAGGAGGGCCAGCGGAAAGCGGTCCAGCGGCGCGAGAAGCCGGAGACCCGACTTGAGATCGCCCGCGCGGATCGCGAGCGCTCCCTTCAGGAGGTTCTCCGTAGGCAGGTGTTCTTCGCTCCCGAGACGCACCCTCACCGCGGTGACATTTGCGGACAAGCCGCGAGCCGATTCGGGAAGCTGACCTTGCAGTAGGCACGCCATGCTCGTATAGAAGAGGTCATTCCACTGCTCCTCGGGCCCTCGACCCTTGCTCCAGCCGGGAAGGCGGCGCACCATCTCCCTGCAGGTGGCTGCGGATTTCTCGTTCTTGCCGGCGAGCGTCAGTGCGACTGCATAGCGCCACCATTCACGAGATCCGGCGCCGTCGAGCGTGCGAGCCAGATCCGCGGCAACGGCAGGCCAATCGTTGCGAATCACCAGGAGCTTCGCGCGCGCTCGAAAAATATCAGGCTCCTTCGCCCCGAGATCAATGGCGCGCGTCAAGTCGTGGAGCCGCGAATCGGAAGTCGCGGAACCAAGGTCTGCTCGGGCCAGCCAGGCGGAAGGGTCAGCGGGCGCTTCCGCGATCCACTGGTTCACATGGAAGTCCTTGGCAAAGCCGTCGTCGGTGTCGGCCGCCTCGAGCCGATGCCACACCGCCGGTTCCACCTGCGGTGTCCGTCCGGGTTCCGTGACCGCACGAAGCTTCTGCCAGACCTCTCTGAACGTTGCGAGCTGCATGGGCACGACAGCGCCGGCACGGTCGATCTCGCGCCCTGATTGGCCGCGGGCATGAAGGACGGCCAAGTCGGAAGCCCAATCCGAGGCTGCAAGATCGAAGACGCGGACCACGGCTCGACTCATCGACTCGGCGGAGGCTACCGCGAGGCGCAAACCATCGGCGCTCAGCCCTACGTGCGCGACGGGACCATCCGCCCGCACCGGCGGCGCGAGAAGGGCGGCGCTGGCGGTTTCCCAAAGAAAGATCTCGTCCCGAGTCCAGGTGACCAGGCGGTCGGCGTTAGCACTGAAGGCGGCGCCGTAAATCCAGCGAACATGATTCATCTGGGGAGTCAACGGTAAACCGGTGCGCGCGTCAACGACCTGGGCCTGAGTATGGTCTCCTCCGGTCACCAACCACTTGCTTTGATCCGGGCTAAGAGCGACGAAGAAGCGCAGGAGAGACTGATTGCGGACTATGTGCTGCTCAGGCTGCTCAGGCATCAGGCCGCGGCTGCGGAGTGTTTCGCCGGTCCATGCACGGATGGTACGAGCACAAGGATCGAACGCGATGAGCGATACGGTCTCGTCGACCATGAGCACAGATGCCGGCGGGGTATGGTCGCGCCAATGCCAGAACAGCACCTCACTGCGTGGTGCCCACTCTCCGACACCGTTGCGCTGTACATGAGTGCGGACGGCGAGAAGAGCAATGGCATTGCCATCCGGGGAAAACAGCGCCTGCTCCACGTTATGGGGTGACTCGAATGATGCCAGCAGGCGGCCGCCGGCGACATCCCAGACCCGGACCTTGCCGGGGCCCTCGTAAGCGTTCGTCACCGTGAGGACACAACAGTCAGAGCGGGCGAATTCAATGTCGTCGACAGAGCGATCATGCCGTATCTCGGCCCGTTGACGGCCGCTTGTCGTATCCCACAACGAGAGGATTCCCTCCGTGCTACCTCCCGCGACGAGATCGCCGCTGGCGCTGAAGCGTAGAGTCGAAACGATGCCCGGCGCCGGAAGTTTGTGCAACAGCTCGCCGGTACGAGAGTCGCGAATCTCGGCACCGTAAGCGCGGCCCAGCGCCAGAAGGCCGCCATTGGGGCTGAACTCGAGGACGCGCAGATCGTTCGTGCGGACAGGCGTGAACCGTTCCGGTCGGGTGATATTCCAGAGCCGGATCGTGCCGTCTGCCGCGGCGGTGGCAAAGTGGCGGCCATCGGAGCTGAAGGCCATGAGATCGATGTTGTGCTCGAAGTGGCGCAGTGGCGGCGTGAGGGCGTGCCCGGAAGCCCAATTCCAAATCCGGACGGTGTGTCGGACCTTGCTCCTGGCACTCAGTTGCAGACCGTCGGGGCTGAAGCGCACCAAATGGCTGAAAGGATTAATAACGCTCCCTCCCATTACGGTGGCAGCACCTGCCGCGAGTCCTGGGGTCTGCGGCTGGAACTCCCATCGCTCCTGTACCGCCTCGTGCGCGACACTCCCCTTAATGCTGCCTGAAGACGCATTGAAGATCACAGTCTCCAGTCCATCCTCTTTTATCGTGAAAGTGACAGCGATACGCTCGCCGTCGGGATGCCACGTCAGCTTCGTGGCTTGACCGTCCCCTGCCGTGAGAACGCGAGGGGACGGTTCGGTCGCCTGTAAGTCCCAGACGAAGGCGTGGCCCGAAAGGATGGCGGCTACGTATCGCCCCTTGGGATTTAACTGCAGAGAATAAAGGTGCTGATCTGGAAGCGCGAGTTCCGCGCTACTCCCGTCGCGCAGGCTTCGCACGTGAAGGCGTCTCTGGGAGACTGCGCAGATCACCGAATGGTCGGCCGAGACGGCCGCGGCGCGAGGCTCCGCCGGCAGGAGCCATGGGTTAGTCATGGCCGTGCCGGAGGCCATGTCCCAAAGCTCCAAAGTGTGGTCTTGAAGCGTGAGAATCGCGTTCGTCTGCACGTCGGCGACGCCGCCTTTGGGCCGTGGGTTTCGGAAACGAAACACCTCGGCCCCTGTCTTCAGGTCCCAGGCGACGAATTCGTGGCCATCTCCGGAGATGATTGACCGGCCGTCCTGGCTAAGTTGAAGCGTGTTGGTCCATTTCTGCGAGATCCTCAGGCTACGGACGGGCTTAGCCTGACTGGCCCGCCAAAACAGGAGTTGCGAGTCGCCGTTCCCCTTGACTACGCCCAGACTAAGCAGCGTTTCACCGTTTGGAGCGAAGAGAATCTCGCGTGTACTAAGGGTTGGAAACCATACCGCCCCGAGCCACGGTAACGCTGAGTTCACCGCCGTCAACCGGACACGCTGAGGCTCCTCAGGCAGTTCAGCCACCGGTGCTTGGCGAAGAGCCTCCGCGAACCAGAGGCCGGCACCCCATAAATCACCGTCCTGCAGCGCCCGTGTTCCGCTGGCGACCACGAGCTTGAGGTTAGTGCGAAGCGCTTGGAGTTCATTGTCGACTGCGATGTTACGCTCGCGAAGCGCCCAGACCGTGGCGGCTGACAAGACGGTGATCACCGAAGCGGTCAATGCACGCGCCCAGGTGCGCGTCTCAAGGCCGCGGCGCGATCTTCTGATCTGGCTGATGACGTCAGCGGAGGGGCTGGTATCCTGCCAAGCGTTTGACGTCTCTTCGGCCCAAGGCCAAGCCCGGAGATGCTCAAGATCTCCGGGCAGTGGTTCGGGCCGTGCAAGAAAGCCGTTGACGGAGACTGGTACGATTGGCCGCCGGTGCTTGCGGAAGCCTGCGATCTCCTGAGGAACCCAGCGTGAGCCGAGGATTCCCGGCTCGGCAACGACGATCAGCATACGACTGCGGTCGAGGGCGGAGCGGATAGCATGGGTAAGCTCGACCTGCTCGGCATCGTTGCGGTCGAGGAAACACGACCAGCCTAGAGTGGATTTGAGCAGCGCGGCGAGCGCCTCGGCGTATACCCTCGCCGTGCCGTGGCGGTATGAGATGAACGCGTCAAATCCCAGCAGACGCGAGCGCAGACGTCCGGAGAGCGATTCCACATCACCTCCGCATAGAGCGAAAAGACTTTACCACGCCTTGAGTGTTCTCAAGAGCCGATCGGGCGCCAAGGCCGGCAACGCCGGCTCTGCACACCCCGAACGTCGGCGGCAAGACCCTCAAGTCCAGTCAGGTTGATTTAGAGACACGCCCCGTAATACAATCTGTATTACAAGGAGGTAACGGCATGGCCTTAAGGACCGTGCGCCTGGACGAAGACAGCGAACAGATTCTCGGGCAGCTCGTCGAAGAGACGGGGATGTCGATCTCGGCCGTACTCAAGGAAGGGTTGTTGGCCCTACGGAACCGTCGGGCGGAGTCTCCTCAGCGGACGGCTTACGAGATCTACGAAGAGCTCGACCTCGGTTCTGGGGGATATGCCATTGCTCCGTCCACCGAAGTCCAGCGCGGAGTGAGAGAGGCGGTCCGCAGGAAGCTCGCCCGGTGATCCTGGTCGACACCGGCCCTCTCGTCGCGCTCTTCGATCCGAAGGACGGGCAGCACGAGCGCTGCCGCGCGACTCTTAAGAGCCTCCATGATCCCCTCTACACGACGGTTGCCGTCCTGACCGAGGTCTTCCACATGCTTTCTCCCGGCAGCCACGGTTCGGCAAGACTCCGCGACTTCATCCGAAGGGGTGGAATCATCGTATGGTTCATGGACGCCCAGGCGATCGAGCGCGCGTTCGATCTCATGAACCGGTATTCGGATCATCCCATGGATCTCGCTGATGCTTCACTGGTAGCTGCTGCGGAGGCCCTCGGGATCCGCAGAATCTTCACGCTCGATCGGGACGACTTCTCTTCCTACCGTGTCCTTCGCGGGCACCTCCACGAGATGCTTGAGATCCTGCCAGAGGCCTGAGCTACGCGGTTCGTCCAACGCCATCGCCTTCGGCAGCGGCTACGTGATCCCCCGCATGGCGCGGGCCGGCGTGGTGCTCGACCTGCTGGCGGCACCTCGCGGCGGTGTGGTGCTGGGTGATCGTGCGGCACATCGTTACAAGCTGAGTCCGGCCCCCCCATCCGCGAATCTGGCACAGCTCTTGCGCTCCAATCTCCTTGGATGCGGTGACCTCGGACTCGAGGTCCGGTGCTTCATCCAGGCGGGTTGGAGCAGGGCACGCCGCAGTAACGATTACCGAAAGCGAGGTCAGGATGGCGAAATCAACCGATATCGAGGGTGGTCCAGGAGTGGCCACACTCGACGTGAACAATCCCCCCGAGCTGCCGGCGGCCGGTACCGTTGCGGTGGCCAAGGAGCAGGCGAAGAACCTCGCCAGCGAGGCGAAGGAGCAGGCCAAAAAGGTCGCCGCTCAGGCGCGCGACCAGGTGCAGGTGCTCGCCGAGCGCCGCAAGCAAGCGGCGGCCGAGCGGCTGGGCGGAGTGGCCGAGGCTTTGCGTGAGACCGGCCGCAAGCTGGAGGAGAAGGACCCCAACGCTCCTCTCGGCCGCTACGCGGACAAGGCTGCCGGGCAGATGGACCGGTTCTCCGGCTACCTGCGCATCCACGACCTGCGCGATCTGGTGGAAGACGCCAAGGAGTTGACGCGGCGGCGCCCCGGGCTCGTCCTGGCTGGCACGGCCCTGGCGGGCCTGGTGCTCGTTCGGTTCCTCAAGGGCTCGGCGGCGGAGCGTGCCGGCAGGAGTTGAGCCATGGCAGTCATGGATGAACGGGTCACGGGAGAGGGACGGTCCCTCGGCCAACTGCTGAAGCAGCTCACGCGCGAGGTCAGCACCCTGCTGCGGCAGGAGGTGGAGCTCGCGAAGACCGAGATGTCCGAGAAGGCCTCGCGGGTGGGAGCGAACCTCGGCTCGCTCGCGCTCGGCGGCGGCGTCGCCTTCCTGGGAGCCCTGGCGCTGCTGGCGGCGGCGATCTACGGCCTCACCGCGCTCCTCGACGGCTTCATGTCGCTCCGCGTCGCGGTCTGGCTGGCTCCCCTGATCATCGGCTTGGTCCTCGCCGCGGCCGGCTATTTTCTGGTCAGGAAAGCCCTCGAGCGACTCAAGGGCGAGAGCCTCGTTCCCCGGAAAACCACCCAAAGCTTGCGGGAGGACAAGGAATGGCTGAAGCAGAAGGTTTCGTGACCACCGCGCGCTCGGAGGAGATCCGCTCCGAGATCGAGCGCACCCGCGCCGACATGGACGAGACCCTCGCGGCTCTCGAGTCGAAGCTGGCGCCCCGGCAGATCGGCCGCGACGCCCTGGATCTCCTCAAGAATCGATCGAGCGCCAAAGCCGACAAGGTGCGGCGGGTGGCCCGCAAGCATCCGCTGCCCACGGTGGCGATCGGCCTCGGCGCCGGCTTTCTGCTGGGCTGGCGATTCCTGCGGGCGAAGGGCAAGACGAACACGCGGTAGCCGTAAGGCAAAGCGAAGTCGTAGACTAGCGCCATGGTGGGTTCCTCCGCGGTGTCCCGTGATGTAGCTAGTGAGTTCGCCGCGGCGTTGGCCGAGCGGCTGGGTAACGACCTGATCCAGGTGGCGCTCTTCGGGAGTCGAGCCCGTGGCAAGGCGCGTTGGCGATCGGACTACGACCTCATGGTAGTGCTGCGCCAAGCTTCCGGTGAGGCACGCGACGCCGTGCATCGTCTGGCGACCCGCTTGGAGCTCGAACACAACGTCGACCTTTCGACCAAGATTGTGGATCGGGAGCGTTTCGAGCGGCTCCGGCGGTCCTCCATGGGATTCTGGCGCAACTACGCGCGCGACGAGAGAATGTTGTGGCCACCGAGGAGCGGCTGAAGGGGGTCAGCGGGTGCTCCTCTACCTGGATCTCAATTGCTTCAACCGGCCTTTCGATGACCAAGATCAAGAGCGCATCGCGCTCGAGACAGCGGCTGTCTTCTCCATCCTGCAGCGGGTCATCGAAGGTCAAGACCAGTTGGCGTGGTCGGAGATTCTGGATTTCGAGAACGATCAGCACCCTCTACCAGATCGCCGCGCAGAGAATGATGGCTGGAGTCGGCGTGCACGTGTCAGAATCGGGATTGACCAGAAGTTGGCGGCGCGAGCTGAGGGATTGCACGCCACCGGCCTTGCACCACTCGACGCCGCTCATCTTGCGTGCGCCGAAGCCGGTGTCTGTGTCTACCTGATCACTTGTGACGATCGGTTCATCCGGCGCGCGCGCCGGACAGATACCCAGGTGATGGTGAAGAACCCGATCGAGTACTTGGAGGACCTGAAAGATGGCTGAGGCATTGGCTGACGATGTTCTTCGCGCAAAGGGAATGGCGGTACTGGAGGCGGACCTCGGGCCCGTGGAGGCTTTGCGGTTCCTTGCTCTGCTGAGCCGCGAGCCATTCGACTACCAAAGCTGGCGCGACAAGCACTTTCAGGGCATGACCTTGGTGGAGATCCTTAACAAGGCTACTGCGACCTCCAGCAACCGCGCCCGAGGGAGGCGTCACTGACCGAGACATGGACCATGCCGCCGAAGCCCCGCATTGATCCCGCTCCCGGCCAGGAATCCGTCTGGGACTACCCGCGGCCGCCGGCCCTGGAGGATTCTCCCAAGCTCATCCAGGTCGTTTTCAACGGCGTCACCCTCGCCGAGACGCGCCGTGCCAAGCGCGTCCTGGAGACGAGCCATCCTCCCGTCTACTACATACCGCCGGAGGATGTGCGGATGGAATTCCTGACGGAGAATCCGCGGGCTACTTGGTGCGAGTGGAAGGGCCTCGCCCGCTACTACGACGTCGAGGTCCGGGGCAAGAAGGCCGAGGCCGCCGCCTGGTACTTCCCTCTGCCGACCCAGATCTATGAGCCCATGAAGGGCTACATCGCTTTTTATCCGCAGCTCATGGAAGCGTGCTTCGTGGACGGCGAGCGGGTCCAGCCGCAAGCGGGTGGCTATTACGGCGGCTGGATCACCGGCGACATCGTGGGGCCGTTCAAGGGCGCGCCAGCCGGATTCCCGTGAACTGGAACCGCGTGTCCGGCGCCCAGAAGTTGCGGTAGCTGGCGCGGATGTGGTTCTCCGGCGTGGCGCAGGAGCCGCCGCGCAGGACGCGGACGTTGTCCATGAATTTCCCGTTGTACTCCATCAACGCGCCGTCGAACGGCCGATAACCCGGGTAGGGCTCGTAGTGGTTCGACGTCCATTCCCAGACGTCTCCCCCCATCTGAAGCAAGCCGGCATCGCCGGAACCGTTCGCATCCGCCGGCCGCGGATGGAGGGCGCCGCTGTCGAGGAAGTTGGAGGCGGGGCCGGGAAAGCCTGAGGCGCGAGCGGCGTGCTCCCACTCGCGCTCGGTGGGAAGGCGAACGCCTTGCCAGCGGGCGTAGGCGTCGGCCTCGTAGAAGCTCACGTGGCAGACGGGCTCGTTCGGGTCCACATCGCGCACGCCTGAGAGGGTCCAGACCCGCCAGCCGCCGCCGTCCTCCTCCCAATAGAACGGAGCCGTCCAGCCCTGTTCCTGGACCTTGGCCCAGCCGTTCGACAGCCAGAGGAGAGGATTGCGGTAGCCGCCGTCCGCCATGAACTCCAGGTACTCGCCGTTGGTCACCAGGCGGCTGCTCAAGGCGAAGCCGTCCAGCCATCCCTTGTGCACCGGCATCTCGTTGTCCCAGCACCAGCCGCCCTCGACGTTGCCGAACTCGTGGAGCCCGCCTTCGAAGGAGATCCAGCGCACCGCGGGAACGCCGTGGTCGTCAGTGGGGGTTGCGGGACGGTATGGCTCGCGCAGCTCAGGGACGTTGCTGCCCAGGATGTGCTTGAGCTCCGTGACCAGAAGCTCCTGGTGCTGCTGCTCGTGCTGGATGCCGGTGAAGACGAGGAAGCGGATGCGATCGAAGTCGGCTTCCGGAACCGTCTGGATCAGAGCCTCGACCCGCGAATCGACCGACGCGCGGAAGCTGTAGACCTCGTCGTTGGTGGGGCGGGTCACCAGTCCCCGGTGGTCGCGGCGGATGCGCGGTCCGAGCGACTCATAATACGAGTTCATGACGTACTCAAGCCGGGCGTCCTCCTCGGTATAGCGGCCGAAGGGCTCCAGGATGTTCTTGGCGAAGAACCAGGTGGTGTGGCCGAGGTTCCACCACGGCGGGCTGACGTCCGGCATCGACTGGATGCGGTAGTCCTCGGGATGGAGCGGCCGGCAGAGATCGACGCTCAGATCGCGGGTCTGACGGTAGCGGGTGAGGAGCTCGTTGCGGTCCATGTCGGTTGCCTCCCAGGACATTGTATACGCCCTCCTTTCGCCGCCGATCCTCTACAATCATGTCCCCATGTCCCTCCTCGACACCCCGGTCACTCGCCAGCTCGGCATCGAGGTGCCGCTCCTCTGCGGCGCCATGTATCCGTGCAGCAATCCCGAGCTGGTGGCCGCGGTTTCCGAGGCCGGCGGCATCGGCGTGCTCCAGCCGCTCTCCATGGTCTACGTCCACCGCCACGAGTTCGGCGCGGGCCTGAAGCTCATCCGCAGCCTCACCGCGAAGCCGGTGGGGATGAACGTCATCGTCGAGCGCTCCTCGAAGGTCTACCTGGAGCGGATGAAAGGCTTCGTTGATCAGGCGATTGAGGCGGGGATCCGCTTCTTCGTCACCTCGCTCGGCAATCCGCGCTGGGTGGTGGAGAAGGCCCACGCCGCGGGCGGTTTCGTCTACCACGACGTGACGGAGAGGAAGTGGGCGGTGAAAGGCCTGGAGGCGGGAGTGGACGGCCTCATCGCCGTCAACGATCGCGCCGGCGGCCACGCCGGTCCGAAGAGCGCCGAGGTGCTGATCGCGGAGCTGGCGGACTTCGGCGTACCCGTGGTCTGCGCCGGCGGCATCGGCGACGAGGAAGACTTCGTCCGCGCGCTGCAGATGGGCTATGCCGCGGTGCAGATGGGCACCCGCTTCATCGCCACCGCCGAATGCAGCGCGCATGCGGACTACAAGCAGGCCATCCTCGAAGCGGACGAGTCCGACATCGTCCTCACCGAGCGCATGACGGGTGTTCCCGTGTCGGTCATCCGCACGCCGTATATCGACGAGGTGGGCACCAAGGCCGGCCCTCTCGCCCGCTGGATGCTGCGCGGACGCAAGACCAAGCACTGGATGCGGATGATCTACTCGCTGCAGTCCATCTGGAAGCTGAAGCGCTCTTCCGTGCGCGCCTTCTCGTACCGCGATTATCTGCAGGCGGGCAAGAGCGTCGCCGGCATCGACAAGGTCGAGCCGGCAGGGGAGATCGTGCGGCGGTTCAGGGAGGCGGCGGAGAGCGCGGATGCGCTGCAAAGAGACGCCCCGCCGGTGAAGGCCTCCGAAAGGGTTGTGTAGGTGCGTCCCTTCACCGTCCTTGCTGTCCTTGCCGTCCCTGCTGTCCTTGCCGCGGAGCAGGCTCCGCCTCCCGCCCTCTTCGTGGACCGCGCGGCCGACTGGGGTCTCGTCTTCACTTACACGACCGGTCAGTCCGGCGAGCTCTACATGCCCGAGATCATGGGCGGCGGGGCGGCGCTCTTCGACTACGACGGCGATGGCGATCTGGACGCTTTCGTGGTCCAGGGCCATCCGCTGAAGCCGGGCTCCGCCGATCCTGGACCGGCGGGCTGGGGCCGGCTGTTCCGGAACGACTTGATCACACCCAAAGGGAAGAATTCCGCGCCTCGCTTCGTCGACGTCACCGCGGCGAGCGGCATCCGGGCGACCGGCTACGGCATGGGAGCGGCGACCGGCGACTACGACAACGACGGCCGCATGGATCTCTACCTCGCCAGCTTCGGCCCCAACCAGCTCTGGCACAACAACGGCGACGGCACTTTCACCGACGTGACGGCCGCCGCCGGAGTCGACGATCCCCGCTGGAGCACCGGCGCCACCTTCGCCGACCTCGACCGCGACGGCTGGCTCGATCTCTTCGTGCTGAATTACGTCGACTTCTCGCTGCAGAACAACGTCCACTGTCTGGCGGCCAGCACGCGCCGCGACTTCTGCGGGCCTTCGACTTTCAAGCCGGTGCCGGACCGCCTGCTGCGCAACCGGAGGGACGGCACCTTCGAGGACGTCTCGCTGCCCTCCGGCATCGGCCGCAAGCCGGGGCCGGGCCTGGGCGTGGTGGCGAACGACCTGAACGGCGACGGCTGGCTGGACCTCTTCGTGGCCAACGACGGCGCCGACAACTTCCTCTGGCTCAACCAGCGCGACTTCACGTTCCGCGAGGAAGGGCTCATCTCGGGCGTGGCCGTGAACGCCGCGGGCCGGCCGGAAGCGGGCATGGGGATCGCCGTGGGCGACGCGGACGGCGACGGCGACGACGATCTCCTCATCACCCACCTGACGGCGGAGACGAATACCTACTACGTGAACCTCGGCGGCGGCGTGTTCGAGGACAACACGGCCCTCTCAGGCCTGGGCGCGCCGAGCCTGCCGTTCACCGGCTTCGGCACCAACTGGATCGACGTGGAGAACGACGGCCTCCTCGATCTCGCGGCCTTCAACGGCGCCGTGAATCTGGCGGGCGCCATGGGCTCGGGCCAGGGCCTGGCTCCTTACGGCGAGCCGAGTCAGCTCTTTCGCAACCTGGGAGGCGGCCGGTTCAAAGACGTCAGTGAGGAAGCCGGCGTGACCTTCCGCACGCCGAAGGTCTCCCGGGGGGCGGCCTTCGGCGACGTGGACAACGACGGCGACACGGACATCCTGGTGGTGGACTCCGACACTCCCGTCCGCCTTCTGGTCAACGAGGCGGGCGGCCGGAATCCCTGGCTCGGCCTGCGCCTGGTGGGCCGCCCCGCCGGAGCCAAGGCGGAGCGGGACCTGCTGGGGGCCCGCGTCGAGGTCATCCGTAAGGGAGCGCCGTCGCTCTGGCGGCGGGCGGCCACGGACGGCAGCTATGAATCGGCGAGCGACGCCAGGGTCCTGGTGGGCCTCGGCGGCTCCTCGGAGGTGACCGGAGTGCGCGTCTTCTGGCCGGACGGCGTCACCGAATCGTTTCCGCCGCCGCCGTTGCGGACCTACACGACGCTTGTCCATGGGACTGGCAAGACCTCGCCCCCTGCCGGAGAACCGCGATGAAGATGAAGTTGTTCGCGCCGATCTTCCTGACTGCCGCAATCCCGGCGCTCGCCGCGACCGCAGCGATCCCGGTGCGCTCGCCGGACCTCTCCGGCCTGGAAACCGCGGTGGCGTCCCAGATCGGAGAGATGCAGCGGCTGCTCGCAGCGCAGGTCTCCGATGCCAGGCTGGAGCCGGCGAAGCTCGCGGCCGCCTACGGCGACCTCGGCCAGGTCTACCTCGCCTACGGATTCAACGACGCGGCGGCCGACTGTTTCCGCAATGCTATGGCTCTCCAGGGGGACGAGGCCCATTGGCCCTACCTCCTGGGAGCGGTCGAGCATGCCGCTGGACGGCTCGACACGGCTGCGGAAGCGTTCTCGCGGGCGGTTGGCCTGTTGCCTGCCGCCGCGGCGGGGTGGATCCATCTCGGCGAGATCCGGCTCGTCCAGGGGCGCCTGGACGAAGCGGAGGGCGTGCTGCAGAAGGCCCTGGCGATTCCCGCGACCGCTGCCGCAGCGCATGCGCTTCTCGGCCAGGTGGAGCTGAGCCGGCGCCAGTTCAAGGCCGCGGTGGAGCATTTCGAAGCGGCCCTGGCGGCGGCGCCCGAGGCCAATCGACTCCACCACCCGCTGGCGATGGCCTACCGCGGTCTGGACGACAGAGCCAAGGCCGGCGAGCACCTGGCGCAGGCCGGCCAGGTGGGCCTCAAGCCTCCGGACCCCTGGCTGGACGCAGTGGCGGACCTGCGCGTGGGAGAGCGGGTTGCCCTGATGCGCGGCCGGGTGGCCGCCCAGGCCGGACGCTACGCCGACGCGGCTGAGGAGTTCCGGCGGGCCCTCGCCGCCCGGCCCGAGAGCGTAGAGGCGCAGGTTAACCTCGGGTCCATGCTGGCGCTCATGGGCGATCGCGCCGGAGCCATCCAGCACTTCCGCGAGGCTCTGCGGCGCGATCCCGCGAACGCCACGGCCAACTTCAACCTCGCCTCGCTGCTCGCGGAGGGTCCCGAGCGGGAAGAGGCTCTCGCGCACGCCGAAGCGGTGGTGGCAGCCCGGCCCCAGGACGCCGAAGCGCGGCGCCTGCGGGCGCAACTGCTGCGCGACGCCGGAAAGCTGGCGGAGGCGCTGCCGGAGTACGCGCGCGCCATCGAGCTCGCGCCGGCGGACGAGACGGCGCGCCTGGGAGAAGCCGAGACGCTGGTGCGCCTGCAGCGTTACGCCGAGGCGCGGCAGAAGCTGGAGGACGCGCTGCGCCAGATGCCCGCGAGCGGTCTGCTCAGCCATGCCTTGGCGCGGCTCCTCGCCGCCTGCCCGGACCGCTCGGTGCGCGACGGCGCTCGCGCCCGCGACCTGGCGCTCGCCGTGTGGAATGCGCGGCCGGCGGCTGCCCACGCCGAGACGGTGGCCCTGGCGCTGGCCGAGCTGGACCGCTGTTCCGAAGCCGCCGAGTGGCAGCGCCAGGCGATCGAGGCCGCCCGGCAACAAGGCCTGGAATCACGGATCGGCGATCTCACGCGCGCCCTCTCCACCTACGAGAAAGGCTCCCCCTGCCGGCCGTGATGCTCGACAAGGTTCTGATCAAAGTCGGGCTTGCAGCGGCGCTCGTCCTGCTCTGCGGGTGCGGGGAGGACATCGAGCGGAAGGCTGCCGCGATGACCGGCGGCAGTCCGGCGCGCGGCAAGGAGATCATCCCCCGGTACGGCTGCGAGGCCTGCCACAGCATTCCGGGAGTCGCGGCGGCTCGCGGCCAGGTCGGTCCGCCGCTCGACGGCATCGCCAGCCGGCCCACTCTCGCCGGCGGGCTGCCGAACACCCCGGACAACCTGATGCGCTGGATCCGCGCTCCCCAGGAGATTCAGCCGGGCACCGCGATGCCTGAGCTGGGTGTTACCGAGCGCGACGTGCGGGACATCGCCGCTTTTCTCTACACGCTGCGGTGAGGCTTGTGGAATCCGTCTACAATGGAGAACGTTGAACGATTCGATGGCTATCGCTGCAGCTAGACGAAACCCGCGGGGCGCCGAGCCCCTCCTCGCCTGGCCCGGCCTCGCGAGCCTGCGGTTCTCGCTGCCGCTCGCTTACCTGTTCTCGAAGATCTTCTTCTCGATCTACGGCGGTGCCAGCCTCCTCGCCAGGCTGCGCGGCGCGCGCCAGACCTTCCACTTCGACTGGGAGCTGCGCCTGCCGTTCGTGCCCTCGGTCGCCATCGTCTATCTGTCGGTACCGCTGCTGCTCCTGCTCGCGCCGTTCATCCTGCGCACCTGGCGCAGCTTCACGCCGTTCTTCCTCACCCTCACGGTCGAGACGCTGGTGGGAGGGCTGTTCTTCCTGCTGCTTCCCATGGCCCAGGGCTTCCCGCATCGGGAGGCCTACGGATTCGGCGGTGCGATCTTCCGGCTCGCAGACCGGTTGAATCTCGACTACAACGAGTTCCCGTCGCTCCACGTGGCGTTCGCCGTCACGGCGGCGATCGTCTACGGACGCCGGTGCGGCTGGGTGGGAAAGATCTTGTTCGGGCTGTGGGCGGTCACTGTCACTCTCTCGGCCCTGCTGATGCACGAGCACCACCTGCTCGACCTTGGTGGGGGAGCCGTGCTCGGCCTCGCCGCCGTGGCGACCGTGCAGCGTTGGTCCTCGGACGAGCGGACTTTGGAGGCTCTGCGAATCCAAGGACTCCGTCTGAAGGAGCTCGCGCATCGTGTTCGCCGGCATCCGCGCGAGCTGTTCGCTGCCGTCGCCGCCTTCTTTCGCGGGTTTCCCGGTAGCTGGCGAAACGCTTCGTCAATGCCCGCGGAACCTCCGGCGCCGGGTCGATTACAATGATCGATATGAACCATAAATCTCCCACGGCCATAGCCGGTCTGACGGTGCTTCTTTTCGCCCTCTCTTTCGCCGCTCAGGCCAGGCCGCCGAAGAAGCCGAAGCCGGGCAACCAGCCGCAGAGCCAGCAGCAACCTGCGCAGGACCAGCCGGCGCAGACGCAGCAGGCGCCGCCTGCGGGTCTCGATAGCGTCGACGAGCGGCTGTGGCATTACCAGACCGGCGCGGCCCGCGACGCCCTGGGCCGGTTCATGGACCAGGCGGACGCCAACGCCTACGTGGCCGCTGCCTATGGCCGCGTCCTCGAGCAGGAACAGAAGTACGGCGAGGCCGAGGGCCGGCTGCGCAAGGCGACGGAGCTGGCGCCCAACGATCCCGCGGCGTTCGTCTCTCTCGGCGAGGTCTACCTCCGCCAGCGGCGGGATGGCGCCGCCGCCGGCGCCTTCCGGACGGCCGCGGACCTGGCGCGTGCGAAAGGCGGCGCGGAGTCCGCCTACTACCTCGGCGTCGCCCAGCAGCGGCTCAAGCAGTATGACGAGGCGGTCTCGACCCTGCAGGGAGCCCGGGCGCCGGCGCCGGCCCTCATTCCCTACCAGATCGGCGTCACCCGCGCCTTCCAAAAGGATTGGGAGGCCGCCGTCGCGCAACTCTCCAGCGCCATCGGCATGGACTCAGGGCTTGCCTATGCGTATTACTACCGTGGGTTGGCCCAATACGAGTTGAAGCGCAAGGATCTCCTGGTCAGCGACATGGAACGCTTCCTTGCCCTCGCTCCCAACGCGCCCGAGGCCGAGCAGGCCAAGGCCGTCCTGCGCGCGGTGCAGCACTGACGGTCAGAAGGCGTTGCCGAAGCCGAGATAGAGCTTGTAGCGCGGCTCTCCGCGCCGCCGATCGAGAGGATAGGCCGCGTCGAGCCGCAGCAGGCCGACGGGAGAGCGCGCCCGCAATCCCAATCCCACCGATTTCGCCAGATCGAAGTCCGCGTCACCTGGCCGCGCCCACACCTGGCCCGCGTCGAAGAAGGCGAGGCCGGTCAGATCCCAGGGCAGGGCGAACCGCAGCTCCTCGTTGATGACGAGCAGCGCCTCCCCCCCGGTCGCCAGGACCGTGCCGCCAAGGAATTGCTGCGGCCCCAGGCTCTCCCGCTCGTAGCCGCGTACCGAATATGGGCCGCCAGCGCGGAACCGCTCGTCCGGGACGAGATCCTCGCCGAATGAATGAGCGAGCCCCACCCGCACCGCCTGCGCCCAAGTCCCGGGCCGGCCGGCAAACGAGATATCCCGGAACGACATCGTCTGAGCGAACAGGCGGAGGTATTGAAAATCGCTGCCCAGGAAGTCGCCACTCCCGGAGAGGTCGGCGCTGGCGAGAAGTCCGGATCTGGGATCGATGTCGTCGTCTCGCGTGTCGTACTGGAGTTGCGCGCCCACGTAAGGGAGGGTGAGCTTCAGGTCGATCGGGAAGAACTCGTTCGGTTCGATCTCGAAGAGATGGGTGGTGCGGTGGCGGGCGTAGATCCGCGCGGTGGCGGATTCGCCGAGCGGTCGGCTGGCTTGGAGCGCCACCTCGAGCCGGTCCTCCGCCAAATTGTCCTCGGTGAAGAGACGCCGGCGGGACTCGGCGTAGCCGTCGAAGGAGATCTGAGTGCCCAGGACGCCGCCGGTGTACAGGTAGAGCCGGCCGCTCCGGTCGTCGGACTGGTAGAGGCCGCGCAGGCCGAGGGCCAGGGCGCGGCCGAGGAAGTTCCGGTCGACGAAATCGAGAACGGCGGCGGTTCCCTCTTCGCTCTCCCAGCGTGCACCGTAGCCCAGATGGAAGCGCGGGCGCTCGGCGAGCGAGAAGGAGACCTTGGCCTCGCCATCCTTCTTTTCCACCGTCGTGTCCACCTGGGAGAAGACGCCGGTGCTGAACAGCCGGTTGCGGGCCTCCTCGACGCCGGCCTCGGTGAAGGGCTCGCCGGCGGCGAGACCCGCCTGGCGCCGCATGGGCGCCGGCTTGGACCAGCGCTCGCCTTCAATCTCGACGCCGGCCAGCCGGTATCGCTCGCCGGTTGTGACTTCGTAAACCACCTCGATGTCGTCCGGCCGTCCGGCCGCGGGCACCACGGAGAATCGGACGGTCGCGTCGGCGTAGCCGCGGTCGCGGAGGTCGCCCTCCAGGAGCAGCTTCCCCTGCGCGACGCGATCCATGCGAGCGGGATCTCCGGCACGCACGGGGAGCATTGACTGGAGCCGCTGCCGCTCCTCTTTTTCCTCCTCCAATCCGGTGAGTCGCACCGCCGACACGATCTGCCGCGGGCCGGGCTCGACGTCCACGGCCAGCCGGGAACCGTCCGCTGCGACGGCTCGGCCGGCGATCCGGGCTCGGGGAAAGCCGAGACCCCGCAACAGGTTGAGCAGGCGGGCGTCGGCATCCGGCAGGGCGGCGGCGAGCTCGACGCGGGCAAGCAGGCTGGGGAAAGCGCCGGCCGCCAGGCGCTCCTCCTCCGGCGGCAATCCTGCGATCTCGAGCTCCCGCAGCGTCTGCCGGGGACCGGCCTTCGTCGTGACCGTGACCGTTCTCGGGCCGGCAGGATCCTCCGGGCGCTCCTTTCGGATCTCGATCTCCACCTGCGGATCGAGATGGCCGAGGCTGCGAAAGACGCGCACCGCCTCCTGACGCATCTCCTCGATCGAGGTGGGCTCATAGAAGTCGGTCCGATAGAGGGCGGTGATCTCCGGCCGCAGAGCCCGGGGCGGCCGGTCTCCCGCGAAGACGAAGGACGCGCGGGGACCCGGCTGCACGGCGATCTTCACGTCCACCCAGCCGGGCCGCGACTCGACAGGCTGCACCGCGACTTCGACGCGTGGATCCGGGTATCGCTTGCGGCGCAGGAAGTCGGCCACGTTGACCTCGACGGCGAAGGCCGTCCCCTCCGGTACCGGCGCCTTTTTCTCCAGGCCGGCAGCACGGCGGATCTCGCGGCGGGAGACGCCTTTCGGTGTTTCGATCACCAGCCGGCGAAGCCGCGGACCAGTCTCGCGCCGTCGCGGCTCGCCGCCGCCGAAGTCGAGCGACTGCTGGAGGTTGGCGCCTTCGCTCCCGGAGTCGTTGGTGAAGCCTTCGACGCGCAGCCCCGGCAGAGAAGGAAGCTCGTGGAGGTCGACCAAGTAGGTCTGCCGCTCGACGTTGCGCAGGTCCATCGAGAGGGCGAGGGAGACGCTCGTCGAGAGATCGCGACCCACGATCAGGCGCGCGGTGGGATCGTTCTCCAGATCCGGCACCACCGACACGTTGCCGAGGCCGAGCGACTCGCCGAGGCGCTGGAACACGCGGTGGCCGTAGTAACCCGAGAGCCCGGCGGCCAGCACCTCCGAGGTCCCAGGCCCCTCTTTCTCGTCGTCGTCCTGAGGGCGCGCCAGCAGGTCGAGCGGGCCGGCGCCCCGCAACTGCCCGATCGTCGGATCCTGGAGGGACGAGGTGGTGACCAGATCGATCTGCGGATCGGTCAGAGGGTCGCCGGTGAACAGCAGCGAGCCGCGGTCGATCCGCACCGTCTGGCCGTAAGCGTAGAAGCGGCCTTCGGGATCGAGCTCGATGCGCCCGCGGATCACCGGCGTCTCCAGCGTGCCGCCGACCTCGAGCTGGCGCCAGGAAGCCCGCAGATCGGCAACGTTGTTCTTGATCCGCACACCCTCGCGCGTCTCGATCTCGAGGTCCAGGTCCACGGCGGCCAGCGCGCTCTCTTCCGTGCTGGGAACCTCCGGCGGCTTGAAGAGGAGCGCCAAGACCTCGCGGTCCAGATTGAGATCCCGGTTGAGCACGCCGCGATCCACGCTCACCTTGCCGGAAAGGCGGGTGCGCTCATCGGGAGCAGACTGGAGGTTGAGGCGGCCGGAGAGCATGGTCTCGATCCCGTAGTCCAGACGGTAGTGGACGCCCGCGAGCTGCGCCTCCACGTCCAGGGCTCCGCCGGGCGAGAGACCTCCCGCGAGCTCCACCGTGCCGGCGTTGACGCCCATCCGCCCCTCGCGGATCGTCCAGCGGCTATCGCGCAGGTCGAGGGCCAGCCGCGGATCGCTGACGCGGACGGCCGCCGCCGGCCAGACGAAGGAGGCTCCGGGGCCGCTCGCCCGCACCTCGGCGGCGAGACGGTCCAGCGTGCCCGAGGCCTTGGCCGAGAAGAGGAGCGAGCCCTCGGCCACGCCGCCTTGCAGATAGGGATTGAGGAGCGCGGCGTCGAGCGTACCGTTGCCCTCGGCCGAGAGCCGTGAGACCGCCGCCGTGACCGGGTCATCGAACGGTTTCCATGAAGGCACCAGCTCTGCGCTCGCCGCGAGATCGATCCCCGCTCCCTGGATCGAGCCGCCGTCGATCCGCAGATGGACGGGCGCAAGGTCGAGCCTGCCGCCGGCCAGGCGGAGCACGGCGGGAGTCTCGGCGGCGATGCGGCCGTCCGGGGTCTCGACGGTCAGGCCGGAGAGGCGTACCTCTCCGCTGCCGGCCGCGGGCGAGGCGAGATCCAGGGAGAGATCGGCGCTCACCCCGGCCCGCAGCCGCTCGGGCCTGGGCTCCATCCCCAGAGCCGCGAGCAGAGGCTCGGAGTCGAGCTCCGGGAACGAGAAGGAGAGGGAGACCGGTCCCCGCGCCTTCTCGCCGGGCAACGATTCGAGAATCGAGACGAGCTGTGGCACCGCGCGCAGCGCCTCCAGGGGAATCTGCGCGTGCAGGCTTCCCGGGCCGGAGGCGGTGTCGATGCGCGGCGCCTCCACCTCGACGAGCCCATCGCGCAATTTCGCGGTGAGATCGACGGCTGGGACGGCGTCCACCGGCTTGACGAGTTGGAGATCGAGATCGGCCTCGGCGAGCAGCGGCTTGGTGACGATCCGTCCGGAAGCGTTGAAAGTGCGGCCTTCCGGAAGCTCGCCGGAGAGAGCGGAGAGGCGAATCTCGCGGTGGTCCCCGGCGGCCTCCAGGTGAAGGTCCTGGATCTCCAAGTCCTGCTCTGTCAGGGCAACCTGACCCGCGTCCAGCGTCAGCGTTCCGCTGTATGCGAGCGGCTCGAGCTGCAGGGCGCCGTCTCCCGCGGCCGCGAAGCGATCCGCTCGGCCGGTTCCCTGCATCTCGGCGTTCTCGCCGGTGAGCGTCACCTTGCCGTCCCACCGCAAAGGCGAGCCTTTTAGGACGCCGTCCAAGTCGAGATCGAACTGCGCGATCTGAGCTGTCGAAGAAGCGTTGGGTGAAGCGATCAAACCGGAGCCGTCGAGGGAAAGGATTCCGCGATAGGACAATGGCTGCAGGGTCAGCGTCCCATCGGCGCTCACCGTTGCGCTCTCCAGACGCTGGAGCTGGGGCGGAAACGCTACGGCCGCCGTCGTGGTCGCGAGGCGGACGAGATAGCCGCGAGGGGAACCGGAGAGCTCCGCCGTGCCGGTGACGCTGCCGGCGAGGCCGGGCGCCATGGCGCCGAGCATCTCCAGCGGCAGATTTTCCGTCTCCACTTTGGCCGAGCCGCTCCAGGTGTCGGGCCTGCCCTTCGCCGCGACTTGTACGCGGGAGCCGGCCCGGGGCAGCCACGTGGCATCGATAACGGCTTCGGGCGTGGTCAGGGGACCCGATAGGCGAGCGTTCGCATTCAGCGATCCTTGGAGCGGCATCCCCGGAGGTACGGCCGGCACTAGGCGCGGCCACAGCGAGCGGACCTCCGCCAAGGCGGCGCGCACGTCGGGGAGACGGATCTCGGCCCGCACGCCTTCGGCCGTGGCGCGAGCCAACTCCTGCCAGCTCGCAACGCGCACCGTGCCTTGGATGAACCGGCGGCCGGGAGAGGCCGGCAGGATCTCCGCCGTCAAGTTGGCGACGATGGGAGTCGCGGTGTCGCCCGGAGACAGGCGAGCCTCGGCGCGGGCCAGGCGCCGGCCGCCGCGGTTCCAAGTCAGCTCCGTTTTTCCGGCGATCCGGTTCCAGTCTCCCGGACCCACTGTCGCGTCCGCTTTCACGTCCGCCACGGTGCCGGCCAGGGCGAGATCGGCGTACAGCTTGGGATCGAGATAAGGCCGCAGCGCTTCGGCCGGAATCTCCGTCGCCATGATCCTCAGTTGGCCCGAGATCTCCGGCAGCGCCATCCGTCCGATCGCCCTGATCTGTCCGCGAGCAGGCAGGCCAGACGCGATGGCGCGCGGCTCGGCGTAGAGGTCGAAGCGGGCGGCGGTAGGGGAGCCTTCTTCCAGCCCGACGATTCCAGAGGCGGCCAGGCGCAGGCCGTCGCCGGTCACCGTCAGGCCGTCGATGCGGAGCGGCTTCTTCTCCTCGTGGCCGATGCGGCCCGCGAGATGCAGCTCCTGAAGGCCGAACCCCGGCCTGTCGAGGATCGCCTTCCCCCGTTCGACCTCCAGTTCCAGCCGGCCGCCGCGGTACGAGCCTCGGGCGTCAATGCCTTGGGCGTTCCAGCTCCGCAGCCAGTCCGATGCGGGCTTGGCCAGGGCGGCGCCCCGAACCTCGGAATTGCGAAGAGCGATCCGCAAGATCTCTACCGGCGGTCCGGCGCCGGCTTCCTCCGGAGTGGACTCGGGGAGCTTGGGCAATGGCGCCTTGAGATCGACGAGCAGGCCGTCGGCGTCCAGCGATCTCACCACCAGCGGCCGGTCTCGCAAGGTGCCGAGATCGATTTCAAGCCACACCCGCCGGGCATGGACGATCGGTGCCGCGCGCGGCGCGCCCAGCCGGACATCGTGGAGCTCGATACCGCTGCGCCGCCAGAGAGGAGAGAAGTCCCGCGCCGTGACCGCGAGCCCGTAGTCCTCCGCCAGCAGAGAGGAGATGCGGCCGAGGATGGCCTGGCGCACGCCCGCCGCCCGCAGCGCGGCCAAGATCGAGAGGACGGTCAGCGCCGGCAAGACCACCAGGACCAGGACGGCGATCCAGGCGATCCGGCGCAGGCGTCGCCTGCGGGTGCGGGGGAGAGGGGAAGGCGCGCCTACTTCATCCATTCAAACAGATCATAGTGCTCCCGGGTCATCCCCAGCCGTGCGTATACCCGCTGCGCCACGGCGTTGCGCCGGTCGACGTAGAGACGAATGCCTTTGAGGCCAGGTTCAAGCTCGACCCGACGCTTCAGATGCTCGTACAGCGCGCGGTAGATGCCGTGGCCGCGCTGCTCGGGTGGGACGTACACCGATTGAATCCAGAGCACGGTGCCGTTGCGCCAGTCGCTCCATTCGTAGGTCGTGAGCAGGCAGCCGGCGATGCGGCCGTCGCGCTCGGCGAGCCAGTAGGTTCCCTTGGCGGGATCGGCAAAGACGGCGCCGACGCCCCCCGTGATGGTCTCGCGGTCGAGCTCCAGATCCTCGGTCTCACGTGCCATGAGGATCTGAAACTCGACGATCGCCGGCGCGTCTGCCGGCACGGCCGAGCGGATCTCGAGGTCAGCCATGCGTTCCGTCCTCCGCGGAATCGAGGCCGGCGAGCAGGCGCGCTTCGACTTCCGGCGGCAACGGTTCCTCCGGCAGACCGCGAAGCGCGCCCACGACGGCCGAGATCTCCTCGGCGAGCCGCTGGCAGTCGTCGCAGCCGTGCAGGTGCTCGCCGATGCGGAATGTCCGCTGCGGGCTCAGCCGGCCGTCGAGGTGCTCGGTCAGATCCGCCAGCACTTCGCCGCAGTGCAGGCCGGCGACGATCCGTTCATCCTCCACGGACGTTTCCCTTGAGCTCCGCCAGCAGCCGCAAGCGCGCCCGGTGGAGCCGCGTCCGCAGAGCCGCATCGGTGATGCCGATGACCCGCGCCACCTCTTCCAGCGTGAGGAGCTCGCGTTCATAGAGGGTAAGGATCTCGCGGTCCTCGGCCGGCAGCGCCGCCAGGGCGGCGGCGGTGCCCTCCCAGGCGGGACAGCCTCGCCGAGCCGCCGTCCGCGCCAACTCGCCCAGAGATGCCGAACCGGAGTTGCGCCGCAGGGATCGTCCGTCGATAGCCCGCCGGGCGAAGGCGAGGAGCCAGGAGCGGCCCGAAGGCTCGTCACGATAGCGGCCGGCGCCGCGACGGGCGAAGAGAAAGGTCTCGCGCAGGATCTCCTCGGGATCGATCTCTTCCGGCGCGGCGGCCCGCGCGAACCGATACACCATGGCGTGATGGCGCCTGACCAGGCGCTCGAAGGCGGAGCGATCCCCGGCCGCGACCCGGCCGATCAACGTCTCGTCGCTGATCCTGGCGTCGTCTGCGTCGACCATGATCCTGCTCTCCGCGCGGGCGGGCAGGGTTATCCCGGATTCCAGCGAATCTTATACTGGCGAGGATCTACCTCACATACCGCTCGAACAGCTTGAAGACCCGGCGATACTCGTCGAGCCAGCTCGTGGGCTGCACGAACGAGTGGTCTTCGACGGGGTAGACCGCCATCTCGAAATCCTCCTTCTTCAGCTCGATCAACCGTTGCACGAGGCGCACGTTGTCCTGGAAGAAGACGTTCGAGTCCAGCATGCCGTCGCAGATGAGAAGCGGCTTGGTGAGGCCCGCGGCGTACTCGATGGGCGAGCTTTTCTCGTAGGCTTCCGGATCGATCTCCGGCCGGTTGAGGATGTTCGAGGTGTACTCGTCGTTGTAGTGCGCCCAGTCGGTGACCGGCCGCAGGGCCGCGCCGGCGGCGAAGAGGTCCGGCGCCCGGAAGAGCGCCATGTAGGTCATGAAGCCGCCGTAGGAGCCGCCATAGACGCCCACCCGCTTCGAGTCCACGCTCTTGTTGGCCGCCAGCCAGGCGACGCCGTCCTGCAGGTCCTCCAGCTCCGGATAGCCCATCTGCCGGTAGATCGCCGTGCGCCAGTCGCGGCCGTAGCCGGCGGAGGCGCGGTAGTCCATGTCGAGCACCACGTAGCCGCGGCGCGTGAGGAAGGTGTGGAACATGAACTCGCGGAAGTAGTTGGACCAGCCGTAGTGAACGTTCTGCAGATAGCCGGCGCCGTGGACGAAGACCACGGCCGGCCAGGTGCGGGAGGGATCGAAGCCCTCGGGCGTGTAGACCCGCGAGTAGATGGGAGCGGGAGCGCCGTGAGCGGAGGGGATCGGCACGATCTCGGGCATCGTCCAGCTCTGCGCCAGGAACGTCTCCGTGCGCGTGTGCGTCACCTGCCGCGCCTCGACGCCGGCGCGGTTGGGCTGCACGTAGACCTCGTCCGGACGGGCGATGCCGGAGTGGACGAGCAGGAGCTGGCTCTCGTCCGGCGACAGCAAAAAGGTGGTCAGGCCGCCGAGCCGCGTGAGCTTCTCGGCCTTGGCCGTCGCGACTTCGACCCGCCAGACGTCGTAATTGCCGGGATGCTCCTGGTTGGCGGTGTAGTAGATCGAGCGTCCGTCCCAGCTCGCCACGGGCGAACCCACCTCGTAGCGTCCCGGCGGCGAGAGCTGGCGCTGCTCGCCCGTGCGGGTCGAGAGCGCGTAGAGCTGCGAGAAGCCGCTCTCTTCGGAGAGGAACCAGAGCGTCTCGTTGTCGCGCAGCCAGCCGAGCGCGTTGAAGTCCCAGTTGATCCAGGCCGGATCGGTCAGCCGGTGGCGGGGGGTGAGATCGCCGCGCGCGGGATCGAAGGTGGCGATCCAGCGGTCCTTGTTGTCGCGCGCGCGCAGCTCCGCGGCGAGCTGCCGGCCGTCGTCGGACCAGACGAGGTTCAGCACCTCCAGCGGGCGGAGCTCCGGCTCCTTGGCCTTCGCCTCCTCCGAAGCCTTATCGCCCTCCTCTTTCTTCTCCTCGCCGCCCGCCGTCGCGCTCTCCTCCTTCTTCTCCTCCTGCTCCTTGAGCTTCTTCTCGGCGGTTTTCTTGGCTTCGGCGGCTTCGCGCAACGCCTTCAGGGGATCGTCCTTGGCGCCGGGCAGGGCCGAGAGGTCGAGGTCGTGCCGCTCGTGCTTGCGCAGGTCGAGGAGGATCAACGAGCTCGGCACCGGTTTCTCGGCGCCCACCTTGGCGCGGACCTCGCGGGTCTCCACGTCGCCGCTCTCGGTGACGTAGGTGGGCATCTTGGCCGGCTTGCGATCCCCCTCCCCCTGCTTCGGCGCCGTGATCACCGCCAGCCAGTCGCCCGAGGGTGAGAGTAAGGTCCCCTCGATCGTCACCTCCTTGCCCAGGTACCAGGGAAGCGGCGGCCGGGTGGAATCGGCCTGCTGATCGGCGCGCTCCTCCTCGCGCTGCCGCTTCTCCTTCTCCTGGCGCTGGCGGATGACGTCGAAGAGGCGGGTCTGCTGGGCCTTGAGATAGCTCGGCTCGTCTTCCTCCGCCGGATCTTTTTCCGGGCGCAGATCGGCGGCCTGGGAGAGCAGGCCCGAGGCGAGGTCGTAGATGAACGGCTGATTGTCACGGTAGAAGCCGACGCGCTTGCCGTCGGCAAGGAAGAAAGGATCGGCTTCCTCGGCCGCCGTGCGGGTAATCTGCCGCACGGAACCCGTCGTCAGGTCCTTGACGAAGACGTCGCCTTGGCGCGCCCAGACCTTCTTCTTGCGGTCGAGGCTGCGGACGCCCGGCGCGTCCGCCTTGCCGCGGTCCGCGGGCTCGATGCGCACCGCCTTGCCCGTCGCGAGATCGACTTTGAAGAGGTCCTTCGGGTTTCGTCCTACCCCGTCCCGCTCGCGCTCGTAATAGATGGAGTGGCCGTCGTCCGACCAATAAGGGTCCTCGGGCGGATTCCCGATCCAGTCGGGATCGGCCATGATCTGCTCGAGGGTGAGGCCGGCGCCGTCCTCGGCGAGGACGGAAGAGGCAGGGAGAAAGAGGAGCAGGCAGAGCGCTGCGGCGGCGAAGCGGAATCGCGGGTTCAGGGTCATTCGTCGTTCCTCGTTGGAAAAACGGTCCGGGCAGTCAAAACGCGAGGCTAGGGGGAGGGATTCCCGCGTCTCCCTCCTCCCTGAGTGGTCCCACTGGTTTCGTGAACGCCTGACCGTCCGATGTCCAAGGACCCTGGCGTCCACCTTGCAGAATCCCCTCATCCGCATGGAAGACCGCCAAGCTCCCGCTGCCGGCGGGCGCCTCGATCCGTTCGATCCGGCGCACCGCGTCCTGCACCAGGGCTACACGGTGCTGGTGGTGCGGCCGGACGGCTCGGTGCGGGGCGAAGGCCGGGAGGGTCTCTACGATTTCGACACACGCATCCTCTCCCGCCACCGCCTGCGGCTGGACGGCCGTGAGCCGTTCCTGCTCTCCGCTTGCGCGCTGAGCTGGGACCGCTGGAGTGCCTGCCTCTGGCTGCCGCGTCCCGGCGGCACGGCGGCGGGACCCCATCTGCCCCAGGACGCCCTGGAGATCTCGATCACCCGCCGGCTTGGCTGCGGCATGGCGGAGCGGCTGCTGGTGCGGAATCACGGCATGGAAGCGCTCGAGACGGAGCTGATCCTGGAGCTCGACGCCGACTTCGCGGACGTGCAGGAAGCCGGCGGCGAGCGGCGGCAACAGGGTACTGTCGAGACGGATTGGAACGCGGCCGAGCGCGCGCTGACCTTCATCTATCGCGCCGCATGGAAAGGGCGCGAGCTGCGGCGGGGACTGCGGGTTCGTTTTCTCGAGGCCGACTCGACAATCATCTGGGAAGAAGGCCGGCTGCGCTTCCCGCTGGCGCTGGCGGCGCGCGGCCGCTGGAGCGCCGAGATCCATTACGAATCGCTGGTCGACGGCGAGTGGCGCCGGCCCGGAGACTCTGCCCGTGACCGCGCTCGCGAGCGGTGGCGCCGGGAGCGCGCCGGGATCGAGACGCCGCATCCCGTCGTCGGCGCGGCGTTCGAGGCCGCCGCCGAGGACCTCTTCGCGCTGCGCGCCTGGGAGCTCGATCCGGAGCCCGGCGCCTGGTTTCCGAACGCCGGGGTGCCCACGTACACCGGCCTCTTCGGGCGCGACGTCCTCACCGCCGCCTGGCAGGGCGCGCTCCTCGGTCCCGAGATGCTGCGCGGCGCGCTGGCGGTGCTCGCCGAGACCCAGGCCGAGGAGGACTCCGAGTGGCGGGACGAGGAACCGGGCAAGATGATCCACGAGATGCGCCGCGGTCCGCTCTCCGAGCTGGACATCATTCCCCAGCGCGCCTACTACGGCACCCAGACCTCTCCCGCCATGTTCGTCGTGACCCTCTCGGAGCTCTGGCATTGGACGGGCGATACGGCGGTGCTCCGCCGGTATCGCGGCGCCGCCCTGCGCGCTCTGGAGTGGGCCGACCGCTATGGCGACCGCGACGGCGACGGCTTTCTGGAAGCGGTCCGGCGCTCGCCCGCGGGGCTCAAGAATCAGGGCTGGAAGGACTCCGACGAGGCGATCCGCTACCCGGACGGGCGCCTGGTGGAGAACCCGCTGTCGACGATCGAGGAGCAGGCGTTCCACTGCATCGCGCTGCAGCGCATGGCCGAGATCCTGGTGGCGCTGGAGGAGGACGAGCGCGCGGAGGAGATGCTGGACCGCGCCCGCGAGCTCGCTCGGGCGTGGCACGCGGCCTACTGGATGGAGGAGGAGGGCTTCTACGCCATGGCCCTCGACGGCGACAAGCAGCCGGTGCGGTCCATCGGCTCGAACCCCGGCCACGCTCTGGCGGCGGGCCTCGTGCCGCCCGAGCACGCGCGGGCCGTCGCCGACCGCCTCCTCGCGCCGGACCTCTTCTCGGGCTGGGGCGTACGGACGCTTTCGAGCCGCCACCCCTCCTACAACCCGCTGGCCTATCACCTGGGCACCGTCTGGCCGGTGGAGAACGCCACCTTCGCGCTCGGCTTCAAGCGCTATGGCCTCGAGGACCACCTCGACCGTCTCGCCGCCGGGCTGTTCGACGCCGCCTCGCACTTCCACGGCTGCCGGCTGCCGGAGGCGCTCGGCGGCCACGGGCGCGACGAGTCTCCCGTGCCCACCCTCTATCCGGGATCCTGCTGTCCGCAGGCGTGGAGTGCCAGCGCCATGGTGCAGCTCGTCCAGACGCTGCTGGGCCTCTTCCCTTTCGCTCCCGCCAAGGTGCTCGCGCTGATCCATCCGCGCCTGCCGGACTGGATTGACGCCGTCACCCTGCGCCGGGTGCGGGTGGGCGACGCCGTGGTCTCGCTCCGCTTCGAGCGCGCCGCCGACGGCACCACCACGCACGAGGTGATCGAGCGCGAGGGCGATCTGCTGGTGATCGCCGCGCCGCCGCCCAATGACGTGAACGCCGGCGAGGAAGGATGGAAGGAGCGTCTGGCGCGGTGGGGTCTGGATCACGCGCCCGGACGGATCGCCCGGGCGGCGCGGCTGGCCATGGGTGATCTCAGGGGAGGGAATACGTAGGGGCGGAGCTTGTCCCCGCCCTGAGACGGTGCGGGCGGGGACAAGCCCCGCCCCTACGAAAGACCTACAGCGGGAACAGAGGATTCCGCTACTTCGACGCCTGCTGGTCCGCCGTCTGCGTGCCCGTGATCTTCAATGTGCTCAGCAGGCTCTGGAAGACCTGCTCGTTCTGCGCGAAGGCCTCGTCGGGCGTCGTCATCAGGAAGATGATCACGTCCTTGTCGCGCGGCACGGCCACCCAGTGCTGAGTGGTGGAGACGTTCCCCTTGCCGTCGATCGCTGCACCATTGCCCGGCGCCGTCACCACCAGCGAGAAGCCTTTCATGCCGCCGATGTCCTTGAGCTCCTTGGTTTTCACCTCGGCGCCGACGGCGCTCTGCAGTGCCTGCGCGCTCTGCTCCATGAGCACCTTCGGGATCAGGGGCTTGCCCGGCCTCTGCACGAAGGCCACGATCGAGGCGACGTTGTCCGGCGACCAGGCGCAGCAGATGTCGCCCGGCAGGCTGAACTTGGTGGGATCTCCCTGCTGCCAGCCCTGCGGCGGCGCGAAGGAGATTCCGATCTCTTCCGGCTTGACGATCTTCGGGCCGGCCGCCGCGGGAGGCGTGGTGCCCTGCGCCGGAGGCGTCTGCGGAGCGGTGCCCTGCGCGGGAGGCGGGGTCTGCTCGGGAGGGGTCGTCTGCTCAGGAGGCGTGCTCTGCGGCGGAGGCGTGGTCTGCGGCGGCGCGGTCTGGTCCTGGTCGTGGGAGGCCATCTGATCCTGAGGCGTGCCCTGCTGAGGATCCCCCTCTTCGATCGGGGTCTCCTTGACGATCACCTGCGGCGCCTTGGGTTGCTTCTTCGGCTGTGGACGCTGGTGAACCGGCCCCTGGCCCTCTTGGCCCCACACGGGCAGGAGGGGCGCGGCGAGTAGCGTGGCGGCGAAGACGAGAACGCGTGTATTTCGCGATTTCATGGTTCCTTTCCTCGGCTTTCCCTTGGCATCGATCCAATGCCCAGTTGGTGACTTCTGCTGCGAGGGATCGCTCCGCCTGGGAGGATCGCCTTACCGACTCTTCAACGGGAGAGGAAGCGCCGCTATTTCGACGCTTTCAGGGGCCGGCATCAGCCCGGGGCTCTCAACCCATTGAATTCATGCACCTACCGTGCCGGGAATTCGGCAACCCGGGACGTCCAATCCTAATGCGAGGCGCCCCGAGGTGGAAGACCCGCCTCCAGCGCCTTGGCCGGATCGAGGGCCGCTGTGGTAACTTAGCAAGAAACGCGCATCTTTTCTTCACCTGCGGAGGCAATGCCATGGACGAGGACATGTCGCCGAATCCTACTCGCTGGCTGGGAGTCGCTCTCCTCCTCATCGGCTTGTTGCTGGCGTACTTCGTGGTCGCCTTCTGGCCTCAAACCAAGCCAGTTGCGGCGGGGGCTGCCGGCACCGTGCAGGCAGCCGCCGGCAGGCAATGGATCGAGAAAAGCTATGTCTTCGGAGCTCGGGTTGATCTGGATGCGGATGTGCGGCTGCTCGTCCTCGTCCTGCTCGCCGGCGCGCTGGGCAGCTACGTGCATGCCGCGCAATCTTTCGCCAGCTACGTCGGCAACGCGCGCTTTAAGTCCACCTGGACTTGGTGGTACGTCCTGCGGATACCCATAGGCGCCGCCCTCGCCCTCTTTGTCTATTTCGTCGTTCGCGGAGGTCTCGCCGGAACGGCCACAGGTGCCGGTACCGCCGACGATCTCAACCTTTTCGGCATCATGTCTTTCTCGGGGCTCGCCGGTCTTTTCTCGAAGCAGGCGGCCGACAAGCTCGCCGAGGTTTTCGATACGATGTTTGCCACCAAGGAAGACCGCAAGCGCGAGGACAAGCTGAGCGAGAACCCGCGGCCGGAACTCGCCTCGATCACCCCCGATAGCGTTGCAGCGGGCGCGGTGGCGGATCTCACCCTGGCCGGTAGGGGTTTTGTCAAGGATTCCGTCGTCAAGGCCTCTGGCAAGAAGCTGCCCTCTACTTTCGCCAGCCCGCAAAGCCTCACGGCAAAGCTCGCTACCGCGGAGTTTGCCGGACGATTGGAGATCGAGATCACGGTCGTCAATCCCGAGCCGGGAGGCGGGGAGTCCGATCCCAAGGTGCTCACGATCAAGGCTGCCTCGGGGGAAGGGCTGGCGACGGTGACCCCAATCAATTCGCCCGTAGGATGACCATCGGATCCTTTCGCGTTGCGCGGCGGGCGGGAAACCAGCTCGCCAGCAGGGCCGCCGCGAAGACGATGGCGAGGACGGCCGCGAAGGTGGCCGGATCGGCCGTGCCCACGCCGAAAAGGAGCGTGCGGAGGAAACGCGTCATCAGGAAGGCGCCCGCGAGTCCCAGGAAGAGTCCCCAGAGCGCCAGGCGGGTTCCCTGCAGCACGATCAGCCGCACGACGTTGCGCGGCGTGGCGCCCATCGCCATGCGGATCCCCACCTCCGGCGTGCGCTGCGCCACGATGTAGCTCAGGATGCCGTAGACGCCGACCACCGCCAGCAGCAGCGCCAGACCGGCGAAGATCGAGACGAGGAGCATGGTGAAGCGCTGCCTGGCGACGGAGTCAGCGAGGGTCGTCTCCAGCGGCTCGACGCCGAACACGGCGAGCTGCGGGTCCACCTGCCGGATGGCGGCGCGCACGGCCGGCGCCAGCGCCGCGGCATCGCCCTGCGCGCGCACCAGCAGGCTGCCGGCGCCGTTGACGGAGGGACACTGCGCGAGCGGCGCGTAGACCGCGGGCGGCGGGTCCGCCGTCAGGCCGTGGAAACGCTCGTCGCTGACGATGCCGACGATCCTCCGGTCCGCGCCCCAGAAGGCGATCTGTTGGCCGAGAGGGTCCCGGCCCTGGAAGAAGCGGCGCGCGGCCTGCTCGTTGATCAGCAGGACGGGCGCGGCCGTTGCGTTGTCCGCCGGGCGCAGCAGCCTCCCGTCGACCAGCGGCACGCGCATCGTCGCGAAGTATTCCGGGTCCACCCGGCGGACGGAGATCTCCGGCCAGTCTTTCGCCTCTTCCCGGCGCCCCACCACGTAGAACGAGTTGGCGAAGCCGGGGTCCAAGGGGTGGTTGCCCGCGAACGCCGCCGCTTCGACGCCCGGGAGCGCCGCGATCCGCTCCAGGACGGCGTCATAGAAGCGCCGCTGCTCCGGCCAGTTCGGCCACTTGGAGAAATCCACCGGGTAGCGGCTGGCCGGGAGCTGGAACTCGGCCTTGAGCACGCCGCCGGCGCGGAAACCGGGATCGACCTGGCGGAGGAGCCAGAAACTCCTGAGGAGCAGCCCGGCTCCCGCCAGCAGGACCACCGCCAGGGCCAGCTCCGCCACTACCAGCCCGGCGCGCAGGCGGCTGCGGCCGGCGTCGGCCGTGGCGCCGCGGCCCGCCTCTTCCTTGAGGGTGGACTGGAGATCCGTCCGCCGCGCCTGGAACGCGGGCATCAGGCCCACGGCCAACGCCACCAGCACCGAGGCTCCGAGAGTGGCCGCCAGCACTCTCCCGTCGATTCCCACCTCCGAGAGGCGCGGGATGCCGCCGGGAGCCAGGGCGAGGAGCAGGTGGAGGCCCAGGTATGCGAAGTAGAGGCCGAGCCCCACGCCGGCCGCGGTCAGCAGCGTGCTCTCCACCAGGAACTGGTGGAGGAGCCGGCGCCAGCCGGCGCCGAGGGCCGTCCGCACCGCCACCTCGCGCAGGCGCACGGCGCCGCGCGCGAAGAGCAGGTTGGCGATGTTGGCGCAGGCGACGAGGAGAACGAGCGCCACGGCGCCGAGGAGCACCAGGAGCGCGGGCCGCACGGGGCCGAAGACCACCTCCGAGAACGGCTCGACGAAGGCGCCACGCGCCTTGTTCGACGGGTACTGCTTCTCCAGGCCGGCCGTTACCTCGGCCATCTCCTGCTGCACCGCCTCCGGCGTGGCTCCCCGCGCCAGGCGGCCGAGGACGATGATGGGATGGGTGTCGCGCGGGGTCGACTCCGGGTCCGGACGCAGCGGCACCCACATCTCCACCCGTGTGTCGCGGCCGCGGTCGGCGAAGGAGCGGGAGTAGTCCGCGGCGGAGAGGATCTGCAGGCTGCCGAAGGCGCCGGCGTCCGGCAGCACGCCGATCACGGTCGTCGGCCGGTCGTCGAGGCGGATCGTGCGGCCGACCGCCGAGGGATCGCGGGCGAAGAGGCGCTGCCAGAGCCCCTCGCCGATGAGCGCAACGGCGGGAGCGCCCGGCCGGTCGTCCGCCGCGGTGAGCCCGCGGCCGAGGATCGGACGGACCCCGACCATCGGCAAGTATTCGTGGCTTACGGCGAGCGCCGCGAGGCGCGTGGGCTCCCCCTGCGTCGGCGTCAGGTTGACCTCGACGCCGGTGAACGCGGCGAGCCGCTCGAAGGTGCGGCTCTGCTGCTGGAAATCCAGGTAGTCGGGAACGGACGAGGGCTCCCGCGTCGTGCCGCTGTCGCGGTCCGTCTCCCAGACCACCATAAGACGATTGGCGTCCTTCAAAGGGATCGGGCGCAGCAGCACGCCGTTGACGACGCTGAAGATCGCCGTGTTGGCGCCGATCCCCAATGCCAGCGTCAAGACAGCTACGAAGGTGAAGCCCGGGTTCCTGCCGAGCGTCCGCAGGCCGAAGCGCACGTCTTGCAGGAGATCCTCCAGGCGCCGCGGCCGGGACTCGTCGCGCGACGCCTCCTTGAAGCGCTCCACGCCGCCGAAGCTCACCAGGGCAGCCCGTCGAGCCTCCTCGGGGGCCATGCCGGCGCGGAGGTTCTTCTCCGTCTGCTGCTCGATGTGGAACCGCATCTCCTCGTCCATCTCGCGCTCCATCGTCTCGCGGCCCATCCAGGACCGCAGCCGCGACCAGGTCTCGTGCAGGGATTCCATGGCTCGCTCCTCAGGAAAGGGTGGTTTCGAGGACGAGGTTCACCGCCCGTGAAAGACGCTCCCAGTTTCGCCGCTCCTCGGCGAGCTGCTTCCGTCCGGAGGCGGTGAGCTTGTAGAAGCGGGCGCGGCGGTTGTTCTCCGTCGTCCGCCACTCCGAGGTGATCCATCCCTGCCGCTGCAGGCGATAGAGAGAGGGGTAGAGCGATCCCTGGTTGACGCTGAGCTCGTTCTCCGACCACTGCTGGATGCGTTCCGTGATCCCCCACCCATGCATCGGCTCGAGCGCCAGCGCCTTGAGCACCAGCATGTCGAGCGTGCCTTGGATGAGATCTCCGCTGTCCTTGCCCATGTGTGTTTCCTCTCGATGCTCTAGGGAAGAGGAAGAGGGTACGCGGATCTCCTCTCGATTGTCAAGAGGAAGAGCACCTGTTCGGCACCCTGTTCGGCACCTGTCGGCGGGGAGCCTCTTCTGAACGCCAAGACTTAAATGCCGAGACCTTTGGTGCACCAGCGTACGAGGCTGCTAGTCCAGAGAGTGCCTGGAACCAGGCGAGCGTGAACTCGCAAGCGAACTGAGGAACTGTTAGTTGGGGAGGCGGAAGACTTACGCCCCGAGATCTTGTGGTCTAAGCTCCGCCTGTGCTAGGCTTAAAAATTACTTCGATGTGGAGGGTTGCTATATGGAAAAGGATCAAAAGGAAGGGGCGCGACCCACGCCGGATACGGGTCGGCCTCGCTTTCGCGTCCATATGACTCTCGCAAACCCGGGCTCTCTGCCGCGCGGTCCCGAGGAGGAAGCCGAGCTGCTCCGCAAACGAGAGGAGCAACTCAGGCAGCGCCTGACTAAAGCCCTGAGAAGGTTTTACCCTGCGTCTAAAATCCCCGCAGCACTGGCGGAGATTGAAAAGCAGGTACAGGCCGGGGCCAGCCTGAAGGAGAAGGTCTGGGCTCTCGAAAGCATTCCGGCTGTGTACCGGGGGCTAGATCGTCAGATCAGACAAATCGCTGCTCAGGTGGGGCCGATCCTGGCGGCGGCAGCCGAGTTTTCCCAAATGGCCCCGCAGCTTCAAGATACAGCTGAGCAGGTTCGGTTTCTCCAGCCCTATCTCGACGAGGCTCGAGAACGGGTGCATAAAATGGAACCGGCGGTCCAGGAAATGATCGGGGCGACAGAGGAGATCCGACGGTTGCAGCCGACACTCGAAGCAGCAGCCGTGGTAGCGAAAGATCAAATGTCACTTGCGGCGAATCGTTTCCCTTCCGTTGCGGCGAAGGAACTTGGATCTATCGCAGCAAGGAACTTGGATTCGATAGCGGCCCAAAATCTGAGTTCAATCGCAGCCAAGAACCTGGGTTTGGTCGAAGCCAAGAATTTTGCTTCTCTGGCGGCGAACGACCTAATACGGTTACCCTTCGACGACTTGTTGTCGGAGGTCGCGAGGGCGTCTGCGACGGTCGTCGGAGATGCATCCCGTGCTTTCTGCGAAATGAATGTTGCCCGTGTAGCGATGGAGCATTCTCGAATGGCGGAGCAGGTGCTGTCAATCAACAAAGGAGGCGCGGCAATGTCTCGGTACTTAGACGACGGTTTTTCTAGTGTCTCCGCCTTGCGGGAGATTCAGGATCGAATCACACAATGGGATCAGGTTGCCGGTCGCTCTCTCGCTCAGGAGATGTTCGAGACGAGGACGGCTGCTGCTGCTTTCATGGAGCATCTCGAACCAGGCCGAGATGCCAGACTTTACGAAACGCTACAAGACGAGCTTGCTCTGCGTCGTGCCGCCTTTGGGGACGTTGCCAAGCTGCTCGCAGCGGGGTATGCCTCCGCTGCCGAACTCGATACTGTGGCTCGGTCCATCCGCGACAAGCAAGACTTGGCACGCACACTCGCGGAGCAATATTCCGAGATTGACCGGTTCAGCGCGTACGCCTTGTCTGGCGTAGACTGGCAACGATTCGCTGGGACCTTTGATCATGTAGCAGAGATTGCTCGTGGTACTGCTCAGTTCTCTTTGGCTTACAAGCATCTGCAGGAAGCTCTTGTTGAGCAGTCGGCAGGATTGGGGTGGTCGCCCTACCTAGAAGGACTATCCGCCGTTGAGGTGTTTGCTCACTCAAATCTCTTGAGTAGCCTAACTGTTCGTAGCAGCAGCCAGAAGCCGGAGGCCCAAGAAGAAGAGCAGGAAGAGGAGGTAAGCGAGCTCCGGCAGAGGGTTTCGGAGGAAGGTGGCAGTACCCTTCGGGGCCGCCTCGCTGCGCGGACCCCAGTCCTTCTGCCTTTGTGGTTAGGCGCGAAAGCAGCGCTCAATTCGGACAATCCTGACCGAGTGCGGCACTACTGTGTGTCTCAGCGCGAGCTTCTGCTCAAGCTGCTGGATGACGTTGCGCCTGACGACCAAGTACGGAAATGGACTTCTGATCCAGGGCACTACAAAGATGGTCGGCCCACCAGGAGAGCGAAGCTGCTCTACATCAATCGCAACGGACGGGGTGTTCGCTACACCCAGTTTGTGGTTAAGGATGTGAAAGTTGTATTTGCAGTTTTAGAAAACCTTAATAAGGGCACGCATCAAGTGGTTGCCGGATTTTCGCCGCGAGAGCTGACGGACTTACAGATCCGGGCGGACAATCTGTTGTTGTTCCTGCTTGCGATGGTAGATGAGTTTGATCATTAAACAAGAGCATCAAAGTTCTGGCGAGCAAGAGTTGACAGGCTCGGGAGAGATGAATGAGTGGCGAGGCATCAACGACCGACCTCAGCCAAGCCCGATCTCCCGCTTTAGCTCCTCAAGATCGACTTGGATCACGTCGATTTTCCTAGCTGCGAGCTCGGCAATGAAATCCGCCCGTGCGAGCCCGGCGATCTCGGCGGCTCGGCCCTGGGAGATCGCGCCGCGCCGGTACCATTCGATGGCGATCGCGAGGCGCACGTCCTTCTCTGCCTCGTCACGAGACTGATAGAGGGCGGAAAGGAGTTTTTCTGGCAGATCGACGGTCAGGGGCGCCATAGGTCTTCCCCGAAATACATTCCGTACTCAGCCGGGCAAGAGGCCACCGAATCCCCGTCAATAACGAGCACGGCGAGGCCGCTTCGCGGAGGGCGCAGGCGGAGACTGAACCGTCCGGCCGGAGCTTCGCTCTTTCTCTTGGAGGTACCTGATGAGAGCCTCCGGATCATTGCCGAACTCGCGGAACAATTCCTCGCGATGACGGTGCAGTTCTTCGATGATCGGATCATCGATCATAGGCTCTCGTCCTACCTGCTCATCGCTCCTCGAACCCTCCCAGGATCTCCTCAGACAGCGGCGCGTCGAAGTCGTCCGGAACCGTGAACGCTCCGGCGCACAGACCGAACGGTCGCGGACCGGGCTGGGTGGCAGGGGCGGGCCGCAGCTCGGCGACCGGGCGACCGCCACGCATCACGACGAGGTGCTCCCCGGCCTCAACGCGATCCAATACCGCGTCTGTGTCCTGTTGGAGTTCTCGCAGGCTAACGGTGCTCATGGAGGAATCGTAGCAGGGTCCAGAGGTGGAGATCCGGCGGCGGATCACGAGCTCAGCAGTCGAGCCAGCGCGTTGACATGACTACGGGTAATCAGTAGTCTTGCCGAGGTGGAGTACGAGTGGGATGCCGCGAAGGCTGTCGCGAATCGCCGCAGGCACGGCATCGATTTCCCGGATTCCATCGCGGCGCTTGAGGATCCAAACCGGCTTGAAGAACTGGATACCCGCTTTGAGTACGGCGAGGAGCGGATGCGGGTCATCGGTATGGCGGTCGGCGGTGTCCTGTTCGTTGTCACAACCCAGCGCGGTGACAGGACGTGCCGCATCGTCTCTGCCCGGAGGGCCACGCGACATGAGCAAGACAGGTACTACGCGGGTGATCCTGAAGCCTGGTGAGCCGCCGCCTCGCGGCGAGACCGACTGGGCACGAGTGAACGCAATGACGGACGAAGAGGTGTTGGCGGCGGCCCTCTCTGATCCCGATGCCCAGCCCCTCGACTCGGAGGCGCTGGCTAAGATGCGCCGCGTTTCGCCCGTCAAGGCGTTGCGGCAACGGCTCGGAATGACACAGTTCGAATTCGCGGAAGCGTTCCGACTGCCTGTCAGCACTCTGCGAGATTGGGAACAGCTTCGCACCACACCCGATGCTCCAGCCCGCGCTCTGCTCCAAGCGATCGAGCGCGAGCCCGAGACGATGCGGCGTTTGTTGTCTCAGGCGGCCTAACCCCCTGCTGGCGCCCGCGCCTCCTCCTTGCCGAACCGCACCGCCGCCCTGGCGCGAGCCTTCGCCGCTTCGACGTCGCGATTACGGGGTTCACCATTCGTGACCAGAGCGGCGAGAAGAGTCTGGGCGGAATGGGCGATTTCCTCGATCGCCGTTTCGAAGGCGGCTTCGTTGGCCTTGGAGGGCTTGGTGAAGCCGCTCAGCTTGCGGACGAATTGGAGCGCTGCGTCGCGCACCTCGTCCTCCGTCGCAGGCGGCTCGAAGTTGAAGAGGGTCTTGATGTTACGGCACATGTGGGTCTCCTGATCGCTCCGTTGGCAGAGATGATACCGTGAACCCGATGAGCGGCGCCAAAATTGCCTTGAGCCTGCTGTCCGTAATCGCAGTGGTGCGGCTCCAAGCCGAGCCGCCAACTGTTGAGGAAGGCACCGCGGTCCTGGGCCTCGACCACGTCATCGTCGCCACCAACGACCTCGAGGCGACGGCGCAGCGATATCGCGATCTGGGCTTTGCCTTGAAGCCCGGGCGGCCGCACGACAACGGCATCCGGAATCAGCACGTGAAGTTTCCGGACGGCACCGAGATCGAGCTGCTGACGGCTCCGGAGGCGCGGGACGACCTCACGGCGCAGTACCGACGCCATCTCGCGGGCGGCGACGGTCCGGCGTTCTTCGCGCTCTTCGAGCCGGAGAGCGGCCTCGTCGCGCGGCGGCTCGACGCGGCGGGAATGAGCTATGAGCGCGCCGGCGGCATGGTCGACTTTCCGCCATCGCATCCTTTGGGGTACATCTTCTTCGCTCACCGCAACCGTTCGCCCACCGACCGGCCGGAACATTTCGCCCACCCGAACACCGCGTATTCGCTGATCGCGGTCTGGCTGGCCGGCGACGATCTCTCGCCGGAGCGGAAGCTGCTGGCGGCGCTCGGCGGTGCCGTCCGAAAGCAGACCGTCCTGGCGCCTGAGCCTGTGCGCGCTGAGGTCGTCTCTCTTCAGGACGCGCAGATCTATCTCCTGCCGGCATCGAGACGGCTGATGCCCGGACGGAAGATAGTCGGCGCTACGGTCGGCGTCCGGAGTCTCGCTGCCGCTCGCGCCGCCTTACACGTCCGTCTGCCCCATCGGACGCGAAACGGAGGCGGAAAAAGCCTCTTCTTGCCGCCATCCCTGACTCACGGGATCTGGCTGGAACTACGGGAGACTCGTTGAGGATAGGCCGCTAAATAACGATTCTTCAGCGGGTTAGATGACCGCGGCAGCTCGATCCGACGACCGCCCGTGCCCCCGTTGGCTTCGAAGACGGCGGGGAAGGCTACGCTCCCGTAGCAGGCTGCTACGCGCCGTAGCAGGAGTCTACACGGCTGTAGCAGGCTGCTACGCGCCGTAGCAGGAGTCTACACGGCTGTAGCAGGAGTCTACGCGGCTGTAGCAGGCTGCTACGCGCTGTAGCAGGAGTCTACGCGCTGTAGCAGGAGGCTACACTGCTGTAGCAGGCTGCTACGCGCCATAGCAGGCTGCTACGCGCTGTAGCAGGAGTCTACGCTCCGGTAGCAGGCGGCTACGATGCAGCCCGCCAAGCTCCTGAGGCGAACTACGGCGAATTCCCCCTGAAACACGGGGCGCCGGGTGAGGATGACCGCGGTCATCCTCTCGATGATCGGAGTCAGCGTCCGCCTGTGCTCCGCTCGAGGATCTCGACCGCTCGCTCCACGGTCTCGTCGCGTCCCGCGGCGATGCCTTGGAACGTTCTCGCGGCGGGCACGGTGGGCTTCACTCCGACGCCGTGCAGGTTCGTGCCGTCGCGCTTCACCATCCGGCGTCCGCTCCAGCTCAAGCGATAGCCACCGGGCAGATCGGCGCGGTTGATCATGCCGTTGCAACCGCCTGTCCGGGCACCGACGATCTCGCCGAGGCCGTAGGCTTCGATCATCGTGAGGAGCGTCTCGGTGAAGATGTCCGCGCGGCCGTCGGTGAGGAACGCCGCGCGTCCTTTCAGCCGGGGCGTCCTGGGGTCGTGGGCCACGGCCGTGGTCATCCATTGCCAGCCGCGATGGTCGGGCGCCATTACCGACGGCGTCTGTAATTGTGGGCCCATGAAAGTCCGGCCGGTCAGATAGGAGAGCAGCTCGACGGGCATGTTCGAGCCGCGGCGGAGATCGAAGATCAGTCCGCGGGCGGCGGCCATGCGCGGCATCAGGGTCTGGAGAGCATCGTCCGCGGCGCGGCTGAGATCGACGTAGAGGATGCCGGGACGGATCTCCTCGACGGCGGCGTACGGCGTGCCCGCGGGCAGGTTCTCCGACCAGGGAACCCGCGCGACCGAGACGTCAAAGGGAGCGCTGCCGGCGCGCTCGAGGCGGAGGGTGACCGCTGAGCTCGGAGGACCGAAGAGGAGATTCTCGACCGCGGTCCAGCGGCGGGATTCCGGGGTCGCCGCGGAGAGGAAAGACTCCTCTTCGGCGACGCGCTCGGTGGCGGGCCGGCCATCCAGGGCCACGACGGTATCTCCGACATGAATGGCCGTCAGCTCCTTGGCCGCGCCGGTGATGACCAGGCGGTCCTCGACCCATTCCCAGGCCAAAGGCAGGGTCTGCGGCAGGGCGTCGCTCTTCGGCCCGAGCAGGTAGGCGCGGCAGTCCCGCAACGGCACGAGGAAGCGCGCCGCGGCGTGCAGGAAGGCTTCACGATCGGTGGCGGTGGCGGTTTCGGCGAGAACAGGACGCAGGGCGCCCGACCAGGCGGGATCTTCCGGCTGCAGCTCGGGATGGAAGTGCTGGAAGATCCCCCACGCGAGGATGATGGCGGCCAGGCGCGAGGCGCGGCCGTCGGCGGTCGCATCTACGGATTCCCAGGCCGGCGCAGGTACAGCAGGCGCTGCGTGAGGCAAGGTGCCACGCTCATCGGCATAGAGAGCGATCGGCAGAGAGGCCACGACGCCGCCTCCGAGATCCGCCTGCAGAACCTCCTCGGGCCGGGGGAAACGGGGCGCGGCGATCTCATCGCTGAAGACCTCGGCGCAGCCGTCGCGGCGGCACGCCTCGCCGCGCCGTGAGGTCAGGTGGTAGCCGTCGCGGATCGATTCGTACGGGAAGTACCAACCCTGCGGCTGAAGGTCGGGGAGGCCGACGTCGAAGGCGGCGTTGACGAGAGAGGCATGCGCGGTGTCGTCCATGGCATCGAGAGAGACCTCGTCGAGCCACACCCTGCCGGCACCTGTCACCACAAGGAGGATGACGATCCGCTCGGCGTCCGGCGCCACCTCGCCCTTGATCTCGTACAGGCGCCAGGCGGGATCGCGGATCGGCCGGTCCGCCATGTTGTCGAAGAACCCCGGCTTGCCGCCGGCGCGGTCCACCCGCAGACCGAGCTGGGCTCGTCCTCCTGCCGCCACTTCGGCCCGCACCCAGGCGCGCAGACGGACCTTCTTGCCGCGCAGCGATCCGGCGGCGACCTTCTGCGCCACGGTGCCGTAGCCCGGCGGCGTCCGGTTGTCGATGCGCTGGCTGGTATACAGCTTCGGGTCGCCGGCGAAGGCTCCGCCGAGGTGCCGCCAGACGACGATCCGTGCGTCCTTGTCGCCGGCCGGCGGCCGCAGCTCCGGAGGAAGCTCCGGCCGCACGCCTTGCGGGCGCACCCGCAGGGTGGGAGCGAGAGGACGGAAGAAGTCCTCCAAGGCGACGGCGAGCGACCGCGGGTCCGCAGCGCCTTCGACCGCCGAAACACCCGCCACGGTCACGCGGTTCCAGTCCGCCGCCGCCACGGCGTCGCTGGGGTGGAAGAACCGGACCAGCGACAGCAGGCGAGCGAAGGCGGCGAGGTTTTCCAGGCCTTGATCGGTGAGAGGGCGGGGCGGATCGGCGGCGGCCAGCGCGGCGGAAACGGTGATCAGGAGGACGACGAAAAAGGACCCGACTGCTCTGCGAGGCCTCACCCTGTCCTCAGGAGCCCGCTTCGATCCGCCCCAGCCGGCGCAGCCGTTCGAGATGGGCGAGAATCTGGCGCTCGGCGAGCGGCCAGGCCTGCTGCGGCACGTCGTCGTAGACGGTGGGAAGCATGTCCGCGGGTCGGCGGAGGCCCCCGCTCCAGGCGTCGAAGATGCGGTTCTCCCGCCAGAGGCGGTGATCGATGTACTCGCGGAGCTTGGCGTCCGCGTTCTTGATCGCCGGGCCGTGGCCGGGGAAGAGCGTGCGAGGGCGGAGCGCGGCGAGCTTCTCGAGCGAGCCCAGGTAGTCGTCCATGTCCCCCTCGGGGGGATCGACGACGATCATGCTGATGCCGGAGACCATGTCGCCGCAGAGCAGCGAGCGCTGCTCCTCTTCGAGGAAGCAGAGATGGCCGCGCGCGTGGCCGGGCGTGTGGATGACGAGGACCGGGTAGCCGCCGCCGAGCACGACGCGCTCGCCGTCGTTGAGCTCGCCGTCGATCTTGATCCCCCGGGCCGCCAGGCGTTCGGCGGTGAGCGGATGGGCGAGGACGGGCACGCCGAGCGAGACCCGCAGCCTCTCAACGCCCCCCACGTGATCCGGATGGTGGTGGGTGAGCCAGATGGCGGCCACGGGCCGGCCCAGCCGCTCGCGGGCGGCGGCGAGCGCCTGCTCCAGGCGGTCCAGTTCCTGGTCGGAAGAGGCGCCGGGGTCCACCAGCACGCATTCGCTGATCCCCAATAGATAAGCGTTTGTCGTGGCGGCCGGCGGCAGGGTGTGGGTGAGCAGCGGAAACATCGTCACCCCGGGACGCATCTCGACACGGCGGAGCGGACCGAGGTTGCTCTCGGCGGGATCGCGCAGGCGGTCGAGCCCGCGGAACGGCCCCTCCTGGCTCAGCACTTCGAGAATGTGGAGGATGGGCGGCGCGGCCAGCACGTCGCCGCGACGCCAGGCCTCCCAGGCTTCCGCGGGGGAGATCCACGAGCCGGACTCGCACTCGCCAGCATGGATCGACGGCTCGACGGGCGCGTCCGGCGGCCATTCGAGGAGGAAGAAACGGTTGTCGAAGCGGACCGGTGCGAACGGCGGCGTCACCCAGCGGCCGGCGTAGACGAGTCGCGAGGCGTCGAGCCGCACCTCGAAACCGCTGAGGACATCAGCGAAGGAGCGCTCGCCCGCGAGCAAGGCCCGGCGGGCTTCGGGGAGGTGCTCGGGATCGACGTCAGGAGTGGAGAGGAGGATGCCGGTCTCCTCGAAGAGCTCGCGCAGGGCGCAGGCGGCGAGGCCGGGCAGGAGGTCCGGCCCCGGCTCGTCGAGGTCGCGCAGCGACTCCGGCAGGCCCGCGGCGGGAGGCGCCTCGGCGCCCGTCTGCGGCTCGCCGGAGACGGGGAGCTGCGCATCGGAGCGCGACATCCCGCCGCCCGGGAACGCATGCCAGCCTCCCATGAACGGCAGGCTCTCCGCGCGCTTGACCCAGAAGACCTCCACCTCGTCCGGCCCGCCGCCTTCCCGCCGCCGCCAGAGCACCACCGCCGCCGAGATCCGCGGAGGAGGCAGAGCGGGAGATTCGCCGGCCAGGGGCTGGCCGATGACGGTTTCGTAGAGGTTGCCGGAGGGGTCGGCCATGAGGGAATACATATCATGGCGGTCCGTGCCTGCCGGACCGATCGGTCCGATCCGCGAATACCCCCAGGAGCCAACGCGTTACAATGTCTAAGGGTCCTCACCGGCCCGTCAACTGCCCAGGAGACCCTGAATGAAACCGCCCGAAACCATCCGGCTGACCCCAGGCAAGCGGGTTCTGTTCCTCACCAAGGACCCGGAGCTGATCCGCCGCCAGTTGCGGGGAGAGCTGGATCTGCGGATGGCGAACCTCGCGGTCGAGGACCTGCTCGACGACATCAACACCGACGCCATGACCCCGGCCTGGGTCTGCTTCAGCCACCGGCCGGAGGACATCGCCCGCGACGCCTACGCCGGCCTGATCGTCGACGGCAAGCGGCTGTTCGAGCGCGACGCGCTGATCGACGGCAATTTCGAGGTCATCGTCTCCGGCTACCGCAAGGGGGTGGGCAGCTCGCGCGAGACGGCGGTGCAGGCGGAGAAGTGGTCGGGCATCCGCATCGCCATCGCTGCCTCCTTCGCTCCCATCCACGCCCGCAACAACATCAGCCAGGGCGTGCTGATGGGCGACCACGACGTGCTGGCGCGGCTGCAGCGAGGCGAAGGGATTCCGCTCGCGGAATTCTGTGAGGGCTGGGATCCGATCACGCAGCTCGTCATCCGCGAGGGCGGTCTCTTCCCCTTCTCCAAAGCGCTCGCGGCCGGCGAGATCGAGCTGCCGAAGCCGGACACCGGCCCGCGGCCGATGACGATGGCGGAGAAGATCCTGGCGCGCCACCTGCTCGGCGAGGGACCGCACTACGTGAAGCCGGGCGATGCCGTGGTCGTCTCCGTGGACGGCGGCTACTCCCACGAGTTCACCACGGCGCAGGTCCACTACTTCCTGCAGCAGGAGTACGGTGACGGCTACGAGGTCAAGAATCCCGGCAAGTTCGCCGTCTTCGAGGACCACCTGATCTACGCCGACGAGGTGCCGAAGATGCGCGCTTTCGTCGACAAGATCGAGACGCTGCGCGAGCTGCAGCGGGAGTTCCAGCGCCACACCGGCGTGCGCGACTTCTCGGCCAAGGACCGCATCTCGCCCGGCATCTGCCACGAGGTGGCGCGCGAGCAGCTCATCGACCCTGGCGACTTCATCCAGGCCACGGACAGCCATACCTGCATGGGCGGCGTCAACAACGCTCTCGCCTGGGGCGTGGGGGCGACCGAATACGCCGACCTCATCCACCAGGGCTTCACTCAGGTGGAGGTTCCCGAGTCGATCCGCTTCGAGCTGGTGGGCAAGCTCCAGCCGGGCGTCACGGCCAAGGACCTGATGCTCTACATCCTGCTCCATCACGCCCGGCCGCAGCTCACGCTGGACCGCGTGATGGAGTTCGCCGGCCCGGGAGTGACGACGCTGTCGATGGACGAGCGGGCCACGCTCACCAATATGGCCACCGAATGCTCGGCGAAGACGGCCATCGTCATCGCCGACGACGAGACCTGGCGCTGGCTCGCCGAGTGGCGGCCGGGGGTGGACGTCGAGCGGCTGAAGGCGCGGGCCGTGGCGCCCGATGCGGACGCCGAGTACGCGGGCGGCGTGTATACGATCGACCTCGCGACGTTGCGGCCGATGGTGGCCCACCCCGGCGATCCCGACCACGGCGTTCCTTCCGATCCCACCAACGGCGCCTGGATCGACGAGATCGGCGACGTGCCGATCGACATCGCCTACGGCGGGAGCTGCACGGCGGGGAAGATCGACGACCTGATCTTCTATCACCAGGTGGTGAAGGAGGCGTTGGACGCCGGGCTCAAGGTGGCGCCGGGCGTCCGCTTCATGATCCAGTGCGGCTCGCAGGCGGTGGAGAAGTTCGTGCGCGACAACGGCCTCGCCGACACCTTCGAGCGCGCCGGCGTGCAGCTCATCCACCCCGGCTGCGGCGCCTGCATCGGCTGCGGCCCGGGCGTCTCGGAGACCGTGGACGAGGTCACCGTCAGCGCCATCAACCGCAATTACAAGGGGCGCTCGGGTCCCGGCAAGCTCTGGCTCGCCTCGCCGCTCACCGTGGCGGCCTCCGCCTTCACCGGCCGCATCACGGCGTATGAGCCGGGGATGTTCGCGCGGATGAAGACGGCGGCTACAGTCTCCACCTGACCGCGAAACCCCACACCTGATCCGTCGCGCTGTAGGTGCCGGTGCGCGTGGGGTTGAACGGCTCCTGGTTGCTGGCCCCGCGGTCGTCGTGATCGTGGAGCGAGTACCCCAGGTCGAAAGAGATCTTGGGCAGGTTGACGGTGAAGCCGGCGCTGTAGACCAGGGCGTCGCCGCGTGGGAAGCCTGGTTCCAGGGTCCTGTCCGGCACCGGTGAAGGTTCCTGGGCGACGCCGCCGAAGAGCGTGAAGCTGTCCGTGATGTCCCCTTCGAGGCCGAGGCGCAGGCTGGTGGTGTCCTTCCAGTCGCGAGGGGTGTGCACGGTGGGACCGTCGCCGAAGACGTTGGGATCGTAGGTGACGTCGGTCGCCTTCAGGCTCGACCAGCCCTGGAAGCTGGCGTCGAGCTCGATCCGCAGCTCGGGATACGGCGCGTACCAGATGCCGGCGCGCGCTTCCTGGGGGATCTCGAAGGATTGGCGGGAGCTGCCGTTCACCAGGCGGGCGCGGATGGCGGCGTCGAGCCCGGGGACGCCCGCGGGCACGTCGCGCGGCGCGTACTCTGCATCGCCGTTGCCCTTGAGCCGCTCGGGGCTGCGGTAGACGACGCCCCATCCCCAAGACGGCGCGGCATAATGGAGGGCCAGGTCCCACGCGATGGCGTCGACGTCGGCGCTGGCGGTCCTCTCTACCTCGATGAGGAACGGCTGAGGAATGGTGCCCGGAGGGGACGCCGAGAAGAGCAGGCGGGCGTTGTCGTCCTGATCGAGGTTGCCGAAGGCGTAGCGCACGCCGGCGCCAACGCTCCAGCCTTCCCCAAGATCGTACGCCAGCACCGGGTGCAGCTCGTAGATGCGCAGCTCGAAGCGGCGGGTGAGGAAGCGGCCTGGAAACAGCACCGGCCGCCACTCGACGTTGTAGTAGAAGGGAGAGTCGACGCCGAGGCCGAAGGCGAAGGGACCGTTGCGCTGCTTCCACGTCATGTAGACCGCGGGCGGGAACTGGATGACGTGGTTGGCCGAAAACGTCCCGGTGGCGCTGCTGTATTTGTCCTGGGCGTTGTTGAAATCGAGGCCGGCCTGGAGTTGAAAGCCGTCCAGGCGCGTGATGGCGGCCGGGTTGTAGGTCAACGCCGAAGGCTCGGAGGCGCGGGCGGTGAAGGCTCCCACCTGACCCAGGGCGCGGCCTCCGTGCTGGAAGAGCCCGAAGCCGGAGGCTGAGGCGAGGGAAGCGTCAACGAGCGCGGCGAGCAGGCACAACAGGACGACGCGGCGTGGGTGTCGCATGTCGGTCTCTCTCCTAAAAGGGAAGCGGTCGATCCAGGCACGATGCGGCTGCCGGTCACCGTGAGGATAGCAAGCATGAGCCTTGCCATGCGAGCGCGGGCCGCGCCATCCCTGCACGAAACTTGCAGCCTTCTCTATACAGCAGTCGGCAGGGTTCCGGCGAGGCGAACGGCGAGCATGCTAGCGGCACCAGCCATCAGGAGAGCGGAGGAGAGCGGGTGGAGCGCCAGCCGCAGCCTGCGCGAGCTATTGGCGCGGGGAGAGCGGCCGGACCGGGCGACGCTGGTGGACTGGGGATGCCAGATCCTCGCGATCCTGAGCCAAGCGCACGCCAGGGGTCTCCTCCACCGTCACATCACGGAAGACCAGGTGATCGTAACGCCGGAGAGCCGGGTGGTGCTCAACGGCTTCGGCCTCAAGCGGCGGCTGTGCGATCCGCGGGTGCCGCCGCCTCCCGAGCACCTCGCGGGCGGGCCGTACACGGTGCGGAGCGATCTGTATGCCGTCGGTGCCCTTCTTCGCCGTCTGGCCTTCGCCGGCGCGCTCCATGGCGGCCGCGGCGGCCTGCGCAGCCGGGATCCCTTGCTCAAGGTGCTGGCCCGAGCCACCTTCGCGGACCCCGCCTGCCGCTACGAGAACGCCATGGAGATGGCCGACGCCCTGCGCGAGGCCGGGCGGACGGAAGTAGCCAGCCGGTTTCGCCCGCGAGCTGCCGGTGCACCCGCGGCCGCCGGCCGGGTGACGCCCTTCCCCGGTGCTGCCCTGCGATTGGTGCCGGCCTCCTCCGGCGCGCCCGGCCTGCACGAACGCGCCAACGCGGAGCTGTGGAAGCTCGTGTTCCTGGCCGCCGTCCTGCTGCTGCTCGCGACGTTCGTCCTTGCGACCGGCTGGTTCCTGCTCGGCCGCATAGAAAGAAAAAGCCCGGATGGATTGCTCCTCCGGGCTCCGTGCTGCACAGACCTGCAAGGCATCTCAAAGCAAACTGAGCTCTCTTTCCTCCCCCACAAGACTACAAACACCAGACTGCAAATGCGGCCTCTCCCTCCGGGTGACCGCTCCCCTCCCCTCGGGTTTACTACGTTGGGGGGAGTGTAGGGTAGGGCTGCTCAAGAGTCCTCAGAGTTCCGCTCAAGCTTCCTCAAAAAAGCTCATAAGAGAGTGGGAGACGGCGGACGGCGGCCTGGGGTACAATCCCCCTCCAAGGCAGTCCTACATTCCTGCGGACGGTGCCTCAGCTCGTAGGAGGAGCCCGGCGACAGGCCCGATCCCGATCCTATGGCGACGAGTCCCCTGGTGGCGTGGACCGAGAAGGTCCTGTACGAGTTCGATGCCTTCCGCGTCGATCCCGTTCGCCGCCGGCTCCTGCGAGCCGGCGAGCAGGTGCCTCTCACGCCGAAAGCGTTCTCGATCCTCATGGTCCTGCTCGAGAGCCGGGGCGAGGTGGTCGAGAAGGAGGCGCTGATCCGCCGGGTCTGGCCGGACGCCTACGTCACCGAAGCCAACCTGACGCAGAACATCTCGGCCCTGCGCAAGGCCCTGGGCGAGCGCGCCAACGACCATCGCTACGTGGTGACCGTTCCCGGGCTCGGTTACAGCTTCGTGGCCGAAGTCGTCGAGATCCCCCGGGAGTCGAGCGGCGAGATGCCGGTGGTCGCCACGGCGCCGCCTGCTGTGGTGACGGCCGAGCCCGCCTCCGAGCCTCCGCCGGCGGAAGGATTCGAGGTGGTTCGGCCGGATTCGGAGGCCTCCGTCCAGCCCTCGCCTCCTCACAGCGGCCGGCGCTGGCCGCTTTTCGCTGGTCTGGCTCTGGGCTTCCTGCTCGCGGTGGGCGGCCTGGGGCTCATCGCCCTGATCCAGCGCCGGCCGTCTGCCCCGCAGGCTGGCGGCGCGAGCGGGACCGATCGCCCGGCGGTCCGGCGGCCGGCGGTCGCGGTGCTGAGCCTGCGGAATCTCTCCGCGGACCGCAGGCAGAGCTGGCTCTCGATCGCGCTCTCCGAGATGTTGATCACCGAGCTCTCCGTCGGCTCCAAGACGCGTGTGGTCTCGGGGGAGGAGATCGCGAGATTGCGGGACACCCTGTCGCGGCCCGGCATCGAGGAGCTCGGCGCGGAGAATCTGCGGCGCCTCCACGAGCGCCTCGGCGCCAATCTGGTCGTCACCGGCTCGTATCTTGCGCTCGGAGACGCTGCGGCCGCCAAGATCCGGATCGACCTGCGGGTGGTGAAGGTGCCGGAGGGCGAAACCGTGGCTTCCCTGGCGGAAATGGGAAGGGAAGAGGACCTGTTCGAGGTGGTCTCGCGCCTCGGCCAGCGCGTGCGCCGCAGCCTGGGATGGGAGGATCTTTCACCCGCGCAGGCCAAGGCCGTGCAGGCACTGCAGCCGGCCAACCCTACGGCGGCCCGTCATTACTCCGAGGGGCTGGCCCGTCTGCGTGCCTTCGATTCGCGCGGCGCGCGCGATCTCCTGCAACAGGCCGCCGAGGCCGATCCGGGCTCGGCGAAGATCCGTTCGGCCCTTTCCCTGGCCTGGATGGGGCTCGGCTACGACGCCCAGGCTCGCACGGCGGCGGAGGAGGCGGTCCGGCTCGCGGCCACCCTGCCAAAGGAGGAGCGGCTGGCGATCGAGGCGCGGTTCCACGAGGCGAAGAAGGACTGGCGGAAGGCGAGCGAGATCTACCGCTCGCTGTGGACCTTCTATCCCGACCACCTGGAGTACGGCCTGCGGCTGGCGAGCGCGCTGTCCGCCGCCGGGCGCGGGTCCGAGGCGCTGGCGGCGGTGGCCGAGCTGCGCCGGCTCCCGCCGCCGGGCGGCGAGGATGCGCGCATCGATCTCGCGGAGGCGCAGGTGGCCAAGCGCATGGCGAATCTCACCCTGCAACTGCGCGCCGCGGAAAGCGCGGCGAGGAAGGGACGCCGCTCGGGCGAGAGCCAGGTGCTGGCGGAGGCGCTGATGCTGCGCGGCGACGGCTTGCTCCTCAGCGGCCGTCCCCAGGACTCCGTTCCCGTCTATGAGGAGGCCCGCGGCCTCTTCGCCAGGTCCGGGGATCCTTCCATCATGGCCGTCCTCCTCACCCACCTCGGCGTCGCCCTGCACGAGCAGGGCGATCTGGCGGCGGCGGAGAAGATGTACGAAGCCTCGCTCGCCACCCTGAGCCGGATCGGCAGCGTGCAGGGCGTGGCCCTTCTGCTCGCCAATCTGGGCTCGCTCTACAAGGACCGTGGAGACCTGCCGCGAGCCCAGGAGCGGCTGGAGAAGGCGCTGGCCTCGTACCAGGAGAGCGGCGACCGCGTGCTGGGCGCGCGCACGCTCAACGCGCTCGGCACCGTGCTCGCCGCGCGCGGGGACCTGGCCGGAGCCCGGCAGCGCTACGAGCAGGCTCTGACCATCGCGCGGCAGACCGGCAACCGGATCGACGAGGCCCGGGCGGTCCGCGGGCTGGGAACGGATCTGGCGTTGCAGGATTCCTTGAAGGAGGCCCTGCGGCTGCACGACCAGGCGTACGGCCTCGCCGAGAAGGTGGGCGATCCCGTCCGCGGCGCCTCGATGCTGGCCGCGGCGGCGGAAGACCTGATGCGGCTGGGAAATCTCCGCGAGGCCCGGCGGCGGTTGACGCAGGGCCTGGCGATGAAGCGGCAGGGCCACGACAAGATCGGCGTGGCCGAGGCTCTGAGCCTGCTGGCGCGCCTCGAGCACCGGCTCGGCGATCTGGCCGCGGCAGAGAAGCACAGCCGCGAAGAGCTGGCGTTGGCCCGCGAGATCGGCTCGCCGAGCCTCACCGCCGCGGCGCAGCGGGATCAAGGCCGTTGGCGCCTCGCCTCCGGCGACCTCGCCGGCGCGCGGCGCCAGCTCGCGGCAGCCGTGAGCTCTCACGCCGGGCAGGGAGAGGCCCTGGCCGCGGCGGCGGCACGCCTGGAGCTGGCCGGGGCCGCCCGGCTGGCGGGCGAGCCCGGTGAAGCCTCGCGATTGGCGGCTCAGGTGGCGGAGTGGTACGGCGAGAGAGGCATGAGCGGCTACCGCGCCCGGGCGCTGGCGCTGCTCTCGCAAGCGCTTCTCGACGAGGGCCGGACCACCGAGGCTTGGCGCACCGCCGGCCAGGCCCACGCGATCTCCGAGCCGAGCGAAGACCTGGAGCTCCAGATCGCGGTGGTGACGGCCATGGCGCCCGCGGGCGCCGCCGCCGGAGAGGGTGCGGCGTCCCTGGGCCACCTGCGCTGGGCGATCGCGGAAGCGGCTCGCATCGGCGACGTGGCCGCCGGGCTCGAGGCCCGCCTGGTGCTGGGCGCGCTGCAGTTGAAGACGGGCGACGCCATCGCCGGCCGCGCCACGCTCGAGGCCGTCGGGCGCGACGCCCAGGCGCGAGGCTTTCAGGGAGTGGCGCGGCGCGCGGCAGCCTTGCTGGTTGGGCCGGCGGTGCCGTTGGGATAGCATCCGGCGCGTCCATCTCCTGGAGGTGTCCGGATGAGATTCCGCACGTTCGCGCTGGCGCTCCTGTTGGTCCCCTCGATCCTTCCCGCGCAAGAGGCTCCGGCGACAGCTCCCGAGGTCGTCGTGCTCAAGGCGGCCCGGCTGTTCGACGGCCGCGGCGATACCACGGTGGCCAACGGCGTGGTGATCGTCGAAGGCGACAGGATCAAGGCGGCGGGCTCGGGCCTTGCCGTCCCCGCCAGCGCCCGGGTGATCGATCTCGGCGATGCCACGCTGCTCCCCGGCCTCATTGACGCCCACACGCACATGTCGGGAGAATCGACCGACAACTGGCTGCAGGGCACGATCGAGGGGCTGCGCCGGACGGTGCCCGAGGGTGCCATCCGCGCCACGGCCTACGCGCGAAAGACGCTGATGGCCGGCTTCACCACCGTGCGCGACGTAGGCTCCAACGAATACGTCGACGTCGCCTTGCGCAACTCGATCGACGACGGCGTAGTCCCCGGGCCGCGCATGCTGGTGGCCGTCCACGCGCTCGGTGCCCGCGGCGGCCACTGCGACGACACCGGCTTTCCCTATGGCCGCTTCGGCGCCGAGTCAGGCATTGCGGACGGCATCGCCAGCGGTGCCGACCAGTTCCGCGACTCCGTACGCTTCCAGGTCAAGTACGGGGCCGACGTGATCAAGATCTGCGCCACCGGCGGCGTGCTGTCGCTGGCCGACGAGGTGGACACCCCGCAGCTCACCCAGGAGGAGATGAACGCCATCGTCGATGAGGCCCACCGGCTGCGCAAGAAGGTGGCCGCGCACGCTCACGGTGCCGAGGGAGCGAAGTTCGCCATCCGCGCCGGCGTGGATTCGATCGAGCACGGCTCGTTCCTCGACGACGAAGCCCTGCGCATGATGAAGGACCGCGGCACGTATCTCGTCCCCACGTTGCTCGCCGGCGAGTACGTGGCGGGCAAGGCCGCCGTCCGCCACTATCCGCCGGAGATCGAAGCCAAGGCCAAGGCGGCCATCGCCGTGCGCGCGGACACCTTCCGCAAGGCGCTGCGCCTGGGAGTGAAGATCGCCTTCGGCACGGATTCGTCCGTCAGTCCTCACGGCATGAACGCGCAGGAATTCGCGCTCATGACCGGACTCGGCATGAAGCCCGCCGACGCCCTGCGGGCGGCCACGGCCTCAGCGGCCGACCTGCTCGGACTGGCGAAGACGATCGGCACCCTCGCGCCCGGCAAGGCGGCGGACGTCATCGCCGTGCCCGGCGATCCGCTGGCCGACATCAAGGCGATGGAGAAGGTGAGCTTCGTGATGAAGGGTGGTCAGGTGGTGCGCAACGACGCCGGGCGTTAGGCAACCTCCCGGAGTTACTTGTAGCGCACGCCGCCCTTGATCACCACGTCCACGTCCTGCAGGAGATCGACGTGGCGCAGCACGTCGCCGCGCACGGCGATGACGTCCGCCCACTTGCCCGGAGAGACGGTGCCCACCTCCTTCTCCACCTTCATGGCGACGGCGGGCCAGAAGGTGGCGGCGCGCAGGGCGTCCATGGCCGGCACGCCGAAGACGTTGACCCAGGTATCGATCTCCCGCCAGGTCGAGTCGCTGTGGAAGTTGAGCGGCACGCCGCTGTCGGTGCCGATGAGCAGGATGGCGCCCGACTGGCGGAGCTGCTCGAACTTGCGCTTGAGCGTCGGCCGCCGGCCCGGGACGAAGCGGAAGTAGTCGAGGCGGTCCGGCCGGGCGAGCGAATCGCGGATGTCCTTCACCACCTCCGGCGGCAGGCCGGCCTGCCAGCGGGGATCGTCCAGCCGCTCGGAGAAGTCGTCGCGGGTCTCCTGGTAGAGGAGGAGAGGGCCGATGGTGGGCGTCCAGAACAGGGTGTTGGCCCGTCCCTTCATCAGGTCGAAGACGTCCGGCGGATACTCCGGCGCGGTGCCGAGCCCGGTGTGCTCGAAGCAGTCCACGCCGGCCTGGATGCCGCGGCGGATCTCCTCGGCGCGGTGCGAGTGGGCGACCACCGGCAGGCCGCGCTTGTGCGCCTCGTCCACCACGGCGCGCACCTCGTCCATCTCCATCTGGTCCTGGTCGATCAGCTTGATGACGTCCACGCCGGCGTCGGCCAGGCGCTTGACCTTGGCGCGGGCGTCGGCCGTTCCTTTGATTCCCCAACGAAAAGCTTCGGTGCCGGGGTAGGGCTCGTGCTGCAGGAATGGACCGGAGACGTAGAGCGTCGGTCCGGGGATCTCGCCTTTCCTGATCGCTTCGCGGATGGCGATGCTGTCGTCCAGCGGCGCGCCGAGGTCGCGGGCGCTGGTGACGCCGGCCATGAGGAGCTGCTTCGCCGCCGCCGGCATGATCGTCGAGCGGAAGAGCGGCGGGTAGGTCTTGTCCCAGTGGTCGTAATCACCGTGCCCCACGATCATCAGGTGGACGTGCATGTCCCACAGCCCCGGCAGCACGCTCATCCCCTCCGTCGAGATCACCTCCGCGCCCGCGGGAACGGTGATCTCGCCGACGCGCCCCACGGCCTTGATGCGGTCGCCCTCGATGAGCACCACGCTGTTGTCGAGCGGCGCGCCGCCGAAGCCGTCGATGAGACGGCCGCCGACGAGGGCCTTGAGGGGAGCTGCGGTCGCCGGAACGGGACGAACAAGGACGTAAACGACGGCAAGGACGGCAACGACGAAAACCAGATACCGCTGGATCTTTCTCATTCCGAGAGGTCTCCTGTGAGGAACGCTGCCGAGACTATATCGCCGGACAAAAAAAGGTGAGCGGCTCTTACCGACACCGCTCGGGGGGGAAACCGCGCCGTAGCGCGGAAAAAACTCGATGTAGGACTTGGAGAGGGGGATTCCTAGAAGAGATCCCCACGATAGCGAAGCCGCATCGGCGTGTCGCCACCCGGAAAGGTAGGGAAGCGTCTATCCGGAAGGGCGGGAGAGGACAGGGTCAGCCCGCCGTCGTCCCAGCGGCGGCCGCCAGCACGGGAGGCGAAGCCGGCATGCTCGCCAGCCGCTTCTCGAACCGGCGGCCGAAGACCTTGGCCATGGCGCGCAGCTTGAGCGACTGCATCGGGTAGCGCCTGGGGCTGAGCCAGCGGCACTCCTCGGGCAGCATCACCAGGCTGACGTGGATGTTGGGCGCGACGCCGACCGGCAGGCCGCGCTCCATGCAGGCTTCGTAGAGCCGCCGGAAGATGGGTACCATGTCCTCCGTGCGCGGTGGCTCCAGGGCCTGCAGGTCGGTGCCGCTCAGGGGACGGAAGACGCAGACCGTGGGCACGGCGCCGACGGAGGTGATCCAGTCGATGGCCCGGATGGACGACTCCGGCGGCTCGAGGCCGGCGATGATCTCGCCGTTGGTCACCCAGGGCTCGTCCTGCGGGCCTTTCCGCGACAGAGCCGCGCAGTAGCGCACCGCTTCCAGATAGTGATCGAGGCCGTACTCGGCGTGCTTGCCGGGGCAGATCTCCTCGAACAGCTCGCGGTCGAAGATCTCGAAGCAGAAGGAGACGCGGTTGATGCCGATCTCGCGCAGGTGGTCATAGCGCCGAAGGTCGCGGTGCGGCGGCGTCTGCACGCCCACGAGGAGGCCGAGCTCGCGCTTGATGGGCCTCACGAACGGCTCCAGGAGATCGAGATAGGTGTCGCCCTCGTAGTGACCGGTATTGAAGTCCACGTAGGTGATGCCCGACTCCTCGCGCGCCGCCCGCACCACCTCCATCACCTCGTCGAGCGACTTGTCGTCGGCGTCGTCGATGCCGAGGTTCAGCCCCACCGAGCAGAACTTGCAGTTCACCTTCGCCGGCTTGGCCGTCCAGTACTCGCAGACTTTGGCCTGGTAGATGCCGAGGTAGGTCCCTTGGAGCGTGCCGACGCGGGTCATCGGCTTGCCGGTGGAGGTCGAGCGGTCGTACCAGCCGGGCCGCGGGGAGAGCGTGACCGCGGTCACCTCGCCGCCGTTCCAGCGCAGGAGGTACCGGCCGCGTTCGCGGTGCAGCGTGTAAGGGGAGCGGGCGGTGAAGCTCTCGGTCACCGGCACGTTGGTCCACAGGTTGCCCGGCAGGATCACTTCGAGACCGCTGCCGAGCCCGGCGCGCGTGCGCAGCACCTTGCGGCCGCCGTCCTCTTCAACGAGGCAGGAGTCATCCAGCCGGAGCCCCTGGCAGTAGAGATCGAGCTTGAGCAGGGCGGGATTGGCGCGCAGGGTCGAGAGCATGGGGATTCTCCTCGGTAGCGATCGATCCCACGCTAGCCGAGGTGCGATGCCGGCGTCGCCACCCGGAACGGCAGGAAAGGTCTACCCGGGAGGGTGGGGAGGGCGCCTCCTCGCCGCGAGAACGCGGGTCAGCAGCAGCCGGCTGAGCAGCGGGAGCAGGACTCCCGCATCGCCGTGCGTCTCGGTCTCCGGATGGCTCTCGCCGAGCAGCACCTCGCGGGCGCGTAGCCGGCCCAGCTCCACGGTCTGGAGAAGGATGGGCCACCGGTGCTCCAGGAAGGAAGCGGGAAGCCGGTGGCGCGGCCGGATCACCACCATCCTCTCGCGGAACGAGGCGGGAATGACGTGCTCCGGATCCTGAGGACCGCGGTACGGATGCCCCTCGCTCTGGCCTTTCATCGTCACCAGGAGGACGGCGTCGCATCCCTCGGCGAAGGCGCGCTCGTAGGGGAGGTTGTCGGCGAGCCCGCCGTCGCCGTAGCGCTCGCCGGCGAGCAGCGGCGCATGGGTGTAGAAGGGCGGCAGGTAGTTCGAAGCGAGCAGCAGCGTCAGAGGGGCTTCCACCGTCCGCGCGTCGAAGTACGCGGCTTGCCGGTCGCGGAGACGGGTTACGCCGATCAGCAGCTGCATCGCGGAGCTGCGTAGCCGCTCGGCGCCGACGTAGCGGCTGAAGGTGCGGCGGTGGATCTCCGGATAACGGTAGGGGGAATGCTCGCGCAGCAGATTGCGGGCGTCCAAGGGACGCATGCGTGCGAAGGCCCGCCAATAATGCCGCAGGCGAGGGACCGTTCCCGCTGCAACGGCCGCACCATTCCACACCCCGCCCGAGACGGCGACGCAGAGAGCCGGCCGTAAATCCAGCTCCAGGAGCGTCTCGATGACCCCGACCTGAAACGCGCAGCGCATCGAACCGCCGGAGAGGACGAGCCCGAGCCGGCGGGCGGAACGGAGGAGGTCGAGGCTAGGCGGCGAGGACGGTCGGTCCAGCATGCTTGTCCCAGCATAATGGTTTTGACCGTGGACGGCGTCATAGACTCTGCCGCAGATGAACAAGATCGTCGCCCGCTACAAGGACGGCCGCACCGTGAAAGGCACCAGTCTGGACATCGATCCGGCGCGGCCGAGCTGTCACGTCCGTACGCCGGAAGGCAAGACGGCCGAGGTCCAACTGAAGGATCTCAAGGCGCTCTTCTTCGTCCGCTCCTTGGAAGGTGATTCGACCCATGACGAGAAGCGGACGCCGGAGCCTGACGACTTGTGCAGCCGCGGCTCCACGCTCGTGCGTATGGCTTTCGCGGACGGCGAAGAGATGGTGGGTCTGACCATCCGATACCCGCCCAACAAGCCGGTCGATTCGAAGAGCAACAACGTCCGCATGCTCGTCAATCGTGAGGCGGTCGTGTCGATGGAGGCGGTGGCCAAGTAGGCCGGCGGCGAAGGACTCTCGAGAGTCCATGATTTATTCGGCGCCGACGCCGAGATACGTCCGCAGCTTCTCGTCCTCGAACATCGCCTCCGCCCGCGGCTCGCGGCCCAGCAGCGAAACCACGAAGCCGACGAGGAATGCGGCCGTCATCGAGACGATCGCCGGGTTCTTCAGCGGGAAGAGTGCCGTCTCGCGGCCGAGCACGTCCACCCAGACCGTGGGGCTGATGACGATAAGGAGGACGGAGAGAAAGGCTCCGGTGAGGATCGAGGCCACGGCGCCGGCGGTGGTGAAGCGCTTCCAGACGATCGACAGCAGCAGCGCCGGGAAGTTGGCGCTGCAGGCCACGGCGAAGGCGAGGCCCACCATGAAGGCCACGTTTTGCCCCTTGAAAACCACCCCCAGCAGCACGGCGAGGATGCCGAAGACGACGGTGGAGAGCTTCGCCACCCGTACCTGCTCGGCCTCGGTCGCCTGTCCATGCTTGAGCACGTTGACGTAGATGTCGTGCGACAAGGCCGAGGCGCCGGCGAGCGTGAGCCCGGCGACCACGGCGAGGATGGTGGCGAAGGCCACGGCGGCGATGAAGCCGAGGAAGAAGGTGCCGCCCAGCGCCTCGGCGAGCAGCGGCGCCGCCATGTTGCCGCCTTTGTCGATGCCGCTGATCACCTCGCGGCCCACCAGCACGGAGGCGCCGAAGCCGACGATGGGGATGATGATGTAGAAGTAGCCGATGAAGCCCGTGGCGTAGAGCACGGACTTGCGCGCCGCCCGCGCGTCAGGCACGGTGTAGAAGCGCATCAGGATGTGAGGCAGCCCGAGCAGGCCGAACATCAGCGCGAGGCCCAGCGAGACCGCGTCGAGCGGGCTGGTGACCAGGCCGCCGGGCTCGAGCGCCTCCTGGCCGAGCTGCGTGGAGACCTCGGCATAGAGGTTCCCGGGGCTCCAGCCGAACCGCGCCAGCACCAGCAGCATGAGGATGGAGGAGCCCACGAGCAGCAGGACGGCCTTGACGATCTGCACCCAGGTAGTGGCGATCATGCCGCCGAAGAGCACGTAGGCGAGCATCACCGCGCCGACGATGACCACCGCCGCCTCGTAAGGAATGCCGAACATCAGCTTGATCAGATTGCCCGCGCCCACCATCTGCGCGATGGTGTAGAGCAGGACGGTGAGGATGCCGCCGACCGCCGAGGCGATGCGCACCGGCGTCTGGCGCAGGCGGAACGCCACCACGTCGGCGAAGGTGTACTTGCCGAGGTTGCGCAGCGGCTCGGCGATGAGGAACATCAGCGCCGGCCAGCCGACGAGCCAGCCGGTGGCATAGATCATCCCGTCGTAGCCCTTGAGCGAGACGAGCCCGGCGATGCCGAGGAAAGACGCGGCGCTCATGTAGTCGCCGGAGAGCGCCAAGCCGTTCTGAAAGGCGCTGACGCTGCGGCCGGCGGCGTAGAACTCGCGGGTGGAGCGGGTCCGCTTGGCGGCCCACCAGGTGATCGCCAGCGTGAGCGCCACGATGAGGAAGAAGAAGAGGATGGCCGAAGCCGTGGGAGCGCCGAGCGAGGTCTGCATGATCAGTCCTCGACCTGCTCGCCGAGGTCCTTCACCGCCGCGTCGTGGCTGCCGTTGGCCCACAGCACGTAGACCGCCGTCAACACCCAGGAGAGGACGATGACGGCGACGCCGAACGGAATGCCGAGGGTCGTATAGGCGCCGATCTTGCGGGCGAGGAACGCCTTGTCCACGGCGATGAGCAGGATGTAGCCGTAATACACCACGAACAGGCAGACCGTCAGCAGGACCGAGACGGTCCACTTGCGGCGGACGAGGCCGCGGAACTCCTCCGAGGCGAGCATCTCGTGGGCGCTCTTCATGGCTCCTCCGGTGGATGAGTGGAGGGATTGTATCCCGCCTGCAACGGTAAAGGGCGGGGACAAGCCCCGCCCCTACGAAAAACCCCTGCGGCGAGAAGACGGCGGGGCGCCGGAGCGCCCCCGCTGCGCGAAAAACCTACTGCTGCGTGATCCTCACGTCGTCGATACCCGCTTCCACCAGGCTGCCCGTCGAGGCGTCCGTAGCCTCGATGAGGATGCGGATCGTCTGGCCGGCGAAGGCGCTGATGTTGGCCGTGGTGGTGACCCACGACGCGACATCTGTGGTGGCCGCACCCAGCTCCTGGTAGACCACCGTCGTGGTGCTGCCGACCACGCTCACCCGCAGGAAGTCGGCGCTCGAGGAGTTGTTGAGGTGCGCGAAGTACCGGGAGAACGACAGGGTCAGCGTGCCGGTGGCGGGCAGCGTGATGGCGGGCGACCGGATGGAGGTCAAGCCGCCGTCGACGTCGTTCGCGCCCACCGAGGCGCCGGCCAGGCGTGCGGTCACCAGGTCGTTGGTGCCGCTGACGGTGGTGCCGAGCTGCATGACGTTCGTGCCGTCGGTCGTCTGCTCCGGATCGCCGCGCTCCCACTGGCCGGTGGTCGCCGTGTCGGTGCCGCTCGGGTTGGTCGTCCACCCCAGGCTGGTCTCGAAGTTGTCGAAGAAGACGGTGACCGTGGTACCCGTCACGGTGAGCGACATGGCGGCGCTATGCGACAGCGAGCCGGAGACGCCGTTGACATTGAAATTGGTGGTGCCGGTGGGCGTGCTGCCCGACACGTTGACGGTCAGCGAGCTGTTGGCGCTGCCGTTGGCCGGTGGCGTCACCGAGGCCGGGGAGAACGAGCAGGTCGCGCCGCTCGGCAGGCCGCTGCACGACAGGCTGACGGCGCTGTTGAAGCCGTTCTGCGAGGTCACCGTGCAGGTGCTCGTGGCGCTGCCGCCCTGGGCGGCCGAGAGGCTCGACGGGCTGCAGGAGATGGTGAAGTCCGGCGTGGCCGAGGCGACCGGAGTCACCGTGACGCAGTTGCTGGCCCGCCCGGAGCAGGCGTTGGAGGCGCCGGCGGCCACGATGTTGTAGTAGTAGTTGCGGCCGTTGGCCACCTGTGTGTCGGTGAAGGAGAGGCCGGTCGTCTCGGCGATCTTGGTCTTGCCGAAGTTGCAGCCGGCGTGGCCTTCGCTGCGGAACACCCAGTACCGGGTGGCTCCCGAGACGGAATTCCACGACAACGAGGACTGGAAGTTGCCCGCCGTGCCGGAGAGCGTCGGCGCGGCGCTGGGCCCGCCGCCGCAGCCGCTGTTGACCGCCGTCGGCGTCGAGCAGGCGATGCCGTGACGGTTGAAGGCGTTGAACAGCGCCGTCATGTGCGGCGTGCCGTCGTTGATGTTGCCGTTGTCGTCGTCCGCCGCCAGCCACTGCATGTAGCCGTTCGCCGCGGCGCAGCCGCTGGAGGAGGAGCCGCAGGTGCAGGAGTGCCAGGCGCCGACGTTGCCGCTGCCCTGGTAGAAGATGCGGTTGGCGATGATGAAGGCCGTCTGGCTGTCGAGGCTGAAGGGCGCGCTCTGCAGGTCGCGCGCCGCGAAGTCCCACGCCGCCTGCCGCGTCGGCGCCGCGGCGCAGTGCACCTGCCGGCCGCACGGGCCGCTGCCCGTCAGGCAGGAGGTGCAGACGTAGCCGAGCGCGGTGTCCGGCGTGTTCGGGCTGTGCTTCAGGTAGTCGGCGTCGCGTACGCCCGAGCAGTCGAGGTCGCAGTGGGCGGCGCCCTGCTGCGCCTCGTTGGTGTTGAAGCCGGTGCCGTCCGAGGTCGTGCCGCAACCGTCGTTGAGCGTCTGGAAGAAGCCGTAGCCGACGCACGAGGACTGCAGGCGGTAGATCGCCGCGATGTCGGCGTAGCCTTCGCTGGAGTTGGAGAGCACGCCGGCGGCGTCGTTGTCGTCCAGGCCGTGGCCCCACTCGTGATCGAAGACCGCGGCGATCTCGCCGGTGTTGCGGCAGCCGCCTCCCGAGCGATAGAAGTTGATCGTCGAGCCGTTCCAGAAGCCGTTGCAGGTCAGGTTGATGTTGACGTTGGCGGTCAGGCGGGCGTTCAGCCAGGTGTTGGTGGGCAGCCAGCCGCGCGCCTGCTCGGCGATCTTGTTCACCTCATAGAACGCCGAGCGGGAGGCCGGGGTGTTGCCCGCCGAGCCGCCGCCGGTGGTGCAGTCGTGCTGGTTGTTGCTGCCGCCGAGGCTGATGGCGCCGGTCGCCGAGCTGTTGCTGATGGCGCCGCAGCTGTCGACGATGTCGACGAAGCGGCCGGTCAGGGTCGTCGTCGCCGTGCCGCTGGTGTAGTTGTAGATGCCGGCGCTGTTGGTGAAGTTGTTGGGCGAGGCGAAGCCGGTGTCCGCGAACGGCATCGGCCAGCCGCTCTGCATGGTGCCGCAGGTCTGCGGCGTCGGGCAGATGCCGGTGTCGGTCAGCGGATAGACGCCGCCGGTGATCGGCTGGTTGACGTAGTGGTTGACGTCCTGCAGCGCCAGGACCTCGCCTTTGTGGGCGTCGACGATCACCTCCCACTGGGCATCGTCGGGCAGCCGCTGGAAGACGAAGGTCCAGGCCAGGCGGTGGTCGTAGCCGGCGCCGACCGGACCCTCGGCGCTGACGGGAATGATCTCCAGCGCCGGCTGGCGCAGCATCTGGTCCATCGCCGACTGGCCGCCGGCGTAGGCGAAACCGGCGGTCAAGGCCTCGGCGCCGGTGAGCTTCGGCACGTGGCTGAGGCCCTTCACGTTGCCCCAGGTCTCGGTGCCGATCAGCACCAGGTTGCCGCGGTTGATCGTCGCCACCACGCGGCCATAGCGCACCGGCACGCCTTTGTAATACTGCGGGATGCTGACCTGCCACAGGTCGTCCGTGACGTCGGCGGCGCGGCCGTCTCCGATCTGCTCCAGGTCGACGCCGAGCACGTCCTGGTTCGCGGCGATGAAGTCGAGCACGGCGTCGAGGACGGCCTTGTCGTTCGCCTTGGTGACGGGACGGCCCAAAGTCTTGCTCAGGTCCGCGAGCTTGATGTGATTGCCCACGCCGCGGCCGGGAATCACCGGGAACGAGCCCACCAGGTTGGTGGCCGCTCCGGAGCGCGGATCGATGTAGGCGAGGGGTAATCCGTCAGCCCTCTGCCCGAGGGCCTTCTCCCGCGCCGCCCGGTACTCTCCCCACGCCGCCCGGTTCGGGAGCTGATCGAGGATGTCCTCGAGGGCCACCTGCGAGCTGCTGATGTACAGCTCCGGCTTGAAGAAAGCCTTCTGGTCGAGGTAGGACCCCCCGGGCTGCTTGGGAGTAACCGCCCAGAGCGCGCCGGCGAGCGCGATTCCGAGACAGACCGCGAGCAGGCCAACCCTCCGGGAAAGACGCAACAGCTTCGACTGTTCCATGAGCTCCTCCTCCAGTGGGCCCCGGTTCGTGCCGGGGCATAAAGGTCATGCGGCGATCCGGGCATCGCCGGCCGCCGCTGGACACGCATGGAAAGGACCGCTGTTTGGGACTGCCTGAGGAAACTCCTACAAGACTCTGTGCGGGCCGCCGCCGGAGTGGGACATGGCACTTGGAGGGCCGTCGGCGGCACGTACCTTCCCGCCGAGGTAGGTCCCCGGCGCCGCCGCCGCGGTTCATGCGAGCGGCGGGGGCGCCGGAGCGCCCCCGCTTGCTACGAACTGCCTACTGCTGCGTGATCTTCACGTCATCGACGCCGGCTTCCACCAGGCTGGCCGTCGAGGCGTCCGCGGCCTCGATGAGGATGCGGACGGTCTGTCCGGCAAAGGCGCTGATGTCGGCCGAGGCCGTCGCCCAGACGCCGTTGTCGTTCTCGGTGCCGCCCAGCTCCTGGAAGACCTGCGTCGTGGTGCTGCCGACCACGCTGACGCGCAGGAAGTCGGCGGTCGAGGAGTTGGTGCCGTGCGCCAGGTAGTAGTTGAACGACAGCGTCAGGACGCCGGTGGACGGCAGGGTGATGGCGGGCGAACGGGTGGAGGTCGTGCCGCTGTCGACGTCGAACGCGCCGGCGCTCGCTCCCGCCAGCGCTCCCGTCACCAGATCGTTGACGCCGGAGACCGTGGTGCCGAGCTGCTTGGCTCCGCTGTCGTTAGTATCCTCCGGATTCCCCCGCTCCCACTGGCCGGTGGTCGCCGTGTCGGTGCCGTTCGGGTTCGTCGTCCAGCCCAGGCTGGTCTCGAAGTCGTCGAAGAACACCGTCGTCACCGGATTGCTGGTGACCGCGAAGACCAGGTCGTCGTGGTCGTTGAACGAGCCGGCGGTGCAAGAGGACGCCGTTCCCTGATAGCGGAACTGCGCCCGCACCGCTTGCAGCGCGCCCGCGGGCAGCGTGTAGGTGGCGCTGAACGTCTGCACGCCTCCCTGGGCGGCCGTCGGCGTGATGGTGGTGAGGAAGGTCCAGCTCGGGCTGTTGGCGTTGGCCGCGAAGTAGAGGTCCAGGTGGTCGTTGGTCGGCCCGCCGGCCCAGGCGAACACGGTGGCGTCGATGCGCACGCTCTTGCCCGGCGCGAAGTTGGTGCCGTCGACGGTGGAGACCTTCAGCCGGTCGTTCGACTCGTCGCTGTGGAAGGTGCCGGAGGTGCCGTCGGCGCAGGAGTCGTTGATGGTGTTGGGCTGGTTGGGCTCGGTGCCGCCGGCCAGGGTGTCGCGCCCGTTGACGAGCGTCGGGCCGGTGTCGCAGGAGATCCCCACCGTGGCGCACTTCGGCGCCTGGAGGGTGGCGTCGAATACCGCCGTCTGCGCGCCGCCGCCGCCGCTCGGATTGACGGTGAGCGTCAGGTTGGTGCTGCGCGTCGTGGCGCCGCTCGTGCCCTGGGCCTGGATGGTGAAGGTGCCGGTCGCGGCCCCGGCGGTCGCGGAGACCGTCAGGGTGGAGCTCGCCGTCGGCGTCACCGAGCTCGGGCTGAAGCTGCAGCTCGAGCCGGAAGGCAGATTGGCGCACGAGAGGCTGACGGAGCTGGCGAAGCCGTTAATCGAGGTCACCGTGCAGGTGCTCGTGGTGTTGCTGCCCTGGGTGACCGTCAGGCTCGACGGGCTGCACGAGATGCTGAAGTCCGGCGTCGGCGTGCCCGCCGTCGGAGTGACGGTGACGCAGTTGCTGGCGAGGCCGGAGCAGGCGTTCGAGGAGCCCGCGGCGACTACGTTGTAGTAGTAGTTGCGGCCGGCCGCGACCTGCGTGTCGGTGAAGGAGAGGCCGGTGGTCTCGCCGATCTTGGTCTTGCCGAAGTCGCAGCCCGCGTGCCCCTCGGTGCGGAACACCCAGTAGCGGGTCGCTCCCGCCACCGAGCCCCACGACAGCGACGACTGGTAATCGCCGGCGGTGCCGGAGAGCGTCGAAGCGGCGCTCGGCCCGGCGGCGCAACCGCTGTTGACCGGCGTCGGCGTCGCGCAGGCGATGCCGTGGCGGTTGAAGGCGTTGAACAGCGCCGTCATGTGCGGCGTGCCGTCGTTGATGTTGCCGTTGTCGTCGTCCGCCGCCAGCCACTGCATGTAGCCGTTGGTGGCGCCGCAGCCGCTGGAGGAGGAGCCGCAGGTGCAGGAGTGCCAGGCGCCGACGTTGCCGCTGCCCTGGTAGAAGATGCGGTTGGCGACGATGAAGGCCGTCTGGCTGTCGAGGTTGAAGGGCGCGCTCTGCAGGTCGCGCGCGGCGAAGTCCCACGCCGCCTGCCGCGTCGGCGCCGCGGCGCAGTGTACCTGCCGGCCGCAGGGGCCGGTGCCGGTGATGCAGGAGGTGCAGACGTAGCCGAGCGCGGTGTCCGGCGTGTTCGGGCTGTGCTTGAGGTAGTCGGCGTCGCGCACGCCCGAGCAGTCGAGGTCGCAGTGGGACGCGCCCTGCTGCGCCTCGTTGGTGTTGAAGCTGGTGCCGTCGGAGGTCATGCCGCAGCCGTCGTCGAGGGTGGCGAAGAAGCCGTAGCCGACACAGGAGGATTGCAGGCGGTAGATCGCCGCGATGTCGGCGTAGCCTTCGCTGGAGTTGGAGAGCGCGCCGGCGGCGTCGTTGTCGTCCATCCCGTGGCCCCACTCGTGATCGAAGACGGCGGCGATCTCGCCGGTATTGCGGCAGCCGCCTCCCGAGCGGTAGAAGTTGATCGTCGAGCCGTTCCAGAACCCGTTGCAGGTCAGGTTGATGTTGACGTTGGCGGTCAAAACGGAATTCAACCAGGTGTTGGTGGGCAGCCAGCCGCGCGCTTGCTCGGCGATCTTGTTGACTTCATAGAACGCCGAGCGGGAGGCCGGAGTGTTGCCCGCCGAGCCGCCGCCGGTCGTGCAGTCGTGCTGGTTGTTGCTGCCGCCGAGGCTGATCGCGCCGGTCGCCGAGCTGTTGCTGATGGCGCCGCAGTTGTCGACGATGTCGACGTAGCGGCCGGTCAACGTCGTCGTCGCCGTGCCGCTGGTGTAGTTGTAGATGCCGCCGCTGTTGGTGAAGTTGTTGGGCGACGCGAAGCCGGTGTCGGCGAACGGCATCGGCCAGTTGCTCTGCATCGTGCCGCAGGTGCCCGGGGTGGGACAGATGCCGGTGTCGGTCAGCGGGTAGACGCCGCCGGTGATCGGCTGGTTGGCGTAGTGGTTGATGTCCTGCAGTGCGAGGACCTCGCCTTTGTGGGCGTCGACGATGACCTCCCACTTGGCGTCGTCCGGATAGCGCTGGAAGACGAAGGTCCAGGTCAGGCGGTGGTCGTAGCCGGCGCCGACCGGACCCGTGGCGCTGACGGGGATGATCTCCAGCGTCGGCTGGCGCAGGATCTTGTCGTTGGCCGACGGGCCGCCGACGTAGGCGAAACCGGCGGTCAAAGCCTGCGCGCCGGTGAGCTTCGGCACGTGGCTGAGGCCCTTCACGTCGCCCCAGGTCTCGGTGCCGATCAGCACCAGGTTGCCGCGGTTGATCGTCGCCGCGATGCGGCCGTAGCGCACCGGCACGCCTTTGTAATACTGCGGGATGCTGACCTGCCACAGGTCCGCGCTGACGTCGGCGGCGCTGCCGTTTCCCATCTGCGTCAAGTCGATGCCGAGCACGCCCTGGTTCGCGTTGATGTAGTCGAGCACGGCGTCGAGAACGGCCTTGTTGTTCGCCTTGGTGATGGGACGGCCCAGCTTGGCGGAGAGGTCCGCGAGCTTGATGTGGTTGCCCACGCCGCGGCCGGGGATCAGCGGCACGGAGCCCATCAGGCTCGTGGCCGCTCCGGAGCGCGGATCGATGTAGGCGAGCGGCACTCCGTCGAACGACGGTCCGAAGGCTTTCTCCCGCGCCGCCCGGTACTCTCCCCATGCTGCCCGGTTGGGGAGTTGGTCGAGGATCTCCTCGATGGGCACCTGGGAGCTGCTGATATACAGCTCCGGCTTGAAGAAGGCTTTGTGGTCGATGTAACTCTGCGGCTCCGGAGGCTTGGTGGCCCACGCCGCACCGGCGAGGACGATCCCGAGGAGGACGGCCAGCAGGCCCGCTCTCCTCAGCAACAACCTGGAATGCTCCCTACCTTGCATGCAATTCTCCTCCAATGGTCGCCCCGATATGCCGGGGCGAAGGTCAATTAGACGGTCCGCGATCATCGCGGACCGTTGGACACACGCATCGGGAAGCAGCACCGCTCACGAATCTTTGGGCAACTTGATCAGGGGGAAAGGACGCCTTGGGAGCACACAAGGTCTCCTACAGGATTATAGTGCCCGCCGCCGCCGGAGTGTGACACGCGGGGGATACGAAACCGTTTACAATGCTGAACCGCTATAAGGAGGAGTCATGAAGATCGGCATTCTCGGCACCGGCGACGTCGGCAAGGCGCTCGGCAGGGGCTTCGTCACGCTGGGCCACGAAGTGAAGATGGGATCGCGCGAGGCCGCCAACGAGAAGGCGCTCGCCTGGACGCAGGAGATGGGTCCCAAGGCCTCGGCCGGCACTTTCGCCGAGGCGGCGGAGTACGGCGATGTGGTGGTGCTGGCGACGCTGGGCGCCGCCAACGAGAGCGCTCTACGGGCCGCCGGTCCGGAGAGGCTGCGCGGCAAGGTCGTCATCGACGCCACCAACCCGCTCGACTTCAGCGGCGGCCGGCCGAAGCTGGCGGCGCTGGACGACGGCTCGGGCGGCGAGCAGGTGCAGCGTTTCCTGCCGGAAGCTCACGTCGTCAAGGCCTTCAACACCGTCGGCAACGCCCACATGTTCCGCCCCGACTTCCCCGGCGGCCCGCCGGACATGTTCATCTGCGGCGACGACGCGGACGCGAAGAAGAAGGTCACTGAGATCCTGAGCGATTTCGGCTGGGGCACAGTCGACGTGGGCGGCATCGAGGCCTCCCACTACCTCGAAGCCATGTGCCTGGTCTGGGTCGACTACGGGATCCGCACCAACACCTGGAATCACGCCTTCAAGCTGCTGCGGAAGTGAGAGGCCTTTCTTACAACAACCGCAGCTCGAGCGACCGCAGCACCGCCTGCGTGCGGTCTCGCGTACCGAGCTTGGAGAGAATGTTGGAGACGTGGATCTTCACCGTGCCTTCGGCGGCACGGAGGGCTTCGGCGATCTCGCGGTTGGAATAGCCGGCGGCCATCAGGCGCAGCACTTCCGTCTCGCGCGGCGTCAGGGGCTCCACCATGGCGAGGGCCGGCGCGGCGAGAGGCGGACGCGAGTCCATCCCCTTCATCAGCGATTCCGTGACCGCCGGCTGCAGGAAGGTGCGGCCGGCGGCGAGCGTCTCGATGGCCTCGACGAGTTGCGCCAGGGAGACGTCCTTGCGCAGGAAGCCCTTGGCGCCTTCGCGGATGGCTTCCAGGATCAGGACCCGGTCGTCGAAGGTGGTGAGCACGAGGCAGGGCGGCGCGTCCGGCTTCTCCTGCAGGGCGCGCAGGACGCCGAGGCCATCCAGCGTCGGCATCCGCACGTCGAGCAGCACCACGTCCGGCCGCGTGGCCGCGATGAGGCGCAGGGCCTCTTCGCCGTCGCCGGCCTCGGCGGCGATCTCGATGCGCGGATCGAGCTCCAGCAGCTTACGGATGCCTTGGCGAACGAGGGTTTCGTCGTCGACGAGGAGGACCCTCACGCCCCTCTCCGCACCGGCACCAGCGCTGCGACGGCGAAGCCCATGCCGGGCCGCGTCGCCACCTCCAGCCGCCCGCCGGCGCTCTCCAGGCGGTCGCGCATGCCGGCGAGCCCATGGCCGGCGGCGATCTCGCCGGCGCCGCGGCCGTCGTCGCGCGCCCGCACCTCGATCAAGCCGTCCTCCTGCAGCACATCGAGCCAGAGGTTCTCCGCCGCGGCGTGCTTGGCGGCGTTGGTGACGATCTCCTGGCAGCAGCGCAGCAGCAGGTGGGCCAGCTCGGCGTCCTGCACCTCCAGGTCTTCGGCGATCCGCAGGTGGACGCGCGGCCGCGGGATCTCGCCCGTCATCGCCTCCAGCGCCCGCCGCAGGTCGAGCCGTTCGGCGCGGCCCAGGGTGTCCACGATCTCGCCGATGTCCGTCAGCAGCAGGCGGGTGAGCGACTGCGCGGTGTCGATGGGCTCCCGGGCCTCTTTCTCCGTGTGATGCGAGGCCAGCTCGAGGTTCAAGGAGAGCGCCACCAGGCGATGCCCCACGGCGTCGTGCAACTCGCGTGCGATGCGCAGCCGCTCGGCGACGCGGCTGCCGTGGGCCAGCAACTCGCGGGCGGAGCGCAGCTCGGCGTTGGTGCGCGCCAGCTCCTCCAGCGCCGCGAAGACCAGGAGGGCGAGAACCTGAAAACCGAGGTAAGGCGGCACCAGCAGCAGCGCTGATCGCGGCGTCCAGTGGATGCCGATGGCCACCGCCAGCAGTAGGCTCTGCACGGCGATCCAGAGGAGACCCGTCCGGCGGGAGACGCGCGACGCGAGCTGCATCGCGACGAGCACGAGGAGCGTGCCCTCGAAGCCGTCGCACAGGAGCAGGACCACGACGAGGACGCAGGCGACCTGCAGGGCGAGCAGCAGCAGATTTTCGCGCCGCGTCAACTCCCGGCCGCCGGCGCCGCCGGAGGAAACCCAGAAGGCGGCGGCGAAGAGGAGCCAGGCGGCGAGCCAGCCGGCGAAGGCGCCCGGCCGCTGGATCTGCGAGAGCTGCAGCCAGATCGGCAGGCCCACGCCGAGCCACGCCGCGAGTCCGCCCCAGCGCAGCAGCCGCAGGTGCTCGGGAGCGACGGCGATCATGACGCGGCGATCATAGCGCCGCGCCGGAGCCCGCGGCATAGGCCGGAAGGCGTAGGCGCCGACCTGGCCTTGCGGCAGAGGCGGAGACGCAGCCGGGCTTCTACGATGGGGTCACGAAAGGAGAACCCTCATGGCCTTTTCCCGCCGACAACTGATCCAAGGAGGAGTGCTCATGGCCACCGCCACCGCCGTCGGAGGACGACTTGCTGCTCAAACCCCCCCTGCGTCGCCTTCTAAGTCCATTCCGGACCGCGGGCCTCGCCTCGATCTCGACATGGTCCGCGAGTTCGTCATCGCCGGCCACGGCAATCTCGACCGCACCCGCGAGCTGCTGGAGCAGCAGCCGGCCCTCATCAATGCCACCTGGGACTGGGGCGGCGGCGACTGGGAGACCGCTCTCGGCGGCGCTTCGCACATGGGCAACAAACCCATCGCCGAGTTCCTGCTCGCTCACGGCGCGCGCATGGACGTCTTCTGCGCCACAATGATGGGGAAGGTCGAGATCGTGAAGGCCTTCCTGGCGGACGATCCCAAGGTGGTCGATCTCAAGGGGCCGCACGGCATCCCGCTGATCCGCCACGCCAAGGCGGGCCAGCAGGATGCGATCGTGGAGATGCTGGTGGCCAAGGGCGCGAAGGCGTAGCGGGGGCCGAAAAAAGGACACCAAGGACACTCAAGGACACCAAGGACAAGGGAAACCGTCCTTGAAGTCCTTGGCGTCCTTGCTGTCCTTGAAGTCCTTGAGGCGGTAACCGGGATACGATCCCGCCTGCCATGAAGATCGTCTCGGTCAACGCCGGCACGCCGCGGCCGGTGGAGTGGAACGGCCGGCGCATCATGAGCGGCATCTTCAAGCAGCCGGTCGCCGGCCGCGTGGCGCTGCGCCGGCTCAACCTCGACGGCGACCGCCAGGCCGACCTCTCCGTCCATGGCGGCGCCAACAAGGCCGTGTATGTGTATCCCTCCGAGCATTACCCGTTCTGGCGGCGCGAGCTCGAGTTGGAGGACCTGCCCTGGGGCTCCTTCGGCGAGAACCTCACCACCGAAGGCTGGTGGGAGGACGAGGTGCACGTCGGCGACCGCTTCCGCATCGGCACGGCCGAGGTGGTGGTCACCCAGCCGCGCCTGCCGTGCTTCAAGCTGGCCATGCGCTTCGACCGCGAGGACGTCGTCGAGCGTTTCCTCGAGAGCGAGCGGCCGGGCTTCTATCTCGCCGTCCTCCAGGAAGGCGAGCTGGGGGCCGGCGATGCCATGGAGCGCATCCACGAGGACGAGAACGCCGTAAGAGTCGTGGACGTCGTCCACCTGTATCTCGATCGGAAGGGGGCGCCCGATCCGGGCCTGTTACGCCGGGCGGCGAGCGTCGAGGCCTTACCGAAGAGCTGGCGAGATCATTTCAGGAAGCGGCTGGAGTCACCTTAACGTCATCCCCTCGGATGAATCGTCCTGATCTTGATTCCACTCACGCGGTGAAGCGGTGTGACGGATCGTTCGGTGGTGATCATCTCCGCCGCTCCAGCTCGTAGGGCCGCTGTCGCATGGAGCGCATCCAAAGCCGCAAGACCGTGCTCAGCGGCCAAGTCAAATGCAGCCTCAGTGAGGAGAGAATCTGTTTCAACCCACTGCTTGACCTCTTGAAAGAAGGCCTCGTAGAAGGCGATCTCATCCGATTGTTGGTGGAAGAGAGCTTTTGGAAGAACCTCGAGGCGCACAAAATCGCTCGAGACGAACGATCGGTCGGGATCGTCCAAGATCTCCAAGGCGCGATGTGCAACGTCCGTGTTCCCACGGAACGCCGCGATCAGCACACCCGCATCGATAAAAGTTGCCTTCAACGGCGGGGACCTTGCTCTTCTCCTCGACGTTCCGCGATCTCGCGCTTCAAGCCGTCCCAGTCGAGCAGAGGCTCCCCGGATCTCAACGCATGCTGCCGGATCTCCCAGAGACGCCGGCCAAGGGGTGTTTTCGGACAGTACTCCTCTTCGGAGTTGTTGGTCGAGATTGCCGTCTCTCTACGGGCGTGTGCCATGATCGCTGATTGTATCCTAGATGAAGCGAGGCTCCGAAGTCTCCCGCGACAGCCTCTTGAACCGATTGAACGCGCAAAGGAGATTGTGATGAAGCGGAAAGGAATCCTCTGGATGGGAATGGCCGCGGCGATGCTCCTCGCCCTCGCGGCACAGGCGGCGCTTGCCGGGGAGACGCCGAGCGGCAAAGTCGATCCGAAAGCGGCTTTCGAGAAGCTCAAGGGTCTCGCCGGAGAGTGGAACGGCACGGCGGGCGAGGGTTTCCTAGCCCCGGTGATCTACAAGGTCAGCGCCAACGGCAACGTCGTCATGGAGACGCTGTTCCCGGGGACCAGTCACGAGATGATCACCATGTACCACATGGCGGGCGACAACCTCGTGGCGACGCACTACTGCTCCGCGGGCAACCAGCCGCATTTCAAGCTCGATGCGGCGAAGTCGACGCCGGACGCGCTGGTCTTCGCCTTCGACGGCGGCACCAACTTCGATCCCGCGAAGGACGGCCACATCCACGAAGGCAAGATTGGCTTCGCGGGCGACGGCAAGCTCGAGAACTCGTGGTCCTTCTACGCCGGCGGCAAGCAGGTGGAGTCGAAAGATTTCCACCTTACGAAGAAGTAGCGGCAAGTCTCGCCGGAGGTTCGTAGCGGCGGGCCTGCGTGCCCGCCGTTTTCCATTCCGGGAGATTCCGGCCTGATCCTTGCACCGCTCAAACCCCAGGATCGAATCGAGGAATTCGATCCCCCGCGCCGACGGCGCTACGCCGAACGAATATCCAGCGCAGGAGGTACTGACGATGGCCGAAATCAAGATCGAGAGAAAGAAGGGGTTGCCCATGTGGGCACTGCTCCTCGGATTGGTGCTTTTGATCCTGCTCGTCTGGGCCGTGTTGACCATGCGGAACGACGACAGCCGGCAAGCCCCGCAGGACGTGGCGGTCCTCGCCTGGAGCGTCCCCTCGGCGGCAGATCTCCACGTCGAGCTCAACGAAACCGTCCCCGCCCTGGCGCGGTGCGCCTGACGAGAGGAGGAGCCCATGAAGCACGACGACGTTCAAACCGCTCCGGCGGGCACGGCGACCCTGGAGCCCGCCGCATCCCAGGTCGCACCGCTCAAGGAGCTGAAGGACTACAAGGTGGCCAGCGACGATCCGGACGTCCGCGGCTGGCAGGTGGTCGGCCGCGACGGCCGCGCGATCGGCGAGGTCCACGACCTGCTGGTGGACACCGTGGCCATGCGAGCCCGCTATCTGGACGTGGATCTCGACAACGACCTCCTCGCCAACGCTCCGGTGGTGCCGGGGACGGCCGGCGTGGTCGGCGCGCACGCCGCGCCCGGGATGGCGGGCGCTGGTCCGGTGCTCGATCCCGGCGACCGCCGCGCAGCGGAGCACCACGTGCTGGTCCCCATCGGTATGGCCACCTTGGACGAGGACCACGACCGGGTTCGCCTGGAGGGCTTCGACGCGCAAGACGTCGTCGTCCTGCCGGCCTATGACCACAAGGCGTTCAGCCGCGAGTACGAGTCCGGCCTGCGGCGGCACTTCGGCCACCACGATACGCCGGCCGCCGAGCGCGACTACTACTCCGGCGAGCTTTATGACGAGGAGCGTTTCTACGCTCCTCGCCGCAGGCGGCGCCGCCTCCTCTGAGGCGACGTCCTCCACGTGGGCGCTCCGACTCCCTCGGGGCGCCCATCTTTTTATCCGCGCAAGATGACGCCGGTCAAGGTCGAACGGCGCCATCTTTCGCCGGACACCTGTCCGTCCTGACGCCGGACACCTGTCAACCGCGGCGCATCGCGGACGATCGTCCGCAATCCTAACCCACTGATCTACAGCCACTTGGCGTTTTCTCCGGCCCTGGCATCAGCGTTGCTCTCTACAGCTGTCGTCATGCTGCAGGAAACGGGCTCGATGGACCAGGTGATCGAAAAGCCGCGGGGGCTCTCCCGGCGCGCCAAGCTGCTGCTCAGTTTGGCCGGCGTGCTGCTCATTTCGTTGGCACTCCTCTGGCCGGTCGTGCGGCGGTGGGCGCGCGCGGAGCGCTCGGTGGATCTCGCCCGCCTGCAGGTGGCGACCGTCGTGCGGGGCGACCTGGAACGCGACGTCGCCGCGCAGGGGCGCATCGTGGCGGCCAACCATCCCAAGCTCTACAGCCCGACGCAGGGCATCGTCGCGCTGGCGGTCAGGCCGGGCGAGTCGGTGCGGGCGGCGCAGGTGCTCGCCACCATCGCCAGCCCGGAGCTCGCGGCGCAGCTCGCCCAGGAGCGCTCGCGCCTGCAATCGCTGGAGTCCGAGCTGGCCCGCGGCGTGCTCTCCGCCCGGCAGCAGAACCAGGGCGATGAGCAGACGCTGAAGCTGCGGCGGGTGCGCCTGGCGGCGGCGCGGCGGGACCTCGAGCGCGCCGAGAAGCTGCGCGCCGAGGGCCTCCTCAACGAGGTCGAGCACGAGCGCAGCCGCGACGCCGTGCGGGTGGCCGAGGTCGAGCTGGAGCAGGCCGAGCAGGGAAGCCGCCTCGGCCGCGAGGCGCGCGACTTCGAGGTGCAGGACGCGCGGCGGCAGATCGAGCGCCAGCGCCTGGCGGTCTCCGAGCTGGAGCGCCGGCTCGGCGAGCTGACGATCCGCTCGCCGTTCGACGGCCTGGTGGCCACCATCGACGTGCAGGACCGCGACGCCGTGGCGCCGAACGCGCCGCTGCTGACGGTGGTGGACCTCTCGAAGTTCGAGGTGGAGGTGCAGATCCCCGAGAGCTACGCCCCGGACGCGGTGCCGGGCACGCCAGCGGTGGTCAACGTCGACGGCCGCGACGTGCCGGGCCGGCTGACGGCCGTCTCGCCCGAGGTGCAGTCGAGCCAGGTGCAAGGGACCGTGGCCTTCACCGGCGAGGTGCCGGCGCGGCTGCGCCAGAGCCAGCGGGTGCCCGTGCGGCTGCTGCTGGAGAAGCGGCCCGGCGTGCTCAAGGTGCCGCGCGGCCCGTTCCTCGACAGCGGCGGCGGCCGGCAGATCTACGTGCTGGCGGACGGCCTCGCTACGCTGCGGACGATCCGCGTCGGCGCGATGAGCGTCTCGGAGGTGGAGGTGGCGGAAGGTCTGCGGGAGGGAGAGCAGGTCGTGCTCTCCGAAATCACACAGTTCAACGGCGCCCGCACCGTGCTGGTGCGGCGCTAGCCGAGGAGAGAAAGCATGCTGAAGATGGACGGCGTCACCAAGATCTACCGCACCGGCCTGGTGGAGACACGGGCCCTCCGCGACTTCTCGCTGCAGGTCGAGGAAGGGGAGTTCGTCACCATCACCGGTCCCTCGGGCTCGGGCAAGACGACGTTCCTCAACGTCGCCGGCCTGCTCGACGCCTTCGACGAGGGCACCTACCGGCTCGACGGGCTCGACGTCAGCCGCCTCACCGACCGCGAGATGTCGCGCATCCGCAACGAGAAGATCGGCTTCATCTTCCAGAGCTTCAACCTGATCCCGGATCTCGATGTGTTCGACAACGTCGACGTGCCGCTGCGCTACCGGCGCCTGGCGGCGAAGGAGCGGCGCGAGCGCATCGAGCGCGCCGTGGCGCAGGTGGGGCTCAGCTCGCGGCTGCGCCACCTGCCGTCGCAGCTCTCCGGCGGCCAGCAGCAGCGGGTGGCCATCGCGCGCGTCCTCGCCGGCGATCCCAAGCTGATCCTCGCCGACGAGCCGACGGGCAACCTCGACTCCGGCATGGCGCGCGAGATCATGGACCTGCTGGAGGAGATCAACCGCGGCGGCACCACCATCGTCATGGTCACCCACAACCCGGAGTACGCGGCCCGCGCGCACCGCCGCCTGCACATCGCCGACGGCCGGCTGGTGGACCTCGAACGCATCACGCCGATGCCCTTGAACCGTCTCAACGGCGAGGCGCGCCAGGCCGCCGCGCAGGCCGGCTGAGGAGGACGACCATGCTGCTCTACAACGTTCGCCTGGCCTGGAAGAGCCTGCGCCGCCATCCGGTGCTGTCGCTGCTGATCGTCGCCGGCATCGCCCTCGGCGTCGGCGTGTCCACGGCCTTCATCACGGTCTATCACGTGCTGGCGCAGGATCCGGTGCCGGGGCAGAGCGACGTCCTCTATTACGTCCGCATGGATTCCTGGGACCCCACGGCGCCCCACCCGGACCCCACCGGCATTCCGCCGAAGATCACCTATCGCGATATGCGGGAGATCATGAAGAGCCGCATCCCGGCGCGCCAGACGGCGACCTATCGGGCGGCGCTGGCGCTGTATCCGCAGGATCGCAACATCCGGGCGTCGCAGGAGCCGGTGCGCATGGCCTTCAGCGACTTCTTTCCCATGTTCGACGTGCCCTTCCGTTTCGGCTCCGGCTGGGACCGCGCCGCCGATGCCAAGCCCGAAGCCGTCGTGGTGATCAGCTCGGAGCTCAACGACCGGTTGTTCGGCGGCGCCAACAGCGTCGGCCGGTCGATCCGTCTGGTCGACCGCGAATTTCGCATCGTCGGCGTGCTCGCGCCGTGGCGCCCCAGGGTCCGCTTCTATGACATGACCGGCAACGCCTTGTCCGAGCCGGAGCGGGTCTTCATGCCGTTCAACTGGATCGAACCCATGGAGATCAGGACGGCCGGCGGCTTCGACGGTTGGAAGTCGCTGGAAGGCAATCCCACTTTCGTCGAGCGCCTGCACGCCTCGGAGTCGGTCTTCATACAGATGTGGGTGGAGCTGCACGGCGAGCCGCAGGTGCGCGCCTATCACGATTTTCTCGATGCCTATGTTCGCGAGCAGAAGAAATTCGGCCGTTTCCAGCGGCCGCTCGACAACCGGGTCACACCGTTGCTCGACGTCATGGCGGATTTTCGAACCCCGGCGCCGCAGATCAGGGCGGTGGCGGCGGTCTCCATCCTGTTCCTCGTCGTGGCCGCCTTGAACCTGGTCGGCCTCTTCCTGGGGAAGTTCCTGGCGCGGGCGCCGGTCGTCGGCGTCCGGCGCGCCCTGGGAGCGAGCCGGGCCTCGATCTTTTTCGAGCACCTGATCGAGTGCGAGCTGGTGGGGCTGATCGGCGGCGCCATCGGCCTGCTGCTCTCGCTCGGCGTGCTGGCCTTTTTCAACCGCGTGTACGACCCCATGCTCCAGATGGACGGCTTCTTTCAGCTCGACGCCGCCATGATCGCCGCGGCGGTCCTGCTCTCGTTGGTGGCCGGCGCGATCGCCGGCATTTATCCCGCTTGGCGGATCTGCTCGATCCCGCCGGCGCGCCATCTCAAGAACCAATAGCTGCCGGGAACCGGGAGGAGACTTAAAACCATGGAATTCGGACCGATTTTCCGCGCCATGACCCGCCACCGGGCGCGCTCCGTTCTGATCGTCGCCGAGGTGGCGCTCACGCTCGGCATCGTCGCCAACTGCGTCAGCCTGATCGGCAACGCCAAGGCCTCGATGGCCCGCGAATCCGGCTTCGACGACGCCAACCTGATCTCCATAAACAGCTCGCCCTTTGCCCCGGCGTTCCAGGAGCCGGAGTACGTCAATACCACCATCGACGACGACGTTCGCCGCCTGCGGGCGATCCCCGGAGTCCGCGACGCGAGCAACACCTATTTCCAGCCCTGGGCGGGCGGCGGCAGCTCGGGCGAGGTGAAGATCGCCGGCGGTGCGGATACCCGGTTCCGCACCCAGACGTATCCGGCCGACCCTCACCTCTTCAGCACCCTGGGGATCAACGTCATCCGCGGCCGGAATTTCACCCAGCAGGAGTACGACAGCGCGGATCCTCAGGCCACGACGAACAACGTCATCGCCACCCGGGCCCTGGCCGACCTGCTTTTCCCGGGCGGTGACGCGGTCGGCAAGCAGCTCAGGGATCCCGACGAGACCGAGACCTACAACATCGTCGGCGTCGTCGACCAGTTCTACAATCCTTACGGCTGGCCGATCCACGAGTACGCGTTGTTCTTTCCCAACCGCGGCGGGCTCAGTTATCTGGTGCGCACCGAGGCGGGGAAGGCGGTGGCGCTCGTGCCGGAGATCGAGCGCGTCCTGCTGGACGCCAACGAAGGCCGCAGCCTGCAGGTGCAGACCATCCCGGAGATCCGATCGCGGTATCACACGCTCGACCGGGTGACGATCACCTCGCTCAACGGGGTCATGGCTCTCCTCCTCGGCATCACCGCGCTCGGCATCATCGGCATCACCTCGTTCTCGGTGGCCGAGCGGCGCCGGCAGATCGGCACCCGGCGGGCCCTGGGCGCCAGCCGCGGAGCCGTCCTGCGCTACTTCCTGCTCGAGAACTGGATCGTCACCACGATCGGCGCCGTGCTCGGCCTCGGGCTCGCCGTCGCGCTCAACATCGGCGTGGTGACGCTCGTCGACGGCGCCAGGATCGAGTGGCCGATCCTCGCCGCTGGCGTGGTGGCTCTGTGGGTGGTGGGATTGCTCTCGGCGCTGGCGCCCGCCCTCCGCGCCGCGCAGGTGGCGCCGGCGATCGCGACGCGGAACGTGTAGGGGGACCGGTATATAAATAGACCTCCATGCTGAAGATCCTCGTCGTCGAAGACCAGCCGGCGGTGGCGACCGCGTTGCGGGTGCTCTTCGACATTCATGGCCTGCAATGCGCCGTCGCGCGCACGCCGGAGGAGGCCCTGGGCGTCCTCGAGCGGTCCGGCGGCGAGATCGGCGTCGTCGTCCAGGACATGAACTTCAAGCCGGAGGTCACCTCCGGTGAGGAAGGGATCGCCCTGTTCCGCCAGATCAAGGAGCGGCAGCCGGGCCTGCCGGTGCTGCTGATCACGGCGTGGACGTCGCTCCCGACCGCCGTCCAACTCGTCCGCGAGGGCGCGGCGGACTACCTCGCCAAGCTGTGGGACGACGAGAAGCTGCTCGCCTCGGTGAACAATCTGCTGCGGCTGCGCGAGCTGCAGATGGAGAACGCCCGCCTGCGCGGCCGCGCCCGGCGGAGCTGGGAGGAGCTCGCCGAGCGGCACGACCTGCGCGGCGCCGTCTGGGCGAGCGAGAAGATGCACGCCGCCATCGCCCTCGCCCTGCAGGTGGCGCGCGGCGATGTGCCGGTGCTGATCACCGGCCCCTCCGGTTCCGGCAAAGAGAAGCTGGCGGAGATCGTCCAGGCCAACTCGCGGCGGCGGGAGAAGCCCTTCGTGCGCGTCAACGCCGGCGCGCTGCCGGACGAGCTGCTGGAGAGCGAGCTGTTCGGCGCCGAGGCGGGGGCCTACACGGGTGCGGCGCGGCGGCGGCTCGGCCGCTTCGAGGCCGCGGACGGCGGCACGCTGTTCCTCGACGAGATCGGCAACCTCTCGGCCTCCGGCCAGGCGAAGCTCCTGCGCGTGCTGCAGAGCGGCCAGTTCGAGCGCCTGGGCAGCAGCGAGACCCGGCGGGTGGATGTGCGGCTGATCTGCGCCACCAACGCCGACCTGCGCCGCGAGATGGCCGCCGGCCGCTTCCGCGAGGACCTCTTCTACCGCTTGAACGTCATCGAGCTGGCGGTGCCGTCGCTCGCCGATCGTCCGGAAGACGTGCTGCCGCTCGCCGAGCGCTTCCTGCGCGACCTCTCGCCGTCGCCCACCGGCGCCGTCTGGCGGCTGGACGCGGAAGCCCGCGAGCGCCTCGTCCGCCATCCCTGGCCGGGCAACGTGCGGGAGCTGGAGAACACGCTGCGGCGGGCCGTTCTCGTGGCGCCGGGAGACGTCCTGCGGACGGAGGATCTCGGGCTCGCGCCGGGCGCTTTCACCGGTGCCGCCGCGCCCGCTGGCGCGGCCGAGGGGAACGACCTGCTGCTCGCCGAGCGCGTGCGCATCGAGCGCGCCCTCGGGGAGGCGGAGGGCGTCGTCGCCAAGGCCGCGGAGTCCCTCGGCCTCTCGCGCCAGGCCCTCTACCGCAAGATGGAGAAGCACGGCCTCGCCGTCGAGCGGCGGCTGCGGGGATGAAACCCCTCGGCTTCGCCGCCCGCGTCCGCCTGGCGTTTCTCGCGGCGCTGCTGGCGGTGATCCTCCTCGCCATGGCGGTGGCGCGGTGGTTCCCCTCGCCCTGGATCATCCTCGCGCTCGGCCTCGGGATCGGGCTGCCGCTGGGATGGTGGCTGCTCGACCGCGCGCTGGTGCCGGCCGCGCGGGTGCTCCAGGCGGTGCGGGACGGCATCCGCGGTTTCCGCGACCACGACTTCAGCCTGCAGCTCGCCGCCGACCGCAAGGACGAGCTGGGCGAGCTGGTGGAGCTCTACAACGCCGTGGGCGACGTGCTGCGCGACGAGCGCAGCGCCCTCGTGCAGCGGGAGATGCTGCTGGAGACCATCTTCGAAGCCACGCCGATGGCCATCGTGCTCACCGGCGGGCGCGACCGCGTGGTCTTCGCCAACCGCGCGGCGCACGAGACGTTCTTCACCCGCGGCACGCTGGAGGGCCGGGTGTTCGGCGAGATCCTGGAGGAGTGTCCGGAGGGGCTGCGCGAGGCTCTGGCGAGCGGCCGCGACTCGCTGTTCTCACTGGAGAGCGGCGGCGAGGAGGAGGTCTTCCACGTGGCCCGCCGCGTCTTCGAGCTCAACGGCCGGCGGCACGGCCTGACGTTGATCAAGCGCCTCACTCCCGAGCTGCGCCGGCAGGAGGTGGAGGTTTGGAAGCGCGCCATCCGCACCCTCTCGCACGAGATCAACAACTCGCTCGCCCCCATCGCCTCGCTCGCCCGCTCGGTGCGCCTGATGGCCAGGAGCCCCGAGCACGCCGGCGGCCTCGACGCGGCCCTCGACGTCATCGAGGAGCGGTCCAGCCATCTGAAGGAGTTCCTGGAGGGCTATGCCCGTTTCGCGCGACTCCCCCAGCCCAGCCCGCGCCAGGTGGACTGGCCGGCGTTCCTCGGCGAGCTGCGGCAGGTGGTCCCCTTCGAGCTGGAAGGAGAGACGCCGACCGCGCCGGGCCGCTTCGATCCGTCGCAGGTGCAGCAGGCGCTGATCAACCTGTTGAAGAACGCGCACGAGTCGGGCGGCCCCGCGGCGGAGGTGAAGCTGGCCGTGGACGCCCTCGGCGACGGCGGCGTCCGCTTCCGCGTGCTGGATCGCGGCGCGGGCATGACCGACGAGGTGATGCGCAAGGCGCTGCTGCCCTTCTACACCTCGAAGCCCGGCGGCTCCGGCCTCGGCCTGCCGCTCTGCCGCGAGATCGTGGAAGCCCACGGCGGCCGCCTGCGCATCGAGGGGCGGGAAGGCGGCGGGACGGCTGTGGTGTGCTGGGTGCCGGGTTAGAAGGCCTCCGAGAGCTCGCGAAGGTCTCCGCCCGGCGGCGTCGGCTCGTGGGACGTTGCAACTCGGTTGCGGCCGCCCATCTTCGCCGCGTACAACCGCTGATCGGCTGCCGCGAACACCTGGTCCCAATCCGTGCCGTCGGCGGGATACATGGCGAGGCCGCCGCTCACGCTGATGGACAGCTCGCTGCCTTCACACTGCAGCTTCGTCGCCGCGACGCGCTCGCGCAGCCGGTTCGCCGCCACGATCGCGCCGTCGAGACGCTCCTCGGCAAGCAGCACGACGAACTCCTCTCCTCCGATCCTGCCGACGACATCCCCATTCCGCTTTTCTTCGCTGAGCAGGCCGGCGACGTGCTTGAGCGCCGCGTCGCCGGCGAGATGCCCGTGGGTGTCGTTGATCCGTTTGAAGTGGTCGACGTCGAACAGGGCCAGGGCGAAGCTGCGGTTGTGGCGCGAGGCGCGCGCCGCCTCTGCCGCGAACCGCTCGACGGTGGCGCGGCGGTTGGGAAGTCCGGTCAGGGCATCCTCGTCCGCCAGGCGCCGCAACGCCGCTTCCATCTTGCCGACCTCGATCCACATCATCCCCAGCGTCGAAGCGACTGCGATCACCATCTGCGCGATGCTGAACAGGGCGATCGTGAGGTCGGCGCGCTCGCGATCGTTGGTGCCGCCGATCGACGACCAGATCACCATCACCCGCAGGCTCCACACCAGCACGGCGCAGAGGAAGACGTCGGCCAGGAACCGCGAGGCCACCCGGGCATCGGGCGGCGCGGCGCGCAGCAGCTTCACGGCTCCATAAAGGAACAGGAGGCCGGCGATGGGCGACGGCGCCAGGATGTCGACCAGGACCGAGGGCTGGCTGCCGAGGTGATTCACCAGGACCGGCAGCACGGACGCCAGGAAGGCGATCACCGTCCAGCGCCGATTCAGCCTGGAGGAAATGTGGCTGAGGGCGCCCTCGATGGTGAGAATCGGCGTCAGGACGACCAGCGCGTCGCCGACGACCTTCCTGAAATCGAAGGGAAGGGCCTCCGGGATGCCGATCAGAATGCCCGCCGAGTAGACGAGCAGCCCCCACCCCCATAACCGCATCGCCCGCGAGTGCCTTTGGCCGCGGGCAACGGCCAGGCACAACAAACCCAGCAGGGTGTTGAGGATCAGCAGTGCGAGCAGCAGCGTACTGGCGCGAGTCATCGATTCTGGGCGGAGGAGTCTATCGCCAAGCCCGGTAATCGGCGCAGCAGTTCGACCGCCAGGCCTCCCGGCCCGCCGGTGAGCTCTCCCCAGCGGTAGACCTCGCCGCCTTTCATCACGAAGACGGGCTGCTTCAGCCGCGAGACGTCGGCGAGGGGATCGCCCGGTACGGCGATGAGATCGGCCAGCCGGCCCGCCTCCAGGCTGCCGCGGTCGTCCACGCCGAGGAGCGCCGCGGCTCCCAGGGTGGCGGTGCGGATCGCCTCGAGCGGGCTCATGCCGAATTCGACGAGCACCGGGAAGTCGCAGGCGTTGCGGCCGTGCGGGAAGACGCCGGCGTCGGTGCCGTAGGCGATGCGCACGCCTTCGCGGATGGCGAGGCGCAGGCTGGCGCGGGCCTGCTCGCTGATCTGGCGTCCCTTCTTCTGCTCCGCCTCCGACCGCCGGCTCATGTCGTCGTTCCCGGTGTTGAGCCACGCCGTGGGGACGAGGTAGGTGCCGCGCTCCTTCATCAGCCGCGCCAGCTCCAGGTCGATCTGCGAGCCGTGCTCGATGGAGTCCACCCCCGCCTGCACCGCCGCCAGGATCCCCTCCCTGCCGTGCGCGTGGGCCGCCGTCTTGACGCGGTTCCGCCGCGCCTCCTCGACGATCGTGCGCAGCTCCTCGTCCGAGAACTGGCGTGCGTCGGCGGTGGCTTCGGGCCCCGCCACGCCGGCGGTGGCGGTGAGCTTGATGGTGCGCGCGCCGTGCTTGAGCTGGTAGCGCACGGCGCGCAGCAAGGCATCCGGCCCGTCGGCCACTCCCATCTCCGGACTGGTCTCGAAGACCCCCGGCGGCCAGCCGATGTCGTCGCCGTGGCCGCCGGTCATGCTGATCTGATAGCCGGAGGGGACGATGCGGGGACCCACCGCGAGCCCCTCGCCGATGGCGCGGTCGAGCGCCACGTCGATGAAGTACCAGGCGCCCGCCTCGCGCACGGTGGTGAAGCCGGCGAGCAGGGTGACGCGGGCGTTCTCCGCCGCCTGCAGCGTCGTGTCCGGAGGACCTGGAAAGAACGCGCGCGGCGGGTGTCCCTCGGCGCGGCCCACGGTGAGGTGGGTGTGCAGGTCCATGAGCCCCGGCAGGATCGTCACGTCGCCGAGCCCCAGCACGGGCGTTTCCGGGGCGAGCGCGTGGCTGGCGGCGGGTCCCGCGTAGAGGATGCGGTCGCCCTCGACGACGACCAGGGCGTCGGGGACGAGGCGCCCCGCCCGTACGTCGAGCAGCCGCGCGCCGCGGACGGCCACCGCGGCTTCCGCCGGTGCGGCGAGCAGGCCGCCGCTCGCCCAGAGGAGCGCGGCCAAAGCGAGATCCCGGGATGGTCGCATCAGTGCCATGTCACCTCCACCTGTCCACGAAGGAGTCGGAGCGCCGATCATGATAATCTTTTCCCGATGTGGACCTTCGTGACCAGACTCCTTTTCGGCGGTGTTTTCCTCGCGGGCCTCCTCCTTGGAGGCCTTCTGACCGGCTGCGCCTCGACCGTTCCCACGTCGCGCTCCGAGGCCGGCGACGAGGCGATCCGGGAGCAGGACGTCGCGGACGCGCGGCTGGAGAAGGAGGTCCGCCTCGCGCTCCTGGACAAGCTGGGGGAAGACGTTCTCGGCGTGACGGTGGAGGCGCGCAACGGATCGGTGACTTTGATCGGCGCCGTCGACGAGCGTTCGACGCAGGAGCTGGCCGAGGAGGTCGCCGAGTCGGTGCCCGGCGTGGTAGACGTCGACAACCGCCTCTTCGCCCGCAAGGAAGCGCCGGAGAGCACCACCGCCGGCCGCGCCGCCGGCACCACCGAGCGCGAGGTGAACGACGCCGTGCTGGAAATGCGGGTGGGCAAGAACCTGTTGGGAGAGATCGGCCGCTACGCGCTGGACCTCGAGGTCGAGGCGACCGACGGGGTGGTCAGCCTGCGCGGCACGCTGCCGGACCCCGAGCGCAAGTCGCTGGCCTTGAAGGCGGCCCGGGGAACCGCGGGCGTCAAGCAGGTCGTCGATCTGGTGCAGGTGCGGTAGGCCGCATCGCCGGCTCCGTCCGGATTTCCCCGAAACAAGATTTCAAGATTGGAGACTGTCGTGTCCCTGGCAAGCTGGTTTCGCAATTTGGTTAATCCCCGTCCCCCCGCGCCGCAGGCCGAGCTCGGCCGCAACGATCTCTGCTGGTGCGGCAGCGGCAAGAAGTACAAGCGCTGCCACCTGAAGCGCGACGAGCTCAAGCGCGTCGAGGCGAGCTACTCGGCGCAGCTCACCGCGCGCCAGCGCATGGGCGACGGAGTCGTTCCCGGCAAGACCAAGCCGCGCAAGCTGGAGAAGGCGGCGGCGCCGGCGGAGAAGCGGTAGGCGGTTCAAGCGCGTCTTGCCCGCACGATGGTCTTACCCTTCGAAGCCTCACCCCCTGTCCCCCTCTCCCTGACGGGCGAGGGGGGACGATCCACAGCCAGTTTTGCCAATAGGAGGGATTGGATTCAGCAGATCCCTTCGCATGCGTCCCCCCTCGCCCGTCAGGGAGAGGGGGACAGGGGGTGAGGCTTCGAAGGGTAAGACCATCGTGCGGGCAAGACGCGCTTGAAC
>JBIOVX010000156.1:0-6285 GCA_044868005.1 Thermoanaerobaculia bacterium | reverse complement strand
GCATCCCGGGCGGGGACAAGCCCCGCCCCTACGAAAACAACGTCTGGATCTGGCACTAATGCCGCCCTGTCCGCCACCCTCCGCGACTGGCACCAGCGCCTCGATCACGTCGACCTCCGCCTCCCCCCCGTCGCCGCCCCTCTCGCCCAAACCTTCAAGACCGCCATCGCCCACATCCTCATCAACCGCGACGGCCCCGCCCTGCAGCCGGGCTCCCGCTCCTACGCGCGCACGTGGATCCGTGACGGAGCGCTCGAGTCCTCGGCGCTGCTGCGCGCCGGCCATGCGGCGGAGGTCCGCGAGCTCATCGAATGGTTCGCGCCCTATCAGTTCGCCAACGGCAAGGTTCCGTGCTGCGTGGACAAGCGCGGCGCCGATCCCGTGCCGGAGAACGACAGCCATGGCGAGTGGCTCTTTCTCGTCGCGGAATACTGGCGCTACAGCCGCGACCGCGCGACGGTGGAGAAGGTCTGGCCGCACGTCGAGAAGGCGGTTGCCTACATCGACGAGCTGCGCCGCCAGCGCCGTACAGATGAATATCGGCAAGGTGACAAGCGCAGGTTCTTCGGCCTCCTTCCCGAGTCCATCAGCCACGAGGGCTACTCGGCGCATCCTGTCCATTCCTATTGGGATGACTTCTTCGCCCTTACGGGACTGAAGGACGCGGCGGAGCTCGCGCGTGCGCTCGGCAAGACGGAGGACGCCGCGCGCTGGGCCGCCATCCGCGACGAATTCCGCACCGATCTCTACGCCTCGTTGAACCGGGTGATCTCCGAGGCCGGCATCGACTACATCCCTGGCTCCGCGGACCTCGCGGACTTCGACGCCACCTCCACGACCATCGCGATCAGTCCCGGCGGCGAGCTGGCCAATCTGCCACAACCGGCTCTCATGCATACCTTCGAGCGTTACTGGCAGGAATTCGTCCGCCGGCGGAGCGCGACGGACTGGGAGGCCTACACCCCCTACGAGCTGCGCGCCGTCGGCACCTTCGTGCGCCTGGGCTGGAAAGGGCGCGCGCACGAGCTGCTCGACTTCTTCATGAAGGACCGGCGTCCGCCGGGCTGGAACCAGTGGCCCGAGGTGGTGCGTCGCGATCCGCGCGCGCCCGGCTTCCAAGGCGACCTGCCGCACACCTGGGTCGGCTCGGACTTCATCCGCTCCTTCCTCGACCTCTTCGCCTACGAGGAGGGCAGCGCGCTCGTGCTCGGCGCGGGAATCCCGGAAAGCTGGCTCGCACAACCGGAAGGCATCGCGGTGTGCGGGCTCCGGACGCCTTGGGGGCCGCTCAGTTACACGTTGAAGCAGAACGGTGAGGGTGTGCGATACGAGATCGCGGAAGGCACGGAGATCCCGCCGGGCGGCATTGTTCTCTCGTGGCCGCTTCAGGGAGAAGCGAAGGGAGGTCCGGCGGTGGTGCGGCGGGTGCCGGCTACGGTGGATCTGGTTCCTGGATCCTCAAAGGCAAATCCGAAGCCGGAGCGGTCTGCCCTCCGAAGCCCTCACTCCCCTGGCCCCTCTCTCCCAGAGGGAGAGAGGGGAAAAGAGACGGAAATCGTGCGTTTCTTTTTTATCCCCTCCTCTCCCTTTGGGAGAGGAGGGGTAGGGGAGGTGAGGGCTTCGGAGCCGGGGCGGTCCGCTGTTCTCGGAAGGGTGGAGGCGCCATGACCTACGGCCACTTCTCCCCCGACGGCGCCGAGTACGTCATCACCGACCCACGGCCGCCGCGGCCGTGGATCAACCTCATCGCCAATCCGCGCGTGGGCCTCGCCGTGTCGCAGACCGGCAGCGGCTTCTCGTGGATCGACAACTCGCAGCTCGCGGTGATCGTGCGCTGGCAGCAGGACCTCGCCGAGGACCGCTCCGGCCGGTTCCTCTATCTGTGGGACCGCGACGCGGACGAGGTCTGGTCGCTGGCTCCCGCTCCCTGCTGGCCGGCGTATGACCGCTACTCCTGCCGGCATGGTCTCGGCTACACAACCTTCGAGACGGAGTACCGCGGGCTGCGCGCGCTCTGGACTCTCTTTGTCGACGCCGAGGCCACGGTCGAGATGTGGCGCGTCAGACTGGAGGACCTCTCCGGCCGGGCGCGCAGGCTCTCGCTCGTCGGTTATCTCGAATGGAATTGCGGCGTGGCGCCTTCGCCGCGGCGCGAGTTTCAGAAGCTGTTCCTGGAGACCGGCTATGACTCCGGTGTCATCACCGCCGGCAGCCACATGTGGGATATGCCCTCGAAGCGCTGGGGGCACTGGAACCGGGATTTCCCTTACTGGAGCGCTTTCGCCGCGTCCTCGCCGGTCGCCATGGCCGAAGGAGACAAGGGCGCCTTCCTGGGCCGCTACGGCGACTGGTCGCGCCCCGCCGCTCTCTCTCGCGACGCCCGCTGGCCAACGCTATTCGGCCGCCACTACGATCCCGTGGCGGCGCTGTGCTGCGACGTGGAGCTGGCGAAGGGAGGCTCCTCCGATCTCGGCTTCGTGCTCGCCACCGCGGAGGAGCGCGAGGAGGCCTCGGCTCTGGCCCGGCGCTTCGCGTCTCCGGACGCCATGGACGCTTCACTGAATGCCGCCGTCGCGGGCTGGCGCGAACGCCTCGCCGGCCATCGCATCGAGACGCCGGAGCCGCAGCTCGACGCCCTCGCCAACGACTGGCTGCGCTACCAGGCGATCTCGGCGCGACTCTGGGGCCGCGCCGGGTATTACCAGCAGAGCGGCGCCTACGGCTTCCGCGATCAGCTCCAGGACTCGCAGGTCTGGCTCACCATCGAGCCGCCGCGCTGCCGCGAGCAGATCGTTCTTCATGCCGCGCACCAGTTCGCCGACGGCTCGGTCTATCACTGGTGGCATCCGCTCTCGGAGCAGGGCCACGTCACGCGCATGACGGACGACCTGCTCTGGCTCGCCTTCGTCGCCGCCAATTACCTCAAGGAGACCGGCGACTTCAGCATCCTGGACGACACCGCGCCGTATCTCGACGACGCGGAGCCGCATTCGCTCCTCGATCACGTCGGCCGCGCTTTCGCCCGCGTCTTCGCGCGCACCGGGCCGCGCGGCCTCCCTTACATCGGAGGCGGCGACTGGAACGACGGCCTCTCGGCGCTCGGTCTCGAGGAGCGCGGCGAATCCGTATGGCTCGCGGAGTTCCTCTGCGGTCTGCTGCACGACTGGAGCGTTATTCATCTCCGCCGCGACGATCTGAAAATGGCGACCGAGCTCATGATGCGCCGGTTTTCTCTCGGCGCGGCGATCAACAAGCACGCCTGGGACGGCGAATGGTACCGCCGCGCCACGCGCGACGACGGCACGTGGATCGGCAGCGCCGAGAACGCGCGAGGCCGCATCTATCTCAACGCGCAGACCTGGGCCATCCTCAACGACGTCGCGCATCCGGAGCGCGCGGAGGCCTGCCTGGAGGCGATCAAGAAACATCTGGTGACGGATGCCGGAGCCCTGCTGTTGGCGCCCTCCTACGACGTGCCGGACGAGACCATCGGCTACATCACCCGCTACGCCCCGGGGCTGCGCGAGAACGGCGGCGTCTACACCCACGCCGCCACCTGGGCCATCGCCGCCGCGGCGAAGATGCGCGACGCCGAGTTGGTGGAGCGGCTGCTCGCCGCCATCAATCCCGCGAACAAGGACCCGGAGCGCTACTGGGCCGAGCCCTACGTGCTGTCGGGCAACGTCGACGGACCCGCCTCGCCCTATCACGGCCGCGCCGGCTGGAGCTGGTACACCGGTTCGGCCGCCTGGCTGCCGCGCGTCCTCTCCGAATGGGTGCTCGGCGTCCGGCCCACCTGGGACGGTCTGGAGCTCCATCCCTGCCTGCCGCCGTCGTGGCAACGGGCGGCGATGGTGCGTCCCTGGCGCGGCGCGCGACTGCGCATCGAGATCGAGCGGGTGCCGGGGCTTCCGGGATTGCTCGAGGTGACGGTGGACGGGCGGCGGCTCTCGGGGGCGCTGAAGAAGGTCGAGGAAGGAGCGGAGGTGCTGATTCAGGTGAGGTGCGGGTAGAGCAGGCGACCTTCCATGGGCACACCGTTGCGATCATCACAATGTAACAATGTAGAGGCGCAGTCCGCCTGAATGGCTGAAAGGAGCCCTTATGAAACGCTCGTTCCTGTCTACCGCCGCGCTCGCCTTCGTGCTCGTTCTGGCCCTCGCCGCCGGGGCCGCCGGTCTGGATCATTTCCAGGTCTATACGGTGAAAGAAGTGCTGGTGAGCTTCGACGTCAAGCTCACGGACCAGTTCGATCCCGCCGCCAAGAAAGCTCAGGTCATCGCGATCACCCACTTCGCCAACGCCAGCCGCAAGGTCCATGGCAGCACGCAGATCGGCATCAAGGACACCAACGCTCACCTCACCTGGTACGTCCTGAAACAGCCGCAGGCGGAACCCCGGCGCACGGTGCGTTTCAAGAACCAGTTCGGACAGCACAGCGTCGACATACGCGAGCCCCGCTTCCTCCTGGTGCCGACCCACAAGACCAGCCACGCCGGCAGCGAGTTCCCCAAGACCCTGGATCACTACAAGTGCTACCGGGTGATCCAGGTCAACACCGCGCCGCCGTTGCCGGTGGTCAAGCTCGGCGATCAGTTCGGCTCCCGTAGCGCCCAGGTCGGCCCGCCCGTCTTCTTTTGCAATCCGGTGCAGAAGCAGCGGAAAGATGAGAAGCCTCCCGATCTCTTCGACAAGAAGACTCACCTGGCCATCTATAAATTGCCCGCGTTGCCCAAGGCGGTGAGCATCAAGACTAAGGACCAGTTCGGGGCTCACCAGTTGAACGTGCAGCGCAGCGTCATGCTGGCCGTGCCGACCGAGAAGCAGGTGTTCGTGGCGCACCCGAACTGATCGCCTCCGCGTACCAGCGCCCGCTCGCCTTGATCGTTCGCTGCTGTGTGGCGAAATCCACGTGTACGATGCCGAAGCGCTTCGAGTAGCCGTGGGCCCATTCGAGATTGTCGAGCAGCGACCAGGCGAAGTAGCCGCGCACGTCGACGCCTGCGGAGATCGCACGGCCCACGGCGCGCAGGTGCTCGCGCAGATAGGCGATGCGCAGCGGATCGTCGACGCGGCCTTCGATCGGCGACGGCGGATCGTAGAAGGCGGCGCCGTTCTCGGTGACGTAGAGAGGAATGGAGCCATAGCGGTTCGCGATCCAGCGCAGCGTCTCCTCCAGGCCGTCGGGATACACCTCCCAGTCGGTCTCGGTGTGGATGCTGCGCGGCTGGCGCACGCGGGCCGCGGCGGTGGGCCAGGCGTCCGCCTGGTGACGCACCACGTTGCGGCTGTAGTAGTTGAGGCCGAGCCAGTCGATGGGCACGTTGAGGGCGCCGGCCTCGCGGTCGAAGACCTCGCTCCATGCCTCGCCGTAGATGCCGGCCAGCTCTTCCGGATAGCAGCCGAGGAAGAGCGGATCGAGATAATGCCGGTTCATGTACGCGTCGGCGCGCGCCGTCGCGGCGAGGTCCTCGGGACGCTCGCTCGCCGGATGCTTCGGCTCCACGTTGACCACGACGCCGATGCGCCCTTTTCCTTCGGCGCGGTAGGCCTCGACCGCGGCGGCGTGCGCGCGCAGCAGGTTATGACCGGCGCGCGCGGCCTCGAACGCGCTGCGATGGCCGGGCGCGAGCACACCGGCGAGATAGCCGCCGTCCGTGACCACCCATGGCTCGTTGAGCGTGGCCCACAGCTCGACGCGGTCGTCGAGCGCGCGGTAGCAGACGGCGGCGTACTCGGCGAACCAGTCCGCCGCGTCGCGGTTCACCCAGCCGCCGCGATCGTCGAGCGCGGCCGGCAGGTCCCAGTGATAGAGCGTCGCCACCGGCGCGATGCCGGCCTCGCGCAGCGAGTCCACGAGCCGGCGATAGAAGTCGAGCCCGCGCTCATTGATTTTTCCCGTTCCCTCCGGCAGCACGCGCCCCCAGGCGATGGAGAAGCGGTAGGCCCCGAGGCCGAGCTCGCGCATCAGCGCCACGTCCTCGCGGAAGCGGTTGTAGTGATCGCACGCCACGTCGCCGGTATCACCGTTGTGAACGCGTCCGGGGGTATGGCAGAAGCGGTGCCAGATGCTCGCTCCGGCGCCGTCGGCGAGCGGCGAGCCCTCCACCTGATAGGCCGCGGTCGCGGCTCCCCAGAGGAAGGTGGGGGGGAAGGGAGGGGGCATGGTGCGGAGCATACTGGACGTCGGGCGGGCATGCCCTCCGAGACCTCACCCCCTGTCCCCCTCTCCCTGACGGGCGAGGGGGGACGCCTGCAAAAGGGTTTTGCCGAAAAGGCGGCCTC
>JBIOVX010000155.1:0-7212 GCA_044868005.1 Thermoanaerobaculia bacterium | reverse complement strand
ACCCAGGGCGGGGACAAGCCCCGCCCCTACGAAAAATACAGAAGGACCGAACGGTGGTGGATAACGACGACCGCTCCGACGGCCGGCACATCGCGCCGGAGCTCGGCCTGCTCGCCGGCGAGGGCTCGCAGCAGCGGACCGAGACCACGGCCGAAGCGTTCCCCGCGAAGACCTTCGTCTGGCGCGACCTGCCGTCGCATTCGTTCCAGGAGGATCCGACCTACTACGAGCGGCCGGTGCTCAAGGAACCGGTGTGGATCTGGGCCGTCCCCGTCTACTTCTACGTCGGCGGCACCGCCGGCGCGGCGGCGGTGCTGGGTGCGGCGGCCCAGGCGCTGGACGGCGACGAGCTGCGCGGCCTGGTCAAGGCCTGCCGCTGGGTGGCGGCCCTCGGCGGCGCCGCCGGCTCGGCGCTGCTGGTCCACGACCTCGGCCGGCCGGAGCGCTTCCTCCACATGCTGCGGGTCTTTCGTCCGACCTCGCCGATGAGCGTCGGCTCGTGGGTGCTGGCCGGCGCGGCCACGGCCACCATGGGCTCGGCGCTGCTGGCGGAACGGAACGGTTTCCTCGGCCGTCTCGGCGACGCCGCGGCCTACGCCGCGGCGCTCTTCGGCATGCCGCTCTCCGGCTACACGGCGGTGCTCCTCGGCAACACGGCGGTGCCGGTGTGGCGGCAGACGCGGCGGAGCCTGCCGCATCTCTTCATCGGCACCTCGGTCTCGGGCCTGGCGTCGCTCTTCGGCCTGCTGCCCGTCGACCTCGCGCCCCGCGAGGAGAAGATCGTCGAGCGCTTCGGCATCGCCGGCAAGGTGGTGGACCTCGCCGCCATGACGCTCGTCGAGCAGGAGGCGAACCAGGTGGAGCCGGTGGGCCGTCCCCTGCGCGAAGGACTCTCGGGAGCGCTGTGGACCGCCGCCAAGGTGATGACCGCGGCGAGCCTCGCCCTCTCGCTGCTCCCCGGCCGCTCGCGGGCGAAGCGCGTTGCCGGCGGCTTGCTCGGCACCGCCGGAGCCTTCGCGCTGCGCTTCGCCGTCTTCCACGCCGGCAAGGCCTCGGCCCGCGATCCGCGGGCCACGTTCCGGCAGCAGCGGCGATAGAGGATTGTCCGGACCGGTTCGCCCGCCCGAAACTTTCCTGTCACGGTTTCATACAAACCGCACACCTTATCCTTCAAAGACGTATTCCATTGAAGGCCGTTGGAGGTCATTAACTCGTGGGCGACCGGCTCGAAGTGCGCCGATCTCCCAAATCTTGTGGAGAGGAGAGAACGTCATGACCCGTATTTCCCGCTTGCACCTGGTCCTCGTCATCGCAGCCGTCTTCGCTCTCGTCTCGGCGCCGCTCGCGAGCGCCCGGCCTCTGGCAACATCCGGGGGGTTCGAACGTACAATGGATCATTGGATCGGAGCCGCCGTGAGGTGGGTGGGGGATCTCGTCGGATCACACCGCCAGGCTTCGGCGCCGGAGTCACGGCAGAAGGATGGCAGCGGCGGCCGAACCCCCACCAACGGATCTTGTCTCGATCCGACGGGAAAGCCGAAGGGGTGTTTGTGAGTCGGTCCTGATGGCTTGCACTCTGTTTCGCTGACCGGGAGGTGACCGATGTTCCCGACGCATCCGACCCTGGAAGACTTTGCTGGTCTTTTGCACGGCACCTCCTGGCCGTCTTCCTCTGGGAGCTACTCCCAGATCATCCGCCACCTCCTGTCGGACTGCCCGGTCTGCCGCGAGCGCCTGAGCACCGTGCATCGGGACTCCCGGCGGGCCCAGTTCGTCTGGGTTGAAGAGGAGATGGAGCTGCCGGAGGGCCGGATGGCGTCCAACGAATTCGACTACAGCCGTGCGTTCGCCAGGGCGGAGCGGGCCGCCTCGGCTCTTCTGGCATCCGCAAGCGCCGCCGCGGAACCGCTCGATCTCGTGCTCGCCGAGATGGCGACCCTGCCAGCCGACGAGCAGGCCCGGAGGGTGATCACGGATCGACGGTTCGCCGCCCTCGCTGCCATCAACGGTCTGATCGACCGCAGTCACGAGGTCCGCTATCAGGACGCCGAGGCCATGCTCCATTTTGCCAACCTGGCGCGTCTCGCCGCGGACGCGTGCTCGCCGGACGGCACGGAGAACGGCTTGCGGCTCGCCGATCTTCGCGCCCGGGCCTGGGGGCAGTACGGCAATGCCCTTCGCGTCTCCGGCAGGCTCCGCGAGGCGGAAGAAGCCTTCGCGACCGCTCAACGTCATCGCGCAGCGGGTACCGGCGATCCCATGCTGCATGCCTGGTTGCTCGAGAGGAACACACCTCTCGCCTTCTTCCAGGGCCGTTTCAATGACGCCATCGAAAGATGTGAGGAGGCGGGTGAGATCTATCGAGAGCTCGGCGAGAGGCACCTGCTGGCCAGCACTGTGGTCCAGAAGGCCACGGCCACGCTGTATTCAGGCGAGGTGGAGAGCGCGGTCCGTCTCCTGAATCAGGCCATCCCGCTCATCGACCACGAAGAGGATCCCCACCTTCTGCTCGTGGCCTGCCACAACCTGATCCGTTGTTATATCGACCTCGGCCGGCCGGACCAGGCGCTGCAGATCTACTCCGAAATCAAGGAGCTCTACGAGGAATTCGAGGATCCGCTCATCCGGCTGCGGGCCGCCTGGCAGGAAGGTCAGCTCCTGCGCGATCTCGGTCACCTCCAGAACGCCGAGACCATCCTGCTGCGCGCCAGAAAAGGCTACTCGGAAAGGAAGCTCCCCTACGAGGCGGCGCTCGTTTCTCTCGACCTCGCCACCGTCTACGTCAAGCAGGGGCGTACGGACAAGCTGAAGCGCACGGTGCTGGAGGCGGTGCCGATCTTCCACTCCCTGCGCGTCGGGCTCCAGACGCTCGCCGCGCTGCTCCAGCTCCAGAAGGTGGCCGATCAGGAGCAGCAAGCCCTCGAGCTCATCCGCACGCTCAGCGCCCGCATCGAGCCGCTGCGCCGGCAGCGGGTCGAGGAGAATTGAGGGCTTTCAGGCTTCGTCGGAGCGCTCGCGCTTCCATGCGGCCCGCCGCGCGACCGCGTTCCTGACCGCCCGCAGACTGCGTTCGAAGAGGCGCTCCATCGCCCGCTGCTTCGCCGAGGTGCTCGCGGCGGGAGGCGCGGCCTCGTACAGGCGGGCCAGGAACTCGACAGGCGTCGTGGCCAGCAGCGGGAGGATCTCCAGGATCTCGTCGAAGCTCAGCCGTTGCCGACCGTCGAGGAACGCCGTCAGGCGGCCCGGCTCCCAGCCGAGGCGCTCCTCCAGGGCTGCCGGCGACATGGCGCCCTGGGCGATCAGCTCGCGCAGCAACGCCGCGATACGGTGCTCTTGCGGGTAGGCTTCCATCTTAAAACTCTTCGCATCTTAGATGAAGGTGGGGGAGGAGCGCCAGCGGATTCGCTTCACGGAATCCCATACCGCCGCCGCTTTTCCCACAGGGCCTTGCGGCTGATGCCGAGCAGCTCGGCGGCGCGCCCCTGATGGCCGCGCGTGTAGGCGAGGGCATTGCGGATCTGCTCCTTCTCCACCTCGAGGAGCGGCCGCGGCCGGGTTTCCAGCGACCCCGCGGGCGGCGGCGGATCGACCGTGCCGCCGTCGGCGAGGATCAACCCCCGCTCCAGGGTGTTGCGAAGCTGCCGCAGGTTGCCCGGCCATGGGTGCTCCAGCATCCAGGCGCGGGCGCGCGGCGAGAGGGCGGGGCCAGGGTGGCCGAAGCGCTCCCCGAGGTCGGCGAGGAGATGGTCGAGGACCGCGGGAAGGTCGGCGCGGCGCTCGCGCAGCGGCGGCACGCGGAAGGCGAGGACCTCGAGGCGATAGAAGAGATCGGCGCGGAAGAGCTCGCGGGCGACGCGGCGCGGCAGGTCCTCGGAGGCGATGGCGACGAAGCGGACCCGCGCCTCCATCTCCGTCCCCCCCAGCGGAGAGTAGCGCCTCTCCGCCACCAGGCGCAGGAGCTTCGGTTGCGCCGCGAGCGGCAGCTCCTCGACCTGATCGAGGACGAGCGTGCCGCCCTCGGCCCGCCCCACGCGCCCGTCGCTCGGCCGCTCCGCCCCGGTGAAGGCCCCCGCCCGATAGCCAAAGAACTCGCTCTCGAAGAGCGTGCTCGGGATCGCGCCGGGATCCACCTCGACGAGAGGGCCCGCCGCCCGCGGACTGGCGCCGTGCAGGGCGCGGGCCACCGTCGAGCGGCCGCTGCCGGGCTCGCCGAGGAGCAGGACCGGAGCGTCGGTCGCGGCGGCGCGGTCGAGGCCGCGCAGGCTCGCGGCGAGGACCGGAAAGTCGAGCAGCAGACGCGGGAGGGAGAGAGGCGACCCCGCAGTCACGCGCGGAACTCGGCCGTCATGTCGGGCGCGTCGCTCCACAAGCGCTCGAGGGCGTAATGCCGCCGCGGCTCCTCCTGGAAGACGTGCACCACGAGGTCTCCGTAGTCGAGCAGCACCCACTGCCCGCGGTTGTAGCCTTCGACGTGGAGGGGACGCACCCGGTGGTCGCGCAGCCTCTCCTGCACGGCGTCGGCGATCGCCTGCACCTGGCGTTCGCTGGTGCCGCCACAGATCACGAAGTAATCGGTGAAGTCGCTGATCTTCTGCAGGTGGAGGACCTTCAAATCCACCGCCTTGCGATCGTCGGCGGCAGCCACGGCCTCTCGAACTCTCTGTGCGGTGTCGGCGAGGGCGAGGGATTCTGGATTCATCTGTAGAGGGCGTATTTCTGGAGGTATCGTACCACCAAGTCGGGAACGGCCCCAGGCGGCAGCGGCAGTCCGGCGGCCAGGAGCTCCCGCAGCCGGGTGGACGACACGTCGACGGCGGGCTGGTGAAGCAAGAGGACGCGGTCGGTGCGCGCCAGCGCGGCCACCTCGGGATCGAGAGCCACGGCGTCGAGGTCCCAGCCCGGACGGGCGAGCACGGCCAGCCGGGCCGCCCGCGGGATTTCCCGCCAGCGCACCCAGTGATGGAGATCGGCGAGCGAGTCGCCGCCGATGAGCAGGAAGATCTCGGCGCCCGGCATCTCGCCGCGGAAGTGCTCCAGGGTCTCGATGGTGAAGGCCGGCCGGTCCAGGGTCAGCTCGTGGGGCGAGGCGTAGAGCCCCTCCTCGCCGAGCAGCGCGAGCTCCACCATGGCATAGCGGGCGAGGGGCGGCGCCAGGATGCGGCCCGGCTTGTGGGGAGGCCTGGCCGTCGGCAGGTAGATCACCCGGTCGAGGCCGAGCGCCCGCCGCGCCTCGCGCACCGGCTCGATGTGGCCGCGATGGATGGGATCGAAGCTGCCGCCGAAGAGGCCGATCTTCATGGCCGTTCCCCCGCCGCCTCCAACCGCCGCGCCAGCTCCGAGATCAGCCGCGGCACACCGTCGCCGGTGGCGGCGCTGATCTCCAGGTACGGCAGGCCCCGCTCGCCGGCCGCCCGCCGCAGCTCCACCTGCCGTTCGGGAACCGCGGCGTCGAGCTTGCTCCCTACGATCAGCCGCGGGCGCTCCATGAGCTCCGGATTGAAGGCGGCGAGCTCGCGCTCGACGGTGGCGAGATCGGCCGCGGCGCTGCCCTCGAAGCTCGCGAGGTCCACCAGGTGCAGCAGCACCCGGCAGCGCTCGACGTGGCGGAGGAACTGGATGCCGAGGCCGGCCCCCTCGGCGGCGCCGGCGATCAGCCCCGGCAGATCGGCGATGACGAAGGGCTCGGAAAGGGGTCCCTCGGCGACGACGCCGAGTTGCGGCACCAGGGTGGTGAACGGATAGTCGGCGATCTTCGGCCGCGCCGCCGAGACGACGCTGATCAGCGTCGACTTGCCGGCGTTCGGCAGGCCGATCACCCCGACGTCGGCGAGGAGCTTGAGCTCCAGGCGCAGGCGGCGCTCCTCTCCTTCCTGGCCCGGATCGGCGCGGCGCGGCGCCTGGTTGGTGGCGGTGGCGAAGCGGGCGTTGCCCCGCCCACCGCGGCCGCCGCCGGCGACGAGCAGGCGCTGGCCGTCCTCCAGGACCTCGCCGACCTTCTCGCCGGTTCCTTGATCGTAGACGACGGTGCCGAGAGGGACCGGGACCTCGAGGTCCTCGCCGTCCTTGCCGGCGCGGTTGGAGCCTTCGCCGTGGCGCCCCCGCTCGGCGGCGTAGAGCGAGGCGAAGCGCAGGTGATAGAGAGTGTTCCGGTTGGCCTGGCCGGTCAGGTAGACCGCTCCACCGTCGCCGCCGTCGCCGCCCGAGGGGCCGCCCCGCGGCACGTACTTCTCGCGGCGGAACGCCACGCAGCCGTTGCCGCCGCGTCCCGCCCGGACGTCGATGGTGGCTTCGTCGAGGAAGATCAAGGTCGGTTCGAAAGGGGAGGACCGCGCAAGCCGGGCCGCACGCCCGGCTCCGGGTCACTCGGCGGCGCCGGCGGTTCCGCTCTCGACGGGCAGCAGGATGTGGACGTACGTCCCGCGCCGCCCCCGGTTCTGGAACTTCACGATGCCGTCGACCTTCGCGAAGAGGGTGTCGTCCTTGCCGCGGCCGACGTTGTTGCCGGGGAAGAACTTGGTGCCGCGCTGCCGCACGATGATCGAGCCGCCGGTCACCTGCTGGCCGCCGAAGGCCTTCACTCCCAGGTGCTGCGCATTGGAGTCGCGGCCGTTGCGGCTGGAGCCCTGTCCTTTTTTATGTGCCATGAGCTGATACCTCTCGTCTCTCGCCGGCTCCCTAGGAGGCCGGCAACTCGATGCCTTCGATGCGCACCCGGTGCAGGTGCTGCCGGTGGCCGGTCGTCCGCCGGTACGTCGTGCGCTTCTTCTTCTTGAAGACGCGGATCTTCGGGCCCTTCACCTCGCCCACCAGGGAGGCGGTGACGGCGGCGCCGTCGAGCGCCGGCTTGCCGTGCTGAGGACCTTCGTCGCCCGCGATCATGAGCACCCGGTCGAAGCGCACGGCGCCATCCTCTCCCGGCGCGGAGAGGAGCTCGATATCGATCACGTCGCCCGGCGCGACGCGGTATTGCTTGCCACCACTTTCAATCACTGCATACATTGGATTTGCTCCCGGAGTCCGTCCGAAGACGCGTGGACCGCGAACCATAGCATGGGAGAAAAGTATCGGTCAACCGGAATCAGGTGGTTGAGGCGGTTTTCCCATGGAAGCCTCACCCCCTGTCCCCCTCTCCCTGACGGGCGAGGGGGGACGCCTGCGAAGGAGTCGTGCCGAGACCGAGCCCTCCTATCGGCAATCTCGGTTCTGTGTCGT
>JBIOVX010000154.1:0-4936 GCA_044868005.1 Thermoanaerobaculia bacterium | reverse complement strand
CCCCGCCCCTACGTTGGAGATGAGGGCCTACGCCGGTTCCGGCACGGCCTCGGGCTCGGCGCCCTCCGCCTCACGCGCTTCCTTCTCGACCGCCGGGGCCCGGTGCGTCCGCGCCACGAGGGTGTAGATCGACGGCACGACGAAGAGGGTGAAGAAGGTGCCGATGATCATGCCGGAGACCAGCATGATGCCGATGCTGTTGCGCGCGCCGGCTCCCGGGCCATGGGCGAAGACGAGCGGCAGGTGGCCGACCACCGTCGCCGCGGTGGTCATCAGGATCGGGCGCAGCCGCACCTGCGCCGCCTCGAGGACGGCGTGCAGCTTGTCCAATCCCGTCTCCTGCAAGTGATTGGCGAACTGCACGATGAGGATGCCGTTCTTCGCCACCAGGCCGACGAGCGTGATCAATCCCACCTGGCTGTAGACGTTGAGCGAGGTGAAGCCCAGGAAGGAGAAGAGCAGGGCGCCGGCGAGGGCGAGCGGCACCGAGCCGGCGAGGATGATGAACGGATCGCGGAAGCTCTCGAACTGAGCCGCCAGCACGAGGTAGATGAGCACCGCCGAGAGCAGGAAGGTGCCGAGGAACTTGCCGCCTTCCACGCGGAGCTGCCGCGACTCGCCGGCGTAGTCGACGGAGTAGCCCTGGCCCTGGGGCAGGATCTTCCGCGCCTCGTCCTCCAGGAAGTTCAGCGCCGTGTCGAGCGAGACACCCGGCACGAGGGCGCCGGTGACGCGCACGGCGTTGAGCTGCTGGAAGCGCTTGAGCTCGCGCGGCTCGGTGGTGGTGCGCAGCGTGGCGAAGGTGGAGAGCGGCACCAGCTTGCCGCCGGAGCCGGTGACGTAGATGTCCTCCAGTTGATCCGGCGTCAGCCGCTCGCTGCGCTTGACCTGCGGGATGACCTTGTAGCTGCGGCCGCCGATGCTGAAACGGTTGACGTAGTTGCCGCCGAGCAGCGCCGAGAGGTCGCGGCCGGCCTGGGAGAGGTCGACGCCCTGGGAGCGCAGCTTGTCGCGATTGAAGACGACTTCGGTCTGCGGCTGGTCGAACTTCACGTCGGTGTCGGCGAACATGAAGAGGCCGCTGGCGAAGGCTTTCTGCACGATCTGGCCGGCGAGCTCGCTCACCTGCTGGGGCTCGGCGGTCGAGGCGACCACGAAGTCGACGGGCAGTCCGCCGCCGCCGCCCGGCAGCGGCGGCGGCGTGAGCGGAATGACGCGCACGCCGGCGATCTTCGACAGTCCCCCGGACACCTCCATCTGAACTTGCGCGCTGGACTTCTCGCGCTGGCTCCATGGCTTGATCACCATGCCCGCGAAGCCGCCCGCGGGGAAGACGATCTGGAAGGTGCTGTCGCACTCGGGGGACGATCGGAAGACCTTGTAGATCTCGTCCGCGAAGAGCTTCGTCTGGTCGAGGGTGGCGTTGGCCGGGGCCTGGATGATGCCGAAGACCACGCCCTGGTCCTCCGCCGGCGCCAGCTCCTTCTGCGAGAACATGTAGAACGGCACCATCAGCAGCATGACGATCACCCACAGGGTGAGGACGACGGACCTCCCTTCCAGGGTCCACGCCAGCATGCGCGCGTAGGTGTTGCGAACGGCCTCGAAGTGCCGGTTGATCATGCCGGCGAAGCCGCGCTCGGTGTCGCCGGCGCGCAGCATCTTCGAGCCCATCATCGGCGAGAGCGTCAGCGCCACGACGCCGGAGACGAGCACCGCGCCGGCCAGGGTGAAGGCGAACTCGCGGAACAGCGACCCGGTCAGCCCCCCCTGGATGGCCACCGGCGTGTACACGGCCGCCAGCGTGATCGTCATGGCGATGATCGGGCCCACCAGCTCGCGCGCCGCGTCGATGGCCGCCTGGAAGGGACTCTTGCCTTCATGCAGGTGGCGCTCGACGTTCTCCACCATGACGATCGCGTCGTCGACGACGAGACCGACCGAGAGCACGACGGCGAGCAGCGTCAGCAGGTTGATGGTGAAACCCGAGACCATCATGATGAAGGCGGCGCCGATGAGCGAGATCGGGATGGCGACGACCGGGATGATCAGCGAGCGCACCGAGCCCAGGAAGAGGAAGATGACGATGATGACGATGAGCAGCGTCTCGGAGAGGGTCTTCAGCACCTCGCGGATGGAGTCCCGGATGTAGATCGTCGAGTCGTAGGGAATGCCGCCCTTGATCCCCGCCGGCAACTGCGCCTGGATGTCCGGCATGGCCTCGCGCACGCGGCCGATCACCTCCAACGTGTTGGCGGTGGGGAGCACCCAGATGCCCATGAAGACGGCGGTCTCGCCGTTGAAGCGCACGTCCTGGTCGTAGTTCTCGGCGCCCAGCACCACGTCGGCGATGTCGCCGAGCCGCACGACGATGCCGTTCTCCTCCTTGACGACGATCTGGCGGAACTCCTCGGGCGTCTGCAGATCGGTGTTGGCGGTGAGGTTCACCGACACCATCGATCCCTTGGTGCGGCCGAGCGCGGCGAGATAGTTGTTGGCCGCCAGCACGTCGCGCACCTGGGACGGCGAGATACCGTGCGCCGCCATCTCGTCGGGCTTGAGCCAGACGCGCATGGCGAACGTGCGGTCGCCGAAGATGTCGGCGCGCTGCACGCCGCTGATGGCGGCGAGCTTCGGCTGCACCACGCGCACCAGGTAGTCGGTGATCTGGTTCTGGTCGAGATCGGGCGAGGAGAAGCCGAGGTACATCGAGGCGAACTGGCTGTCCGCCGTCTCCAGCGAGATGATCGGCGCCTCCGCCTCCGGCGGCAGGGTGTTGCGCACCTGCGCCACCTTGGACTGGATCTGGGTGAGGGCGGCGTTGGTGTCGTAGTTGAGCTTCAGGTGCACGGTGATCGTGCTCGCGCTCTGCGCGCTCGACGACTCCATGTAGTCGATGCCGTCGGCGCTGGCGATCACCCGCTCGAGCGGCGTGGTGATGAAGCCGCGCACCAGGTCGGCGTTGGCGCCGATGTAGGCGGTGGTGACGTTGATCACCGCCACGTCGCTGCGCGGGTATTGGCGGATGCTGAGCGAGCGGATGGACTGCAGGCCGGCGATCAGGATGACCAGGTTGACCACGATCGCCAGCACGGGCCGGCGGATGAACAGATCGGTGAGCTTCACGGCCTCGCCCTCCTAGCTGTCCGCCGGCCGGGGCGCCGGGTTGTTCCCGGGCCGGATCGCGTTGTTCACCTGAACGGCGGCGCCGGTGCGGAGCTTGAAGACCCCCGAGGTCACCACCTCCGAGCCGGGCTTGATGCCGGAGACGACCGCCACCTGGTCGCCGCGCGAGCCGCCCAGCTTGACGAACTGCTGGCGCACACCGCGGTAGGGCTTGCCGTCCGGACCTTTCATGTCCTCGACGATGTACACCGAGTCGCCGTACGGCGCGTAGCTGATGGCCGAAGAGGGAAGCGTGATGACCAGATTGCTGGCGCCCAGGATGACCTGCGTCTCGACGAACATGCCGGGGCGCAGCCGGTGGTCCTGGTTGGCGAAGGTGGCCTGCACCTGGATGTTGCGCGTCGCATCGTTGACCACCGCGTCCATGGCCGTGATCGTGCCCGTGGAGCGGATGCCGCCTTCGGCCGTCAGTTGCACGGCGGCGCCGGGATGCAGGCGGACCATCTGCTCCTGCGGCACGGAGAAGTTCACGTAGACCGGCTGGAGCGACTGCAGCGGCACGATGGGGTCTCCCCCGGCGAGATACTGGCCGAGGTTGACCTGCCGGATGCCGAGGACCCCCGAGAACGGCGCCCGGATCGTCTTGCGCTCGATGGTGGCGTGGATCTCGCCCACGCGGGCATCCCCTTGCGTGAGCTCGGCCGCCGCCCGATCGTACTCCGACTGCGCGATGACGCCGCTCTCCATCAGATCCTTCATCCGGTTGAGGTTGAGCCGGGCCAGGTCGCGCTGCGAGTCGGCGGCCCGGAGCTGCGCCTCCTCCTGGCTGGTGTCCAGCTTGACGAGCACGTCACCCTTGCGCACCCACTTGCCGGAGTCGAAAGCGATCCGCTCGACGATGCCGGGCAGGTCCGCGCTCACGGTGACGCCCTGGACGGCGGTCACCGACCCCATGGCGGCGACCGTCGCCGGCCATTCCTCCTGCCGGGCGATCGACGTGGTCACGGCTTCCGGCGGCGGGTGGAAGGACGCACCTTGTGCCATGGCTCCGCGAACCTGGCGGACCTTTATGGCGCCGACGGCGGCGATGAACACAGCCACCACGATCAGCATCAGGATCATGCGCTTCTTCATGACGACGGGTCTCCCTTGCACCCTGATACGAAGAAAGAATGGCGAAGTTGGCCCCGCGCGCCCGCGGAGCCGAAACGGTCATTCTATCAAGAGACGAATAAGGAGGGTCGGTTTCGACGTCCTGCCCTTCGCGACCTCAACCCGCGGCCGGCCAGGCGGCCTCTCTGGTGATAATCGCTGCCCGGGAGGGCGGTATTCCCGCGGCAGTGACGAGCGGGTGACGAACCGCTGGACCGGGGGCTCGGTGGCCCCCGGTGGCCGGAATCGGGACGGTTCAGAAGCGGAAGACGATGCCGACGTTGGCGGCGAAACCGCTCAGGTCGAGGGCGAACTCGTCGTCGAAATCCACGTCGGCGATGTCCCCGAAGTCCTGGGGATCGAACTTCACCGAGCCCTCAACGTTGCGGTACAGGGCCTCGATCAGGAAGCCCACGCCGCCGCCCTCGCCGCCGGCCTGGAGGCCACCCTTCACATAGAAGCCCGCCTCGTCGTCGATCTCCCCGATGTTGCTGTCGAGGATGTAGTAGGTCGCGCCACCGCCGATGTAGGGGCTGACACTGCTGCCCGGCGCGAAGTTGAAGACGATCCCAGCCTCCGCGGGAATGGCCTTGAGCTCGAAGTCGTCCAGATCGTCATCGTCGGTGTCGAGCAGGTCGTTCAAATCCTCGGTGAGATC
>JBIOVX010000153.1:0-33116 GCA_044868005.1 Thermoanaerobaculia bacterium | reverse complement strand
GCCGCCTCCATTTCGGGCGGGGACAAGCCCCGCCCCTACGAAGACGGATCAGCGAAGGGCTTCTCTCCCAGGAGCGGCGCTCCCTATCATGGATCTTGCAAGCGTCCGGAGCGGCGCCCGAGAGGCCCCTCAAGGAGGTTTACGGTGGACTGGGACAACCTGTTGAAGATGCTGCTCGTCATCGCCGTCGTGGCCCTGGTGCTGGCCGGGCTGGTGCTCGCCCTGGCGTTCCGGGCCCTGCGGCGCATCCGCGTGCCTCCCAACGCCGATTTCTTCACCACCGTGCGCGCCGTGCCGCTGTCCCTGATGGTCGGGCTCGACCTGCTGGACCTGGCGCTCGACACCTTCTCGGCGCCCATCATCTGGTTCATCCTCAACCGCTACGACCTCAAGGCCCTGCGCAACGTCGGCGCCGTCGAGGCGCTGATCCCCATCACCGGCCCCATCCCCACCCTGACCCTCGCCTGGTTCGCGGCGCGCATCTTCAAGCTCGGCCAGCCGTACGACCCGAACGTCATCGAGACCCGGCGGGTCGAGCCGGACCGCTACGTACCCCGGCCGCGCTGAGCGATGAAGACCTGCGTCATCGTCAATCCCAACGCCGGCGGCGTCGGGGAGATCGAGGTTTTGCGGGAAAAGCTCAGCCGGCTCCGCGAGACCGAGGTGCGCTTCACCAGGAAGGCCGGCGATGCGCGGACGATCGCCCGGCGGGCTCTCGCGTCCGGCGCCGAGCTGATCGTGGCCGCCGGCGGAGACGGCACGCTCAACGAGGTGGTCAACGGCCTGGCGGCGGATTTCGGGCGCGCTCGGCTGGGCCTGCTGCCGCTCGGCACCGGCAACGACTTCGCGCGCTCGATCGACGTCCCGGCGGACGTCGACGCCGCCCTCGACATTCTGGCGGCCGGCCACCTGCGCACGGTGGACGTGGCGCGCGCCACCTTCGGGCGCCGGCGCCGCTGGTTCATCAACGTGTCGGCCGGCGGCTTCAGCGGCGCCGTCAGCGAGAAAGCAAGCGAGGTCAAGGACCGCTGGGGACCGCTCTCCTACCTGCGCGCCGCCGTCGGCGCCCTGCCGCAGCTCCAGGGCCACGGCGCCCGCATCACCCTCGACGGTGGCGAGCGGCTGGAGGTCGAGGCCTACAACGTCGTCGTCTCGAACGGGCGCTTCGTGGCGGGCGGCATCCCTGTGGCTCCGCAGTCGCAGTTGGACGACGGCCGGCTCGACGTAATGATCGCCCCCAGCGCGACGATCCCGCAGCTCGCCCTGCTCGTCCCGCAGGTCCTCCTGGGAAAACACACCGAGAGCGATCTCCTCCTCTTCCGCAAAGCCGCCCGGATCGAGATCGAGTCCGATCCTCCCATGTCCTTCAACGTCGACGGCGAGCTGATCGAGGGGGGACCCGTCCGCTTCGAGGTGAAGCCGCGGGCGCTGGCGGTGGTCGTGGGACCGGACGCATCTGGAGAATCCCACGCCCCGACCTCTTGATTCTGCTCCGTGCTGAGTGGGTCACGGCGCGTGGTCGTGTCCTGAGTTAGGACACCACCCTGTGGCGTGCTCCTTCCGATAGGATATAGCCAAAGGAGTGCCTGCGCATGAACCCTAACGACACCTCAGTGTTTGACCTCAGCCCGTCCGAGAAGCTTCAGCTTGTAGAAGATCTTTGGGACGACCTAGCGGCGACCCCCGAGGCCGTGCCTGTCCATGAATGGCAAAAGGAGGAACTCGCTCGAAGGAAGGTGAACCTCATGCGAAATCCAGCTTCAGGGCTGACTTGGGACGAGGTCAAACGACGGGTTCGCAGCCGCTATGGCCGCTGAGCTGATCATCGCGCCAGAGGCCGAACGGGATATCGAAGAAGCTTATGACTGGTATGAGGGTCAACGGGTCGGTTTAGGGGAAGAGTTCCTGGGCTGTGTCGACGCTTCCATCGAAGGGATCTGCCGCTGGCCTCAGATCTACGCCGTGATCTACGAGCACTACCGCCGAGCTTTGGTCCGCCGCTTCACCTCGGCGCGTTTACGGCTGGTGTATACTTGGCGCCAACAGGCAGCCCCCGCCAGCCCTCAAGGTCAGCGGGAACGAAAGGGACGCCCGGTACGCCGGTCGTCCCTTTGTTATTTCTGGGGTTCCGGGACCTTGAGCGTCTCGCGCTCGATCGCCTCGCAGCCCTGCCGCTTGAGGTCCACCTTCCACACCCCCTCGTAACCTTCGATCAGCAACTTGCCGGGCTCTCCGGTGATGTTCAGCCGGGCGTAGCAGTCGGACGCCGCGCCGAGCGCCCTGAGCAGCTCGGGGATCGTGTTGGAGTGGCCGACGATCAGCACGGCCTTGTCTGCCGCATGCTTCTCGCGGAGGCGGGAGAGGAAGGAGGTCATCTCGTCCGGCTTGGTCGTGGCGTCGTCCGCGGCGATGGGGATGCCGGCCGCCTGGACGAGCGGCGCAGCGGTCTCGATCGTCCGCGTCGTGCGGCTGGTGTAGACGGCGGCGACGCCTGCGGCCTTCAGGCGCTCGGCGAGCGCTGCGGCGCGCGCGATCCCTTCCTGGGAGAGCGGCTGGAAGGCGTCGAGATCGCGGTCGGAAGGCCAGGATGCCTTCTCGGCGTGGCGGACGAGGTAGAGGGTGTCCAGCGCGGCGGCGGGCACAGCGAGGAGAGCGAGCAGGAGAATCGCAATGAGCTCGCGGTGCGACCGCAAGGAACGGGCGACTTGCTTCAGAGGCTCGAGGAGGGAATGCATCACTTGCTAGCACCAGCCGTCAGCGATCGCTTGGCATGATGACGGAAATCTCCTCGCTAGAGTATTGGCGCCTGACGGCAGTGTCAAACTCAAATGGTGCAGAAAAATCCGCTCCCACGTCTCCAGCCGCCCCGCCAGCGTATACTCGACCTCATGAAGATCAAGGTGGTCGTCCACGAAGCGGAGGAGGGGGGATACTGGGCGGAGGTCCCGGCAATCCCGGGCTGTGCCACTCAAGGCGAAACCTTTGAAGAGCTTCTCCACAATCTCTACGAGGCGGTGGAAGCGTGCCTCGCGGAAATCAGATTCTGAAGATAGGCCTGCTCAGACATCTGCTCAGACAAGCAGGTATTCCCGAGACCTAATAGGGTCACTCCAGCTCGAAATTCATCGTGATGGTGAAGAAGGCTTCGACCGGCTTGCCTCCGACTCTTACCGGCTCGAACTTCCACTGCCGCACGGCCTTGACGGCGGCGTCCGTCAGGCCCTCCGGCAGGCCCTTGAGGACCTCGACGTCCTCCACGTCTCCCGTCGCTCCGACCAGCAGGCGCAGGACGACGGCGCCCTCCACCCGGGCCTTCTTCGCCGCGGGGGTATAGACGGCGTCGACGCTCTTGAGGACCTTCGGCGCCAGGATCTTCTTGCCGTCCACCACCTTCACACGCTTGGGCCAGGCGAGACCGCTCTGCTGCGCCAGAGCCGCCCGGGAAGCCTGGTCCACCTCCACGACGAAGAAGAGGAAGGGACTCTCCGCGCCGCCGGCCGAGCTGAGGATGGCGCGCTGGCCCATGGCCTGGCGCACCGTGGGCGCGGAGAGGAGATGGTTGTTGCGCAGGATCCGGCCGCCCAGCGTGAGGGTCCCGTCCCTCGCCGGCTGCACGTCGAGCCGCACCTCGAAGCTTGCCCCGCCGTAGGAGAAGACGCCCTGCACCCGGCCGCCGGCCAGCGGCAGCTCGACGGCCTGCCGCACCACTTCCCCCAGATGATTCAAGGCGAAGATCCGGCGGACCTCCACGTTGTCCGCGCCGGGGTTCCAGTCGATGAGCACCTTGTTGAGCTCCTCCTGGCTGAGCACGCCCGCCGCCGCCGGCGCATTGCCCGCCTCGCGCCCGCCGACCAGTAGGGCATAGCGCACCAGCAGGACGTCCGGCGGCGCCGCGGCGGTCCCGCCCGGGTCAGGCGAGGCCAGGAGCGCGGTCAGGAGCAGGGCGTGATGGAGCATGGCAGCGCTCCTCCCCTCAGGACAGCGCGAACCGCAGCGTGATCCTCACGACCACGCTCTTGCCGCCCTGGCGCGGCTCGAACTTCCACTGGCGAACGGCGTCGACGGCGGACTCGGTGAGGCCGTGGGACAGGCGCTCGACGACTTTCACGTCCTCCACGCCGCCGGCCGCCCCGACCGTGAGGTCGAGCACGACCTGGCCCTCCACGCGAGCCTCTTTGGCCTCGGCCGTGTACTCGGGATCGACCTTCTGGAGGACCTTCGGCGGTTTCACTTCCGCGGCGGCCTTCGCTTTGGCTCCCCCGGCCTGGACCGCGAACGGCAGGCAGAGGACGGCGGCGAGGAACAGGACGGCGGCTCGTTTCATCGGCGATCTCCTTTCGGTGCGCCCTCCGGCGGGAGGGCAAAGTAGAGCTTGGTGCCGGACTGGAGCTGAAAGACGATGAGGCTCTGGGGATGTCCCTCCGCCGGCTCGCGCTCAGGGTTCACGCGCGGCAGCGCCAGGATCACCATGAGCGTGGCGGCGGCGAGCAGCAGGGCGGATGCGGGGATCCAAAGACGGGCCGCCGGCGGCGCTTCCAGGCGGGCCAGAATGCGGTTCCACGCCATGGGGGCCGGCCGCGCCGGTGGACGCCGGGCCCAGCGCCTCAGCTCCTCCGTGAAATGCGAGGGGAAGGAGTCTTTCATCGGTCACCTCCCAGCAGCAGGCGCAGCCGTTTCAAGGCGCGGAAGCGGTGGACGCGGACGGTGGCGGGAAGTAGGCCGAGGATCCGCGCCGTCTCGCGGGGGGTCCATCCCTCGACCTCCGTGAGATGGATCACGGCCCGCTGCCGTGGAGCGAGGGCGGCGAGCACGCGGACGACGTCGAGGCGTTCCTCGTCCGGGCCCGCGGCCGCGCCTTCAGGGATCTCCTGCCGCGGCGGATTGCGGCGCGCCCAGCGCAGGCAGCGCCGGACGACGATGCGCCGCAGCCAGGCGGGGAAGCTCTCCGGCCGGCGCAGCGATGCGAGGCGTTGCCAGGCGTGGACGAAGGCCTCCTGCACGAGGTCTTCCGCCTCCGCGTCTCCCGCCAGCGTGGTGCGGGCGAGCGCCACCATCTCACTCCAGTGCCGCTCCACCAGCTCGCCGAAGGCGTCCCGGTCGCCGGCGCGCGCACGGAGCACCGGCGCCTCCGCGCCGAGGTCCTCCGGAGAAGCGGTCTGCCAGCCGGAGCCGGCGTGAGTCATGGCGTTCACGATGAGAAGAGGCCGCGAGATCCCCGGGATGTTTACACGGATCCGGAGATTTTCCACCCGGCGGGTAGTGGTTCAGTTTGCCTGTGGATTGCGGACGGTTCTGCCCTTCGAAGCCTCACCCCCCGGCCCCCTCTCCGTAACCGGAGAGGGGGGAACAGCAAGAAAGACAGATGTGTTCCTCCCCCTCTCCCGTCAGGGAGAGGGGGCCGGGGGTGAGGCTTCGGAGGACAGAACCGGGGTAATCCACGAGCAAACTGAACCACTACCACCCGGCGGGAGGAGAGGCGCTGCGGTCTTATTTCGGCGGCGCCTTCCCGCCCGATTCGAGCTGCTCGTGAGCGGGCACCGGCTCGGACTGGAAGGTGTGGCGCACGAGGTAGATGGTGAGGCCGAGCAGGGCGACCGCGCCGGCGAGCACCGCCATCTCCAGCATGAGGTCGCGGAACTCCGGCGTTCCCAGGCGGCGGTCGGCGTCCGCCGTGACCACCAGCACGCGGCGTATGGCGGCCACGATGCCGACGATGAGGAACGGCTCCGTGCGCAGCACGTTCTCCTCGATCACGGCGCGGATGGTGTGGATCAGCTCCGCCAGGATGAAGACCATCAGCAGGCCTTCGAGGAGCTGGATGATGGCGCCGCGCGGGTTGTCGCCGAACGAATCGAAAAAGGTCCAGCCAACCTGGAAGAACAGGATGACTCCGCCGATGGCCAACGCCACGGCGACGCCGAAATAGAACGCCTGCTCGACGAAACGGAACGCCGAGGCGATGCGGTCCCGGCCCGCGGGCTTCTCGCTCATGGGGCACCCTCCCTTGCAAGATCGTTTCCATTGCGGAGCCGTCCGGACGAGAGCGGCCTGCCTGCGCCAGCCGGAAGACGAAGGGGCGGAGACCGACTCCCTGGACGACGCCGCGGAGGCGAAGAAAGCGGGCTTCCGGCAAGCTCACTCCCCCGAAGGCCTTGACTTTTTCTGTCCCGTTTCTTCGCTGTCTTTTTTTATGGCGCTGATACGCCCATCCGCTTCCATATAACTCTGCTTCACCGCTTCCACGCTCGCCACGCCCTGCTCCCTGAGCTGCCCCTTGAGCTCCTCCTCCGTGATCATCTCCTGTCTCAGGTTGCGCCTCTGGATGCGCCCGTCTTTAATCAGCAGCAACGGCGCCGGCTGGACCAGACGCCGCACCACGGGGAATCTATAGCCGAGCCAGTCCAGGAAATAATCCCAGAAGACGATGGTCGCCACCAGAACCAATCCCTCCGTGATCGACTTGTATTCGCTGGCCATGGCGTTCTGCGCCGCATCGGCGACGAGCACGACGACGAGCAGATCCGAGATGCCGATGGTTCCGGCCCCACGCCTCAGGACGCGGAAGACGGCGAAAAGAAACAGATAAACGATCGTCCCACGCAGAATGATCTCCCCGAGGTGGATCGTCGGCACGAAAGCGGATTTCCAGTCGATTTGCAGGAGCGCGATCATAGGCTTGTTTCCTTTCTCAGACGAGACAGCTCCGTCCCTGCCAGCCGATCTCTTTGACGCGGCCGTCCTCCACCAGCACGGGAACGTTGCGCCGGCCGCCGGTCAGCGCGAACATGCGGGCGAGGGCCTCGGCGTCCGCCTCGACGTCGTGCTCAGCGAATTCCGTGCCTTCCCACAGCAGGTGCAGGGCGCTGTCCCGACGGCGGTGGTGGGATCGCGTACGACGCCCGGTGGGCGAGGCGCACCCGAGTCCGAGAAGAGCACCCAGCGCGGGCATCCACAGGAGAACGCGCGACATTCCCTGAGGATAGCGGTCTTAAGGCAACGAACTCAAGAAAGGTGATACAGGAGCCAAAGGCAAGAGGTCACGAGACCGAGAATTCCAAGCAGGGAGACCGCAAGGATCGGTGCCGCGCGGCGGTCCGGATCCTCACTCTGCTCGGGAAAGTATCCGCGGAGGAACGCCACGTAGGCGGTGTAGGCCAGGAGCGCACCAGCAGCGACGTCGAGGATGTAGTGCTGCTTGGTGTACAGAGTCGACACCCCGACGAGCGATGCGGCGACGATAGCCGCCAGTCCGACGCCCCGATGCAGGCGGAAGCAGGCAAGCGCCGACACGAAGGAGTGCGCGACGTGGAGAGAAGGGAAGCAGTTGTACGGCGGATCGGCAGAGTAGAGAAAGCGGAGGCCCCAGACCCCGAAGCCATGTCCGACGATCGTTGCGGGGCGCGGAGCCAGAGTTGGGTAGGCCAGAAAGCAAAGGTAGGAGACGATCCACACCAGGAGATACGCCCGGACCGTGCGGCGGATGTGTTCTTCCTTGCGCACGACCAGGACCGGAAGGAGGATGAGAAACAGGTACAGCGAGCCATAGACCAGCGCCCAGGCGGGTTTCAGGGGGAAGAGGTGATCCACGGCGATTGCGGGAGCGTGCAGCTTGCGTCCGGACAAGAACACGGGAATGAAAACGTAGAGCGGAACGAGCGAGACAAGCACGAGCATCGACCCGGTCACACGATAGGGACGGGTGAGTGCCTCGACGAGGGTGCTCCATAGATTTTTAGGCATGAACCCGCATCACATAGCTCACACCAAGCGCACATACATACAGCCCGACCCCGAATACGGTATGTGTCATAAGGCTCTTCAACCTGGCCTGTGCTGGATTGGGCGTTTTTGATGCAGCAATGCCGAGGCCGAACGACGGCTGCATGATGAAGAACGGAAACACGACGGTACCAATGCCATAGAGCAGTGCAGGCAGCAAAGTTGGTCGCGCAAGCCAGTCACCTGATGTAAGGACGACGAAGACAAGCGCGAACACGATACCAATGGTGTAGTGGGCAATCGAGCCGACCGTGCACTCAAAGGATTTCTGTGGCGCGGCGGTGATACTTGCATGTCTGAAAGTGCCCCGCGGCATGTGGCGAAGCCAGCGTCCGAGTAAACAGTAGTTGAGCGATGGAATGCCGAACGTACGCTTCAGGAACAGATTCCAAAGATCCATGACCAGAGTTGCGCCAATGCCAACAGCAATCGGAGAGGCCGAGGTTCGCGGAGTGTTATCCGGCGAGGCGATCCTGGCTCAAGATCCGTTCGGCCAGCCCCTCGAATCACCTGGAACTTAATCCCCCAGCAACAAGCCAAGAAAGCCGCCGGCAACAGCGACTCCCGCGACCTATAGCCACCGCGCCCGTCCTCGACTCTACCCTTTTCCGAACGCTGCAACGCTTGCGGCGTTCGCCCCGCGCCAAATCCTTAATATGTCGTTGCCGCTGCGCGTGATGAGGGACCTTCCGTCAGCCGAGAAGAAGATTTCCAAGACAGTGTCTTCGCTTCCCTGAAGGGCGTGGGTTTCAGAAGTCGTAGAGGGCTCATGCGTGAGCGTGATCAGCTCCCGCATCGAGGCCATGCCATAGAGCTTCACCGTGCCGCTGCTGCCGCCGCTCGCAAGTGATCTGCCGTCCGGCGAGAAGGCGAGTGCCGTCACGGCATCCTTATGCCCCTTGAATGTAGACAGTTCTCCGCGCGTGGTGGTGTCCCAGACCTTCACCCCACCGGCCTCGTCGCCCGCGGCGACCAACTTGCCATCCGGGGAGAACGCCAGGACGCTCACGCCCACTTCATGCCTTCCGAGTGGGATAGGCTCCTGCGTAGAATCGGTTTGCCATAGCCCGATCCCCTTCGAGTCAGAGAATGCGAGGAACTTGCCGTCGGGTGATAATAAGGCCAGAAGCGTTATCTGTTCTTCGGCCTCGCGCTTCGTCTTCCTCTCGAACATAGCCAACTGCCTCCGCGAGGCGGCATCCCAAGACTTCACCCGTTGGCCGTCCTTGTCCACGGTCACGATCACCTTCCCGTCTGGCGAAAGGAGATAATCTTTCAATGCCGCGTCGTTCCTGATAGGCGTCAACTCTTGCCTCTCGGCTGCTCCCCACAGGATCACGCTCTTGCCGTCGGAGCCTAGCGCGGTAAACAGCCTGCCATCAGGAGAGAAGGCGAGGGGCCACTGCGCCCGTAAGGTCATCAATTCCCGCCCGGTACTCACTTCCCGGAGCTCTATCGTGCTCGCGCCTTCAGGAGAACTGTCGGATGAGGCGGTGGCGAGGATCTTGCCGTCCGGCGAGAGGATGGGATTCATTCCCTTCACCGTCCCGAGCTGGGCCGGCTCGTCGCTGCGGAGGTCGAAGAGAGTCATCCTCCCCTCGTCCGTAAACCTGCTTTCGTCGTCCGGATAGGTGGCGATGATATTCGCCCCTGGGGAAACGGCCGCGACGCCTTCGACGGCGTCGAATTCGCGGCCCGCAGCCTCGCCCCAGAGCTTGACGGTTCCGTCCGCACCGACGGAGGCCATGACTCTCCCGGCGGGCGAGCAGTTAATCGAGCGGATCCAGCCCGTGTGCCCTTTGATCGTGGCGAACACTTTGATCTTCTCGCCGCTGAGCCGGCCGCCGCCTTTGTACGAACTGAAATCCCAAAGCCTGACGGTCTGATCCATGCTTCCGCTGTAGAGGGTCTTGCCATCGGGCGAGAAGGCCAGGGCCGAGACCCACTCCTCGTGCCCCTCGAGCCGGGCCAGAACCTTTTTCGTGGAGATGTTCCAGAGCACCAGTTGCTTGCTCCGGTCGCCGATGGCGAGGATTTTACCGTCGGGCGAGAACGCGACGGCCTCGACCTGATCCACGCTGTCAGGCAGGCCGTCGTCAAGCTCCGGCCCGCCCAGGTCACGGCGGGCTACAGAGTCCCACAGGCTCACGCTGTAACTATTCCCGTAAGCGAGGACTCTCCCGTCGGGCGAAAAGGCGACGAAATCCGCGCAGTAGGAGGCGGGCGGGCCGTCGCCCAGTCTGACGATCTGTTTGAGTGAGGAGGCGTCGTAAACCGCCACGAGGCCGCAGCCGTAGCTGACGGCGAGCAGCCGCCCGTCGGGCGAAAAGCGCGGGGTTCCCCCTCGCGCCGAGTCCCAGAACCTCTCTTTCCACGATCCCTCGCGGTCTTGAATTTCTCCTCGCCCCCGCCCCTCACCTCGCACCCGTACCTCCCGCGACGACCCGGAGCCGATGTCCAGAAGCATCGTCCTTTCACCGTCGCCGTACGCGAGGACCCTCCCGTTGGGGGAAAGGGCTATTGACGTGTAGGGATGGCCTTCGGCGTTCTGCGGGCCGCTCAGCCTGAAGCTCGCCGTCGCGCGCAGCGAGGCCGCGTCCCAAATCTTGAGCGCGTCGGCCGTGGCCGTGGCGAAGACCGCGCCGTCGCGCGAAAAGGCTATATCGTTCGTCCCGTCGAACGTGGCAAGCTGGCCGTTGTAGAGCCGCCAGAGGTAGTACCACTCGAAGCCGCGAAGCTCTTCTTGGCCTGACTGGTTGGCGGCCAGGTAGGATTCGAGCAGCCCCCTTCCCAGCCCAACGTTGCCCGACTCGAAAGCGCGCTGGGCGAGATTCATGTCCGACGCGTAGAGCAGGCGCCGCGCATGGTCGCGCTGGCGGACGGCCTCCTGGCGTGAGATGACGGCCACCACCAGCGCCACGGAGAGGACGGCGATTACGGCGACCGAGACGGCCGCAAATATCGCGCGCCTCCGGGCCTGCCTCTTCGCGTCCTGTCGCTCGATCTCGGTCCGCTCGGCCCCGAAGATCTTCGCCAGCAGTGTGTACCATGCGTCGTGGTAGCGGCCCCTGTTTACTTTCCCTCGCGCCCGCTGGAACTCGGTGAACTCCAACGCCAGCGGCATCGAGAGCGCGCCGCACAGCGCCTCGGGGAACGCGTATTCGTCCGGCCCGGCCTCGCTCTCGTTGTTCGGCCTGCCCGAGAGCAGGACGGGGATAATTCCCTTCGCCTCATGGGATCGGAGAAAGGCGCTGATCTCGTGGTTGACGTACTCGCTCCGGCGCGCGTTGGGCGAGCAGACGACGACGAGGTTGGCCGACCTCGCAAGATAACCTTCGATCGTCTTCCAGTAGTCGCCAGCGACCGGCACCAGGTCGCGCTTGTCGCGGAACACGCTGAGGCGGTTCTTGGAGACCAGGCTGGTCTTGACGTCCTTCGGGAGCCTGTAATTCTCCAGCGCCTCCTCCAGCTTTCTCGCGAACTCCTCGTCCCTCCTCGAATAGCTTAGAAAAACGTCGAACTGGTAATCGTTCGGGCGTGCTTCCTGACCTTCCGTGACCTCTTGGTCGTTTACGGTAACGTTCGTGGCCATGCCTTCTTCCTCAAGGCCTGTGATGAACTTCGTTCCAAAGTGCCAGTCGGTCGACAACATCGGCGGTGCCGGATTGCTTCACCGCCTCGGCGACAAGTTGAAGAATACGTGGATTGCCGTTGGCAATACTGAGTATCTGAGACAATGCGGCTGGCGGTATGGATTCGCCCACGGCGCGCTGCAAGAACGCCTTCGCTTCGGCGAGGCCCCCCCTAAAAGGTGCCTAAAAGGTGCCACGTCAAAATCCGCCAGCTCCAAGATCGGTGACGTCAAAAGATCAGGCTGCTGTCCAAATCTTTTGCGTGAATATAAAGGCTTGCAGGCACAGGGTTTACGCCTACGATGACGTCCTTGGCGCCAAATCTTTTGACACGGCCGTGAAGAGGCGCTGAAAGGGCCATCCTCGCCGAAGTAGCGCATTCTCAACAGCTTAGCCCTTTGTACCTGCTCTGGCAAGATCCTTGATCAGCCTTGGCTCCGCCATGGCTCGCAGGCTCCGCCATACCCCCGAAGGAGGCGCTCTCTTCGACGTCACCTGCCGCACGGTCCAGAGCCGTTTCCTGCTCCGGCCCTGCCCCCTGCTCAACGAGATCATCTTGGGAGCCTTGGCTCGGGCCAAACGCCGGTATGGAGTCGAGCTTTCGGCATTCATCTTCTTGTCCAACCACCTCCATATCCTGGCCTGGGCTACCGACAGCGAGCAGCTCGCAAGGTTCATGGGCTACTTTCTTTCCAAGTTGGCTCGCGAGGTCGGCCGGCTGACCGGTTGGCACGACAAGGTATTCGCCCGGCGCTATCAGGCAATCCCCATCAGTGAGGAAGAGGCGGCTCAGGTAGAGCGCCTCGTGTACATACTCTCCAATGGCTGCAAGGAAGATCTGGTGGCGAGGCCTCAGGATTGGCCCGGAGTTCATTGCGTCAATGCCCTGCTTACGGGTAAGCCCCTGGAGGGGACGTGGTTCGATCGCACCCAGGAATTCGCCGCCCGCAACCGCGGCGAGAGCTTCGGCCCGCGCAAGTACGCCCTGCCGGAGGTTTTCGAGCTCGATCCGCTACCTTGCTGGCGGCACCTGTCCAAGGAGCAGTACCGCTCTCGGATGGCCGGCCTGGTGGAAAAGATCGCCGTCGAGACTGCAGCTCGGCACAAAGTGGCCGGCAGTCAGCCGCTCGGCCCAGACAAGATCCTGGCTCAGCATCCGTTCGACCAACCGATGAAGACCAAGCGCTCGTTCGCGCCTCGGGTGCACGCCTTCAGCCGGGAGGCCCGCAAGGCGATGGTTGAAGCCTACGCGTGGTTTGTTGCGGCTTTCCGGGAAGCTGCCGAGAAGTTACGAGGCGGGGACCGGATGGCGAGATTCCCGGAGGGGAGCTTCCCGCCCGGGCTTCCCTTCGTCCGCGGCGGCCTACGGGCAACTGCGGCATAGCTGGTCGCGCTGGTCGCTCACATCACAAGTTCACTCGTACAGATTGAGAATCCTGCCAGGAAAGGTGTGCTCAAGCAAGGAAGTCAACCGCTTCTGGGTTGCTCCATCCACTCCTCCGGCGATTCGGACTGACTCGGATCGGCCAGGATCCCGGCAATATAAGGCGTTCTGATCGCTATGAGGCTTGAAGCTGCCCCTCCTCACCCACTGAGGTCCGGAGATTTAGGTGGCACGTTTTCCGGGAACGCCACGTAGGCGGCGTAGGCCAGGAGCGCACCAGCGGCGACGTCGAGAATGTAGTGCTGCTTGGTGTACAGAGTCGACACCCCGACGAGCGATGCGGCGACGATAGCTGCCAGTCCGACGTGCCGATGAAGGCGGAAGCAGGCAAGCGCCGACACGAAGGAGTGTGCGACGTGGAGAGAAGGGAAGCAGTTGTACGGGGGATCGGCGGAGTAGAGGAAGCGGAGGCCCCAAACCCCGAAGCCCTGTCCGACGATCGTTGCGGGGCGCGGAGCCACGGTCGGGTAGGCCAGAAAGCAAAGGTAGGAGACGATCCACACCAGGAGATAGGCCCGGACCGTGCGGCGGATGTGTTCTTCCTTGCGCAAGACCAGGACCGGAAGGAGGATGAGAAACAGGTACAGCGAGCCATAGACCAGCGCCCAGATGGGTTTCAGCGGGAAAAGGTGATCCACGGCGATTTCGGGAGCGTACAGCTTGCGTCCGGACAAGAACACGGGAATGAAAACGTAGAGCGGAACGAGTGAGACAAGCACGAGCATCGACCCGGTCACACGATAGGGACGGGTGAGCGCCTCGACGAGAGTGCTCCATGGATTGTTAGGCATGTACCCGCATCACATAGCTCACACCAAGCGCACATACATACAGCCCGACCCCGAATACGGTATGCGTCATAAGGCTCTTCAACCTGGCCTGTGCTGGATTGGGCGTTTTTGACGCAGCAATGCCGAGGCCGAACGACGGCTGCATGATGAAGAACGGGAACACCACGGTACCAATGCCGTAGAGCAGCGCAGGTAGCAAAGTTGGTCGCTCAAGCCAGTCACCTGATGTAAGGACGACGAAGACAAGCGCGAACACGATACCGATGGTGTAGTGGGCAATTGAGCCGACCGTGCACTCGAAGGATTTCTGTGGCGCGGCGTTGATACTCGCATGCCTGAAAGTGCCCCCCGGCATGTGGCGAAGCCAGCGTCCGAGTAAACAGTAGTTGAGCGATGGAATGCTGAACGTACGCTTCAGGAACAGATTCCAAAGATCCATGACCAGAGTTGCGCCAATGCCAACAGCTGTTGTACCGAGGATGTAGCTTGCTTCAATGCTCATGGTGTACCTCGATATGGATGTTTACCGCCTACGCTGTTACCGCTCAGCGGCCAGGAGGCGGAGCTTTCTGGTCCGCTGGAGCAGCCGAGTTAGCCACCACTGAACTGCAATAACAGGAACTGTTCGACAAAGCCGATGACGCTGCTTACATCCGGTTCGGACAGCTTACCCCAATCAGCGTGCATAGCGATATTTCGAATCCGAGGCATCGCATCAAGCAGTGTCTTCTGGGCACCGGCGACTAAGCCGGCCGACTTGAGCGCATTGACGACCTCCTGCATTGTCTTGTCCGATACGGCTAGCCCATTCACTACTGCGAACCGCTTAAGCGCGTCTTCTAAGGCAGCACAAGCGAGAACGGCTGCAACGTCTTTGTGCCCCTCGTTCAACGCCTGACGTGCCAGCGTTACAAAATCACCGAACACCTCCCCGGAGACCCGCAGTTCTACGTTGAACACATAGCCGCCGTCAAAGTCCTCCTTTGCACTTGCAAAGACCGCCTTGAGGCTGCCCACTTCTTCTTCTGATCCGTGACACTTCTCGTACAGCGCGAGAAAGTTCGCATAATGAGGAGAGGACTCCCCAAACACAGCGCGAATGAGACTCTGAGCACTTGTCGCCCATTGCCGCCACTTGCCCTTGGGAACATAGCGCCCTGTATACTCGCTTGATTCATATGGCAACTCAGCAAAGCTGCGCTCAAGCTCAGCGAATCGCGTGGTGAAAGCGGTGTGGAGCATTGTATTGTGGTTAACGGTGATGGGGCTTCAGCGGCGGAATTGCGCATTATGCGGTTTCCATCCGCTACAGGCCTCGGTTAGCGGGCGCTCTAGCTTCCGTGAAGCTTACGGTAAGCCTTTATTTGTTCCTCCTCACAGTACTGCCGCATGCTGTAGTCCTCCGGCCATTCACCTGCGCATTTTCGGCGAATGTGCCCGAATACCCCTTCAGGTACGTCTGCTGGCCGTCCACGCCGCAGTTCGGCCAATGCTATTTCTTGCTGTTCAATACAGTATGCGCGCATGCTGAAATCGTCCGGCCACTCTCTCTCGCAATGCCGCCGAATTACCTCCGCTGCGTCAGTATACCCGTCTTCTTCCATCGCAGGAGATGCTGACCGCAACTCTGAAGGTTCCTCAACCGTGCCTTCAGCACCGATGGCGGGAGTAATAGCTCGGGCGACAAGACCAAGAATTTCGTCGAGTCGTCGTTGGTAGACTGCCGGCTTTTCTGGTTGCAAGGAGAGCAACTCTCCAAGCTCTTGAATCATCTGATGAAGTTCGGCGGCATTGGAGCAGCTAAGTGCGTTAATGCCGGAAAGTGGACCCCGGAGGAGAGTGGCATCGGCGCCGGGAGATAATAATGGGAGGAGGTGCTTTTCAGCGCCCCAACGTGCCCCAAGCTCAAAGAGCACATAGGCAGATTCGATACTGGCAGCCGAGATGAGTCCCAAGAATGCCTCGCAGCCGCGAATCTCAGCTCGTAATACTCGGTCTGTCTCCTGTCCCCCAGCAAGCTTATGGCCGTCGATGCTCGTGCATCTTATCGCTTCAGCGGGAAGGTTGAGTGCAGAGCGCAAAAGATCAACCAAGAGCCCCGCAAGCTCGCGGTCATGGCTGCTATGACTTATAAACACCCGCGGCATTTTTATCTCACTCTCAATGGCCAGCTAACCGCCTAGCTCACCGATTATCCATCCTAACCCTTGCTCCGGGAATGCTTATCGTCAAAAGCATCCCCTACCAACAGCCAGCCAGTGTATCCGTAACTTGCTCATTCTGCGCGAGTTGCATCGTAAACCGTTTTTCTAATCCCCGTCAACTGGACAGGTGCCCTGACGGATAAACATCCTGGATCCTGATGTCTTCGATCGATGCTGAAGCAAGCCATCTGTTCGGTCACCTGGTCAGGAATGTTCCGTGGGGTGAACAAGATAGAGGCGTTAGCGGAAGGCGGACCCTCGGATGGCGTGAGGTCTGGATAAGCGCTGCGGCTTCGCGGAGGCGGGCGAAGTCCCTCGTGAGGAAGCGAGAGTCACCTGCTGCGTGACCCGCGGGTCACGTGGCATGCGGCAGAGCGATCCGGGCTAACCCGGTCGCGGCATGAATGCCCGGACGGCGCTAGCATAAGGGGCCTCAAGAAGGAGGATTCAGGTGGAGCCATCCGTTCCCGGGCGCACGGAACCCGTCAACGACATCGAGATGTACGTCGAGCTTCGCGGCGAAGGCGAGCCGCTGGTGCTGCTCCATGGCGGCGGGGGAGTGGGCGCCAACTGGGGGCTGATCTTCAAGGAGCCTCCGCCAGGATACCGGCTCGTGATCCCGGATTTGCGCGGTCACGGGAGATCGACCAATCCCGCCGAGGAATTCACCTTCCGGCAATCGGCCCGCGACGTCCTCGCGTTGCTGGACCGCCTGGGGATCGAACGCTTCCAGGCGATCGGCATGAGCCTCGGCGCCAAGACGCTCCTGCACGTGGCCACGCAGCAGCCGAGCCGCGTCGAGGCCATGGTGCTGGTCAGCGCCACGCCCTACTTTCCAGAGCAGGCGCGCGCCGCCATGCGCCAGGTGACGCCGGAAAACCGCAGCGAGGCGGAGTGGCGGCAGATGCGAGCCTGGCACCAGCATGGAGACGAGCAGATCCGCAAGATCTGGCGGCAGGTCCAGGTGTTCGCGGAGAGCTACGACGACATGAATTTCACTCCTCCCTACCTCGCAACCATCACCGCCCGCACCCTCATCGTGCACGGCGACCGGGATCCGCTCTATCCCATCCATCTGGCGACGGAGATGTACGCCGCGATCCCCCGCTCGTGTCTCTGGGTCATTCCGAACGGCGGGCATGGTCCGATCTTCGGCGACATGGCCGAGCCCTTCGTCGAAACGGCGCTGGCGTTCTTGCGCGGCGAATGGCAGGAACGGCTTGGAGCCCCTTAGTAGTCCAGTCCATAAGTTCGATTACGTATTCAGCGGGCCTGGCAGACCGAGCTCGAAGACCGCGGGGAAGGGCTACGCTTCTGTAGCAGGCGGCTACACGCCGTAGCAGGGGTCTACACGGCTGTAGCAGGGGTCTACGCGGCTGTAGCAGGGGTCTACGCGCCGTAGACGGGGTCTACACGGCTGTAGACTGAGTCTACACGGCTGTAGACTGAGTCTACACGGCTGTAGACTGGGTCTACGCGCCGTAGAAGGGGTCTACACGGCTGTAGACTGGGTCTACGCGCCGTAGACGGGGTCTACGCGGCTGTAGCAGGGGTCTACGCGCTGTAGCAGGAGTCTACGCTCCGGTAGCAGGCGGCTATGATACTTAGCCGCCGCCGGTGTCGATGTGGATGCCGCCGCCGCTCGAGCGCAGCTTGAGGACGGGGCCGCCGCCGTTGAGGTCGCCGCGCAGGGTCGTGCGGGTCTGCTTGCCCGAGGTCCGCACCGGCAGATCGCACCTCACCGAGCCGCCCGAGGAGTAGGCGTCGATGCTCAGCCGCGCGTCGCGCCCGAGGGTCACGCTCACGCCGCCGCCCGAGGAGGAGAGGCTGCCGCCCGCGGCGTTGCCCTCCGTCAGCACGGCGCTCACCGAACCGCCGGAGCTGTCGGCCGTCACCCGGCCGCCGACGCCATCGACGTGCACGCCGCCACCGCTCGAAGAGGCATCGACGTTGCCGCTCACCTCGGCGACGTCCACCCCGCCGCCGCTCGACTCGGCGGCGACGTCGCCAGTCACCTCCATCACGTCGACCCCGCCGCCGGAGCTGGAGACGCGCACGTTGCCGCGCACCTGTTTGACCTCGACCCCGCCGCCGCTGCTGCCCGCGTCGAGGTCCCCGACGATGTCGGCGATGCGGAGCCCGCCGCCGGAGGAGCGCACCCGGGCGTTCCCCTGGAGATCGCTGACGCGGATACCCCCGCCCGAGCTCTTGAGGTCGACGCGAGTCTCGCGCGGCACGCGCACGTCGAAGTGCAGGTTGCCGTTGCTGTTCCAGTTGAACCACTGGGACCAGCCGGGGCGGCGGCGGCTGATCACCTTGACCCGGCCGGGCTCGCTGGTGACCTCGAAGCTGTAGCGCTGCTCGATGTCGTCGCGGGTGGAGGTGATCGTCACCGTGGCGCCGTCGGTGGCGCCGCCGGTCACCGTCACGCCGCCGCCGGAGGCGTCGACCAGCAGCTCGCCTCCCGGGGCGAGGGCGAGCTTCTTCTGGCGGCGGAAGTCGGCGGACGCCGGGTCGGCGGCGAGGAGGAGCTCCAGGCCCGCGAGGGCGACGGTGGCGGCGAGCAGGTGACGGTGGCGCATAGGTCGGCTCCTTTGAAGATCGGCTTCATCGACTACAACGGAGCGCGGCCGCGGAAGGTTTCAATCCTTGCGCACGCGGACCGGATAGGGAGGCCGCTGCGGCCTGGCAGGCGGGTTCTTCTTCAATTCCTCCAGGACGATCTCGATCGCTTTTTCGAGCTGCGGATCGCGGCCGGCCTCGAGGTCGGCGGGCCAGTTCTCGACCTCGACGTCCGGCGCCACGCCCTCGTTCTCGATCGCCCAGCCGTCCTGCGGCGACCAGAGCGCGAAGTTGGGAGCGGTCACCTCGCCGCCGTCCATGAGCGGCGGGTAGCCGAGGATGCCGACCTCGCCGCCCCAGGTCCGCTTGCCGACGAGCGGCCCCAGCTTCGACTGGCGGAACGTCCACGGCAGGCCGTCGCCGCCGGAGCCGGCCTGCTCGTTGATGAGCATGACCTTGGGCCCGAGGATGGCCCCGCTCGGCGAGCGGAAGTCGGCGCCGTAGCGCATGGCCCAGTAGCTGCTGAACGGCCGCCGGAGAGTATCCATATAATAATCGGCCCACGCCCCGCCGCCGTTGTAGCGCTCGTCGAGGATGACCGCGTCGCGGTCGAGCTGCGAGTAGAAGTAGCGCCGGAAGTAGGAGTATCCGAAAGCGGCGGTGTCGGGCAGATAGACGTACGCCACCCGGCCGCCGGTCGCCTTCTCTACCTTCTTGCGGTTGCCCTCGACCCAGTTCAGGAAGCGCAGGTTCATCTCCCCTTCCATGCCCGGCAGGGGCTCGACCGTCACGGTGCGCGCCCCCGAGCCGTCCGGGTTGGGGCCGACGGTGATCTCGACGCTCTGGCCGCCGGTGTTGGTGAACGGCTGGTAGAGGTCGGCGGGCGGTTTGAGGTCCACGCCGCGCACGGCCAGCAGGTACTCCCCGGCCTTCACGTCCACGCCCGGCGCCGCGAGCGGGGCCCTCATCTCCGGCCACCAGGCCGCGCCTTCGTAAACCTTGCTGAAACGGTAGCGGCCGTTCGCGATCTCGTAGTCGGCGCCGAGCAGGCCGCCGCCGACCGCTCCCTTGGCCTCCACGGGCGGATCGCCGGGAGTGAGGAAGCTGTGGCTCACGGTGAGCTCGCTGAGCATCCAGCGGAGGACCCGGTAGAGGTCTCTGGACGTAGCCACGTGGGGCAGGAATTGCGCGTATCTCTCCTTCATCGCCGGCCAGTCCGCGCCGTGCATGCCCGGGTCGTAGAAGTAATCGCGATTGATCCGCCAGACCTCGTCGAAGATCTGCCGCCATTCGGCCCGCGGCTCGACCCGGACCTCGGCCGCGTCCAGGTTCAGCTTGCCCTTGGCGGCGTCCACGCCCGGGGCGAGCTCCACGATCGACCAGGTCTCCGGGTCGGTGGTGACGAGGGCCTTCTTGCCGTCCGGCGTGGAGCGGTAGTCGTTCACGCCGGAGAGCAGCGTCTCTCCCTTGCGCTCGCCCAGGTCGTAGCGCATCAGCACCGCGCCGCCGCCCGGCTGGCCGGGCAGGGCCGGCGGTTGCGAGAGATAGAGGACCTGGCCCGGTCCGCCCGCCGCGAGGCTCCGGTTGTCCGCGGCCGGGACCGGGAACGGCAGCAGGCGGCGGTCCAGGCCGTCGAAGTCGATGCGCACCGGCGCGGGCTTCTCCGGCGCGTCCTTTTTCTCCTCCTTCGCGTCGTCCTTCTTCTCCTCCTTCGCCTCCGGCTTCTCCTCGTCGTTCTCCTTGGCGAACGGCGACGGTGTGTCCTTGCGCAGCAGCGCCAGATAGAGCGCGCGGGTCGCCCGCAGCTCGAGGCTGGACAGGTTGAACCATTGGTTCACCGGGCCGGCGTCGGTCGAGGCGAGAAAATAAAGGTATTTTCCGGCGGCGTCGAACGCCGGCTCGGTGGCGTCGCTCATGCCGTCGGTGACGGCGCGCGACTCGTCCTTGGCGAGCGAGTAGACGTAGATCGTGCGGTAGGCCGAGAGGTTGCCGAGCGCGTAGGCGATCCATTGCGAATCGGGCGACCACGCGGCCCGCAGCGAGCGCCGTCTCGCGAGGCCGAAGACCGGCTCGCTGGCCACCTTCCTGGCGGCGCCGCTCGCGAGGTCGAGCCAGTAGAGCGTCCAACTGTTGTCGACGTAGGCGATCTTCCTGGCGTCGGGCGACCAGGCCGGGGCCTCGTAGAAGCCGGCCCCCGCGAGCTTGTAGACCCTGGCCTTGCCCTCGCCGTCCGCGGAGCGGACGTGCAGCGCGTACTCGCCGCCCTCGTCCGAGAAGTAGGCGATCGATTTGCCGTCGGGCGACCAGACCGGAAAACGCTCGTGGACGCCGGGGGTGTTCGTGATGTCGCGCGCGTCGCCCTTGGCGGCCGGCACGGTGACGACGTCGCCCTGGAGCTGGAACACGGCCCGCGCGCCGCTCGGCGAGACATGGCCGGAGCGGACCTGCTGCGCGCCGCCGACGAACCGCGTCCGCGTCTCGGGCAGCTCGGCGGCCACGCCGATCTTCAGCCGCTCGCTGCGGCCCGTGGCCAGGTCGAAGCGGTGGAGCCAGCCGGCCTGCTCGAAGACCAGGTTGCCGCCGTTCGCGTCGAGGCCGAGGACCGGGAAGTCCATGAAGCTCGTGAGCTGCCGCACGGCCCGCGTCTTCGTGTCGTAGACGAAAAGGTTGTATTCGCCGTTGCGGTCGGAACGGAAATAGATCGCGTCACCCATCCAGCGCGGCTCGATATCGTTGCAGCGGCCGGCCGGCTGCGGGATCTCCTCCACGGCGAGGTCCTTCAGGCTCTGGATCCAGATCCGCGAATGGCCGCCGCCGCGGTAGTTCTTCCATTGGGCCGTCTCATCCCACTTGGGGTTGTAGGCGATGCGGGTGCCGTCGGGCGACCAGCTCGCCGAGCGGCTGCGCGGGACCGGCAGCCGGGTGGGAAATCCGCCGGCGGCCGGCACGGTGAAGAGCGGCGTTCCTTCCCCCACGGAGACCTCGCGATAGGAGGTGAACAGCACGGCCTTGCCGTCGGGGGTCCAGCCGCGGACGAAGTCCCAGCCGGGGTGCCAGGTCAGCCGTCTGGGCTCGCCGCCGGTCACGGGGATGGTATAGACGTTCGCGGCGGGTACCCCGAATCCCGGGCTGGCCGCGCCGTACTGCCCGCTGTAGGCGATCGTCCGCCCGTCGGGCGAGAACGCGGGGAGCACCTCGACCCCGGGATCGCTGGTCAGCCGGCGGACGTTGCCGCCGTCGAGGTCGCAGATCCAGAGGTCGCCGGCGTAGAGGAACGCGATGTGGTCCCGGCTGACCGCGGGCGACTGAAGCATCCGCGTGTCCGAGGTGTCCGGCTGCGCCAGCAGGCCATGGGGGATCAGGAGCAGGACGGCGAGGAAGATTCGGCGCATAGGTCGAGCCTCCAGGTTGGAAACCTCAAGATCCTTGGACGCAGATCGGCACGAACGGTTAGCCATCCAGCCTCGAAGGCCCTGGGCAGTACTACCCATCGACCGAATGCCGATGTACTAGCATGATGCTAATACATTAGCACCTGGGGTAGACGGGTATCAAGGGTCATGTCGCCCGGTAGAGGTTCCGGTCCGGAGCTGCTCCGTCTAAGATTCAGCCTATGCTTCCGGATACCTCGATGTCCTGCCGCCCGTTGGCGCCGCTCGTGCTCGCCGCCTTTCTTCTGCCTGCCGCTGGCCATGCCGCCGTCGCGAAGGCGCGGCCTCCCTGGCAGGGAAAGCTCGCCTCCTGCACCCTGCCCGACGTCCCCGGCGAGGCTTACTGCGGCACGTACGAGGTCTTCGAGAACCGCGAGGCCCGCTCCGGCCGGAAGATCCCGCTGAAGATCGTCGTCCTGCCGGCGACGGGACCCGAACGGGCGCCGGATCCCGTCTTCTTCCTCGAAGGCGGCCCCGGCGGGAGCGCCACGATCGACGCCGCGGAGCTCGCCCGGGACCCTGTGCGCGCGCGGCGGGACATGGTCCTCATCGATCTCCGGGGCACGGGCGAATCCGCGGCCCTCGACTGCCGCCTCTGGGGGGACGGCACCCGGCTCGACCGCATCTTCCCCCTGGACGCCGTCGCCGCCTGCCGCGACGAGCTTCAGAAGCGAGCCGATCTCACCCAATACACCACGGCGGCGGCCGTGGACGACCTCGACGAAGCGCGGCGCTATCTGGGATACGGCCGGGTGAACCTGAGCGGCGCCTCCTACGGCACCTACGTGGCCCAGGTCTTCCTCGCCCGGCATCCGAGCGTGGTGCGGACGGCGGTGCTCTCCGCCGTGGTTCGGCCAGGCGAGCCCGCGCCCCTGTACCATGCCCGGAATGCCCAGAAGGCTCTGGAGCTCCTCGCCCGCGGCTGCGCCGCCGAGCCGGCCTGCCACGCCGCCTTCCCCCGCTTCCTCGAGGAAGTTTCGACCGTGCTCGATCGGCTGGCGAAGCAGCCCGTCAGGGTGACGGTGGACAACCCCGAGACCGGCAAGCCGGTGGAGGTCCAGCTCACCCGCTCGGCCGCGGCGGACTCTCTCCGCTTTGCCCTCTACAGCGCCGAGCCGGCGAGCCAGGTGCCGCTGCGCGTGCATCTCGCCGCCCAGGGAGACTATCGGGAGCTGGCGCGGGCGGCGGTGCGGCTCCGCGCCGTCCTCCAGCAGTACCTCGCGCTCGGGCTCATGTTCTCGGTCACCTGCGCCGAAGACCTGCCGCGCATCGATCCGGCGGAGATCCCCGCCGCCACTCGCGGTACCTTTTACGGCGACGATCGGGTGCGCGACCAGCTCGCCGTCTGCGGCCTCTGGCCGCACGCACCGCTGCCTCCGGACTCGGGATCGCTGGTCCGCTCGGAGGTCCCCGTCCTGCTCTTCTCCGGCGAGCGCGACCCCGTCACGCCTCCCGAGGACGCGGCGATGGTGGCCAAGGGCTTTCCGAACGGCCTGCTGGTGCAGGTCCCCGCCGGCACCCACGCCGGCGGCGGAAGCTGCCAGGAACGCCTGATCGCCGACTTCATCGAGCGCGGCAGCCCGCAGGGGCTCGACCTCACCTGCATCAAGGCGGCGCCGCCCCTGCCGTTCGTCACCAGCTTGGAGAAGGTCCCGAAGCGGGAGCCGTGACGGCGTTCTGAGGTTTACTTCGAAATCATGCCGATCGCCGCGACGGCAGGTTCCCTTTCACTCCGCGGGAGGATTCGTGAGAGATAGGGCAGCCGAAGAACAAGACGTAACCGTCCACATCCTTGATCTCGAACCCCCGGAGTTGGTCAGTCGTGTCGCCGAGGGGTTGGTGCAAGACGACGCCGCGTGCGGTGAATTCGTCGGCCAGACCGTCGGGCTCCTCAACGCTGACGAACGCATCCCATCTGGCCCACGGATGCCGGCTGGGGTTGGGCACGGGCTGCACCTCGGGGAGAATCGCCTTGATCATGATCCAAACGCCGTCCCGTTTCAGGATCGCGAAATACGGATCGTCCTCGGGCCCCAGGAATTCGAGCTCGAAGCCGAGTTGGTCCCGATAGAACGCGATCGCCGGCGTGACGTCGCGCACGATGAAGAACGGGGCGATGAAGGTGAGTCGCGCTCGCGTGGAAACCGCCTCCATGTGAGACCTCCCGTCCTGACGAGAAGAGCAACCCGTCGCGTATAAGGCGACCTGAGAGGATTTACTTCGAAATCATGCCGATCGCCGCCAGCCACGTCTCCACGAGCTGCGGCCATCGCGTGATGGGCGATTCTGTCGGCCGCAGCCCAAACGCATGCCCGCCCTTCACATACACGTGCATCTCCGCGGGAACGCCAGCCTTCCGCAGCGCCGAGTAATAGACGAGCGAATTCTCTACAGGGTCTACCGGATCATCCTCAGCCTGAAGCAGGAACGTGGGCGGCGTCCGGCTGGTGACCTGGATGTCGGGGTTCAGCGCGAAGTCCTTCTCGGGGACTGCCAGGTGTCCCGGATAGAGAGACACCGCGAAATCCGGGCGACAGCTCTCTTTGTCGGCGGCATCGACAGCCGGGTACAGACGCTTTTCAAAATGGGTGCTCATCGCGGCGACCATATGCCCGCCCGCCGAAAAGCCGAGCACTCCGATCTTCTGCGGATCGATATGCCACTGCGCGGCCTTGAATCGCACCAACCCCACCGTCCTCTGCGCGTCTTGCAACGCCGTCAGACAATCCCGATAGGGCCCGACTTTCACGCACGGCACGCGGTATTTCAGCAACACGCACGTGATCCCTTTCGGCGTCAGCCAATCACAGACTTCCGTGCCCTCGAGGTCGATGGCCAGGACGTTGTAGCCTCCGCCCGGGAACACCACGACCGCGGCGCCCGTGTTGCGTCCCTGCGGCGAATAGACCGTCATCGTGGGTTGCGAGACTTTGTCGACATAGACCCACGGCTTGCCGCCAACCAGCCTTTTGGAACCAGCGGAGTCCACCACCGTCCCGGCGACTTCGGGTCCGTCGACTGGCCGCGCATCCGGCGCCGCTCCCGGCCATATCGGCAGTTGCGTATGGCCGGGCGATGGCTGCCAGGCAGCCTGGGCCGCAAACAGTCGGGAATCTCCGATCGCGAATGCCAGCAGAGCCAGCAGAAACATCCCTCCTCGGTACTCAACTCTCATCCGCGCTTCTCCCGATCGATAGACCGTCGAACGCTGGCGCAGTAATTCCGATCAGCTACACTAAAGTTGATGTGGCCGTCTGTAAAGAGGGCAGTCGCCGGCCGGTTACCACACGCGCTGTGCTGCGGGCCTTGGTCAGCGCGACTCCCGCCGTCACTCGGATGGCACTTCAGTCGCTTGTTTTACTCAGGCCAGCGGCCCGCCGGCCAAGCGCGCGGGCCAGAGGCATGAGGGTGAGCAGCCCGACAATCGCGACGACCACCACCATGACGACGACGTCCGGGTCGTCGAAGCTCTGGTTGGCGACGACGAGTGCTGCGGCAATGTTGCGCTGTGCCGTTCCGAGGCCCAAGACCTGCCGCGTGTCGGCTGTTGGGCCGCCCAGGGCCCAGCCCATGGCGTATCCCGCCGCGAGGAACGCCGCGCCGGCGAAGATGCCGCCAGTACCGAACACGGCCATGACGCTCCTGAAGTTCAACAACGTGAGTAGCACGATCAGGACCATCAGACTGAGATTCGATGCCTTGTCGAGCGCGGGCTTGACCTTCGCCGCGGTATCCGGCCATTTGGCGTTCACCGCCAGCGCGCCGCCGAGCGGCAGCAACATCAGGAGGACGAGCGACCGCGCGATCTGTACGGGGTTCACGGAGACGCCCGGCAACAGCCACGGAAGAACGATCGGGAGATAGCCGACCGTGATCACCATGAGCAGCACCATGAGCCCTACGGCGAAGGCAAGGTTTCCTCTGGCAATCTCTGCGAGCTTGGGCAGGAACGGTGCCCCTCCCGCCGCGCCGAGGAGCAGCAGCCCGATGGCCAGCGACTCGTCCAGCCTCATGACCTTCGCGAGTGCGAGCGCAGCAAGCGGCGTCATGACGAAGTTCGCCAGGAGTCCCTGTGCCACCAGCCGCCTGTTGCGCAGCGGCGCCATGATCTGGTTCATGCGGAGCCCGAGGCCCATCCCGATCATGCTCGAGAAGACGAACGACATCATGGCGATCGAGATGGCCGTTTGCTTCAGATCCATGGTGTCTACCTCGCGGCGTGGCGCCCCTCAGAATGTGACCGTTCCGGATATCTGAAATGAGGAGCCCTCATACGAGGCGCGATTGGCGAACTCTTCGAAGAATTTGACGCCCACGCTCACGCGCTGCTTCGGGAACGCGAGGTTCGAGGCCACGCCGAGCGCGTTGATGGCGTACCGTTCCTGTGATTGCTCCCCGGTGATTTCAGGTCCCGTCTTGGCCGTGGTCTGGCGCTGCAGATACCCGGCGATCCCGACCTGCAGCCGCCTCGCCCCTTGATGGAAGACAAATGTCCAGACCAGCGAGTAATCGAGGCTGATCGCGTCTCCTGGTCTGGTGCCGGTGCCCCGTTGCGTGGTGTGCCATTCGTACAGTTGGAACATCGACAGCGTCAGTGACCGGCTGCGCGTGAGGTGCACGGTCTGGCCCGACGACAGCGTCGGCGTCCAATAGCCGGATCCCACGTTGTTGCTCGCCCCGGCCGCGAAGCGTCCGGTCGGGGCGAGCACGCCGGCCATGGCACGGATCGACGTGCGCTCGCCGTTCCAGCCGAGCACGAGCGGCAAATAGTACGAATCCGCTAACCCGCTGCCACCGCTCAACTGTCCGTGGATGTCGGACACGAGCTGGTTCTTCGCCACCGGCAGTGTCACGACGATGGAGTACCTGGCACCGCCGAAGAGCGTCCAGTCGCTGACCCAGACGAACGAATTCATGTCCATGACGACGGCGTTCTGACCGCTGACCGGTAGCGTCGACCCGTCATTGGCCTTGGACTCGTCGCGCGAGTAGAACAGCAGCTGATTCGCATACGTGAAGCCGGGGGGCGGCGTAATGCCCGATCCCGTTGCCGTCATGCCGAGCGGGTAGACGCCGCGGCTCTGCGCCTCGGCGCGTGCCGGTACCCCCACGCTGCACAGACACACGACGAGCGCGGCGGCAAGACCGGAGCACCGCATCACCGCGTGGCGATGTTTTTCCAGAAGCGTTCGAGGCTCTCGTCGCCTCCAAACAGCGTCGTGAAGATCGTCGAATCCGCCAGCAGGATGTCCCCGGCCCGTTCGCCCTTCGGCGGCATCCACAGGAACATGTTGAACTCGCGGTGTCCGGCCTCCGTGAAAGGATGCGGCTTCGAGAGATCGATGGGCTGTTGCGCCAGCAGATGGATGGCTCCCGGTTCGCTCGCCGTGATCGCGTAGTGGGGGAGATGCGGATGAAAGTTGAAGGTCTCCACGCCCTCGAGCCAGCCGCGGGCGTCGAGGTCGCCGCGCTTGAGGAGCGGCTGGAGCCGTCGCGTGCCGGGCACCGTCGCCGGGCGCAGCCCGTACTGATTGTGAACCGGCACATCTAATCCCTTCATCACCGAGCGCGTGTACTGGCCGAAACGCTGCTGGCGCGGAACCAGCGGGTCCCCGTGGTGCGCGTATTCCATGGCCCGCTCCGCGAGATCGCTCGACACGCCGACGTCGTGGTGCGGGCCGAGTATCAGACACGTGCCCTCGCGCTTGAGCCACTCGCGCATCGCTTCGATTTCTTCGCTGGCCGCTTCCTGTTCAGTGACCAGATGATCGAGTCCGAACACCATCAGCGTGTCCGTGTCGTCGAGGATGCCGGCGTCGATTGGCAGCTTCTGACCGGCCTGGTCCACGCGCTGGTAGACGGCCGCCGGATGTCCGGTCATCTCGCCGACCAGCCGCTGGAAGCGGAGCAGGGAAAGGTGGAAGAGCTCGAGCGTACCGGCAATCCCTTGCAGAAACATCTGCGCCGAGTACTCGGGCGTCTCGTAGGTGGGCCAGGCGACGCGGCGCACTTCGGTGATCGTGGAGAAACGATTGTCCATCTCCGTGACGTCGCGATTCGACTCCCACGGATAGCTCCAGGTCCAGTAGATGCTGAACCGCCGCTTCCCGGGCGTATACGGACGCGGGACCTGAACCTGGTTGTAGGTGCGCGGGCTCGACTGTGATCTCATGACACGTGCTTCGATTCGCCGCTGACCAGAAACCGCAGCGCTCTGATGCCGGGCAGGAAGAAGTAGGCACCACCGCGGATGGTGGTGAACGCCGGCAGACCTTTGATGCGTTTCCGGATGGGCCGTTTGGGAATCGTCATGTCGAACGTACCGTCGTGGCTGCCGATCATCGGATCCCGCTCGTTGTCGAGGTCCTTGAACTTCGGATCGTTGACCCAGACGTTCATGGCGAACTCGAACTGCCGAATCAGGCTGGCGCAGCCGACGAACGCGGCAATTCCCCGCTCCACGCCATCATCCGGCGCGCCCTCCGGCAGGGGCGGACCGTACGTGCCGCCTCGCCGGATCATCTTGCGACGCTGCATGTTCTCGGCCGTGTCGCGCGGGTTCATGCGGCGGATGTGGGCGCCGATCGGGCAGCGATAGCCGTACGGGTCGGCGTCCTTGTAGAGAAAGTGGTTGGTTCGCTGCAGATCGCCGCCAAGCACCGGATCGTCCTTGTCGGGGCAGAGCACGAGCGGCGCGCCGCTACGCCACCGTCCCATCAGCTTGGCTGCCAGCAGTTCCTGCTCGTCAGGCGCACCGGCCTGTTGCCGGAGGAACTCGCGAAATGCGGCAACGTGCTCTTCCATTCTCAGGTAGGCGAGGTAGCTGCCGTTTCGCGACAGCACCTCCGGTTGAGGCAGCGACGGTACGATGCCAGCTTCATCCTCGTAGCCCAGGAAGAACTCGCCTGCTCTGACCGCGGGTCCGGAGCCAGGCGTGGGCTGCTCACCGGTTTCAGCGACGACCGGCTGCGACAGCCGATCGCGGTAGCCGAAATGCTCGCGCGCAATGCCGTCGAAGGGAGGCAGCGCCTCGAGGTCGAGCGCCGACAGCACCCGGACACCCGGGAGTGTCGTGAGGTACTGGCGATGCTGACGCTCGCAACGATCGCGCTCGGCGACGTCGCGCGCGAAGAGAATCACGATGGCGTGCATGGCAGGGCTCGCGAGATTGCCGAGCCACTGGCCATGGTCATTGCCGCCGATCCCGAGAATGGACGCGCGGGCCGCCATACCCTGACGAAACTCCTCCGGGAACGTCGCCAGCGCGGCGTCACTGACGCCGAGCGTGCGCAGACCGCTGCAGGTGAACGCGATCGTGATCCAGCGGGCGTCGGGCGAGGCCGATCCGACCGAGCGGCCAGTGCCGACTTTGTCCACGAGCCCGGCCAGCCAGGCTCGACCCGCCGCGCCATCGTTGAACGTCAGAAACTCGTATCTGGCAGCGAGCGCAGGCGTTCGCGTCAGCAGAAAGTGCTGAATGTCGTCGAGCTCCAGAGGCGGCGGCATGTGTCGCTACTGCATGTAGTCGAGCATCGAGGAGAACGCCTGCTTGAGCGCGAGCGCCTTCTTGATCTCGCCGGCCGTGACGTACGGGTATTCCCCGTATTCGAGGAAGCTGGGGCACTGGTGTTCGCGCACGAACTTGATGAAGGCGGGCGCGTTCGTCTTCCAGTCCATCGGGAAGCCTTCGAGCTTTTCAAAGACCGTGTTGACGCCGGTCGCCTTGAAGAGCTCGATGGCATCTTCGGTGTACTTGTCGAAGTCGGTATCGAAGATGCCCTGATACATGAAGTACTTGTCGGGCCCGATGTCGAACAGCACCCAGCGCAGGTAGTGCAGCTGGAGCGGCGCCAGCGCGTGCGGATTCGCAGCGATGGTCTGCTCGATTCTCGTCCCGTAGTCGCGGATCTCCGCTTCCGTTCCGTGTTTGATCTTGGCGATGATGGTGAACCCGTGACAGGCCGGGGTCCGTGGATAGGTCGGGCCGTATCGTCCCTGCTGAGGGGTGAAATACCCCTCTTTGGGGAGAGCCATCGCCTTGGGTGTGCTCCAGTCATTGTCGGACGCCATCGAGACCTCCTCAAGCCCTGGACTCCAAGCTTGAAGGCCATTCTATGGAGTCGGCCCAGGGGGCGCTATTGGACCAAGGACCTAGGTTCGAACCCGCGGTGGAGCGATGCTAGCGCCGAAGCGTCACGGTCGCGTAGCCACCAGACGTGATGCCAGGTTCTCATCGAAGAGGAGCTTGAGGCCAGGCTCAGGCAGGGATCGGGAACAGCGTGACTGCGAGGCTACTGCCTGGTGCCAACGTCAAAAAGCGACGATCGTCTGAACCATCGGCGTCCAGCCGGTCATACCTGCAGAATATGGAGTAAAGGCGCCGCTGTAAGGAGCTTTGTTGACCCGCATCACCTCGGCGTTCAACCATAAACGCTCGGTCGGAAGGAAATGCCATTTGACGCCGCCGGCGTACTCCCACGAGTCGCCAAACTCTCCCCAGACAGCGGAGCCACGGGCATAGACAATCAGCTCCTGGGGAATAACGAAATAGCTCGCCGACAGCTCGCCGCCGTGATCGAATGTCGATGCGAGCGGAAGCGGCCCGTCAGCGTCGAAGTCGTCCAGCCGGCGAAAGAAGTATTGCCCGTTGACCGCAAGCCCGTTCCGCTTGATGCCACCGTCGATCGCCCACATGCGGTAGGTGGCCTGTTCGAGGGTCACACCCGGCGCAAATGCTCCAGTCGAGAAGGCCAGCACGCCGTCGGAGTTGTAAATTGAAGTGTTCTCTGGGCTCGATTGATCTAGATTTGAAAAGCGGTCCTCCCGGGATCTCGTAAACGCAGTACCGATTCGAATGCGCGTTGTGTTGGAGGCGAAGTAGTCATCGTACATGTTGCGTGATTTGCCGGGTTCACCGTAGTCTCCCAGCGGCTCCCACCAGACACTGCCCGAAAACAGTAGATTTGTGTCGATCTTGTTTGCCGAGATATTCAGCGTGTTGAGTCCGTTACCGACGAATGCCAAGTAGCTCAGCCCCTTCACGGGTTCCCCGTTCGCCCAGAATCCCTGGGTGAAGCCGGGGCGGAAGAAGTTGTCCGCCATGCTCCTGTCGGTCGAGGTAAAAAATGGGAACGTGTTGACAAGTGATCGACTGCCTGGAACACCGGTGTAGCCGCCGGTGAGCGTGAGGGCCTTGTTGAATTGCCAGCCGATGTTCCCGGCTACGATGATTGACGCGGCGCCGGCGGACGTCCATACGGTGTTGCTGTAACGTAGTCTCTTGTCGAAGATGTAACCGCCCAAGATGAACATCGAACGATTCACCGTGATGTCATTGCGCAGGTGAACGTCGCGGACAACGCCCAGATGGTCGGTGAAAGTGTCGTTGGATGATGTTGTATTGAGATAGCGGACTTGGGTGTTGTTGTTGAACCTCAGCAGGAAAGGCACCGCGGCGTCGTCGGGTGTTTGCCCGATGACGATTCCATCCTCGTAACGATCCAGGATCCGGGCACTGAGCGGCGTAGGCACCGAGATCTCTGCTGCCGCCGTCGATGGCGCTGGAGCCTCGCCTGCCTGCGTCGTGCCTGGCACCGTGGCAGCGGCTGCCTCTGGCGCCACCTCGGTGCCGTCGAGCCGTCGCTGCAAGCGATCTACCAGCTCCAGGAGGGCCTTCTGCTGTTCTTCCATCCTGCGAAGTTGTTCTCTGACAGCGGCGTTTTCGGCCTTGAGGGCCGCGACGTCACTCTCGAGCTCCGAGGCCTGCCCATATGCGGAGCTCGGCAGCAACATTATCGACGTCAACGCGAAAACGACCGGGAAGCTGACCGAGTTGCGGCGCGTGAACATTTACAGTCAAGGGTACGCCCGGCGGGGAAAAGGGGGATATTGGACCTTGGTCCACCTTGAACGACTTCCTTTTCTTTGGCTACCGCCGCGCTCCGCGAGGTGCCATCCCCCAAGACCCCCTGAGTTAGTCCTCGGCTTGAAGGCCCGCGAAGCGGGAGCCGTGGTTGACCTGCTCAACCGGACCACTCTAGGGAAAGGTGTGTCCGCGAGGCAACACCTGAAACGTCCATCCGGTCTGTCGTGAGAGGGAGACTGGCGAGGTGCCGCGGTCTCTCGATAGAATGGCTCCGCTTGGCCAGCAGCGCTTCAGAAACAATCGATCCAGAAGGAGCTCGACGTGGTGAGGCTGAGAATAATACCGGTGGTGCTTTGTGCCGTTTCCCTGTTTCCCTGCAGGGTCGTTGCAGCCGAACAGAGCGCAGAAACGCTCCTGGTGGACCGTCTCCTGGAGGTCGGTGCGTTCAAGGAGTCGGTGACCGCTCTCGTCGTCAAGAGCGTCCCCGCGGGCACCGCCGCCGATCTTGCAGCGCTGATTCTCAAGTACGATGAGCAAGCGTGGAAGGCACTCGAGTCGGATCTCCCTGGATTTCTCAAGGAACGCCTCAGCCCGGAGCGTCTTCCTGAGCTGGCCCGGTCCTATGGAGAGAATCCGGAGCAGGAGTGGAGCAGGAGCGGCGCAGAGATGGTGACCCTGGTTAGTGCTCTGGCGGCTGAGAATACAAGCTTTGGCAAGGTTTTGGCCCGGCAGGCGTGCTCGGTGGGCCTGCTCGCGCCCAACATCGACCGCGCCCGGGAGAAGGCCGGGAAACCGGCGAAGAAGCTCGACGTGCCTCCCGAAGCCTACGCAGAGCTGTTCCAGCCGATACTCGCGCCGCTGAATGAGACCTGTGACTGTATTGTGCAGCGGGGGAGCGAAGCCTTCGGCGCGAGGTTCACTTCGGAGGCGCTGCCGAAGGAGGAACGGAACAACTTCATTCGCCAACTCATCGTGGATGGCAAGTGCCCCAATCCCTTTGCGGCGTACGATGGCGGCAGTTAGGGATGCACCCTGCGGTCAAGAAAGGCCCTCACGCAGTTCGCCTGTCCAAGGAGTTGGGACAGGCCCACGAGGTGCTGCCCTCCCGGCTCTTTAGCTGGCACCTGTAGTAGCGGTTCCTCTAATAGCAAGGACAGTAAACGCCATCGCAACATGAGCAGTCCCACGGTGGATTGCAGCACGACGGTGAACACGTCGGTGCCGGGTTCTCGGCGCATAAATGGAAACATGAGTACCAAGTGGTACCATAATCTCCCTCATTATTGATCCGGCCAAGAAATGTTGAAACTCATGCGGCGTAGCGCACGGGTTGGTGCTGGAAGTAGTTCTTGATTCGTTGGGGTGACTTGGAGAGCTTGCGGAGATGAGCGACCGTGGCCTTCTTCAG
>JBIOVX010000152.1:0-15433 GCA_044868005.1 Thermoanaerobaculia bacterium | reverse complement strand
GGCCCGCCCCTACATTGGAGTCGCTCTATCGCGCCAGCCGCTCCATCGCCCGCTGCATGAGGAGGTCCTGGCTGGAGCGCGGCTCCTCACCGGGGGCGGGCCGCCGCTGCACGTAGGAGCCGTCGGCCTGCATGTCCCAGGCTTTCACGTTGTCGGCGAGCTGGAGGTCGAGGATGGCCTGCACCTCCTCCTGGAGCCGCGGAGCCTCGATCGGCACCGCGGCCTCGACGCGGGCGTCGAGGTTGCGCGCCATCCAGTCGGCCGAGCCGATGTAGTACTCGGGCGCGCCGCCGTTGGCGAAGCGGAAGATGCGGGCGTGCTCCAGAAAGCGCCCGACGATGCTGATCACCCGGATGGTCTCGCTGCGGCCCGGCAGCCCCGGCCGCAGGCGGCAGATGCCGCGCACGATGAGGTCGATCTCCACTCCCGCGGCCGACGCCTCGTAGAGCGCGTCGATGATCTGGCGGTCGTCCAGGGCGTTCATCTTGGCGACGATGTGCCCGCCGCGGCCCGCCTTCTGGTGCTCGACCTCGCGGGCGATCATCTCCAGGAAGCGCGGGCGCATGGTGGTGGGCGCCACCAGCAGCTTCCTGAACCGCGGCTGGTAGACGCAGCCAGTGAGCATGTTGAAGAGCTGGGAGACGTCATGGGCGAGGTCCTCGTCGCAGGTGAAGAGGCCGAGGTCGGTATAGAGCTTCGCCGTCTCCGGGTTGTAGTTGCCGGTGGCGATGTGGACGTAGCGGCGCAGGGCGTCCTTCTCCTGGCGGACGACGAGCGCGATCTTGGCGTGCGTCTTCAGGCCCACCATGCCGTAGCAGACGTGGGCCCCGACGTTCTCCAGCGCCTCGGCCCACTCGATGTTGGCCGCCTCGTCGAAGCGCGCCTTGATCTCCACCGTCACCGCGATCTGCGTGCGGTTCTCCGCCGCCCGGATGAGCGCCTGCATGTTCGGCGAATCGGCCGAGGTGCGGTAGAGCGTCTGCTTGATGGCGAGCACCGCCGGATCGTCCGCCGCCACCTCGATGAAGCGCTGCACGCTGGTGGCGAAGGAGTCATAAGGGTGGTGCACCAGGATGTCGCCGGCCGCGATGGCTTCGAAGACCTCCGCGCCCTCGTCCGCCTCCAGGTAGAAGCGCGGATGGGAGACCGGCGCCCAGGAGCGGTACTTCAGGGAAGGCAGCGGCAGCGTGACGGCGAGCGCCATCAGGTCCTTCAGGGCGAGCGGCCCGTCGACCTCGAAGACCTCCTGCTCGGCGACCTCCAGCTCGCCCGCCAGCAGCTCGATCATCCAGCGGGGCATTCCCTTGGAGACCTCCAGCCGCACGATAGTGGCGAAGCGCCGCTCCCGCAGCTCCTCCTGGATCTGCTCCAGCAGGTCCTCGGCCGTCTCCTCGTTGCGCTGCACGTCGGCGTTGCGGGTGACTCGGAAGGGACAGGCGGCGACGACCTCCATGCCCGGAAAGAGCTGGTCGAGGTTGTGGGCGATGACCTCCTCCAGGGGCACGAAGCGCAGCGTCTTCGGCAGCGGAATCCAGCGCGGCAGGATGTGCGGAGCCTTGACGCGGGCGAAGCGCGGCTCGCGGTCGCCGGGAGCCGTGAGCCCCACGGCCAGCGACAGGCTGACGTTGGAGATGAAGGGGAAGGGATGCGCCGGATCGACGGCGAGCGGCGTCAAAACCGGGAAGATCCGGCGCTGGAACTCCTCGCAGAGGTAGCGGCGCTCGCCGGCGCGGAGCTCCTCCCAGGTGCAGATCTCCAGCCCGTGCTGGCGGAGCGCCGGCAGGATCTCACCCTCCAGGAGCCGCCGCTGGCGCGTCACCAGGGGGCGCACCGCGGCGTTGATGTCCGCCAGTTGCTGCCGCGGCGTCGGACCGCCGTCCGGACCGATCTCGCGCACGTTGCTGGCGAGCTGCTGCTTGAGGCCGCCCACTCGCTTCATGAAGAACTCGTCGAGGTTGGAGTCGAAGATGGCGACGAACTTCAGCCGCTCGAGCAGCGGGTTCTCCGCGTCTTCCGCCTCGTGCAGGACGCGGGCGTTGAACTCCAGCCAGGAGAGCTCCCAGTTGAGCAGGGGAGCGCTCTCGCTGACGGGTCTTTCAAGGGTTTCGATACGGTTGGGCTCGGACACGGCGATCTCTACCTCCGGCGCGGACAGGGCTGCGGCGTCGAAGAAAACGGACAGAAATTCTGACATACGAGGACGGGAACTCGGTATGGCCGCCGTGTGACAAATCGCGGTTATGCCTCCGTTACGGCTTCGTCCGCGCCCAGCCGGCGGATTCGGCGCCGCTGGCTCTACAATCCACCGTGTGAAGCCGCCGGCCGTGGTCGTCCAGCCCCTCACCTTTCCCGCCGGCGGCAAGCGGATCCGCGCCGCCGCTCCGTCCCGCGAGCGGCTGGCGGCGATCGACATCGGCTCGAACTCGATTCACATGCTGGTGGCCGAGACCGCGCCCAACGGCGGTTACCGGGTGCTCGGCCGCGAGCGCGAGATGGTGCGCCTGGGCAAGACCGGCCTCGGCGAGGGCGCGCTCTCGGAGGCGGCCATGCGCGACGGTCTCGAGGCGATCGCCAAGATGACCACCATCGCCCGCCTCAAGGGAGCCGAGCGCGTGGTGGCCGTCGCCACCAGCGCCGTGCGCGAGGCGGCCAACGGCGCCGACTTCCTGGCCCGCGTCAAGGCCTTGAGCGGCCTCGGCGTGCAGCTCCTCACCGGCGTCGAGGAGGGACGGTTCATCTACCGCGCCGTGCGGGAGGTGGTGGACCTCGGTCCGGAGGCCGCCGCCATCGTCGACATCGGCGGCGGCAGCACGGAGTGGATCGCGACGAGGGCCGGCGAGCTCGAGCAGGTGGTGAGCCTGCAGCTCGGCTCGCTGCGCGGGGCGGCGGACCTCAAGGGAGACCCGCCGAGCGCCGCCTCCGTCGAGCGGCTGCGCCGGCGCCTCCAGAAGCGCCTCGGCGAGGCCGTGCCGCGCGGCCCGGTGGAGCGGCTGGTGGCCACCTCCGGCACGGCGGTGTGCTGCGCCGATCTCGTCGACCACTTCGCCGGCCGCCCCTGGAAGGAGCTCTCCGGAGTGCTGCGCGAGGTGCGAACGAAGGACCTCGCCCAGCTCGTCGAGCGGCTGCGCTCGCTCCGGCGGCGGCAGATCGCCGGCCTGCCGCCGGTGGGTGCGCCGCGCTCGGAGAGCCTGCTCGCCGGCGCGCTCCTGCTCCAGGAGCTGGTGGCCCACGCCGGCGTGGACCGGTTCCAGGTCTCGGACCGCGCCCTGCGCGAGGGCTTGGTGCTCGCCGCCCTCGGCCAGCCCATTCCCGCCGCGGCCGAGCCTCAGGATCTGCGGCGCCGGCAGGTGCTCCAGCTCGCCGAACGGGCGGAGAGCGTCTACCGGCACAACCTGCAGACGGCGCGCCTGGCCGTGCGCCTGTTCGACCTCACGGCCTCCCGTCACGGCCTCGGCGCCCGCGAACGGGAGTGGCTGGAGTATGCCGCCCTGCTCCACGACATCGGCTACTCCATCCATTATCGCGGCCACCACAAGCACGCCTACTACCTCATCGTCAACGCCGTGCTCGATGCCTTCGACCAGCGCGAGATCGAGATCGTCGCTCACGTCGCCCGCTACCACCGGGGCGCCACCCCCAAGGCGAGCCACCCGACGCTGGTCGCTCTCCGGCCCTGGCAGCAACGGACCATCCGCAAGCTCACCGCGCTGCTGCGCGTGGCCGACGCTCTCGACTACACCCACGCCTCGCGGGTGGAGGAGATCTACTGCGCCATCCGCGGCCGCACGATCACCCTGGAGGTGCTGTCGCGCTATGCCGTGGACCTGGAGCTGGAGGCCGCCCGCGAGCACGGCCGCTTCTTCGAAAAGGTCTTCGGCGGTCCCCTCCGCCTGCGCCAGGGTCTGGAAGCGGCGGAGGCCTAGAGGCGTGCAGATTTTACTTGTCCGGCACGCCAATACGGGTTAAATATTTGCGTCACAGGGAGTTAACAGAACTCTCACCGGGCCTTCACATGGGTTTCTGCGGAAAACTCTTCGGGCCGCCGCGGCGCGGCTTGGTCCCCGGAGGCACAACTAAGGCAAAAGTATAATGTTTACAGCCACTTACAACGATTGCACACCTATTTGGTCAAAGAGCGGAAAAGCCCGGAAAATCGGCCTTCCGCGCCGCTTTCCGAGGCTTTTTCCACAGGGTTTTCCGCACTCTCTGTGGAAGACTCCATGGTAGCCTCTTCCCTACATGGCACGTGAGCGCATTCTGCTTATCGAGGACGAGCCCGATATCGCCGAGGTCCTCCAGTACAACCTCGAGAAGGAAGGCTTCCTGGTGGAGACCTCGCGCCGGGGCGACAGCGGCCTCGAAGCCATCCGCCGCGAATCGCCCGATCTGATCCTGCTCGATCTCATGCTGCCCGGCATCGACGGGCTCGAGCTGACCCGGATGCTCAAGCGCGATACCGCCACCTCGCGGCTGCCCATCGTCATGCTCACCGCCCGCGGCGAGGAAGTGGACCGCATCGTCGGCCTGGAGCTGGGAGCGGACGACTACATCAGCAAGCCGTTCAGCCCGCGCGAGGTCGTGCTGCGGGTCAAGGCGGTGCTGCGCCGGTTGCAGCACGAGGAGAGCGCCAGCGAGCGGCTGGAGATCGGGAGCATCCAGCTCGACGTCTCCGGCCACCAACTGCGGGTGCGCGGCAAGGAGACGCCGCTCACGGCGACGGAGTTCCGGCTGCTCCGCCTGCTCATGGAGCGGGCCGGAAGGGTGCAGACGCGCGGCCAGCTCCTCTCCGACGTGTGGGGCTACGCCGAGGACATCGACAGCCGCACCGTGGACACCCACATCCGCCGCCTGCGCCGCAAGCTCGGACCCGAGGCCGACCGCATCGAAACGGTGATCGGGGTTGGCTACCGGCTGAGGCCCTGAGCCGCGGTGCGCCTCCTCGGCCTTCCTCCCAAGCTGCGGCTCGCTCCGCTGTGGCCCGCGCTGGCCGCCGTGGTGACGGCCACCGTCCTGCTCGCCTCGCTGTTGCCCCGCCTCCTGGAGCGCACCGCCTCCGTCCAGCTCTTCGACATGCTCGACCTGCTGGCTCCCATCGCCCGCGAGCGGCTGGCCCGCCCGCAGCTCGATGCGCAGGCCTGGGTGCGCCAACTGGCGGCGGACAGCGGCATCCGGGTGACGCTCATCCGCCCCGACGGCGTGGTCTTCGCGGACAGCTCGGTCGAGCGCGCGAGCATCGCCGCCATGGAGAACCACCTCCACCGGCCCGAGGTGCAAGCGGCTCTCGCGCAGGGCCGCGGCATGGACGTGCGCCGGAGCGCCACCACGGGCCATACCTACGTCTACGTCGCCCGCACGCTGAGCGGTCCCGAAGGCAGGCCGCTCATCCTGCGTCTCGCCGAGCCGCTCGAGCAGTTGAGCGCCTTGCGCGGCCGGCTGGCGGCCGCCATGGCGGTTGCGGCGCTGGCCGCCGGGATCGCCATCCTCTTCACCTCGCTGTGGCTCGACCGGCGGCTGTTCGAGCCGCTGTCGCGGCTGATCGCGGGCGCGCAGGCCCTCGCGGCCGGCCGCGCCGCCCGCGTCCCGGTTCCGGAGGACGAGGACGAGCTGGCGGCCCTGGCCCTGGCGCTCAACCGGCTCGCCGCCACGGCCGAAGAGCAGTTCGCGGCGGTGAGCAAGGAGCGCGATCGGCTGCAGGAGATCCTCGCCGGCATGTCGGAAGGCGTGCTGGTGGTGGACGCCGGCGCGCGCGCGTTAATGATCAATCCCGCCTTCTATCGCCTGTTCGGCCTCGACGGCGACTTCACCGGCCGGCGCGTCCTGGAGATCATCCGCCATCCGGGGGTGGCCCGGCTCGTCGAGGACACCCTCAGGATGGGCGAGCCGCAGAGCGCGCCGGTCGAGCTGGCGTCGCCCGAGCGGCGGACCCTGCTGCTGGCGAGCGCCGCGCTCTCCGGCGGCGCCGTGGTGGCGGTGCGGGACACCACCGAGCTCACCCGCGTGGCCGACATGCGGCGGGACTTCGTGGCCAACGTCTCGCACGAGCTCAAGACGCCCCTCGCCGCCATCCGCGGCTTTGCCGAGACGCTGCGCGACGGCGCCCTGGACGAGCCGGCGACCGCCCGCCGCTTCACCGAGCGCATCCTCGACCAGTGCCGGCGCCTGCAGGAGCTGCTCGACGATCTGCTCACCCTCTCGCGGCTCGAAGGCGTCGCCTCCTCGCTGGAGCTCGAGCCGGTGGATCTGCACGCGCTGCTGCGCCGCGCCGTCGAGCTGCTCGCCGCCGCCGCACGGGAGAAGCGGGTGGAGATCGAGGTCCAGCAATCGCCGGTGCCGCCGCTGCTCGGCGACGCCGAGGGCCTGGAGCGCCTGCTGGTGAACCTGCTCGACAACGCCATCAAGTACAACCGGCCCGAGGGCAAGGTGGTGATCCGCTTGGCAAAGTCTGACGGCGAGGCGCTGCTCGAGGTCAGCGATACCGGGATCGGCATTCCTCCGGACTCCATGCCGCGGATCTTCGAGCGCTTCTACCGCGTGGACAAAGGACGCGCCCGCGAAGAGGGCGGCACGGGGCTGGGCCTCGCCATCGTCAAGCACGTCGCCCAGGCCCACGGCGGCCAGGTGGAAGTCGAGAGCCACCCCGGCCGCGGCTCGACGTTCCGCGTGCGATTGCCGATCCGGGCCTGAGCCCAGCCGAAACACTGGCCGTACCTCGCGCGTAGGGTCAACAACGGAGGAATCGAGATGACTTGGAAGCCTGATTTCCTGCTGCGAGCGCTGCTGGCCTGGACGGCGCTGACGACCCTGCCCCTCTGGCTGCCATTGGTGCGCAGCTTCATGGACGGCGACAGCTACGAGTGGGGATTCTTCGGCTTCGGAGGCCACGGCCTGCATGGCGACCTCTGGTTTCCGGCCCTCGGCGTCGCGCTGGCTCTCGCCATCCGCTGGCTCGGCTGGCGCGGGGCGCGAATGCCGTTCCACGTCCTGCTCCTTCTCTGGCTGGTTCCGATCGGCGCCGGCGCCACCTGGCTGTCGATCACCCGGCCGGAGGACTTCCGCTTCCAGGGCGACACGATGGGCGTCAATGTCTCCCTGGCACCGGTGGGCATCCTTCTCTTCGGCGGCTTCGCCGCGCTCGCCGTCTTCTGGGTGGTGCGCGATCTGCGCTCAGCCGGGCGGCGCGAGGCTCCGCCGTGGACCAGGACCAACAAGATCCTGACGTTCGGCCTACTGGCCCTGCTGCCTCTGCAGCTCGTTCTCCTCCGCTTCGGCGGACCCCAGAGCACCTCCGATCAGATCGGCGTGGTGATCACCATCCTGCAGTGGCTGCTGGTGGGCACCGCGATCAAGCAACGGCAGGAACGAGGAGTCATCGGAGACGCCGCGAGCGTATCCGTGCCTTAGAAACCCACCGACAAGCTATGCCGCGGCGCCGTCACAGAGGCGCCGGCAACCTGTCACAGCCGAACCATGCGTCCAGGGAGTAAAATCCCGCGGGGGAGAGGACTGTCGAAAATGGAACGACGATTGGACCAGGATCTCGACCGGGTGCGCCAGGCCCTGCTGAGGATGGGGGGCATGGTGGAGGGTATGGTCGCCAAGGCGACCAAGGCCCTGCTCGATCGCAACAATCAACTCGCCAACGAAGTGATCGAAGGCGACCGCGACGTGGACCATCTCGAGATCGAGATCGACGAGGCCTGCCACCTCATCCTCGGCACCAAGCAGCCGACGGCGGTCGACCTCCGCTTTCTCGTCGCCGTGATGAAGATCAACAGCGATCTCGAGCGCATCGGCGACTCGGCGGTGAACATCGCCCAGTCGGTCCTGCAGTTGAGCGAGCAGCCGCAGCTCAAGCCTTACATCGACCTGCCGCACCTCTCCGAGCTCGTCCAGGCCATGGTGCGCAAGAGCCTCGACGCCTTCGTGCGCCGCGACGCCCGCCTGGCCACCGAGGTCTGCGAGTCGGACGACGCCGTGGACGGCCTCTACAAGCAACTCTTCCGCGAGCTGCTCACCTACATGATCGAGGACCCGAAGACGGTGAGCCGCGCCCTCCACCTGCTGCTCATCTCGCGCAACATGGAACGCATCGCCGACCATGCCACGAACATCGCCGAGGACGTCATCTATTACGTCGAGGGGCGCGACATCCGCCACTCGGCGGGTCTGGCGGCCGGCGGCGCGATGTCCTGAGGAAAGATCCTGTGGTGGAGGAAAAACGGTACAAGGTGCTCTTCCTCTGCACCGGCAACTCGGCGCGCAGCATCATCGCCGAGGCCCTGCTGCGCAAGACGGACCGGCGCCGCTTCGAAGCGTTCAGCGCCGGGTCGAACCCGCGCGGCGAGGTCCATCCCCTGGCGCTGCGCCTGCTGAGGGAGATCTACAAGATCGACGCGAGCGGCGCCCGCAGCAAGTCGTGGGAGGAGTACCGCGACGTCCAGTTCGACTTCGTGATCACCGTCTGCGACAACGCCCGCGAGAGCTGCCCCTACTGGCCCGGCCAGCCGATCGTGGCCCATTGGGGCGTGCCGGATCCAGCCGACTTTTCAGGACCCGAGGATGAGCACTACGCCCTGTTCAAGGAAGCGGGCCGCGTCCTCGCCCGCCGTATCGAGCTGTTCACCAACCTGCCGCTCGAGAAGCTGGACCGGCTGCGATTGGAGGAGCTAATCCGCGGGATTGGCGCCGGATCGCCGGTTGGCGCAGGATAACCGGACTCGACGACGACAGAGCCAGGTCGCGCCGTGTTATCGCTGCTCTCAACGGTGCCAGGCGATCTGCACCAAGTAGGCCCGGTCGACGCCCGGATGGCTGACCTTCTCGAACAACGGATAGAACAGCGAGCCGCCGAGATCGATCTCCAGACCTGAGCGGAGATGGATCAGCCCGGCGCTCACGCCGAGAAAGGCGTCGCCGATCTTGCCCGGCGTCCCATCTCCGCGGGCGGTGCTGAGATCGAATCCGGGACCGGTGAGCCGCGCATCGAAATCTCCCGGCGGCAGCGGCGCTCCGCCGACGATCCGCGGCGCGAGAGAGAACCGCGAGCCCAAGGGCCGCGTGTACTGCAACCCGGCGAAGGGAGTGGCGTAGTCGGCCGAGCTGCTGTGATCCAGCGTTCCCACGGCCCCGGCGCTGGCGCCGGAGAGGATGCGATAGTCGAGCTCGAAACGCTTGATCTCCAGATGGTCGTAGAGAAGGCCGCCGGTGAACGTCCATCGCCGTTCGGCGCCGGTGGGTGATAGCTCCCGGATCACCGCGCCGCCAAGACCCCAGTGGAGATAATCGCCGCGCGGGTGCGAGAACTCGGCGTTCTCCGGCAGATCGAGGGGGACGCCGTGCAGGAAGGACGGCCGCAGCACCTGGCGGCCGGTGTCCCCCGAGACCTTCATGTCATCGTAAAAACCCAGCACCGAAAAACCCCAGTCCGCCGAGAGGCCGTAGCCGGCGTTGAAGGCCACCATGGGACCGCCGATCGTCAGGAAGTCCGCGTCGGCGCGGGCGTAGCCCGCCTGGAAGGTTTCCTGCCAGCGTCCGGGCTCCAGGCGGCCGGCAAGCCACGGCAGGGCGAGATACCGGGCGTCTTGAGCGGCCTCCGGTATGTGCTCGGCCAAGAAGTGGATGTCCTCGTGCGGCGGGTCGGGGATCGCCGCGCGGGCGGCGGAGACGAGGGAGAAGAGCGTGAAGAAGAACAGAAAGAAGCGTGTGTCCATGAAGAAGATACTACACGCACCAACCCGGCGCGTCTGGCGGCTGGCGCCGCGTGCCATGCGCGGCAAGCCGTTTCACGCGCCTTCATGGTCTACGTCACGAAACCCGTCCTTTCCCGTAAGATTCCTCTCGATGATCGTTCATCTCCTCGACGGCACCTACGAGCTGTTCCGCCATTTCTACGGCCAACGCCGGTTCAACAAGGGCAAGGACAAGCCCTTCGGGGCCGTGGCCGGCGTGCTGCACACGGTGTTGGAAATGATCGAGACGGGAGCGACGCATCTCGGCGTGGCGACCGACCACGTCATCGAGTCGTTCCGCAACCGCCTCTGGCCCGGCTACAAGACGTCGGCCGGCGTCGAGCGCGTGCTCCTCGCGCAGTTCCACCCGCTGGAAGAGGCCCTCGCCGCCATGGGCGTCGCCGTCTGGCCGATGATCGAGCTGGAGGCCGATGACGCGCTCGCCTCCGCCGCCCACCTCGCCGCCGGCGACGACAGCGTCGAGAAGATCTCTATCTGGACACCCGACAAGGACCTGGCGCAGTGCGTCCGCGGCGAGCGGGTGGTGCAGGTCGACCGCCGGGGGAAGAAGATCCTCACGGCGGCGGACGTGCGCGAGAAGTTCGGGGTGGACCCCGTCCTGATCCCCGACTTCCTCGCCCTCGTCGGCGACTCGGCGGACGGCTATCCGGGCATCTCCGGGATCGGCCGCAGCACGGCGGCACGGCTGCTCAACCGCTACGGCAGCCTCGAGAGCTTCCCTCCCGAGGTGTTGGGGGAGAACCGCGAGCTGGCGCTGCGCTTCAAGGACCTGGCGACGCTGAGGACCGACGCGCCCCTGTTCCGCGACGTCGCCGAGCTGCAGTGGCGCGGCCCCACGCCCGCGTTCGCCGCCTGGGCCGAGCGCATCGGAGACGCCCGCCTGCTGCAGCGCTGCCTCCGCGCCGCCTCTCCCGCTGACACGGCTCCTTGACCCTTTTCGACACCGGCGGCCGTCATTCCACCTGGATGTTGTAGGCGACGGTGAGCGTGCAGCCGGCGGCGTCGGTCACCTGGATGAAGGCGTCGAAACTGCCGGTGCCGGCCCCCTTCACTTTGCCGCGCAGACCGCCGGAGCCGGTGAGATTGACGCCCGGCGGCAGCTCGCCGGAGACGAGCGCGAAGTGATACGGCTCCGTCCCGCCGATGAACTCGAAGTCGAAGTGCACGGTCTCCCCCACGTGGAGCAACGGCACGACCTCGGTGACGTTCGTGAGGGTACTGCAATCTCCGAAAGCGGACGCGGCGCAGAGGGCGCAGAGAAGGACCAGGGCTAGGACGACCGGGACTTTCTTCATGTCTGTCTCCTTTCGATACCTGCGGAAGGTGATTCTACGCCAAGCAGGCTACCCGAACCGCCCCGTGATGTAGTCCTCGGTCTTCTGCTTGATGGGCTTGATGAAGATCCGCTCCGTCGGCCCGTACTCGATCAGCTCGCCGAGATAGAGAAAAGCCGTGTAGTCCGACACGCGCGAGGCCTGCTGCATGTTGTGGGTGACGATGATCTGCGTGTACTGGGTCTTCAGGTCCTGCATCAGCTCCTCGATGCGCGCCGTGGCGATGGGATCGAGAGCGGAGCAGGGCTCGTCGAGCAGGATCACCTCCGGCTCCACGGCGATGGCGCGGGCGATGCAGAGGCGCTGCTGCTGGCCGCCGGAGAGGCCGAGCGCGCTGTCGTCGAGGCGGTCCTTCACCTCGTCCCACAGCGCGGCGCCGCGCAGGCTGCGCTCGACGATCTCGTCGAGCTCGCGCTTGCGGTTGATCCCCTGGATGCGCGGGCCGTAGGCGACGTTCTCGTAGATCGACTTGGGGAACGGGTTCGACTTCTGGAACACCATGCCGATCCGTTTGCGCAGGGCGTTGATGTCGAGCTTGGGGTCGTAGATGCTGGCGCCCTCGAAGAGGATGTCGCCGTCGACGCGCACGCCGTCGATGAGATCGTTCAGCCGGTTGATGCAGCGCAGCAGCGTCGACTTGCCGCAGCCGGAAGGGCCGATGAAAGCGGTGATCTGCTTCTCCGGGATCTTCATGGAGATGTCGTTCAGCGCCTGCTTCTCGCCGTACCAGAGCGATAGGTCGTCGATGTGCAGGATGGGGCTCTCGATGCCCGGATCGAGCGCCGGATCGGGTTTGTCCATTTAAACAGCGCTCCCGGCGTACTTGCGGCGCAGGTGGTTGCGCAGCGCGATGGCCACGAGGTTCATCACCGTCACCACCAGGATCAGCAGCAGCGCGGTGGCGAAGACCAGCGGCGTGGTGGCCTCGACGTTGGGACTCTGGAAGCCTACATCAAAGATGTGGAAGCCCAGGTGCATGAACTTGCGCTCGAAGTGGACGAACGGTGGCTGGCCGTCCACGGGCAGCGCGGGAGCGAGCTTCACCATGCCCACGATCATCAGCGGCGCCACCTCGCCGGCGGCGCGCGCCATGGCGAGGATCATGCCGGTCAGGATGCCGGGGGCCGCCGCCGGCACCACCACGCGCCGGATGGTCTCGAATTTCGTCGCGCCGAGCGCCAGCGAGCCCTCGCGCACGATGCGCGGCACGGCCGCCAGCCCCTCCTCCGCCGCCACGATCACCACCGGCACGGTGAGCAGCGCCAGCGTCAGCGCCGCCCACAGGATGCCGCCGGTGCCGAAGGTCGGGGCCGGCAGACTCTCGGGATAGAAGATGCGGTCGAGCGAGCCGCCGATCAGGTAGACGAAGAACGCCAGGCCGAACATGCCGAAGACGATCGACGGCACGCCCGCCAGGTTGTTGACGGCGATGCGCACGATGCGCACGAGCAGTCCCTGCTTGGCATACTCGCGCAGGTAGAGGGCCGCCAGCACGCCGAGCGGCGCCACCGCGAAGGACATGAGGAAGACCATCATCACGGTGCCGAAGATGGCGGGGAAGATGCCGCCTTCGGTATTCGACTCGCGCGGATCGGCGCTGACGAACTCCCAGCCCCGCGAAAAGTAGAGGCGCGTCTTCGCCAGCCCGGAGAGGGCGTTGGGCTCCAGGGCGCGCACCACGGTGCCCAACGGCATCTCCTTGGTCTCGCCGGCGGCCGTGCGCATGACCAGGGTCTCGGCCTGAAATGCCTCTCGCATTTTCGCCAGACGGGCGGCCAGCTCGTCGTATTTCGCCTGCCGCTCACCGAGCTCGCCCCCGATCTCCGCCTTGCGCCGCCGCCGCTCCACGGGCGAGAGCTTCTCGAAGTCGAGCTTCCGCTCGGCGAGCCGCAGCCGCTCGATCTCGTAGTTGACGTCGCCGATCTCGCCCTTCTCCAGATCCTCGATCCGCTCGCGCTCCTTCACCTTCTTCTCGTGCAACGGACCGAAGACCTTGGCCACGGCCGCGGCGCCGCGCGCGATCACCTGGCCGCCGCGCCGCAGCTCGTCGAACGTGCCGTAGAAGTTTCCCCATTCGAGGCGCTCCAGCAGCACGGCGCTCTGCGGACGCGAGCGCCTGGCGACGTCCTTGGCGTCCAGCCAGGCGAAATCGAGGCCGCCCACGTCGCGGTTTCCTACCTTGATCCGCATGCGGTCGAGAGCGACCTGGCCGGGCGAGGCCGGCGCCTTCTCCACCTCCCAGATCTCGCCGAGGAGCTTGCGGCCGTCCTTCAGCTCGAGGAGCACCAGGTCCCGCTGCCAGAAGTAGGAGAGACCGTTGACGGCCATCAGGATCATGATGGCGATGACCAGCAGGAGGTTGAAGGCGAGCGCGCCGCCGCAGAGCCAGGTGAAGGCCTGGCCCATCGCCGCCGAGCGCCGCCGGTGATCGCCGAACAGGGAGGCGGCGGCCATCAGAGATGGGAATACCGTTCGCGCAGCCGCTGGCGCACCAGCTCGGCCACGGTGTTGACGAGGAAGGTGATGACGAACAGCAGCAGGCCGGCGAGGAACAGCGTGCGATACAGCGTGCCTCCATGCGGCGCCTCGGGGATCTCCACCGCGATGTTGGCCGACAGCGTGCGGAAGCCGTTGAACGGGTTCCACGACATGATGGGCGTGTTGCCGGTGGCCATCAGCACGATCATCGTCTCGCCCACGGCGCGGCCGAAGCCGATCATGATCGCCGAGAAAATGCCGGGGGACGCCGTGGGGAGCACCACGCGGGTCACCGTCTGCCAGCGGTCCGCGCCGAGCGCCAGCGAGCCGGCCACCAGGTTCGACGGCACGTTGGAGAAGGCGTCCTCGGCGATGGCGAAGATGATGGGGATGACGGCGAAGCCCATGGCGAGCCCCACCACCACGGCGTTGCGCTGGTCGTAGCCGAGACCCGTCGTCCGCAGCAGCCAGGCCTGGAAATCGCCGCTGAAGGCGAGGCGCTCGAACGGCGGCGACAGCCGGAAGCAGAGGGCGATCCCCGCCGCCAGCACGAAGACGAAGAGGATCGCCTCCGTGCCCACCGGGAAACGGCCGCGGAAGGCCCGCGGCAGCCGCGTCCACAGCCAGCCGGCGAGCAGGACGAGCAGCGGCAGGACGACGAGCATCAGCGCCAGCGCCGGCACCGCCTCCTCGACGCGCGGCGCCAGCCACAGGCCGGCGAGGAAGCCGAGCACCACGCTCGGCAGCGAGGCCATGATCTCGATCATCGGCTTCAGGTAGCGCTTGTAGGTCGGATGCATGAACTGCGAGGTGTACATCGCTCCCAGCACGCCGAGCGGGATGGCCAACAGCAGCGAGTAGAAGGTGCCTTTGAGCGTGCCGGCGAGCAGCGGCGTCAGCGACAGCTTGGGCTCGAAATCGTCGGTGCCGCCGGTCGACTGCCACGTGTACTCGGGCTTGCCGGCGCCCTCGTACCAGATCTTGCCGAAGAGGGCTTTGGGGGTCACCTCGGGATGAGGGTTGTGAATGGCGAGCTCGGCCACCTGGCCGGCGCCGCCGACGAAGGCACCGTCCGCCTTCGGCGCGTAGAAGAGCGCCGTGCCATTCGCCACCGGCGACGCGCCGGTCCACAGCGTCCGCGCGGAGGTCGAGTAGTAGAGCCCCATGCGGCCACCGCCAAGGGCCACGAAGCCCTTGTCGCGCTGCGACGGAGCGATGCGGGAGACGGCGCCCGGCAGGCGCGGGAAGTCGCGGATGCGCTGCAGCCGCTTGCTCTCGTCGACCTGCTCGACGGCGAACCACACGGAGAGCGCGCCGTTCTCCTGGCCGACGACGAGCGAGCGGCCGCCGATCAGCAAATTCATGGCTGTGATCCGGGCGCCGGCTACAGCCTGGCGCAGCTCTCCCGGCTGGCCGTCCTGCAGCGGCCACCAGAGGAGCTCGCCCCCCGCCGTGCCGCCGTAGAGATTGCGCTGATCGGGATCGATCACCAGCGCCGTGACGCGGCCCGGAGCGTCCACTTCGGCCCGCGAGAGAGACTCGGCGGTCTCGCCGGTGATCTCGTTCGTCTCCACGGCGCGCCGCGCCACGGCGAGGCGGCCGCCGGCGAGCACGGCCGCCGCGGTGGCGCCGCCGTCCTCGCCGAGCTGCGCAGCGAAGGCCCCCAGCGGACCGCGCTGCGGATCGAGCTCGAAGACGACCGGCGGCGTATTGTCCGGCGTCACCACCCGCGTCTGCGCGTCGAAGGAGACGGTGAATCCCATGCTCTTCAGGATCACGCGGCCGTCGCTGGTGGCGGCGGCGAACGCGCGACCCTCGGGAGGCAGGCCCGCGCCAACGAGTTGTGGTTCTTGAGTACGTAGGGGCGGGGGG
>JBIOVX010000151.1:0-30453 GCA_044868005.1 Thermoanaerobaculia bacterium | reverse complement strand
TCACCGGGAGAGGGGGAAAAAGAAGAAGCGTACGGTTCTTCGTCTTTCTCCCCTCTCTCCTTTTGGGAGAGAGGGGCCGGGGGAGTGAGGGCTTCGGAGGGCATGACGACCATCCCTACCCAACCCTCCCTCTTCCAGCGCGCCCTCTCCTTCTTCTTCCGCCGTGAACGGCCACGCGAAGAGGCTCGCCCGGCCCATACCATCCTCTTCGACCTCGAAACCCTCCGCTCGGCGGCCGACGTGGGCGGCTGGCGGCAGGTCCATCGTATGGGCGTTGCTATCGGCGTCGTCTGTCATCTGGAGGAGGGACGCTTCGAGGTGTTCTCCGAGCCCCAAGTGCAGGCTCTCGTCGAGACCCTCAAGGCCGCCAGCCTGGTGATCGGTTACAACAGCCGGCGGTTCGATTACCAGGTCCTCTCCGGCTACACGGGAGAGGATTACAGCCGCCTGCTGCCGACGCTGGATCTGCTCGAGGACGTCCACTCCCGCATCGGCTTCCGGATCGGCATGGGCCATCTCGCTCTGGAGACCCTCGGCACGCCGAAGTCGGCCGACGGCCTGCAGTCTCTGGAGTGGGTGCGCCAGGGACGGCTCGATCTCGTGGAGCAGTATTGCCGGCGGGACGTCGAGATCCTGCGCGACCTCTACCTACACGGCAGGCGGGAAGGTTTCCTCCTCTACCGCGACCGGCGGCGCGACGTGCGGCTCAAGCTGCGTGTTGACTGGTAGATAGCGCTATTCCCGCGATCTTGCACGCCTCTTGCACAAGATAGGTATCGGGTGGTCTGGCTCCGCCCGCCGGTGCCAATCCGACGAAATCGGCAACTTGTAACCCCCGGCGGGGCTGGCGACTCTCTCAGGAGTCAGAACGGAAAGGAGGTCGACAATGGCGACCACGGAGGCTTCACTTCATCATCATTCGCACCAGGCGTACCAGCTCCTTCACATCGGCTTCACCATCGCGCCGATCCTCGCGGGCCTGGACAAGTTCTTCCACTTCCTCACCGACTGGAACCAGTACCTGGCGCCCTTCGTCACGCAGACGCTGGGCATCAGCGCCACCACTTTCATGATGGCCGTGGGCGTCATCGAGATCGTGGCGGGTCTCCTGGTCTGGTTCAAGCCCCGCTTCGGCGGCTACCTGGTGGCGGCCTGGTTGTGGGCCATCATCATCAACCTGCTGATGATTCCGGGCTACTACGACGTCGCACTGCGCGACTTCGGCCTGTCGCTCGGCGCGCTGGCCCTCGCCCGTCTCGCCGAGGCCGAGGTGCCGGCCCACGCCGCGAGCCGGATGCGCGAAGCGCACGTGTAGGGGCTGCGGCGTCCTCAGCGTCCTCTTGACGGGACGGATCTGCCCTTCGAAGCCTCACCCCCTGTCCCCCTCTCCCTGACGGGCGAGGGGGGACGCCTTCGAAAGAGCCTTGCCGAAAAAAGGTGGCCTCCTATTGGCAACACCGGCTGTGCATCGTCCCCCCTCGCCCGTCAGGGAGAGGGGGACAGGGGGGTGAGGCCTTCGCGGGCAGACCCCGCAAGCAGCCTCAGGAGGTGCGGCACGGATCTTGCCCCTCCTTAGGATCGCGGGCCAGCAGGCAGCGGCCCAGAAGGAGCCACCATGAATGAACAGCCACGGAAGATTTTCTTTCTCTTTAGCGCCAGCCTGATCGCGGTGTTGTTTCTCGCTTCCTGCGCGGGCTATGGCGACCTCGCCAATATGGTCCGGCCGCAGGTGGACGTGACGGACGTCAAGGTCCTCGGCACCACCCTCACCAGCGCCGACCTGCTCTTCCAGTTCCGGGTCGACAATCCCAACGCCGTCGGTCTGGTGCTCGACGCCATCGGCTACCGGCTGCGCCTCAACGGCCAGCCGCTCCTCGACGGCCGGCGCGATCAGCAGGTGCGCATCGCGGCCAACGACCGCAGCCTCGTCGAGCTGCCGGTGACCATCCGCTATGAGGACGTCTACCGCATCATCCGCAGCTTCGAGAACCGCACGCGGCCCGACTACGCCCTCGACGCGGACTTCAGCTTCAACGTGCCCATCCTGGGCGCCGTCAACGTGCCGGTGACAAAGCGCGGGGAGATCCCGCTGGACCGGTTGCGGATTGGAAAGTAACCTTCCTGGGAGCGCCGGCGTCCTCGCCGGCTTTGCATTTCTTCATGGACCAAGAGGCCGACGGGACGCCGGCGCTCCCAGGAACCCCCACCCTCTCCACCCGTATAATCTCCCGGACCCTCTTTCCGTCCGGGAGAAACCATGTCCAGACTCTGCACCCTCTGCCTCGTCCTCCTCGCCGCCCTGCCTCTCGCCGCCGCTGAGCCGCCCGCTCCGCAGGAGGTGCGGTATACCTTCCTGTTCTCCGGCAACAAGGCGGGCGAAGCGGTGTCGCGCGTCGAGGCCAACGGCGAGCGGGTCTATACCTTCGAGTTCAACGACCGCGGGCGCGGGCCGAAGACGACGACCCGCATGCGGCTCGACTCGCAGGGGCTCCCCGTCTTCGAGGAAACCACGGGGCACGACTACTGGAAGAGCCCCGTCGACGAGCGCTTCGAGTGGAAAGCGGGCCGAGCGGTGTGGAAGAACGGCTCGGAGAAGGAGGACCGGGAAGTCAAGGCGCCTGCCTTCTATCTCAGCCTGAACGGTCCGCCGCAGGAGACGGAGCTGCTGGCGAAGGCGCTCCTCGCTTCTCCCGGCGGACGTCTGCAGGTGTTGCCGGCCGGCGAGGCGCGCATCGACAAGGTGTCGTCGCTGCAGGTGAAGGACGCCGGCGGCAACGCACGCGCCGTCGATCTCTACTCGATCAGCGGTCTAGGCTTCACGCCCAACTACGTCTGGCTCGACGGCGATCGCAACCTCTTCGCTACGGTCGGCGGCTGGGTGGCTCTCTTCCCCGAGGGTTGGGATGCCGCCGTGCCCGAGCTCACCAAGGTCCAGGACGCGGCCGTGGCGGCGCGCCAGAAGGAGCTGGCCGCGAAGCTCGCCCACCGTCCTGTCGGCTGGCTCGCCATCCGCCACGCGCGGCTGTTCGATCCCGAGACCAAGACCGTGCGGCCGGACATGACGGTCGTCGTCTCCGGCAACCGCGTCCAGACCGTCGGGCCGGATGCCGAGGTCCAGGTGCCGTCCGAAGCCGAGGTGGTGGACGCCAAGGGCAAGATGCTGCTGCCCGGCCTGTGGGACATGCACACGCACCTCGGGGAAGACCAGGGGCTCATGCACCTCGCGGCGGGCGTCACCACGGTGCGCGACCTCGCCAACGACACCGACCAGTTGCTCGATCTGCGCAAGCGTTGGGACGCCGGCGACGCCATCGGCCCGCGCGTGCTCATGGCCGGCTTCATGGACGGCCCCGGCCCCTTCGCCGGCCCCAGCAAGGTGCTGGTGGATACCGAGGAGGAAGCCCTCGCCGCGGTGAACAACTACGCCAAGCTCGGCTACGTGCAGATCAAGCTCTACAGCTCGCTCGATCCCAAGCTGGTGCCCGCCATCGTCCAGCGCGCGCATCAGCTCGGCCTGCGCGTCTCCGGCCATATCCCCAACGGCATGAGCGCCGAGCAGGCGGTGCGCGCCGGGTTCGACGAGATCCAGCACGTCAACTTCCTCTTCCTGAACTTCCTGCCTTCGACGATCGACACCCGCACGCCGGCCCGCTTCACCGAGGTCGCCGAGCACGCCTCCGAGCTGGACCTCAATTCCGAGCGGGTGAAGAGCTTCATCGCGCTGCTCAAGGAGCGCGGCACCGTCTCCGATCCCACGCTCGTCGCCTTCGAGGGGATGTTCACCGGCCGGCCGGACCAGCTCGATCCCAGCCTCGCGATGGTGGCGGACCGCTTCCCGGCCACCGTGCGGCGCGCCGTCTTCGGCGGCGGCCTCAACCCCAAGGCCGAGCTCGTGCAGCGCTACCGCGATTCGTACCGCGCCATGGAGAACCTGGTACGCGCTCTCCATGACGCCGGCGTGACCATCGTCGCCGGCACGGATGCCCTGCCCGGCTTCACCCTCCACCGCGAGCTGGAGCTCTACGTGGACGCGGGCATCCCGGCCGCGGAGACCCTGCGCATCGCCACCCTCGGAGCCGCGCACGTCATGAAGCGCGACGACGAGCTGGGCACCCTCGCCGCCGGCAAGCTCGCCGATATGATCCTGGTGGACGGAGACCCGACGAAGAACATCAGCGACATCCGCCGCGTCGTCCTCACCGTCAAGGACGGCGCCGTCTACGATCCGGCGAAGCTCTACGAGGTGATCGGGGTCAAGCCGGTGGGGTAAAAACTGTATGCGCGTCACCGACCTCGACCTGTTTCCGATCCGAGTCAAGGTCCTGGACTTTGACGACGATCCGGACCTGAACGCACAGTTGCTCGACTTCGTCACGGCGCATCCCGAGCTCAACGATTCGGGCTCGGAGAAAAACCTCCTCGCCGAGAGCGGAGAGATGGTTTGCCGCCTGCGAGGGAAGTTCGATCTCGGGCTGCGGCTCTATCTGCGCGACCTGGGGCTGGACAGCGCCTCCCTCGAGGTGGACGCCTACATGTTCGCCAACTACACCGTCGGGTCGTCCTTCACTCCCGTTCACGACCACCTTGGCGACGCCGACTTCGTGGCCATCTATTACGCCTCCACCTACCACTACGAGCGCGAGGATCCGGCGGGCTCGTACTATGAGATGGACGAGGGCTTGCTCGTGCTTCACGCGCCGCGGCCCGACGCCGACTTCGATCGCCGCACCCTGGTGAACAGCGACCACTACAAGATCTATCCGCGTCCGAACCGCATGGTGATCCACCCGGCCACGCTGGCCCATTCCGTCACCGCCAGCCGGGGAGGCACGCGTCTGGCCATCACCTGCAACTTCGTCGTCGAGAAGTCGAGCCGGCTCCAGGGTTACGTCGGCTACCGGCTGAACCTTGCATAGACATAATTCTCTGAATCGTTGAGAATCTCTCCGGAGCGGAAAGGCTGGGCCAAAGTGGATTGGCCGGCTGGTCCGCTCGAGAGGAGTTTCGCGATGAAGAAGAACGCAGCTTGGACCCTCCTCATCCTCCTGGCGGCGGTGGTCGCGCTTTCCCTACCGCTGCGCGCGTCCGACGCGCCGGCGATCACGCCTCCGGCCTCCGTGCAAGCCGCGCCGCCCGCGGCCAGCCCGGCCGAGCCGTCGAAAGACCCCGGCAAGACCGAGCTTCCGGACGGCGACCTCTTCACACCCAAGCCCAACTACGTCTGTCTGACGGGATGGTGCTCGAACGACGCCCAGTGCGAAGAGTGGTTCGGTCCCGGCTATGTCTGCTACAAGCAGCAAGGCGCGACCTGCGGCCACTGCGTCGAGTTCTGAGGATGGATTCAGGTCGGCGGGATCTCGGTGGTGCGGTCGAGGTCCCGCCGCTCAGCCCTGGACTCGGGGTTCCAGAGAAGCGGAGGGGCACGGCGCATGGGGCTATGGCGTGACCTGCTCCAGGGTTTCTTTCAGCCTTAGCATGCTGCCCTGGCTGACCTTGATGAGGCCACGGCGTGGCCGATCAAGGTCGATGATAACCGCAAGCACGAACGTGACCAGCACTGCGACCAGCGCCGTCGACACGAAACGCCGTTGTCCACCGAGGCCACATCCGTGCCCGATGAAGGCAAGCGCCACGACACCCACTCCGAACACGAGATAGAGCACGATGTCCGGCACATGGTTTTCCAGCGCCCGCACACGCTTCTCGTGCAGGTCGATCACGTCATTCAGCGACTGGACGAACAACCCCGTCGGCACAGAGCGTGGGTCTTGTTCCGCCAGAGTGACCGCCACCCGCCATAGCCGCTCCTGCAGGCGCGCGGCCGTGGCGTTCGCCGCGTTGAGGCGGACGCGGTCGATGCCCGCGTCGTAGAAGGCGAGTCGCGCGTCGACATAGGCGCGCAGCAGCCCCACCAATTCCTGCCGGTGCGGCGCCGGCAGAAGCCGCGCGCGCAGATAGGTCGTGCCAATAGCGTTCGCCTCCGCGAGAACGAGCTCCTTACGCGTGTCGAAGCGCGATACCGCCATCGCGAAGGTGAAGCCGAGCAGCAATGCGAGCAGCCCGAGGAGGGCTCCCTGCAGCGCACCAACGTGGGCTCTTGAGGCGTCGTCAGCACTTGCTTGCTGTCGACGTCCAAGCCGGAAGCCGACCTCTGTGGCAGCGAAGAATGTCATCAGCATCGCTGCGACGAGCGCCCACTGGTTGATACCGTAGAGCGTGCTCATCTCCTGATCTGCTTCCATATCCATTATCGCCAAGTCATTGACTTGTGGGAAGTCCCGGCGGAGCTTGGGTTTCAGAGAGGGGGTGCGGGACCCGCCGGTGAGCCAGCACCGGCGGTCCGGGCAGGGGGTGAACGGGCGGGTTACTGCTTCGGAGCCTGGTCCTTGGCCGCCTGGTCCTTCTCGATCTGGCGGGCGGTCCTCGTCTGGCTCTTGAGGATCACCTCCGGCTTCTCGTTGACGATGCCCTGCTCGTGCAGCACGCGGAGCTGCTCCAGGAAGTTCGCCTGGGCCGTCTCGGAATCGCAGAACTGCCGGTAGCCGAGATCGCAGGGCGAGCTGGTGAAGTGAAGCTCGCAGTCGTAGGGGGCCGTAGCGCATGGGTCGTGCCAGCAGTACGTGGTCATGCATTGGCCGGTCCTGGGGTTGCACTCGCAGCCGGTCACGCAAGTGGCCGCAGCCTTGTCAATCTGACCCGGCCTCTCGGTCATCAGAGGCCTGCCGTCGGAGACCAGCGTCACCGCCGCGGCGGAGGCGGGATCCACCGGCTTGACGCAGTACTGGGTGGCGGCCTTGCCGCAGGCGAAGGGCGCGTCGCCGACGGTCGGCAGGAAGACGTCGCGCACCAGCGAGGAGACCTTGCCGGTCTGCAGGTTGGTGAAGTCGATGCGCACCCGCAGGCGCAGGTCGGCGTTGAAGGTGCCGCCGAACTTGTGCTGGCGGTGGAAGGTGATGCTGGTGACGGGCTGATCCTCGGTCAGGCCCGCCGTCACCTTGAAGCTGCCGCAGGCCGTCTTGACAGGCTCGGTGGCGCGCAGGTTGAGGGCGCGGGCGCGCAGCCGCGAGGTGGCCTCGCCGCGGGCGTTGAACACGGCGTCGTCGAGGCGCTCGATGACGGTGTCAGTGGTCCCCAGGATGCCCGCCGGCTCGGTGCGCAGCGGCACACCCTCGAAGAGGACCTCACCCTTGAAGGCGGGGGAGCCGGCGCAGAAGAAGCCGGCCGGCAGCGGCTCTTTGGCGAAGCTGTAGGCCGTGGCGCCGAAGCTCAGGGTCTGCCAGTAGTCCAACCCCGCGGGCACGCGGTCGATGGGGCCGGCGACGGCGGGCAGGGCCGCCACCGCCAACAGGGTACACAGGGCGAGAACGATACCGGATCTACGCATCTCCAAGCTCCTCTCCTCGTGGCCTCCGCCGCTCGCGCCCTCGCCACGGACCTGAGTTGAGACACTACGTCTTACTCCTGGCGCCGGGCGCAACGGAGGTCAGGGCCGACCGGCGGCAAGGAAATCGCTCTACATCAGAGAAGCAGGAAAAGCAGAATACGAATACCCTCAATAAAACCGGTGCTCGGGCGGGGCGAAAGGAGACAGGGTTCCCGGCTGCCTTTTTTAGTCCCCCTGGTCCCCCTCACCACTCTCTTGACTTCTGTGGGCCGCCTCGTAGAATGGGCGCTGAAAACCGAGGTCAAAACCGGGTCCTGGTCGGCTCTCTTGACAGCCACTGAGTCCGATGTCACGGCCTTGTGGCGCGGTCGTCCACGCCTGAGGGTCTTAGGCCCCGCTTCACCTCTACTCGAAGGAGGTTGCCAGGCATGGACAACGATCCCATCTTCCAGCCTCTCCAGTTTCGGCACTTGACGGTCAAGAACCGTCTCTTCCGCTCGAGCATCTCCGGGCGTTGGGACAACTACGACGGTTCCGGCAACCAGGCGCGCATCAACTGGGAGGAGAAGTTCGCCCGCGGCGGCATCGGGGCCATCATCTCCTCCTTCGTGCCCGTCCACCGCCGCGGCCGCATCCTTCCCAACTACGCGATGATCGACGCCGACGACAAGATCCCCTTCTGGCGCAAGGTCGTCGACAAGGTGCACGAGTACGACTGCAAGTTCATCATGCAGCTCAGCCACTCGGGCCGGCAGCGGGACGTGGGCGGCGTCGAGAACCTGATGAACAAGGGCCTCTCGTCGACGAGCAGCAACGACACCTTCCACGGCCTGCTCTGCGAGGCGGCGACGGTGGACGAGATCCAGAACCTCGTCTACTACTTCGCCCAGGGCGCCCGGCGGGCGCGCGAGGCCGGCTGCGACGGCGTCGAGCTCCACGCCTCCCACGGCTATCTCTTCACCCAGTTCCTGAGCTCCGGCATCAACGACCGCGAGGACGACTACGGCGGCTCGCTGCGCAACCGCTACCGCTTCCTCCACGAGGTGATGAAAGCCATCCGCAAGGAGGTAGGCGACGACTTCCACCTGCAGGTGAAGATGAACGCCATCGACCTCGGCAACGCCCTCTATCCCTGGGAGGGCAAGGGCAACACGCCCGAGGAGTACATCCAGATCTGCCAGTGGGCGGAGGAGGACGGCGCCGACGGCCTGCACATCTCGGCGGGCAGCACGTTCCCGCATCCGCTGGTGCCGCCGGGCGCCTTCCCGCCGGACGAGCTGAACTGGTGGTACGGCGGCATGTCGTCGAGCGGCGTGCGCGGCTTCTTCCCCAACTACACGCTGTTCCACTACAAGATCCTGCGGCCCATCTTCCTCTGGCTGTGGAACCGGACGAAGAAGGACTACCCGGTGGAGGGCGTCAGCCTGCAGTTCTGCAAGGCCATCAAGGACAAGGTCAAGGTCCCGGTGATCAACACCGGCGGCTTCCAGCGGGGATCGCTGATCCGCAAAGCCATCCAGGAGGGCCACGTCGATGGCGTCTCCATCGCCCGGCCGCTGATCGCCAACAACGACCTGCCGCACATCCTGGCCTCCGGCCGCGATCTGCCGGAGCGGCCGTGCTCGTTCTGCAACCGCTGCCTGGTCAACGCCATCGCCAACCCGCTCGGCTGCTACGACGAGCGGCGCTACCCGAGCCGCGACGCGATGATCGACGAGGTGATGACGGTCTACCATCCGGCGCCTTTCCCGGGGTGAGCGCCCTTTTGAGGGAGAACCTGAGGAGAACCTGAGGAGAACGGCCGATGAGCGAAACGCACACGAAGACCGGCGAAGGGACTCTCGTCGACGAGGTCCGCGAGAGTCCGGTGGACAAATACCTGATGCGGCATCGCCGGAGAGCCCTCCTGGTGCTGCTGGTGGTCGTGATCTTGCTCGGTGTCTGGTGCTACTCCTGCTGCGCCAGGAACGAGCCTGCGAAGGGAGGGTCCTCGCCCGGATACACCGCCTTGGACGCGGCGCCGGCGCTGGAGTTGCGGGGCGCTTGAGGCGCGCCGTGAGGGCCATGACGACCATGGCGACGGGGCTCTCGCTGGCGGCGGGACTGCTCGCCGGCTGCCGCGCCGGCTGCGAGGCGACGGCGTCCGTCGTCGCGCCGGAGCCCGGCCTCGACGCGGACGTGGAGTACCTCGCCAGCCTGAGGCGGGCCGCCGAGGCCGCGGACGCCACGGCCCGCGCGCAGTGGCAGCGGGACCAGGGGGCTTACGCGGACTTCAAGCCCCTGCGCCTCGCCGAGCTGCGCAGCCATCCCTACCTGCTGCAGTTCCCCGATTTCACCGACGAGCAGCGGCTGGGCTGGGACGCCTGGTTCCACTGGACCGCCGGCAACCAGTTCACCTGGCGCGATCTCGCCCAGCGCAGCCGCGGCAAGCTGGAGCTGCTCCGCATCCTCGACAACAACCTGCTGGACCGCGGCGAGCGGTTCGCGAAGTTCGGCCTCGTCAACGATCCCGACGCCCTGCCGCCGGAGCGCGACGCCGAAGGCCGCTGCCGCGTGGACGAGCACGGCCTGTGCCTCGACCGCTTCGCCGGCCGCCGCGAGTCGCCGCAGACGGAGCGCTGGCTGGGCCGGCCGTCGGGCATCCTCGGCATGCGGCTGTTCGACAATCCCGACTACCGGCCCGGGAGCTGGAACGCCGCCGATCCCTGGCGGATGCCGGCCGGCTGCAATCCCGGCGCGCGCCAGGGTCACGATCCGGCGGCAACGGCGCGCCAGAGCAACGGCGACTGCTACCAGCCGCCCTATCTCGTCGGCCTCTCCTGCGGCTTCTGCCACATCACCTTCAATCCCGAGAACCCGCCGGCGGACCCGGCGCGGCCGGGCTGGGAGAACGTCGCCGGCCTGCTCGGCAACGTCTATTTCCAGGAGGGGCCGCTCTTCGCCTGGATGCTGGACTTCGGCAAGGACGCCTTCTACACCGAGTACCTGAACGCGCAGCCGCCCGGCACCAGCGACACCTCGCGCATCGCCACCGACGATCTGGACAATCCCGGCGCCATCAACGCTCTGTTCCAGGTGCGCAGCCGCCTCGCCGAAGCGGCGGCGGAGGAGATGCCGAACGGCCGCCGCCAGCCGGTGCCGCACATCCTCAAGGACGGCGCCGACTCCGTGGGCCTGCCGCTCGCCACGCTGCGCGTCTTCGTCAACATCGGCATGCTCGGCAACTACTGGCTCAACCAGCACGACGCCTACCTGCTGCTCGGCGGCGAGCCGCGGCCGCAGCAGCCGTTCCGCGTCGAGCGGGCCATGCGCACGCCCGGCTACGACGGCACCTACTGGTGGAACCAGACGGAGCTGCGCGTCCCGGACGTGGCGGCGTTCTTCGCCGCCTCGGCGCCGTACAAGCTCGCCCGCGCGCCGGGCGGCGCGGCTCACGTGACCGCCGATGCCGCCGTGCTGCGGCGGGGCAAGCTCGTCTTCGCCGACCATTGCGCCGCCTGCCACTCGAGCAAGCGGCCGGCGGGCGGCGAGGCCCCCGACGAGAGCGACCTCGCGGCGGCGCAGGAGCGCATGCGCGAGCTCGTGCTGCAGCCGGACTTCCTGGAGGGCAACCTGCTCTCGGACGAGCGGCGCTATCCGGCGACGGCGGTGGGGGTGAACCTCACCCGCAGCATGGCCACCAACGCGCTCCAGGGCCACGTCTGGCAGGACTTCTCGTCGCTCACCTACAAGAACCTGCCGCCGTTGGGCAAGCTCACCCTGCCGGATCCGTTCAAGGCGGGGAAGAGCCGCGACTTCTGCCCGCCGGCGGACGGGCGCGGCTACTACCGCACCGCCTCGCTGGCCTCCCTGTGGGCCACGGCGCCGTTCTTCCACAACAACTCGCTCGGCCGGCCGCTGCAGGATCCCAGCGTCGCCGGCCGCGTGCGCGCCTTCACCGACGCCGCCGAGCAGCTCCTGTGGCCCGAGCGGCGCACCGATCCGCAAGGCAAGGTGGGCCCCTACGTCAAGCGCACCGGCAACGGCGTCACCTGGCTGCCGCTGCCGGACGGGGTGCTGGTGCCGCTGCCGCCGCACTACCCGATCAAAGTGCTGGGCAACCTGCCGCTCCACCGGCTGGCGCAGAAGCTGCCGTCCGGCCTCGCCAAGGCGCTCCGCGGCGACGGCGGCAAGTCGGCGGCGCGCAAGCAGCGCATCCTCCGCGAGGTCCTCGGCAACGAGCTCCTCCGCGCGCAGCTCCGCCAGCTCCTGCTCGACCTCAACGCGGCGCCCGATTTCGTGGAGAACAAGGGACACGAGAGCATCGTGGCGCGCATTCCGAGCGACGAAGACAAGCGGGCCTTGATCGAATTCATGAAGACCTTCTGACGGGAAGGAGCCAAGTGATGTCGAGCAAGACGAAGAAGATCCTCATTGCCGTGGTCGTGCTGTTGGTGGTCTGGCTGATCTGGCGCTGGTGGCACAACCGGCCGGCGGAGGACGAGGCTTACGCGGCCGGCCTCACCAAGGAGCACTTCGCCCAGCCGCCGAACGAGGTGGACGCCTTCCGCGGCATGGACGGCGGCGGCCAGTTCACCCAGGAGGAGATCCTCGGCCGCAATACCTGGATGGCGTGGGCCGGCGGCGACGAGGCCTTCTGGGACTATCTGGCCAACAACAGCTTCGGCACCTTCGACCTGCTGAAGACGCTCTCCTCCTATCCCTGCTCGCCGGAGCAGGAGCAGCGGGCGCAGGCGTACGAGGCGAAGCTGCAGGCCGGCTCGACGGAGGAGGGCTACGGCCGCGGCGCCTACGGCAAAGGCGGCGGCTACGCCACCCCTCCCGGTACCGCCGACGTCGGCGACAGCGTCTACGCCGAGACGGCCGGGGTCAGCCGCAAGAGCATGAGCTACCCGGACTACGAGGGCGTCTGCGCGCAGACCATGTATCCGGCGGGCGGCAAGGCTCCCTACCGCTATTACAGCCGCGACACCCGCTTCTGCTTTCTGGGGCTGAACAACGAGCCCGGCTTCGTCAAGCCCACGGCGCCGGACGAGAACGGCCTCTGCCTGGACCGCCAGACGGGACCGAAGGACGGCCTCGACGAGAAGATCTACGGCCGGCAGTCCGGCGTGCTCGGGCTGCGCATCTTCGACAATCCCAACTTCGACGACAAGGCGAAGAAGCGGTGGCAGGAGGCGATGCAGACGGACGCCTTCTACACCGATCCCAAGTTCTTCAGCGACCGCAAGCTGGTGCGGCCGTACCGGGTGGCCATGGCGTGCTCCTTCTGCCACGTCAGCCCGCTGCCGACCAAGCCGCCGGCCGATCCCGAGAACCCGCAGCTCGCCAACCTCTCGGGCACCATCGGCGCGCAGTACTTCTGGTTCGGGCGCATCTTCGGCGCCAACGTCAGGCCCGACAACTTCGTCTGGCACCTGCTCGACGCGCAGCGGCCGGGCTCGGTGGACACCTCCTTCGTCCCCGCCGACAACCTGGTCAATCCGCGCGGGCTCAACGCCATCTTCAACCTCGAGGACCGCGCGGCCAACGGCGAGAAGCTGGCGATCGAGACCTCGGCCGGCGGCGCTCTCCTGCTGCCCGAGGTGAAGACTCACAAGGACACCGACTACACCTTCGGCGTGCCGCACATCCTGTGGGACGGCGCGGACTCGGTGGGCATCGACGCCGCGCTGACGCGCGTCTACATCAACATCGGCGAGTACCATCAGGAGTGGATCCGCCACATCAATCCCATCGTCGGGCTCGGCAAGCAGTCGCCGATCACCGTCGCGGCGGCGCAGAAGTACTCGACCTACTGGAACTCCACCCAGGACCGCGCCTTGAACATGGCCAGGTACCTCATCCGCGCCGGCCGCCCCATGCGCCTGACGGATCCGGCGCTGCCGGAAGGCGCGGCCTACCTGACGGCCGACGCGGCGACGCTCGACCGCGGCAAGGTGGTGTTCGCCGAGACCTGCGCGCGCTGCCACTCGAGCAAGATGCCGCCGCAGCCGCAGCCGGCCGGCGGCGTGCCGAAGCTGGGCGAGAAAGGCTGCATCGGCAAGGGCTACAAGGAGTGCTGGGAGGCATACTGGAATTGGACCGAAACGCCGGAGTACAAGGCGCAGATGACGCAGATCGTCCGCGATCCGAGCTTCCTCCAGGGCAACTACCTGTCGAACGACGCCCGCATCCCGGTGACGCTGCTCAAGACCGAGATCTGCAGCTCGATGGCGAGCAACGCCATCGAGGGTCACGTGTGGGACAACTTCGCCTCGCAGAGCTACAAGGACCTGCCGTCGGTGGGCACCGTGGAGCTCTACGACCCGGTGGGGAAGAAGACCACCAGTTGGGAGGCGCCGGCCGGCGGCCGCGGCTACCAGCGGGTGCCGTCGCTGGTCTCGGTGTGGGCCACGGCCCCCTACCTGCACAACCAGGAGATCGGCATCTTCACCGGCGATCCGTCGGTGAAAGGCCGCATGGACGGCTTCTACGACGGCATCCAGAAGCTGCTGAACCCCGGCGGGCGCGGGAAATACGTCCACCGCACCGCCTGGAAGACGGACCTCACGGTGGAGACCTCGGCGCTACCGTTCCTGGAGAGCGCGGGGGCCCACCTGCTGGGGCTCGTCGACGACGGCGAGATCCGGGTAGGGCCGATCCCCAAGGGCACGCCCGTCGGTCTGATCGGCAACATCAACGCCGGCGGGAACGATCCGCAGGTGGGCCTGTGGACGATGCTGCGCTCGCTGAAGAAGGTCGTCAAGGGCCTCAAGGAGGCGCAGGGCAAGAGCGACGCCGAGGCCACGGCGCGGCTGGTCCAGGTGGTGCCGGATCTCCTGAAGATCAGCGCCTGCCCGGACTTCATCGTGGACCGCGGCCACGAGTTCGGCGCCGAGCTGTCACCGCAGGACAAGGCGGCGCTCATCGAATTCCTCAAGACGCTGTAGGGAGGTAACGCTTGGACGAGGAGTACGAGTACATCGTCGTGGGCTCGGGGGCGGGGGGCGGGCCGCTGGCGGCCAACCTCGCCCTCGCCGGCCACAAGGTGTTGGTGCTGGAAGCCGGCGGGTCGCAGGAGACCCTCAATTACCAGGTGCCGGCGTTCCATCCCAACGCCTCGGAAGAGCCGGGCATGTCCTGGCGCTTCTTCGTGCGCCACTACGCCGACGACGAGCAGCAGAAGAAGGACTGGAAGTACGTGCCGCCGGGGAAGGACGCTGAGGAGGGCGGCATCTACTACCCGCGCGCCGGCACGCTCGGCGGTTGCACGGCGCACAACGCCATGATCCTCATCTACCCCCACAACAGCGACTGGGACCACATCGCCGAGCTGACCGGCGACGAGTCGTGGCGTGCCAAAGCCATGCGCCCCTACTACGTGCGCCTGGAGGAGTGCCGCTACCGCGGCATCCTGCGCTTCCTCTTCCGATACCTGGGCTGGAATCCCAGCCGGCATGGCTTCTTCGGCGGCTGGCTGGCCAGCGAGACGGCGGCGATCAAGCTGCTGCTCGAAGACCAGGGCCTGCTCTGGCTCGTCCGCTGGTCGATCCTCAAGAACCTCTTCACCTTCCGCTCGGGCACCGGCCTGCTGCAGGATCTCTGGCAGGCCCTCAAGCAGGTCTTCTTCTCCGTCATCACCTGGTTCGACCCCAGCAGTTGGTGGTCGGTCGTGCGCCGCTCGGAGGGTTTCCGCATGACCCCCCTGTCGCGCGACGCGGGGCACCGGACGGGCAGCCGCGAGCGGCTCCTCGCGGTGAAGAACGACCCCAAATTCAGTGACAACCTCACCATCCGCCTGGGAGCCCTCGCCACGCGCGTGCTGTTCGACGACGGCCAGCGCGCCATCGGCGTGGAGTACCTCGAAGGCGCCCACCTCTACCGGGCCGACGCCCAATATCAGCCCGAGGCGAAGGGCACCTTGCGGCAGGTGAAGGCCAGCCGCGAGGTGATCCTTGCCGGCGGCGCCTTCAATACGCCGCAGCTCCTGCAGCTCTCCGGCATCGGCCCGGCCGATCTCCTGCGGCGCCACGGCATCCCGGTGCGGGTGGACCTGCCCGGGGTGGGAGCCAACCTCCAGGACCGTTACGAGTCCTCCGTCGTGCTGCGCATGGACAGGCCGTTCTCCTCCTTCAAGGACGCCACCCTGAAGCCGCCGGAGAAGGGCGAGGAGCCGGATCCGCAGCTCCAGCAGTGGCTCGCGACGGGTGAGGGCGTCTACACCACCAACGGCGCCGTGATGTCGTTCATCAAGCGCTCGCGGGCCGACCTTGCCGATCCCGACCTCTACGTCTTCGGCCTGGTGACCGACTTCCGCGGCTACTACCCGGACTACTCGAAGCGCATCCAGGAGGCGCGCCGCTACTTCACCTGGGCCGTGCTCAAGGGGAGCACCCACAACAACTGCGGCACGGTGCAGATCCGCTCGGCGGATCCGCGCGACGTGCCGGAGATCGATTTCCACTACTTCGACGAGCGATGCGAAGGAGGGAAGAAGGACCTCGACGCTGTGGTGCACGCCCTCAAGTTCATCTTCGGCATCACCAAGGGTTACGGCCACCGCATCGAGAAGGAGGAGACGCCGGGCAAAGACAAACATTCGCACAAGGACCTCGAGGAGTTCGTGCGCAACGAGGCCTGGGGGCACCACGCCTCCTGCACCTGCAAGATCGGCGCGGACGGCGATCCCATGGCGGTTCTCGACAGCAACTTCCGCGTCCGCGGCACGCAGGGCCTGCGGGTGGTCGACGCCTCGGTCTTCCCGCGCATTCCCGGTCTGTTCATCGTCCTGGCCATCTACATGCTCGCCGAGAAGGCGAGCGACGTGATCCTGGCCGACGCCAAGAAGGCGGCGGCCTGAACTTCTGAGCAGCCGACCCGTGTAGAGGAGGTACCGCCCATGGCTGAGAGCACCCCCACGGAAACGCCCGCCCCGGAGAAGAGGCGCCGGCGGAAGTGGCTCATCGTCGTCATCGTGCTCGTCCTCATCCTGGTCTATTTCGGCGTGCGCTTCGGCCGCAACTCGCCGGTGGTCTACGACGACATCGCCGAGCACTACAAGTACGGCTCGCTGGGCAGCGAGGGCTTCTCGCCGCCGTACTGGGTGTTCAGGGCGCTGCCGGTGATGTTCCCCGAGTACCTGCCGGGCAAGGGGTACCAGTCGCTGGGGTTCATCTACGAGGACGGCAAGGACCTGCCCATCGGTTTCTCGCGGCGGCGCCTGCTCGGCTTCGACGGTGTCGGCCTCAACTGCGCCTTCTGCCACACCGGCACGGTGCGCGACACGCCGCAGAGCAAGCCGCGCATCCTCATCGGCATGCCGGCGCACCAGTTCGACATTCAGGGCTACTTCCGGTTCCTCTTCGCCTGCGCCCTCGACCAGCGCTTCACCCCCGACCAGATGATTCCGGTGATGGAGTCGCTGGGGGCCGACTTCGACCTCATAGACCGCTTCATGTACCGCGCCGTGCTGATCAATCAGACGCGCCTCGGCCTGCTGCAGGCCCGCGACCGCCTGAGCGCCTTGATGCTCAACCCGCAGGTGCCGCCGTGGGGGCTGGGGCGCGTCGACACCTTCAATCCCTACAAGGCGCTGCAGCTCAACTACCCGATGCACAAGGTGCCGGTGGACGAGCTCATCGGCCCCGCCGACTTTCCGCAGATCTGGAACCAGGCGCCGCGCGAGGGCCTCTACCTGCACTGGGACGGCAACAACAACTCGGTCGACGAGCGCAACCTGGGCGCGGCGCTGGGCACCGGCGCCACTCCCACCTCGCTCGACTACGATTCGCTCGACCGCGTCGACAAATGGCTGCGGGAGTTCCCGCCGCCCAAGTACCCCTACGGGATCAACCAGGCGCTCGCGGCGCAGGGCGCGCCGATCTACAAGCAGCAGTGCTCCTCGTGCCACGACTTCGGCAGCGCCAGGATCGGCACCACCATCCCGATGGCGGAGATCGGCACCGATCCCTACCGCTTCCACAACTACACCTACGACCTGACGGTGAACCAGGCCACCCTTTACGCGGGCTTCCCCTGGCGCTTCACGCACTGGCGCAAGAGCGACGGCTACGCCTGCCAGGCGCTCGACGGCATCTGGGCGCGCGCTCCCTATCTCCACAACGGCTCGGTGCCGACGCTGCGCGATCTGCTCGAGCCGCCGGAGAAGCGGCCGCCGGTCTTCTATCGCGGCTACGACGTCTACGATCCGGTCAACGTCGGCTTCGTCGGCAACGTGACGCGGGCCAACGGGCGCGACTTCTTCCGCATGGACCGCACGGTGAAAGGCAACGACAACGGCGGCCATCTCTACGGCACCCAGCTCTCGCCGGAACAGAAGAACGCGCTCATCGAGTACATGAAAACCCTCTGACGCCGCGATCCGGCTTCAGGACACGAACGAGGAGACAGAGCGATGGCTAAGAAATCGAGCAGGAAGTGGATCTGGCTGATCGTGATCCTGGTCGTGGTCGCGATCGTCGGCTACGTGTTTTGGTCGCGTCTGCTGCGCGTACAGCCGTTGCACTACGAGTCGGCGCTCGACAATTTCAAGTACGGCTCGATCGGCACCGAGCAGGGAGGCCTGGCCGTTCCCTTCTGGATCTGGCTGGTGCTGCCGCGCATGTTCCCGGAGTACCTGCCCGGCCCCGGCGGCTACACCTCGCTCGGCTTCGTCTGGGAGGAGGGCAAGGAGCTGCCCATCGGCCTGCCGAAGAAAACGGTCGGCCAGCCGCTGGTGGGCATCAACTGCGCCATGTGCCACGTGGCGACGGTGCGCACCACCCAATACGAGAAGCCGCAGATCTACATCGCCGCGCCCGCCCACCAGTTCGACACCCTGGGCTACTTCCGGTTCCTCTTCGCCTGCGTGAGCGATCCGCGCTTCAACGCCACCAACGTCCTCAACGCGATCGCGCCCAACTACAAGATGGGCTTCATCGACAAGCTCCTCTACCGCTACATCATCATCCCGCAGACCAAGAAGGGACTGCTCGAGTTCAAGGAGAGCATGGCGTGGACGGACACCAAGCCGGACTGGGGAAGGGGCAGGATCGATCCGTTCAATCCGGCCAAGTTCCGCTACCTGAAAATTCCGGTGGACAACACCATCGGCAACTCCGACATGGAGTCGGTGTGGAACATGCGTACCCGCGTCGACAACAAGTACGTCAATCACTGGGACGGCCTGCTGCACGGCCCGCTCCAGGACGTCGCGATCACCTCGGCGTTGGGCGACTCGGTGCTGCCGGACAAGCTGCCGATCGACGACCTCAAGCGGGTGGAGAATTTCCTGCTCGACGCGCCCGTACCCAAGTACCCTTACACCATCGACCAGGCGCTCGCGGCGCAGGGCGCGCCGATCTACAAGCAGCAGTGCGCCGACTGCCACGCCGTCGGCGGCTCGCGCACGGGCCAGGTGGAGCCGATCAACAAGGTCGGCACCGACCGCCACCGCCTCGACTCCTGGACGCAGCAGGCGGCGGACAACTACAACGCCTTCGGCCAGGACTATCCGTGGAAGTTCAACAGCCTGCAGAAGACCAACGGCTACACCAACGTGCTCCTCGACGGCGTCTGGCTGCGCGCGCCTTACCTGCACAACGGCTCGGTGCCCTCGCTCACCGATCTGCTGGAGCCGGTGGAAAACCGGCCCAAGGTCTTCTGGAACGGCTACGACGTCTACGACCAGGAGAAGGTGGGCTTCGTCACCACCGGGCCCGAGGCGCAGCGCTTCGGCTCGAAGCTCGACATCAGCGTGCCGGGCAACAGCAACGCCGGGCACCTGTGGGGCACGACCCTCTCCCCCGCAGAGAAGAGCGCTCTCATCGAGTACATGAAGACTCTCTGAGGAGGTTGCCATGAGCGGCGATGAAACGCACACCCGCACCCAGGCCGGAACCTTGACGGACGAGGTCCGCGAGAGCCCGGTGGACCGCTATCTCGAGCACGGCCGGCGGCGGACCTTCTGGATCCTCGTGCTCCTCGTCATCTTGATCCTCGTCATCTGGCTCGTCTGGCGTTTCACCTCGGACCGGCCGGTGGTGTACGCGGACATCGACGAGCATTACAAGTACGGCTCGATCGGCGCCGAGCCGGGCGTCTCGCTGCTCAACACGCAGGGAGGCGTGCTGCCGCCGTACTGGGTTTTCAAGGAGCTGCCCAAGATCTGTCCGGAGAAGCTGCCGGGCGGCTACGCCTCGATCGGCCTGCTCTACGAGCCCGGGCACGACCTGCCCATCGGCGTCTCGCGGCGCTGGCGGCTGGGCTTCGACCAGGTGGGCCTCAACTGCGCCGTCTGCCACACCGGCACGGTGCGCGAGACGCCGGCGAGCAAGCCGCAGATCGTCCTCGGCATGCCCGCCAACCAGCTCGACATCGAGGAGTTCTTCCGTTTCATCCTCGACTGCTCGCTCGACCCGCGGCTGACGGCCGACAACCTGCTCGGCAAGATCGAGGAGGACGGCGGCGATCTCGGCGCTTTCGACAAGTTCCTGTACCGCGCCGCGCTCATCAACACGGTGAAGATGACGGTGCTGAACCTCCAGAGTAAGATCGCCATCCTGCTCAAACCCGACGTCACGGCCTGGGGCCGCGGCCGGGTGGACACCTTCAATCCCTACAAGTCGATCCAGTTCAACTGGAACCTCGCGCAGTTGCCGCACGACCAGCTCATCGGCGCCTCGGACTTCCCGTCGCTGTGGAACCAGAAGCCGCGCGAGGGGATGTGGCTGCACTGGGACGGCAACAACAACTCGGTGGACGAGCGCAACCTCTCCGCTTCGCTCGGCGCCGGCGTGACGCCGGTGACCATCGATCATCCGGCGCTCAAACGCATTCGCGACTGGGCCTGGACGCTGCCGCCGCCCAAGTACCCGTTCGCCGTCGACCAGACGCAGGCCAGCCAGGGCGCGCCCATCTATCGCCGCTACTGCGCGGACTGCCATGCGGACCACAGCTTCCGCAACGGCCAGGTCGTCGGCACCAAGGTGGGAACCTTCACGCCGTACGACGACATCGCCACCGACCCGTTCCGGCTGCACTCCTACACCTACACCTTCGCCACCAACCAGTACGGCCTCTACCCGGACTCGCAGTACCGCTTCAAGCATTTCCGCAAGACGAACGGCTACGCCAACCATCCGCTCGACGGCATCTGGGCGCGCGCGCCTTACCTGCACAACGGCTCGGTGCCGACGATGCGCGACCTGCTGGAGCCGCCGGAGAGCCGGCCGGTCCAGTTCTACCGCGGCTACGACGTCTACGACCAGGAGCGGCTCGGCTTCACTTCCAACGTCGTCGCCGAGAAAGGCCGCAAGTACTTCCTCTTCGACACGAAGCTGCCGGGCAACGGCAACCAGGGGCACCTCTGGGGCACGCAGCTCTCGCCGGAGGAGAAGGACGCGATCGTCGAATACATGAAGACGTTCTGAGGCGGAGGGGACGATGATGAACGGCTATCTCAAGGCTTTTCGGCTGATCACTTTTGCCGGCATCCTGACCAACGTGACCTTCTTCCTGTCGTCGGTCTTCTTCCCGGCCCTCCTCAACCAGGTGTCGACGGGAGGGACGGTGGACTACGGCGGCGATCCCTGGCTGTTCAACACCGGGATGCTGCTGCTCCTCAACGCGGCCTTCTACTTTCCCGCCGCCCGGGATCCGTTGCGCGACCGGCTCTACTCCTGGCTGACCGCCTGGAGCCGCGTCTTCGCCTCCGTCTCCTGGATCGTCTACCTGCTGACGATCGGCTCGAGCCTGCCCTCCGGGTTCTGGGTCTTCCCGTTGTCGGACGGCACGATGGGAGTCCTGCTGGTCTTTCTCCTCAGCCGCGGCTTGCGCAACGAGCCGCGCTCCTGATCGAGGGGGCGCCCTGGCTGGGCGCCCCTTCCTTGACCTCCTCTCAGAAGCCCTCGTCGGCCAGCGAGTGGAGGGCAGCGAAGGGCTCGGGCCGATCGGCGGCGAAGAAGAGGGCGCGCAGCGGATCGGCGGCGGCCTCGCGGACGAAAGCGGCGGTGCGGTCCTGCCGGTCCGTGCTGGTGATCCGCTTGAAGATCCGGTACTTGATCGCGGATCTCGAGAGATCGACGACGAGCGTCGAGCCGCCGCGGAAGACATGAGCCGGCGTGCCGTTCGCCTTGTCCTCCTTGACCTCCTTCGTCTGCGTTAGCGCGACGACGAGTTGTGGGACGGACCGGCCGTCCGGCCTGACGCGCATCGCCCGCCGCAATTCGTGCACTTCGAACTTCTGCTTCGGGTCGAGCCCCAGCTCGCCGGCGAACGCCGGCAGCGCCTTGAAGGCGGTCACGAGCTGGTCGTGGAGCTTGCGGCGCTCCTCCCTCGTCACCTCGAACAGGGTCTTGCGGTCATCCAGGTAGAGGCAGGCGTCGGCGTACCGCTTCAATTCTTCGAGAATGCCGCGGTATTGCTTGCCGAGCGCCGTCCGCACCTTGGGAGGAAAATCGGCGGCGGTCAGGCCCTGCCAGCGCAAGGTGTCCACCGAGAGCGTGCGGGGCGTGTCCGGGCTCGGAACGTCGAGGTTCAAGGGATAGATGCCGCGCCGGCGGAAGGCTTCGACGAAGGCGACGCGGTAGTTGAGGCGGTCGTCGCTGACGAGGTCGTAGTCGGCGGTGATGAGCGCGCGCAGGTACTCGAAGAAGGTGACGTCCACGGGCGGCAGGTAGTCGAGCGCGCGGATGCACATGTTGAGGACGTGATTGGCGGACTTCGCCGCCTCGTCGGCGAGGCGGTGCACGAGGTCGGGGTGGATCGCGCCGCCCGGCAGCACGCCGGTGCCGCCGGTGTAGATGCGGAGCAGGTCGGCGATGCGCTGCTTGTAAATGGCGAGGAAGGCGTCGAACACCGCGGCGACGAGCACGGCGCCGCGCGAGTGCGGCGTCTGGCGATTCTGCAGGTCCGCGGGGTTGGGCACGAACCTCTTCCACACGCCGTTCTCCAGCTTGCCGATGGCGTTGCGCAGGGCGCTGCGGCCGCCCGTGGCGTAGCCGAACTGCACGGCGAGGCTGCCGAGCATGGACTCCGCCGCTTCGATGTCGCCGCGCGTGCGGCTGATCTCGTGCTCGAGGATCTCCGGAATGGTGAAGTGCTGCAGCAGGGCGACGATGTCGGCGAAGGCCTCGTGGAAGGCGAGCACGTCGAGGTTCGTCGGCTCGTTGAAGCGGCGGTGCATGCCGTCGAGGATCGCGTGGGTGGTCTCGTGGGCGATGATGTCGTGCGACAGGCAGGAGTAGACGCGGCTGCCGGGCATGTATTCGCCGGGATCGTTCGGCCCGGCTTCGAAGTAGCCGAAGAGGAGCGCCACCTCCTGCGGGCTGTAGAAGGCGTTGGCCTGGCGCAAGGCGTGTGGCCGCACGGCCAGCCGCTGGATGTAGATGCTGTCGTCGAAGGCGTTTTTCGGATTCGGTCCGGGACGCCAGAGAACGGGGCGGCCGAGGGCGTTCTCGAAGTGCTCGATGGTCTTCATCGCCACGGCGTAGACCATCTGCTGGTGGAACTGCGGATTGCCTTCCGAAGGCGCCCAGCCGTCCTGGGCGAGCAGCCGCGGATCGTCGAGGTCCACGGGCTTGTATCGCTTGTTCGCGGCGTCCACGTCTTCAACGGCGAGATACTCGCCGACCGGGCCCTTCTTCTCCAGGTTCTCCCAGCGGATCTTGAGCGTCACCTCGTTGATGCCGGCGGTGTCGAGCCGCGTCGAGAGGCTGGGGTCCACGGCGTAGACGCGCATCCGGCGATAGGGCGGGTTGCTGACGGCAGGCTGCGCGTCGCAGACCGGGATGACCTCCGGGAGGACTGTCTTCGACCGGGGAGTGCGCGGCGCGGACTGGCCGGCGGCCACCGGATAGCGTCCGGCGACGTGCTTGCGCAGGGCGAGCGAGGCCCCCTGGTCCTCGATGACGGCCTGCATGAAGCGGCGCAGCTTCTCGCCTTCGAGCTTGGTGGTCGCTTCGGGGTCCGGCACGATCTCCTGCAGCTCCTCGTTGACCAGCCAGCGCTGGGCGAGCTCGAGGTTGAACATCTGCTCGCGCGGCGGCGCCTCGACGAGGCCGAGGCCGGTGACGAGGCGGAGAAAGGAGAACGAGGTGGTGGACTCTTCGCTCTTCGGCAGCCCGAGCACGGGCTTGACGCCGAGCGCCGAGCGCGCCTGGAGGATGCCGTTGCCGAAGTGCTGCTTGTCCACCTTCTTCGCCGTGCTGAAGAGGGCGTTGCGGACGGCCTCGACGCGGTGCCAGTCGCGCGGCAGCATGGCCTTGTACTTCTCGAACCAGAGGGCGACGGCGGCGGCCACCTGGGGCGTGGCGGCGGAGGTGCCCTCGCCGTTCAGGCGGACGATTTTGTCGCAGCCGAAACGCGCCCAGGGGATGTTGGGCGTGTAGGTGGCGATGGCCGCCTTCATCGCCGAGTCCGGGCCGAAGCTGCCTTCGAGCGCCCTGCCTTGGAGGTCGGCGTAAGGCTTGCCGTTGGCCATCACGCCGCACACGGCGATGACGCGGCTGAAGCGCGCCGGATAGACGAGCGTGCGCGGCGGCAGGATGCCGATGTGGTTCCCCGCCGCGGCGCAGATGCAGAGGCCCGCCTCGTAGGCGGCGTCCACCGCCTCCGCCCAGGCCCGCGAGGGCACGCCGCCCATGCTCATCGTGGCCACGTCGCAGCGCTGCTCGACGGCGTAAGCCAGCGCGCGCGCCAGTGCGCTCGTGCGCACGAGGACGACGTTGTCGGCGATGCGTAACGGCAGGACCTCCGCCTCCGGCGCGCCGCCGAGCTCGACGCCGAACCCCGAGACCATGCCGCCCGCGAGGATGCTCATAGTGCCCGTGCCATGGCTGGAGGGACCCTGGAGAGCCTTCGGATCCCCGTCGGAGAAGTTCTTTTGCAGCGCTGTCAGAACGTTCTTGGGCACCGTCTCGTGCGCGCTGAAGTAACCGGTATCGATGTGCGCGATGCGCGTCCGCGGGTCCGTGAATTTCACCTCCTCGCGCGCCTTGCCGAGCTGCGTGAAAGCGTCGCCGAGGTGCCAGGCGAAGGTGTCGGGACCGAGCGCCTTGCCATGCGTGCCGTCCTGCGGGATGGCGTTGCAATCCTCGCCGACGGCGAAGGCCTGACCGACCACCTCCTCGTTGGTATCCCGGTAGACGTCGTGGATGATGTCGGGTTCGGCGAAGACGACGTCCGACTCGGAAACGCCGAGCTGCCCGGCGATCTGCGCGTGCGCCATGTCCCAGGGCGTCGGAGCTCCTTCCGGCAGCTCGGCGATGAACCACTGCGGCGTGGTGTCCAAGCCGAAACCGGCCATCGCCGCAGGTGGCGCTTCGTACAGCGGCTGCAGGTTCACGCGGGACTCCGCGGCTCTAAGAGCGTTCGAGGGGCGGAGCTTGACGAGGACGCGATTCGTTTCGGGCACGGCCTACCCCCGTTCTTCTGAATGTTTTTTAACAGATCGTAAAGATCGTACCGGCTCCGGAACGCTTCGTCAACGCTGCGCGGGCAGAACCTGCCGCAAATACGGCTCGATCCCGCGGCTGGCATCCCAGTTCTGGGGATACCCCAGCGAGACCTCTTCGAAGCGGACGCCGTCGCGCCAGTGGGTGGCGCGGATGTGGAGATGGCCGTAGATCACAGCCTCGGCGCGGTAGCGGAGGTGCCAGTCCTCGGTCTCGCGGGTGCCGCACCAGATGGAGAAGCGAGGGATGCGCGGCAGCACCGCGAGATCCTGCCGCAACGGAAAATGATTGATGAGCACGAGCGGCGCCCTCTCGGCGGCCTCGGCGAGCCGCGGCTCGGCCGCACGTACGCGGGCGTGGCACCAGTCCGGCTTTGAAGGGTAGGGGTCCGGGTGGAGGAGGACCTCGTCGGAGCAGAGGAGGTTCTCCTCGGCCGCCCACTCCACCGCCTGCTCGACCGGCACCTCGTCAGGACGGAAAGTGTAGTCGTAGAGAAGGAAGAGGGGAGCCAGGATGCTTGGGCCCCCCTCGCCCGGCCAGGTCACGTAGGGGTCCTCAGGCGTGAGCACCCCGTGCTCGCGGCAGATCTCGACGAGGCGCTCGTACTTCTCCTCTCCCCGCAGGTCGCCCGGCAGAGTCGGGATCGTCCACAGGTCGTGGTTGCCCGGCACCCACAGCAGGCGGGCGAATCTCTTGGCGAGGATGCCGAGGGCGAAGCGGAGGTGCTCTTCGGTCTCGCCGACATCGCCGGCCAGGATCAGCCAGTCTTCGGGATGCGGCCGCAGGTTCTGCAACGCCCGGCGGGTGACCTCGTAGCGGAGATGCAGGTCCGCCAGCGCATAGAGCCTCATCGCGCGTCAGTTGACGGAAGGGTCCGGCTCGGAGCCGCCGAGATCCCGCAACGCCCGCTCGAGGACCTCCTCCTGGCTCAGCACCTCCGGCTCGCCCGCGGCCGGTGGCGCGGCACCGCCTTCGCCCGGGAAGAGCAGGGCCTGGCGCGGCCCCTCCGGCGTGAGCTGCATCTCGGTGAGCGGATGGCGGACCGGCTCCAGCGAGTAGTCGGGATGGTAGAGGGCGCCGCCGCCGGTGGGAACGCCGAAGCCGCGGGCGAGCTCACCCGACTTGGCCACGGCGGCTGCAAGGCGGGACCAGGAAGGCTCGTCGTGCACGTCCACCACGAACGGCACCAGGCTGAGGGTGTCGAAGAGGCCGGAGCCGTCCTCCTCCCAACCCTTGAGCCCGAGCTGCACGGCGCCGGCGGAGACGCCCATCATCAGCGCGCCGGCGTAGTAGCGGGCGGCGAGCCGGTCCTTGAGGCCGTTCTTGACGAAGACGTCCCAGCCCCGCCGCACGTCGCCGCCGGCGAGCAGGATGAGGTCCGCCTGCTCGAGGAAAGAGCGATCCTCATCCGTCGGCTGCGAGGGGATCTGCCGGCAATTCTCAATCCCGACCTCCGTCATGGCGCCGACGAACAGCTCGTAGAACTCGGGAGCGTCGCCATTGGAAGCGCCGAGGTAGGCGGCCTTGAGTTGCTTCTCCGGCTCCTCCGCCGCGATCAGCTCCCGCGCGCGATCGAGGAACCGCCGGCCCTCCTCGTCACGCCAGAAGAGGAGTTGGCTGTCGGCCAGGAGGAAGATGGGTTTTAGGGAGGTGGACACGGTGGGCATCCTACTTCAATGCACATACCCCAACGCCCGGAGCTGCTCGACGTTCTCCGGATCGACCTCGGCCGGGGCGAGCCGGTCCGAGACGATGAGACCCCTCTGAACCTTGTCCATCCATTCGTGGAGGCGCTGCGAGACCTTGGTGCCGGCGGAGGCTCCCCTGGTCTCTCGTGGATCCTTGCCGAGATCGAAGAGCCACAACTGGCGTTCGGTGAGCCGGAAGATCTCCTTGCGCTCGCCGACCATCACGCCCACTTCCAGCAAGCCCTTGCGCCGCGCGCTCGCCGCCTCCTTGGCGGAGAGCACCGCTCCCTTGTGAGCCTGGAAGAGAGCGATCCGGTTGCGCGGCGGCGGCGCTCCCTGGAACACCGGAGTCCAATCGAAGCCCTGGAAACCCTGAGGGACCGGCAAGCCCGCGAGCCCAAGGATCGTAGGAGCTACATCGATGTTGAGGGCCGGAGCATCTATGGTGGTGCCGGGCCGGATCCTGCCGCTCCAGGCGAGGCCGAGAGGAATGCGCAGCGTCGGCTCGAAGAGGTTGCGGCCGTGTCCCCAATAGCCGTGATCGCCCAGGCTCTCGCCGTGATCGGCGGCGAAGACGAAGAGGGTGTTGGCCTTGAGAGCCGGATCGCGCTCGAAGGCCTCCAGCAGCCGGCCGAGATGATGATCGACGAACGCGATCTCCGTGTCGTAGCGGTCCGTGCGGGAAACCTCGCCGCGCACGGCGACGCCGAGCGGACGGGCAAAGCCCTCCTGCAGCCGGTACGGCGCGTGCGGCTCGACGTAATGGACCCAGAGGAGGAACGGGCGCGGCGGCTTTTCCCGCGTTTCCTTCAGCCAGCCGAGGGCGGCGTCCGTCAGATCCTCGGCCGTGGCCTCGCCCTTGAACATCCCGAGCCAGCGCTTGCGGGTGAAGACCTCGTCGTAGCGTTCGAAGTGAGCGCCCAGCCCCGAGATGCGGTCCTTGAGCGTCCAGTTGCCGACGAACGCGGCGCTGCGGTAGCCGCGGCGCATCAACGCGCGGGCCGCGGAAGGGAGATCCGGCCGCATGCGCAGACCGTTGCGCGTCGCGCCGTGCTCGTGCGGATAGAGCGAGGTGAACATCGAGCAGAGGGCCGGATTGGTCAGCGGCTCGACGGTGCGCGCCTCGGTGAAGCGCGCGCCGCTCGCCAGCAGGCGATCGATATTCGGCGTCGTCGGCCGGCGGTAGCCGTAGGAAGAGAGGCGGTCCGCGCGCAGGGTGTCGATGGTGAGGATGACCACGTTGGGGAAGCGCGGGGAGGCGGGCTCGGATTGGCGGGCGGCGGGGGAAGCGGGAAGGAAAGGTGAAAGCAGGATCAGAAGGTAGAGGGCGGCGGAGCGACTTGCCCGCGAAGCCTCACCCCCTGTCCCCCTCTCCCTGACGGGCGAGGGGGGACCCTTCACAGCCAGCTTTGCCAATAGGAGGCCACCTTTTTCGGCAAAACCCCTTCGCCTGCGTCCCCCCTCGCCCGTCAGGGAGAGGGGGACAGGGGGTGAGGCTTCGAAGGGCATACCGCCCCGCGTTTCCACCGCCGCCCGAGAGGCCACGCAGTCCCCGGCCTCCTGTTTGCTAAGCTGACCCGCATGAAGGAGATCCTTCCCGAGAAAGCGCCTGGTCCGCCTCCCCAGGTGGAGAAGGAGGCGGCGGCGCAGAGCGGCGAGCCGCCGCGGTGGGGCAAGGGGACGGAGCTCGCCGAGGACGGCCGCTTCCTGGAAGGGCCGCACACCCGCACCTCTGAATTCGCCCGGCTGTTCCGCATCGGCGCGGACTTCCTCCGCGGCTTCCGCGGCCTTCACTTCGTGGGGCCGTGCGTCACGGTCTTCGGCTCGGCGCGGTTCCCGGAGGACCACCGATACTACGCGCTGGCGCGGGAGATGGGCGGCCGGCTCGGCCGCGCTGGCTTCACCGTCCTCACCGGCGGCGGGCCGGGGATCATGGAGGCCGCCAACCGCGGCGCCCGCGACGTCGGCGCTCATTCCATCGGCTGCAACATCGTCCTGCCCAAGGAGCAGGTGCCCAACCCCTACGTCGACCGCTATCTCGAGTTCCGCTACTTCTTCGTCCGCAAGGTGATGCTGGTCAAGTACTCGTACGCCTTCGTGGTGCTGCCTGGCGGGTTCGGCACCATGGACGAGATCTTCGAGTGCGCGACGCTCATCCAGACGGGCAAGATCAAGGACTTCCCGCTCGTCCTCATGGGCACCGAGTACTGGCAGCCGCTGCACGATTTTCTCTGTCATCGCATGGTCGAGGAGAAGACGATCCTGCCGGCGGACTGCGAGAGGATCCTCTTCACCGATTCCGTCGACGAAGCCATGGAGCGCATCCTCACCGCCGCCACCAGGCAGTTCGGGCTGGTCTGGCAAGCGGCCCTGCCGCCGCGTCGGTACCTCGGCGAGCCGACGATGCAAAAGCCGGACCCTGGGCTCGCTGTGCCTCAAGCCGTCCCCCGCCCAAGGGTTTTCCTACAGCATCACGCTCGCCAGATTCGCCAGCGCCGAGCGCTCCCCCTTCTCCAGATTGACGTGCGCGTAGAGCGGGTTCCCCCGCAAGCGGTCGATCAGGTACGAGAGGCCGTTGCTGTGGGCGTCGAGGTAGGGAGTGTCGATCTGGAAGATGTCGCCCGTGAGGATGATCTTGGTGCGCTCGCCGGCCCGCGTGATGATCGTCTTGACCTCGTGCGGCGTCAGGTTCTGCGCCTCGTCGACGATGAAAATGACGTTCGAGAGGCTCCGGCCGCGGATGTAGGCGAGCGGCACGATGTGGAGCTTCTCGCTCTCCACCAGCTCGTCGACCTTCTTGTACTCGCGCTCCTTCTCGTCGAACTGGTTCTTGATGATCCCCAGGTTGTCCCACAAGGGCTGCATGAACGGGTTGATCTTCGAGTGGATGTCTCCCGGCAGGAAGCCGATGTCGCGGTTCGACAGCGGCACGATGGGCCGCGCGAGATAGATCTGCCGGAAGTTCCGCCGCTGCTCGAGGGCGCCGGCGAGGGCGAGCAGGGTCTTGCCCGTGCCGGCGGCGCCGGAGAGGGTGACCAGCGGCACGTCCGGATTGAGCACGGCGTGCAGGGCGAAGGTCTGCTCGGCGTTGCGCGGCGAGATGCCGTAGGCGAGCGGCTTGTGCACCCGCTCGATGCGGTCGGTGCGCGAGTTGTAATAGGCGAGCGCCGACTTCGAGCCGCAGCGCAGGATGTAGTACTGGTTGCACGGCGGCCGGTCTTCGAGGACGGCTTCGACCGGCAGCCACTCCTCCTGGTAGAGACGGTCGATGGCGGAGCCGTTCGCCACCTCGACCTCGTTCTTGCCCTTGGGGAGATGGTCGAGGTCCTTGATCTTGACCGTCTCGTAGTCCTCGGCCGCCAGGTTGAGGGCCCGCGCCTTCAAGCGCAGATTGACGTCCTTGCTCACCAGGATGACCGGCCGCTGCGGCTCCAGCTTGGCGAGCCCCAAGGCGGCGTTCAGGATGCGGTGGTCCGCCTTGCGGGAGCCGAACACCTCGCCGGCGTCCACCGCGCCGTTCTCCTCCGCGATGACCCTGAATTTGCCGCGGGAGGGGCCGTCGAGCGGGATCCACTCGTGCAGCATGTTGTTGTCCGACAGCTTGTCGAGCTGGCGAATGAACTCGCGGGCTTGCAGGTTGAGGACGGAGTTGCCTTTCTTGAACTGGTCGAGCTCCTCCAGCACGGTGATCGGGATCGCGACGTCGTGCTCCTGGAAGTTCTGCAGAGCGTTGAAGTCGTAGAGGATGACCGAGGTATCGAGAACGAAGATCTTTCTCTGCGGATCGGGCATGGGGTCTGGCTGACTCGTGGCGGTTCCTTTCCTCGCGATGGAGAGAGGCTAGCTCAGGATGGGGTCCGGGGCAAGCAAGGAAGGTGCGGCGGGGCCGAGCTGATACCGGCGTTCTGCCCTTCGAAGCCTCACCCCCTGTCCCCCTCTCCCTGAC
>JBIOVX010000150.1:0-26288 GCA_044868005.1 Thermoanaerobaculia bacterium | reverse complement strand
TGACGATTCAGAACTGGTCTTGCTGGTAGGAGGCATCAATTCGGCAACATCCTTCATATACGTTCCCCCTCGCCCGTCAGGGAGAGGGGGACAGGGGGTGAGGCTTCGGAGCGCATACCCCCGATCTACCCCATCCTGCTACAGTTCCGCTGACCCCGGGAGATCCACATGCGCCATCGTGTTCCCAATCTGTTGATCGTGCTCGCCTGCCTGCTCCCTTTCGCCGCCGCGGCGCAGACCCGGCCCGCCGATCCGGACGAGGAGCTCGAGCTGGAAGAGGCCGCGCCGCCCAGCCGCGAGGACCTCGAAGCCGTGGCGAAGCTGCGCACCGTCGCCGAGACTTCGGGCTTCCAGGCCACTTCCACCTTCGACGAGACGATGAGCTTCCTCAAGGAGCTCCAGTCTCACTTCCCCGCCATGTACCTCGGCTTCTACGGCAGCTCCGGCCAGAAGCGGCCGCTGCCGTTCGTCGTGATCTCGCAACAGAGAGCCTTCACCGGCCGCAAGGCGCAGAGGCTGGGCAAGCCGATCGTGCTCATCCAGAACGGCATCCACGCCGGCGAGATCGATGGCAAGGACGCCTCGCTGATGCTCCTGCGCGACCTGGCGTTGGGCACGCACGAGGAGATCCTGGAGGCGGTGACGCTCGTCGTGCTGCCGATCTACAACGTAGACGGTCACGAGCGGATCTCGCCCTATAACCGGCCAAACCAGGACGGGCCGCGCCAGGGCATGGGCTTCCGCACCACGACGAACGGGCTCGACTTGAACCGCGATCACATGAAGCTCGCCTCCGAGGAGGCGCGCTCGCTCGTCGCCCTCGTCAACGCCTGGCGGCCTCACCTGCACGTGGACGATCACGTGACCGACGGCGTGGACCACGACTGGGTGCTGACCTGGTCGTGGGCCGAGGCGCCACAGGCGCCGGCGCCGGTGGACGCTTGGATGCGCGCCCACATGCCGGCGGTGGCCGCCGCCGTGCTGAAGGCCGGCCACAAGAACGGCCCCTACGTGGACCTGCTCGACGAGAGCGATCCGTCGCAAGGGTTCTCCTCGTGGGCCGGCGAGCCGCGCTACTCCACCGGCTATTTCGCGCTGCGCAACCGGCCATCGATCCTCGTCGAGATGCACTCCTACAAGCCCTACGAGCAGAGAGTGCTGGCGAACCGCGACTTCCTGCTGGCGCTCCTCGCGGAGGTGGCGCGCGATCCCGCCTCGCTGACGCGCGCCGTGGCGGAGGCCGAGGCGGTCACCGTCGCCGCGGGCAAGCCGGACGCGCCGCCGTCGCAGGTGGCGGTGAGCTTCGAGGACGGCGAGCCGGACCGCATCCGCTTCCCCGTCTACGCCAGCGAGACGCGGACCTCCGTCGTCACCGGCGAGCCGCTCCTCATGTACCGCCGCGGCGAGGTGCGGGAGATCGAGGTGCCCTGGCACCACAAGGTCAAGGCCAGCCTCATGCTGCCGCGGCCGCGCGGCTATCTGGTCCTTCCCGGCTGGCCGCAGATCGAGGAGCGGCTGCGCGGCCACGGCCTGCGCGTCGAGCGCCTCACCCAGCCGGCGGAGCTCGAGGTGGAGACGATGCGGGTCTCGCAGCCGGAGCCGGCGAAGTCCAGCTATCAGGGTTTGACGCGCGTCGCGGCCAAGGCCGCGCGCGCAACCGAGCGGCGCCGCGTACCGGCGGGAGCGCTATGGGTGCCGGCGGATCAGCCGGACTTCGCAGTGGCGGTGCAGCTCTTCGAGCCCGAGGCTCCCGACTCGCTGCTCGCCTGGGGATTGCTCTCCTCCGTCTTCGAGGGCAAGGAGTACATCGAGCCGCGCGTGCTGGAAGGCCTCGCCGCCGAGATGCTGAAGGATCCGAAGACCGCGGCCGAGTGGCAGGAAGCGCTCCGCGACGAGAAATTCGCCGGCGACTCGCGCGCCCGCTACCTCTGGTGGTACCGCCGTACGCCCTACCGGGACGAGACGGCCGGGATGCTGCCTTATTTCCGGGTGATGCGGAAGCCGGAGTTGACGGCGCGGCGGTGGGAGTAGGGGCGAGCGTTAAGGCGGCGGCCTGCCCTGCGAAGCCTCACCCCCTGTCCCCCTCTCCCTGACGGGCGAGGGGGGACGATCCAGAACCGGTATAGCCAAGAGGAGCGTTCGGACTCGGCAAAACCCCTCGCATGCGTCCCCCCTCGCCCGTCAGGGAGAGGGGGACAGGGGGTGAGGCTTCCGCGGGCAAGCCGCCGCCTCTACCTCAATGCTCTCACCGCCTCAGCACCCCAATCCTCTCCAGATCCCCCAGATACTCCGCCACCTCCGCCAAAGGCAGCGGACCGTAGATGGCGGCGAGATCGTCACGGATCTGGCGCACCGTGCGCCGGCCGTCGACGAGGTTCAAGGTCTCGTAGGCGTACTCGCTGCCGCCGCCCCAGAGGCCGGTGCGCTGCAGCAGCGCGGGCGCGGCGATTCCCTTGGCGGCGATATGGTCGGCGAAGTAGTCGTAGCCGAAGCCGCCCATCGGTCCCTTCGGCTCGGGCGCGCGCTGATAGACGATCGTTGCAGATTTGTCCTGGGCGGGGACGAGCCCCGCCCCTACGTCATCCATGCCAAGCATTGCGCGCAGGCCGGCGAGGAACGCTTCCGCCTGCTGCCGCACCGCCGCTGGCGTCTCGGCAAAGCGCGTGATCGACTCGATCGCCGCGGCCTCGCAGGCGAGGTGGAAACGCAGCAGGTTGGCCGCTTCGGCGCTCTCCCCCATCGCCGCCAGGCGGTCGCGCCGCGCCAGGGCCTCGGCGGTGCGCGCCAGGCTCTCGCGCCGCATCACCTCCCAGAGCGCCGGCACCTGAGAGGCCTCGAGCCCGGCCAGGTAGTACGCGCTCGCCGCGCCGAGGAAGGCGGCGCGCAGGAGCTTCGTCGCGTCGATGTTGGCGACACCGTCCGCCTGGGTGTGGATGTAGCGGTCCGGCCAGTCGTTGAGATAGATGGCGGGCACTCGCCAGGAGCCCTCCGCCCAGACCTGATGATCGCTGCCCTCGGTGAAGTCCACGAGCTCGGCCTGCAGCGCGCGCTTGCTCCCCTCGGCATCCACCAGCGGATACGTCGCCTCGCCCGTGGCCGCCAGGGCATACGACTGCTCGTTGACGAAGCGTCCGAAGGCCGCGCCCACGTCGTCGACGAAGGTCGGCAGGCTCTTCGGCGAGCGGGTGACGTGAAACACGGCTTTGGTGATCTCGGCGTCGCCGCCCACCATGTCCATGTGGATCACGGCGAGAGCCCGCGCCGCGAGGTCCGGCCGGGCGTTGAGCAGCGAGATCGTGCCCTCGATCTCCGGCGGCCAGACGAAGCGGATCGTCCGGCGCGGCGGCGCCAGCTTGCCCTCGCGGACGAGCTTGGCCAGGGTGCGCGCCACCTCCAGGATCGTGGCGCAGCCGCTGGCGTTGTCGTTGGCACCGGGGCGCTGATGATCGAGATGGCAGGAGAGGACGATCTCGTGGCCGCGGTCGGCGCCGGGGATCACGCCGGTCGCGATGCTGTAGCTCCCCGCATGCTGGCCGGCCGCGACTTTCGCCCGCAGCCGCACCGGCCGGCCGGCGGCGAGCCGCGCCTGCCAGGCGCGGGCCTGTTTGAGCGACACCATGAAGGCGAACGTCCGCGGCGGCGGGAAGGTGTTGAGGTGACCCCAGCGGACGAGGGTCTCGTCCTCCTTCCACCAGCCCGTCACCTGGTTCTGCGCGTAGGAGACGAGGCCCGCGGCGCCGAAGCGGTCCACGGCGAGGCCGTAGGCGGCGCCCGGCTGCGCGGAGACCAGCACGAGCTTGCCGCGCACGTCGCGGCCCTGGTAGTCCGCCTCCGCCGTGCCGGCTCCCACGTCGACCAGCTCGGCGGCGGCCTCGCCGCCGGCGCTGTCCTGCGCCAGCACGATCGGCCGCGCCTCCCAGGAGGCGACGCGCTCGGCATCCACCCACGCCCCGGCCTCCTCCCGCTGCTCCCACAGCTCGGCGAAGTCGGCGTCCCACGCCGGCCGCGAGCGCTGCGTGCCGTAGAAGATCTTGCCGTCCGCGGGCAGCTCCAGGATCTCCACTTCGGCGAGCCTGTACTCGCGCGCCCGGTCTCGCACCCGTTCCGCCGCGGCGCGGAATCCCCGCGAGCCTCGCATGCGGTGAAACAGCGTCAGGTCCTGGAGGTTGCGCTTCGCCGCCGCGCCGGAGACTTCGGCGGCGATGGCGCGCACGGCCGGCTCGGCAAGCAGGGGCGGCGGTGCCGTGGCGAGAACCGGCGCGCCGGCGAGGGTCCAGGCGAGGACCGTGGCCGCGAGGAGGCGGCGCGCCTTCATGCCTGCCTGGCCTGAGATTCCAGCCTCTGCCGCAGGGCGGCCAGCATCTCCTCGAAGGAGGCCTGCACCTCGCGCAGGTGCACGTCCGAGCTGCGGAAGCGTAGCGGCCGCTCCAGGTCGCCGTTCTTCACCGCCTCGAAAGCGCGCCGGAGCGCGATGTACGGCCCGGCGAGCCGGTGGGTGGTGAAGATCGCCAGCGCGACCACCGCCGCGATGAGGAAGAGCGTCTGCATCACGAGGACGATCGCCAGCCGGTTACGCGACGCATCATCGAGGAGCGGCGAGGCAGAGGCTACCAGGTAGCAGGTGATGCCGAAGACCACCATGGCGGCGATGGTCACCACCAGCCATAGACCCGAGAACGGCAGCATGTAGGCCAGGGTATGACGCACTCCCAAGCCACGGACCTCGCTGAGCCTCGCCATGGAAGAGCCCTCCTTCAGAAAAGACTGTTAGAGGCAAGAGTCTATATCTTTTTGCCACGCACGCCGGGCTAAATCACCCATTCGCCTTGAGCTCGGCCAGGATCATGGCGATCTGCTGGTCGGGCTCGGACATCAGCGGGATGCTCGCCGCGCCGCGGTGGCCGCCGCCGCCATAGCGGGCGGCGAGCTCGCCGACGTTCGTCCGGCAGGTGCGGCGGAAGATGCTGTGGCCGAGGAGCAGCATGGGGAAGCTGCGGTCCGGACCCCAGTGGATACGCGCCGAGACGTTGACCTCCGGGAAGAGAGCGTAGACGAGGAAGCGGTTGCCGATCGGCGCGTGGTCGAGGGCGCGGAAGTCGGTGACCACCACGTTGCCGTCCACCCGGCTGTGGCTGCGCAGCTCCTGGCAGAAGTGCTCGTTCTCGCTCTCCAGCAGCTCGCAACGCTTCTTCACGGCGGGATCTTCGAGGATGGCGGAGATCGGCGTCTCGCCGCGCAGCAGCTCGACCAGGTGCAGGAAGTAGCGCTCGAAGGTGCCGAGGCCGCTGCGGCCGTCGATGGTGAAGCCGAGCTTGATGTAGCTCTGCGGATCCAGGATGTCGTCGGGCGTCAGGCTCGCCGAGTCGAGGCGGTCCGTCTCGCGCACCAGCTCCGCGAACTGCGGCATCGCCTCTTCGCCGCCGTAATACTCGTAGACCAGCCGTGCCGCCGACGGCGCTTCGGCAAAGGCGCCGCGGAAGGCCTCGGGCGGCACGTTGGCCGTGGCGGTGTGGAGATGGTGGTCGAACCACATGGCGCAGCCGGGGTGGTACGGCAGGTTGGCGATGATGTCCCCCGGCCGGATGTCGGCCTTGCCGTCGCTGATGTCCTGGGGATGGATGAGGGAGATGCTGTCGACGTCCTCGTTGAGGGACAGCAGGACGGCGCACGTCAGGCCGTCGAGGTCGCCGCGGGTTACCAGGCGCATGATGGCCTGGATTATAGGGGAAGAACCAGGAGAAGATCCGCCGTTGGTTGCGGTCTTGCTGGATTGCTCGCGGCGCTATGGAACGAGGAAGTCCTTCAGGTAGAGCAGCGCCAGCACCGCCGGCGGCGCCAGGCACACCTGCCACTCGTGATTGGAGAGCACGCGGCGCCATTCGAAGCGCGTGCTCCGCGGTCCCGCCGGAAGCAGCCGCGGGAAGAACGCGGGGACCTCCGCCGCCCAGAGCTCGTATTCGGCGCCGAACCTCTTGTGGAGGAACTCCTGCTCGTTCCGCATCACGTAGGGAAAGAACGCCAGCAGGTAGGCGCCCACCGCCAGCAGGACCCAGAGCTGGGCCGCGGCCACGGCGACGCCGAGGGCGATCAGAAAGCTGCCGAGATAGAGCGGATGCTGGGTGTGCCGGTAAGGTCCGCCGGTGGCGAGCTGCCGCGTCTTCTCGATGTGGCCGGAAGCCCACAGGCGCAAGCCGAGCCCGGGCGCGATCAAGATCAGCGCGACGAGCAGCGACGTCGCGGTCGGCTTGGCCAGCACCAGGGTGAGGGCTCCCACCAAGAACGCGGCGGGCACCCGCCAGCGGTAAAACCTCCGCGGCCCGCTTCGCCAGATCCTTCTGGCTTTCAACGGAACAGCGTCGACCTGCCCTGCATCTGTCATGTCCATCCTGTCCATCCCCTATCGAATCGAAGAGAAGAAAGCGAAGCTCTGGAGTCGGCCGCAGCAGCAACGAGCGCACGAAGCTGGGTTCTGAAGACCGCGGGGGATATTACACTGGAAAAGCTGCCAAGTCGAGCCGCCGCAGACACACCTTGCGGGTGAGCCGCGCCTGCCGCAGCATTGAAAAGAAAACGTTTACTATGAACTCTTCAGGCGTCCGGAGCCGTAACGGGCTTCGCGCTCTGCAGGGTGCTCGGGCAGGAATAGGCCATCCCGGCGCCAGGGTTGCATCGGCTACCGGCTGGCAGATTGACGTCCGGAGGAAACTCTGGTCGAATACTGCAAAACTTACAACCTGCGGGAGCCCTCTCTCATGAATATCGCCTTCCTCAAGCCGCCGATCGGAGGCATCCTGGGTCTCGAGATGTTGACCTTCGTCGAGCCCCTGGGACCGATCTCCATCGCCGGCGGCCTGGAAGCGGACGGGCACAGCGTGAAGATCCTCGACCTGCGCATCGAAGGCGAGGATCAAGGGATGGAGCTCTGCCGCGGCTTCGCGCCCGACGTCGTCGGCCTGCAGTGCAACTTCACCACCGAGCGCTTCCGCACCCTGCGCCTCGCCGAGCGCGTGCGCCGCGAGATGCCGGAGGCCTTCATCGTGGTGGGCGGCCACGACGCCTCCCGCGAGCCGGGATGGTTCTGCCATCCCGCCATCGACGCCGTGGCGGTGGGCGACGGCGAGGAGATCATGCCGCCGCTGGTGGACGCTCTGGAGCGGCGGGCGAGCCTGGAGAAAGTGCCCGGCCTGGTGCTCAACCGCGACGGCGGCCAGCGCGCCACCATGCCGGCGCCGATGCGCGACGACCTCGATACTCTGCCCATGCCGGCGCGCCACCTGACCGCTCACTACGCGGACAAGTACTACATCAACTTCCGCCGCCCGCTGGTGCTCATGGAGACCGCGCGCGGCTGTCCGTTCAAGTGCAATTTCTGCTCGGTGTGGAAGTTCCACGACAGCACCTTCCGCGAGAAGTCGCCCGAGCGCGTGGTGGCCGAGCTGCAAGCGATCGAGGCGCCGAACATCTTCATCACCGACGACATCTTCTGGATGGACGTGCGCCGCAGCGAGGAGCTGGCGCGGCAGATCAAGGCCGCGGGCATCAAGAAGTACTTCACCGTGCAGACGCGCACGGACATCATCTGCAAGTTCCCCCACCTGATCGAGATGTGGAAGGACTGCGGCTCGCTCGCCATCTTCCTCGGCCTCGAGGCGGTGACCGACGAAGGCCTGAAGTCGGTCAACAAGAGCAACACGATGGTCAACAACCGGCGCGCCCTCGCCATCCTCAAGGAGATGGGCGTCGGCTACACGCCGAACTTCATCGTCGATCCGGCGTGGGACCGCGAGGATTTCGCCCGTCTGCGCGACTGGATTTCGGACACCGGCGCCTACAACAGCGGCTTCTCGGTGCTCACTCCCCTGCCGGGCACGGATCTGTGGGAGACCGCCAAGCACCAGGTGACCACCCACGACTGGGAGATGTTCGACATCATCCACACGGTGCTGCCGACGAAGCTCTCGCTCGCCGAGTTCTACGAAGAGTACTCGCGGTTGTGGCGCCACGTCCTCGAAGTGCGCTACCAGCACCGCGGCAAGTTCCGCACCTACTTCAGCCTCGGCGCCGCCCTCGCCACCCGCAAGGTGACGCTGGACGCCGTGCGCAAGGGGATGAACATGGCGAAGGTCTTCAGCAAGCCGGAAACCTTCCTGCACGCCCACCACGACTCCGAGGCCCGCACGGAGCTCGCGGCGGCTTCGTAGCGGCGGGCCTACATGTCTCCCGTGAAGCTCTCACAAGCCGTGGAAATCCCACGTTTCCAGGAGGACGCGCGGGCGGCCATCGGCGCGGCGCAGAGGCGGGCCGCGCAGGAGGGCAAACGGGTCGCCGTCGTCTTCGGCGCCGACTGGTGCCCGGACTGCGACGCCTTCAAGAGCGCCCTCCGCCACCGTCTCGTCGCCCCCATCCTCGAGCCCGGCTTCGTCGTCGTCACCGTCTCGGTGGGCAACCGCGACCGCAACCTCGACCTCATGGAGCAGTACGGCATGCGGGTGGACACCGGCATCCCGGCGGTGGCCGTCCTGGAGCCGGACGGCACCCTCGTCGCGGCGCAGCGCGAGGGCGAGTTCCGCAACGCCAGCTCGCTGCTCTCCGTGGCCGAGATCGTGTCGTTCTTTCATCGTTGGGCGCCCGCCCGGGCATGAATGCCCGGGCTACCGAGGAAACGAAAAGCCTCCTGAAGGAGGCTCAACCTTCAGCCGCTCGGGTTTGATGAAATTCGTGGAGCCGGATTCATCCGGCTTCTTCGCACGGTAGCCCGGGCATTCATGCCCGGGCGTGGCCGCCGCAGCCCACCGAAGTTTTACCGCCTCGTTACATCTCTCCCGGCAGACTTCTGGAATCTCCGCTAGAGTCTCGGGGTTAAAGATTGGAGGTGCGGCAACGCGCCTCTTGATCTCTGCTTCAGCAGAGGACTCCCGGGGAGAAAAGATGTTGAGGAAGTTCGCGATCGGGTTGGTGGCGGCCCTGCCCGTCCTGCTCGCCGGCTGCGGAGGGGACAGCAGGGCGGACGCCAAGGGCAAAGGCCCGGGCAAGGACGGACCCGCCCGTGAAGTGCGGCTGGCGCGCGCCGAGGAAGGCCGGCTGGCGCGCACGATCTCCGTTTCCGGAGCTCTCGCCGCCGACGAGCAGGCCGAGCTGGCGACCAAGGTGGCCGGGCGCCTGGAGCGCCTCTACGTGGACATCGGCTCGCGCGTGCGCCGCGGGCAGGCTATCGCCCGCCTGACGCCGACCGATTTCAACCTGCGGGTGCGCCAGGCCGAGAGCGCTCTCTCCCAGGCCCGCAGCCAGCTCGGATTGCCGGCTCAAGGGTCGGACGAGACGGTCTCTCCCGAGGAGACCGCGCTGGTCAAGCAGGCCGCCGCCACCCTGAAGCAGGCCCAGCTCACCCGCGACCGCATGGCCAGGCTCTTCGAGCAGCAGCTCATTCCGCAATCTGACCTCGACGCGGCCGAGGCGTCTCTCGGCGTGGCGGAGGGGCGCTATCAGGAAGCCGTGGAGACGGCCAGAACCCGCCAGGGCCTGCTGGCGCAGCGCAAGACCGAGCTCGGCATCGCCCGCCAGCAGCTCTCCGACACCATCCTCACGGCGCCTTTCGACGGCGCCATCCAGGATCGCATGGGCAATCCCGGCGATTACGTGGCGGCCGGCACTCCGGTCGCCGTGCTGGTGCGGGTGCATCCCCTGCGGCTGCGGCTCGCCGTGCCGGAGCGCGAGACGCCCGGCATCAAGATCGGCCAGCCGGTGCAGCTCACGGTGGAAGGCGATCCGGCCCGCTACACCGGCCGCATCGCGCGCATCAGCCCGGCCATCAGCGAGGAGAACCGCACGCTGCTCGTCGAGGCCGAGGTGCCCAACGGCAGCGGCAGCCTGCGCCCCGGCTCCTTCGCCCGTGCCGAGATCATCGTCCAGGCCTCCGATCCGGCCGTGCTCGTGCCCGCCTCCGCCATCGTCAGCTTCGCCGGCGTCGAGAAGGTGATCGGCGTCGAGGAGGGTAAGGCCGTCGAGAAGCGGGTGAAGACCGGCCGCCGCGCCGGCGAGCGCGTCGAAATCGTGGAAGGGATCGAGGCCGGCGAGGCGGTAATCGTGCAGCCGGGTAATATCGTGACGGGGGAAGCGGTGAGGGTGGTGTCGTGATGGAGGCGGCGCGGCTACAAAGAAATCCCAGAGTCCCGGAGGGGCGATGGCAGACCGGCCGGCATGCCCTTCGAAGCCTCACCCCCTGTCCCCCTCTCCCTGACGGGCGAGGGGGGACGATTCAGAACCGGTCTTGCCTCACAGAGTCTTTGATTCAGCAATACCCCTTCGCAGGCGTCCCCCCTCGCCCGTCAGGGAGAGGGGGACAGGGGGTGAGGCTTCGAAGGGCATACCGGTCCGGAGTCCAAAGAAGAGGCTGACCCATGCAGAAGCTCGCCGAAATCTGTATCCGCCGGCCGGTCTTCGCGGCCATGATCATTCTCGCCCTCGTCGTGGTGGGCGCGGCGAGCTATGGGCGCCTGGGCGTGGACCGCTTCCCGTCCGTCGATCTGCCGAGCGTCTCCGTGCGCACCGTGCTGCCGGGCGCCTCCACGGAGGAGACCGAGGCCGAGATCTCCCAGCGCATCGAGGAAGTCGTCAACACCGTCGAGGGCATCGAGGAGCTGCGCTCCATCTCCTCGGGCAGCAGCTCCTTCGTCATCGCCACCTTCAACCTGGAGCGCGACATCGACACCGCGGCCCAGGACGTCCGCGACCGCGTCGCCACCGTGGTGCGCAACCTGCCCGAGGACACGCTGCCGCCGGTCATCTCCAAGTTCAACAACGACAGCTCGCCGGTGATGACCGTCGCGCTCTCGGGCAACCGCCCGCTGCGCGAGCTCACCGAGTACGCCGACAAGGTCATCAAGGTCCAGCTCGAGCGCGCCAGCGGCGTCGGCGAGATCACCATCGAAGGCGGCCTCGAGCGGGCGATCAACGTCTGGATCGATCCCGACCGGCTGGAGGCGTACGGCATTCCCATCACCGACGTGCGCGAGGCCCTCGTGCGCCAGAACGCCGAGGCGCCGGGCGGCAACGTGACCGCCGGTCCCCGCGAGCAGACGCTGCGCGTCATGGGCCGCTTCGAGAAAGCCGGGGACTTCAACGACCTCGTAGTGGCCACGATCGACGGCCAGCCGGTGCGCGTGCGCGATCTCGGCCGCGCCGAGGACGGCACCAAGGAGCAGCGCTCGGCCTCGCGGCTCAACGGCGTGCCCACGGTGAGCCTGGAGGTGCGGCGGCAGAGCGGCGCCAACACCGTCGAGGTCATCGAGTCCGTGAAGCAGGCGCTCACCCGCGTCGAGGCGCAGCTCCCGCCGGACTTGAAGGTCGAGATCATCCGCGACCAGTCGCGCTACATCTACGCCGCCCTGCACGAGATCAACGTCCACCTGATCCTCGGCAGCATCTTCGCCTCGCTCGTGGTGTTCGCCTTCATGCGGAGCTGGCGCTCGACGGTGATCGCGGCGGTGGCCATTCCCTCCTCCGTCATCGCCACCTTCGGCATGATGAAGGCGCTGGATTTCACCCTCAACAGCGTCACCATGCTCGCCCTGGTGCTCATGGTGGGCGTGGTGATCGACGACGCCATCGTCGTGCTCGAGAACATCTTCCGCTTCGTCGAGGAGAAGAAGATGAAGCCGTTCGAGGCGGCGAAGAAGGCCACGCAGGAGATCGGCCTCGCCGTGCTCGCCACCACCCTGTCGCTGGTGGTGATCTTCGTCCCCGTCTCCTTCATGTCGAGCATCTCGGGACGTTTCCTCTACCAGTTCGGCCTGACGGCGGCGGCGGCGGTGCTCGTCTCGCTGCTCGTCTCCTTCACCCTGACGCCGATGATGAGCGCCCGCATGCTGCGCGCCCAGGACGCCGCCAGCAGCCACGGCCCTCACGGTGCCGAGCCGGCCCGCTCGCGGCGCGGCTTCTACGCCCGGGTCGACGCGCTCTACGAGCGGCTGCTGCGCGCCACCATGGCGCGCCGGCGACTCGCCGCGCTGGTGGCGGTCGGCATCATGCTCGCCTCCATCCCCATCTTCAAGCTGGTGAAGATGGAGTACATCCCGAGCGACATCGACGAGTCGGAGTTCGAGGTCAACGTCAACGCGCCGGAGGGCACGAGCCTCGCCGGCGTCGATGAGGCGATGCGCGCCATCGAGGCCGAGCTGCGCCAGGTGCGCGGCATCCGCACCGTGCTCGCCACGGCGGGCGGCGGCTTCCTGGGCGGCGTCAACCAGGGACGGCTCTTCATCCGCATCGCGCCGCACGAGGAGCGCAAGTTCTCCATCCCGCGGTTCCTCAAGGGCCTCGTCACCTTCCATCCCCTGGAGGCCTTCCGCGGCAACTTCACCCAGCGCGAGGTGATGACGGAGGTCCGCCGGCGCCTCTCGAAATACGAGGATCTGCGCATCGCCGTGCGCAACGTCCAGTCGTTCAACATCGGCGGCGGCAACGCGGACATCGACTTCGCCCTGCGCGGACCCGACCTCCAGGCCCTCGCCGTCTATGCCGACCGCCTGCGGGAAAGGACCAAAACGCTGGGCGGCATCGTGGACGCGGACACCACCCTCAAGCTCGACAAGCCCGAGTTGCGCGTGGTGGTGGACCGCGAGCGCGCCGCCGCGCTGGGGGTCGACATGTCCGACGTCGGCAATGCCCTGCGCCTGATGGTGGGCGGCGATCAGGAGGTCTCGCGCTTCCGCGATCCGGCGGTCAACGACGATTACGACGTCCAGCTCCGGGTGAGCGAAGGAGAGCGCAACGATCCGCAGGCGATCCTCGGCCTCTATGTTCCGGCCGCCGGAGGCAAGCTCGTGCAGCTCGGCAACTTCGTCACCCTCAAGGAGGAGACCACGGCGTCGCGCGTGGACCGGCTCGACCGGCAGCGGCAGGTGAGCCTGCGCGCGGGTGTCGCGCCCGGTTACGCTCTGGCGGACCGGCTGGAGGCCATGCAGCAGGCGGTCAAGGAGATGAACCTGCCGCCCGCCTACTCCACCGCCGTCGGCGGCCGCGGCCGCGAGCTGGCGCGCACCTACCGCGAGTTCATCTTCGCGCTCATGCTCTCGATCATCTTCATGTACATGATCCTGGCGTCGCAGTTCGAGAGCGTGGTCCACCCGCTGACTATCCTGCTCTCGCTGCCGCTCGCGGTGCCGTTCGCGCTTTTCTCCCTCTGGATCACCGGCAACACGCTCAACCTCTACTCGGCCCTGGGCGTGCTGGTGCTCTTCGGCGTGGTGAAGAAGAACGCCATCCTGCAGATCGATCACATGAACGGTCTGCGCCGCGCCGGCATGGAGCGCACGGCCGCCATCATCCAGGCCAACCGCGACCGTCTGCGGCCGATCCTGATGACCACCCTGGCGCTGGTGGCCGGCATGATGCCGCTCGCGCTAGGCACCGGTCCGGGCTCCGAAGAGCGCCGGGCCATCGCCGTGGTGGTGATCGGAGGCCAGACCCTGTCGCTGGTGCTGACCCTCCTCGCGACGCCGGTCTTCTACTCCATCTTCGATGACCTACGAGGCACGGATAAGATGGGCGAGCTGGTGCGCCGCTGGTGGCCGAAGCCGAAGCGGGAGAAGTCGCTGGAAGAGGCGGCGTAGCTGGAGCTGAGTCCCATGATGGATGCCAAGGCGCACGGTTATTTTGTGTCCGCCAGCCGCGACAAATCGGACTTGCTGCCGCCGAAGTACTCGAACAGCTTGACAATCGCCGGCAGTCCAGCGGCAAGTCCGGTGATGCTCGCGGTAAGACCGTCGAGCAGATCCTGTTGAGTCGCGAGGAAGAACAAGAGGGTTGCTGCCAAGCCGGTGAATAACGGACCCCGGAGCTGGTCCCATGAGCTGGGGACTGCTTTCTTTTCCAAGGTGAGGACCTCGTCCTTGCACTTGGAGGAGATGACAAATCTTCGAAAGGTCTCGTTCATGAGCCGGAAATGAGGGTCGCGCCTCACGAAACCACGCGCCATCAGACGGCGAATGACTCGACGGCTCTTTTCGTTGACCAGCCCCTCCTCGGCCAGATGCTCGAGAACCACCTGCTCTTCAGGAGAGCAACTCGCCCAGAGCCCCTGATAATAGCCCTCGGCTCGCTCTCCGAATTCCTCCAGGATCTGCTCGCGGCTGAGGTGTCCAACGTGATCGTCGAGCTCTTCGGCGATCGAGAGCAGATGGGAGTTGACTCCACATTCCTCTTTGAGAATCTCGCTCTTGATCCGGTCTGACGTCTTGACCCGCTCAAGGATGTCCTGGAGATCGTCCTCGCAGACGGTGAACATTCCCAGAAGGCTTCTCCACCTCTGATCCATGAGAGCGCTTCCACCAGCGGTGCCGTCGGCCGCTGTTCCGGTTTCGCGGGAAAACAGCGCGGCGGGACTCACCTTCGAGGTCACTATGACGGTGCGTTCCTGCAGCCTGGCGAGCTCCTCGAGAAAGAGCAACTTTTTCTGATTGAACTCCTGGTCCCAGAGCCGATGCTCAAACCCTTCCACTAAGATCACCCGGTCGGATTCGAGCAAAGCTGCTCTGCGGACTGACCAGCCTTTATGTGGATCTTCGAAGTCTTTGAACTGAATCCAGTCAAAGCGGTCCTGCTTAACGTCGTCGTGCCAGATCCGGCTCTTGCCGATGAGGAAGAGGTTGCGGCCGATGGTCGCCGGACCCTTGTCCTTTCGATCACTCCAAAAAGGCTCCAGAAGATCGATGAGAAAGACTCGCTTGGCCACGAAGCGGACGAGCACCCACAACAGGAAAAGAGATCCGGCGAACACTACGAGATGACCGACAGGGGCAATGAATAAATTGACACCGACAGAAGATTGAAGGACTTTCTCTTCCGAGGAAGAGTCCGCCTGCGAATTGGACGTAGGTCCTACTTCAGAGGCAAGGTAAATTTGGCCTTCCGGATAGTCGAGGCTATGAAACACCTGGACGAGGGAGGGCTTGAGCTTCTCCCAGTACCAAGTACAATCAGACGCACGAGAGTGGAGGAGCTCCCGCATCTCCGCCGCGGGTTCTGAGTAACGCGGAAGCAGCTTCTCAATGAAGCCGGGCAGGATTTCCAAATCGGCGTTGGATCTGCACTCCCTCCAGGGCTTGTACCGCTTGGCAGCGGGAGCCAAAAGCTTCACATGGGTTCCGTAAAACGCTCCCGCGTAGACGTCGAGCCCCCGCGCTTCTGCGGACAACGAGCATCCAGCGGGGAGTTTGCTACCCGGAACGGCGAGACGCTGCGCGAGCAGACAGGGTCCCTCGGCTGCCGTCGCCCTGGCCGCCGCCAGACGAGCCTGCGCCGCCCGTTCCTTGAGCGCCAGAGCAAGCTTGAGCTGGCCGTGGCGCAGGAAGCTGACCGAATGCAGGCGGTAGGCGATCTTGAAGAACCCGGCAGTCGGCAGGGCAGCCGTCAGCAGCAGCAGGAAAACACCGGCCAAACAGTAGGAAGTGCACACCGAAGGCCAAGGCAGACGTGCTCCCCTGGCGGGCGGAGTGGGAGCAGCGGACGGCACGGCAGCCGTGTTTTCTGCGGATGTCGGAGGTGCAGGCTCACTCGTCTGCGGATTCTCGGCCGGCAGCGGGACCTTTCGGCCCGTCTCGGGCAATACCCCACTGACGATCAGTAAGGCAAAGCAGAGCAACAGAAAGATGGCCCAACGGAGCCACGCCGGGACGCCGACTTCCAAGGGCGCCTGGAGAAGGAGGTTGCCGGTGAAGGCCGCGAGAAGCAGCGAGCCGAGGCCCACCGCCAGGGCGTGCCTCCCCCGCCTGTGAAGCTTCAGATACGCCATGAGGATCGCCAACGCGGGAAGCAGAACGGCGAGGCCGATGAGCTCCGATGAGCCACGAAGCCCCCAGATTACGAGAGCGAACCCGGTCAGATACAGGGCATAGGCGCGGCCAAGAATGCGGTAGTCCCAGTGGCGTTGGGGATCCGGCCAGATCCAGTCCGCACGATATGAAGGCCTCAGAATTGCTACGAGCACGAAACCCGCGGCCAGAAGCCCGACATAGAGGAGAATCATCACCAGAGTGGTGGAAATCCAATCGATATTGACAGCGCGCAAAATCCGCATGTCCTTCAAGGTGATGATCGTCCATGGCAGGCCTGGGACAGATCCGGTGCGAGCGAGATAATCCTCTCCCCAGTAGCGGATGGCCATGGTCTCGGAGCGCCGGGCAAAGACAGCCGAACGCAGCTTCCGGTCCTGATCCGTCTCGACCAGGAAATCCTCGTTCAACATGCGCTCCGGATCCGAATGGAAGAGGACCTCGCCAGGTCGCTCTTCGTTGGTGATGACGGCGAACTTGAATCCAGGCGGAAGGACCGGATTGATGAGGGAGAGCATGGGAATGGCGAGAGTCGACACCTTCTCGCTTCCTTTTCCCCGCTGGAGGTTCTTCTTTGCAATCGGCCGCGAAAGCATGGTCGTAGGCGTGCCGCTGGTCCGTCCGATGACAGGTTCGATATAGAAAGGTTGTGATTCACGGTTGGAACGGGCACGGATCGCCTGCGGGAAGACCTGGCTGAGGGAATGGAGATCCCAGAGGTCACCCTCAGCGGCTCGATTGAAATAGCCTCTCTCCCGAACTGGAATAAGAGGAGTCGTCGGGCTGTTGAAAACTGCTTTGTATGTCTGTTGTCCGTCGGCGCCAATCAAAGCGAACGTTTGCGCAAATGGATAATGGGTGTAGAACAAAGTACGGACCTTACTGTCCGCCAACAGATCGGCTTTCACCACGCCTTGCACTGCGGTGGGCGCCAGACCATCTTCCAATCCTTCCAAGAGAGAGTAGGCGGCCTGGATCTCCTTCCGGATGTTTGCCTCCATCTGGTCAGAGAAGGACTCAAGCTGCTGCTTGGACTCCTCCTCCAGATTCAGGAAGAACACTGTGTCGAGCAGGAACAGGGTGATGATCGAGACACCGAGAAGACTGCAGACGCCGAGCAGAAGCACGTCGAAGAGGCGGACCCGCTGGGTCTTGCTGACCAGGATCAGCTTAAGAAACGGCCAGCTCAGAGCTGCCAGGATCAATAGGCCCAGCAGCGACGAGAGGAGGGCCGAGGAAACAGCCAGGCTCTTGTAAACGAACTCTTTCGTCGGCACCAGCCCACAGACGAGCCAGACCTTTCTCTCGTCGAGCTCCTGCCCGTTGAGGCTCTGCAACGGCAGCGGGATCGGCTCCACGAACAGACGGTAGCCACGCCCGTTGAGCTCTACAGCGTAGGATTCGCTGGAGCTCGACAGCAGCTCGCCGAAGGCCCTGGCCTCGTTGTCCTTCCCCCCTTCCTCTTCGTTTCGGACACGGGGCCTTATGCTCTTTCTCAGGAGCCAATCCAGGCGTGTGACGCTGAGGTCTGTGTCGCCTTGATGATAGACAACGCCTCCATCAGCATTTGCCAGCAATACCAGGTCGAAGGCATCCCGCGGGCGGAAGAACGTCTCGGCGATGGCCCTTAGCTTCATCGATCCTCGGAGAGCAGGCCCGTCCTTTCCTCGCGGAGCATAGAAGTCGATCCAGCTTTCGTCACCCGAGCCCCGAAGCACAGACACAGGTTGTTCAGGCGCGGCGTTCGCCGGTGGATTCTCGATCGAGGGCTTATAGAATTCAGAAGGCACGTTCGCGAGATTTGGCTCCTCTGCAAAGCTCTCGAGCTGTCTGCTCCTGGCCTTGAGCGAAGATTCCAACTGGTGGCCGATGGCCGCCAGAAAGCGAAAATCCCTGCCGGTGAGGTGGTTGTACTTTCTCTGCACGAAAAAGATGTAGTAGACGCCCACGCACAACAAGATCGCGAGACCGCAAGCTAGGATTCCTCGCAGCCTTCTGAGCAGCCCAAGGGGTACCTGACGTTTGGGAACAGCCGTTTTGTTGCCCGTTTCGTCGCCCATTCTCATTCCTGTCTGACCAGATGCTCCAACAGAACCTATAGACGGCCCCTATGCGAAACTTTCCCGAGAGAGCTCGCTTTGCCGTTCAGGCCAAGCATTCATCTTCCATTCTCTGCTTATTCGTGTCAAGGCTATAGACGCTCTCACATAGGCGGCTAGCTCTCTGTACTCTCGTGGGCCGCCTCCGGCTGAAGCTACCCCTTGACTTACTACGCCGTACGTAGTATTACGTATGGCGTACTATGAAGAACCGCGACGATCTGCTGGCCGATCTGGGGCGCTTTTCGGAGCCGGCGCTGTACATCCTGATCTCGCTCGCCGACGGTCCGAAGCACGGCTATGCCATGACGCAGGACATCGAGGCGGTCTCGGGCCAGAAGCTCGGCCCGGGCACGCTCTACGGCGCTATCGCGCGGCTGGAGGCGCGCCAGTGGATCGAGCCGCTGCCGGCGGAGGACCGGCGCCGGCCCTACCGGCTCACTGCGGCGGGGCGAGGCGTGCTGCGCCACCGTCTGGAGAGCCTGCGCGCGGTGGCGCGCATCGGCAAGGCGAGGCTCGCGGAGGGCTGAAAACATGGCAGCCAGTGAACGCCTTCTACGCCTCTACCCGCGTGCGTGGCGGGAGCGCTACGGAGAGGAGTTCCTCGCAACCCTTGGGCATGGCGCGCTGCAACTACAGCAGGTGATCGACATCGTCGCGGGAGCGATCGACGCGTGGCTGTCGGCCGACGTGCGCCAGGCGACCCGGGCCGGGCGCCTGGCGCCGAACGAAGGAGAACCAATGATGCTGAAATCGCTGAGGATGGCCTGTGGGCAGACGAATGTGCGTTTCACCACACGCGACTCGTTGATCGGCGCGGGCGTGATGATCGGTGCCACGGTGGTCTTTTCGGTGCTGGGCATCGTCGCCCGGCGCAACGGCTGGCCGGTGACGGGCGAGATCCTGAAGAGCCTCGCCTTTCCGGGCTCGCTCACGCTCTCGATGCCCTTCACATTTTTCAAGGGCCAACCCTGGAAGGCGCAGGTGGTGATCGTGGGCGCCATGCTCGTTCTGCTGGTCGCGGCCGGCTACCTTGCGTCGCTCCTTTAGGCCGTGGCGCCCTCCGCGCGGCCATCAGGTACAATCTCCCCGTCCGCTCTCAATGGGGCGGGGGAACGCATCTTCATGAAACCTGATCTCGTCTTCGATCGCGATCGGCTCGATGGATTCTGCCGGCGTTGGAGGATCCAGGAGCTCGCCCTCTTCGGCTCCGTCCTGAGGAGTGATTTTCGCTCCGATAGCGATGTAGACGTCCTGGTCACCTTCGAGCCCGAGGCTCCCTGGACGCTCTGGGATCTCTCCCGAATGCGCGCGGAGCTGAAGGAGATCTTCGACCGCGAAGTCGATCTCGTCGAGAAGAAGGCCCTGCGCAACCCCTTCCGCCGCCAAGCCATCCTCGAGGGCCAGCGCGTGATCTATGCCGCCTGAGCGGGATCTCGGTTACGTGTGGGACATGTTGAACGCGGCGCGAGGAGTCGTGGCTTCTCTAGAAGGAACCACGTTGACGCAGTACCTGGAGAACGAAGACCAACGTCTGGCGACGGAGCGAAGGATTGAGATTATCGGCGAAGCCGCTCGCCGTATCTCTGCCTCCTTCAAAGAAGCTCATCCGGAGATCCCCTGGCGAGAGATCGTCGATCAACGTAACGTCTTGATTCATGCCTATGATGAGATCGAAGAGGAACGGATCTGGCGCCTGGTGACGCAGGAGATTCCTCTGCTGATCGGGCAGCTCACCGCCTTGATCCCCCCGCGCATCCAAGATCCCTTGAAACCCTGAGGCCCCCTCCCCCGTATCTCTCTCCTGTAGACATCCGAGGAGAGAGCCCATGCCCCCACCGTCCACCGCCGATCTTCTCCAGGGAACGCTGGATCTGCTGATCCTCAAGACGCTGAGCCTTGGCCCCCAGCATGGATGGGGCGTGGCGCAGCGCATCCAGCAGGTGTCCCGCGATCTCCTCCAGATCAACCAGGGGTCGCTCTACCCCGCCCTCCACCGGCTCGAGGAGCAGGGTTGGATCGAGTCGGAGTGGGGCATTTCCGACAACAACCGGCGCGCCAAGTTCTACCGTCTCACCACGGCCGGGCGGCGCCAGCTCGAGTACGAGACGGAGAGCTGGCAGCAGTACGCCCAGGCGGTGCGCTGGATCCTGCAATCCGCGTGAGGAGCACGCCATGGCTACCGTGCGCAAGATCACCCATCGCTTACACCTCGTCGCCGACCGCGATTCCTTCGAGAACGATCTCGACGACGAGATGCGCTTCCACCTCGAGATGCAGGCCGCGAAAAACGCCGAGCGCGGCATGAGCCCGGAAGAGGCGCGGGCCCTCGCCGAGCGTGAATTCGGAGCCCTCGATCGCTTCAAGGACGAGGTGCGCGACGTGCGCGGCGCCACCTGGCTGGACGACGTGCGGCGCGACGTCCGCTTCGGCCTGCGCTCGCTGCGCCGCTCGCCGGCCTTCACCAGCGTGGCCGTGCTCTGCCTCGCGCTCGGCATCGGCGCCAATGCGGCCGTGTTCAGCGTCGTCAACGCGGTGCTGCTGCGGCCGCTGCCCTACGCCGAGCCGGAGCGGCTGGTGCGCATCTACGAGACGTTCGGCGAGCGCCGCCAGGGCTCCGTCTCGGTGCCCAACTTTCGCGATTGGCGGGAAGCGGCCACCGGCTTCGAGCGGCTCGCGGCCTGGCAGGCGGCGGGCCTCAACCTCGCCACGGCGGGCGAGACGGAGCGCATCCAGGCCGTGACGGCGTCCGCCGATCTCTTCTCCATTCTCGGCGCGGTGCCGCTGCACGGCCGCGTCTTCGCCGCGGGCGAGGACGTGCCCGGCCGCGGCGACCTGGCCGTGCTGAGCGAGCTGTTGTGGCGGACGCGCTTCGGAGCCGATCCCAACCTGATCGGCCGCACGATCCATCTCGACGACAGGCCCTATACCGTGATCGGCGTCATGCCGGCCGCCTTCCGGTTCCCGGCGGGCGGGACGAGCACGGACGTCTGGACGCTCTTCGCGCCGTCGGCACAACAGGCGAGCGCACGCGGCAGCCACTACCTGGCCGTCGTCGGGCGCCTGCGGCGCGGCGTCTCGCTCGCGCAGGCCTCGGCGCAGCTCCGCGCCGTGGCCGCCCGCCTCGAGAAGGCGTATCCCGATCAGCAGACGGGTCGGAGCGTCGCGCTCGTGCCGCTGCGCGAGACCGTCGTGGGAGAGTCGCAGCCGGCGTTGCTCATCCTGCTCGGCGCCGTGGCGCTGGTGCTGCTCATCGCCTGCGCCAACGTCGCCAACCTGCTGCTGGCGCGCGCCGCTGTGCGCCGGCGCGAGGTGGCGGTCCGCCTGTCGCTCGGCGCCAGCCGCTCCCGCCTGGTGCGCCAGTTCCTCGTCGAGAGCCTCGTCCTGGCGCTCGCCGGCGCGCTCCTCGGCGCGCTGCTGGCCTGGTGGGGCCTCGCCATGCTCACGCCGCTCGCCAAGAGCGCACTGCCGATCGCGGGCGGCATCCCGCTCGACGGCCGCGTCTTCGGTTTCCTCCTCCTCGCCGCGGGGCTCTCGGGCCTGGCGTTCGGCATCGTGCCGGCGCTCCAGGCCGCCCGCGAGGACGTGCGCGACACCCTCGGGGACGCCGGCGCCAAGGCCACGGCGAGCGGACGCCAGCGGCGTTTTCGCAGCGCCCTCGTGGTGCTGGAGATCGCGCTCTCGCTCGTCCTGCTCGTCGGCGCCGGCCTGCTCATGCGCGGCTTCCTGCGCCTGCGCGGCACAGCGCCCGGGCTCGTCACCGAAAACGTGCTCACCGCCCACCTCGCGGTTGCGGACGAGCGGCTCCAGGGTGCGACCGTCCGCGTCTTCCAGCCGCTGCTCGAGGCCGTGCGGCACGTCCCCGGCGTGCGCTCGGCCGGCCTCATCTCCATGCTGCCCATCCAGGACGCCTGGACGAACGGCGGCTACAAGGTGGAAGGACGGCCGGACCCGCCGCCGGAAAAGGCGCCGCTCGCCGAGTATCGCATCGCGAGCCCGCAGCTCTTCGCCTCTCTCGGCATTCCCGTGCTGCGCGGCCGCGACTTCCAGGAGACCGACGGCGGACCGGGCTCGCGCCTGGTGATCGTCAACGACGCCCTGGCGCGCGAGCAGTTCCCCAGCGAGAACCCGGTGGGCCGCCAACTGCGCATCGACATCGAGGCGCCGCACACCATCATCGGCGTCGTGGGCAGCGTGCGGCAGGCGGGGCTCGACCGCGAGCCGCTGCCGGAGATCTATTTCCCCTACGTCCAGCTCGGCGCCGAGAACTGGCTCGGCGATGCCGTCCTCGTCGTCCGCACCTCCGTGCCGCCGGCGGGCCTCGCTCCCGCCGTGCGCCGGGCGGCGCGCAACGTCGCTCCGGACGTGCCCGTCTTTCGGATGCTGACGATGGAGGACGTCGTCGCCGAGTCGCTCGCTGGCCGCCGTCTCAACCTCTGGCTGCTCGGCATCTTCGCGGCGATCGCCCTCGTCCTCGCGGCGGCCGGGCTCTACGGCGTGATTTCCTACCTCGTGGCGCAGCGGACGCGGGAGATCGGCGTGCGCATCGCGCTCGGCGCTCAGAAGCGGGAGGTGATCGGGCTCGTACTGCGCCAGGGCACGGCGCTCACGGCCACGGGGATCGCGCTCGGCCTGCTCGCCGCCCTCGGCTTGACCCAGGTGCTGGCCAGCCTCCTCTTCGGCGTCAGCGCGCGCGATCCCCTGACCTTCGTCTCGATCGCCGCGCTGCTCGCCACGGTGGCTCTCCTCGCCACCTGGCTGCCGGCCCGGCGCGCCTCGCGGGTGGATCCCATGGTGGCCATCCGGAACGAGTAACGTAGCGGGGTTACTTCGAGTACTTCTCGGCGCCGAGAAAATGCAGTGAGATGTACATCTCCTCGCCGATCACCCAGCTATCGTGCGGGACCGGTGGGATGTAGAAGAGCTCCCCCGCGCGCAGCTCCACGACGCGTCCGTCCTCGAACGCAACCGCGGCGGTTCCCGAGAGAACCATCCCGACGTGCTCCACCTCGCAGAAGCGCTGGCCGACACCAGGCCCTACATGCTCGGACCAGCGCCATCCTGGCTCGTAGGTCGCGCGCCCGATGGTCAGCCCACCGAGCCGGACGACCTCGAACTTGCCCTTGACCATCGGCCGGATCTCATCCGGCGCGTCGAACCGCCGGAGCACCACGTCAAGCTCGGAGCTCATAGAGCGAAGTATACACTCCCGTAAGTGCCACGCGACGAGGGCGGCACGTTTTGGCGGTTAAGGATTGAGCGCCAGCTTGATCTTATCCGCCAATCGCGCGCCCGCCTTCTGCAATCGCTCCTCGACGACCTTCTGAAACTGCTGTTGGTACGCGGCGTCAAGATGGCGGGCATGACTCTCTGGAGTGCAGAGTTCACCCTCGTCGTTCGCTTTCCATTCGCAGTAATCGACTCCGTCCGCGGTCGTCACCGAGTAAGACTCCTGCGCCCACTCGAGCGGCGCGGCGGCGCGCCACTGGTCCCGCTGAGCCTGAGTGATGGCATTCTTCAGGCGGGTGGCATACGCCCACCAGCCTGCGGTACCCTCGGCCTTGCGGATGATTCCCGTATCCCAGACGGCGTGCAAGTTTTCCGACGAATAGTAGCCTCCGCGAATCGGTGTGATCTCGTTGCCCCCACGGTCATCCTCGAAGCTCACGTGAAGAGGTTGATGGACATCGCCGATCCAATGGCCGAGAAAAAAGAGCGACTCCGCACGTTTCCAATCTTCGAGGTCATGGTTGGCGAGTCGCCGAGAGTGATACGTAATCCCCTCCAAGACACAATCATCAGCGCAATGGACCTCACTGAGAGTCTTGGTATCTCGCGGCACGTTGAGGAAGTGCCAGCGGTTGAAACGATTGAAATACGCCCACCCAACGACATGATCCCGTGCTTTACTTCGCGCCAGATCGGCGAAAGTGCAAGCCTCGGTAAAGTATCGATAGCTCAGGCCATCCGGCTTCCGATACAGCCTTGTAAGGCGATCGATCTCTTCCTGCTCTTGAGGCTCCAGGAGCATGTAGGCTATTCCGCACACGATCTTGTGCCCATCGTTGCCCCAGGCCCACGCCTTGGCGTGGAAACCAGCCATCAAAGCGAGTCCCACCAGCATGATCCTCAGAGTCGAATAGCGCATTTTCTCTTTCCTCGGTCTGCTTTCAAAGCGGTGTGAAGCTGAAGTTCTCTCCAGCTCTTCCCCTTGGACGGACAGCTTCTAGTTTTTCCACCGACATGCCTCTTAAACCTCATCCGCGCACGAAGCCAGCCATACGTCCTCGATCCATGTGGCCAAGTCCGGCCACTTCTCAGGTGACCATCCATTGTGGGACCAGAGAACCACCTCACCGGCCGAGCTCAAACAATAGAAATCGGCATTGTCCTCGCATACAGGAAGCAAATCCCGTCCTACGCCGTAGTCCTCCCACGCTTGTCTGGCGACCTCGAATAGGTGAGTGTGAGACTGCTCTCTTGTAATGGTCACTGGTTCAATGGTGCCACACACGATATCACTTGCTTCCAAAAGGTACCGCCGGAAATCGGGATGGAAGTGGACGGCGAGTTTCTGCTCCGCCGCGTCGACCTCGAGATGGGTCGGAAGACGCAGCGGTCGCGGTACCGGCTCATTTCGGGCTCGTAGCTCCCGGATCGCCTCATCAAGGTTCAAGGTACACGCCTCCTTCTCTAAGTGTCACTCACGCTTGGCCGGCCAACGGGTTGCCGCTCAGCGGTGCCGGTGAAAGGCCACTGCCACCCCTTGAGATTGTCTTGATTTTACCACGTCTGAGACCCGCCACCGCTCGAAGTCCACCACCGCTCCGGACTATTCCTCCGCACCTATGGGCACCTATGGGGCGGCCCACGTCACCCGCGGCTTCGGGCGCAGGAGATCCTACCGACCGTCCCCGGGGGGTACGAATCCGACCGGCAGAAGCCGGGAGTAGTCTTGCAGGTGATAGTCTCCTTCAAACCAGCCCCGATAACTCGCGCTGGAGGGAGGATCCGATCATGGATGGATACATGGGCCAGGTCCTGCTGTTCGCCGGCAGTTTCGTGCCGGGGAACTGGCTGACCTGCGACGGGCAGCTCTTGGAAATCAGCGTCTACACGGCGCTGTACTCGATTCTCGGCACCACCTTTGGCGGTGACGGCAGCACCACCTTCGCGCTCCCGGACCTGCGTTCGGTCCAGCCCAATGGGTTCCTCTACATCATATGTGTCAGCGGGGACTACCCCCCGCACCCCTAAAAAAGGTGCTAAAAAGGTGCCACGTTAAAAGCTGGCTCGCGAGGTCAGCCGGCTGACCGGCTGGCACGACAAGGTGTTCGCCCGGCGCTATCAGGCGATCCCCATCAGCGAGGAAGAGGCGGCTCAAGTAGAGCGTCTCGTGTACATCCTCTCCAACGGTTGCAAGGAAGACCTGGTGGCCCGGCCCCAGGACTGGCCTGGCGTCCATTGCGTCAATGCCCTGTTGACGGGTAAGCCCCTGGAGGGAACCTGGTTCGATCGCACCCAGGAATTCGCTGCCCGCAACCGTGGCGAGAGTTTCGGCCCGCGGAAGTACGCCATGCCCGAGATCCTCGAGATCGATCCGCTACCTTGCTGGCGACACCTGTCGAAGGAGCAATACCGCTCTCGTATGGCCGACCTGGTGGAAAAGATCACCGTCGAGACGGCAGCCCGGCACAAAGCAACCGGTAGCCAGCCGCTCGGCCCGGACAAGATCCTGGCTCAGCATCCGTTAGGCCAGCCGGCGAAGACCAAGCGCTCATTCGCACCGAGGGTGCACGCCTTCAGCCGGGAGGTCGGCAGAGCGATGGTTGAAGCCTACGCTTGGTTTGTCGCGGCTTTCCGGGAAGCTGCCGAGAAGTTGCGAAAAGGGGACCGAATGGCGAGATTCCCGGAAGGGAGCTTCCCGCCCGGGCTTCCCTTCGTCCGCGGCAGTCTCTCGGCAACGGCAGCATAGCTGGTCGCGCTGATCGCTCACAATTTCTCGTACAGATTGCGAATCGCTCCCAGGTGAGGTGTGCTCAAGCAGGACGTCACCGCTTCCTGGGTTGCTCCATCCACTCCTCTAGCGATTCGGATCCTCACCCCTGGGAGTCCAGGATTCGGGTGGCACGTTTCTCGGGTCGCAATGTGAGGTATTCTGATCGCCATAAGGCTTGAAGTTTGCCCTCCTCACCCCCTGGGGCCGAGATTAGGGTGGCACGTTTTCTGATTAGCCACTGTTCAAACCGAGGATTGAGGCGCGGTCATTTACAGACCACGCCGTGCGGAAAGCTGTCGGCGACGGCCTTCTCGCAGCAGGCCTCGTCGCTGTAGTCCCAGGCGCAGGACTGGCCCTGAT
>JBIOVX010000149.1:0-8796 GCA_044868005.1 Thermoanaerobaculia bacterium | reverse complement strand
CCCAGGAAACGTTGCGGGCGGGGACAAGCCCCGTCCCTACGAAGACTCGCGCGGCATGTAGAACCTTATGAAACCCACTCGCCTCCTCACCGTGGCCGCGCTGGCGGCGCTGATCCTGATCTGGGGCACCACCTGGGCGGCGATCCGCGTCAGCCTGGAGGGCATTCCGCCGATCACCGGCGTCGCCTTGCGCTTCACCGTCGCCGCCGCGGCGCTGCTCGCGCTAGTGCCCTTCTTCGGCGTCAAGCTCGGCCAGAGCCGCGCCGAGCGGTGGCTCTGGCTGGCCAATGGGGTGCTGACCTTCGCGATCCCCTACGGCATCCTCTATTGGGCCGAGCAGGTGGTCCCTTCGGGCCTCGCCGCGGTGCTCTACGCCACCTATCCGCTGATGATCGCCGTCATCGCCCATGTCCTCCTGCCGGAGGAGCGATTGACGTGGAAGAAAGTCGTCGGCGTCCTCATCGGCTTCGCGGGAGTGGCGGTGATCTTCTCCGAGGATTTCCGCGCTCTCGGCGGCTCGGGGGTCCTCTCGGCCGCCGCCATCCTCCTGATCTCGCCGTTCCTCGCGGCGTTGGGCAGCGCGCTCGTCAAGCGTTGGGGACAGGGAGTTCATCCGCTGTCGATCACAGCCATGCCGATGCTGATCACCGCGGTGGTGACGGGAGCCGCCGCGCTAATGCTTGAGCGGGGACGCGAAGTGACCTTCGGCACGGCGCCGGTCCTGGCGCTCCTCTACCTCGCGATCATGGGCTCGGCGGTGACCTTCACCCTCTATTTCTGGCTCCTCAAGCACCAGACGGCGACGGCGATGGGCCTCATTACCTACGCGATCCCCGTGATCGCGGTGACCGTCGGGACCCTGTTCTTCGACGAGCCTTTCACGCTGCGCATCGTCATCGGCGCGGCGCTGGTGCTGGCGGGAGTGGCGGTGGCGGTGCGGAAGCGGTGAGTCAACCTGTGCCGCCGCGAAAGGCTCGCCCGATTGCGGCAGCGGCGGTCTTCAAGATTTCGGGGTCAGCCTCCACCGTCGCCAAGCGTTGGAAAAGGATCTCGGCGTCTGCCATTTGATGCTCCACGGCAATGCGCAGAAAGGCGTGATCCTTTTCTCGGCCGGCAATAACCTTGGCCACGAGCAGATCGTGGACCTCCAGGCAAAGGCCTTTCACTCCTCGAGTGTTCTCGTTCTGGACGATGACGAGGCGCTCTTTCCAACCTTGGGGTAGGAGAGCCGTCTTGTCGCCCACGGCCTCGGCGTAGTAGCCGAAGGTTTCGTGGAACGGGGACAGCTCGCCAATGCTGCCTTCGATGAGATCAGCGCGCTCGGGATGATTGAGCGGGAAGAGGTCTGCCTCCATCGAGACGCGCATGGACGCGGGAGCGTTTGGAAACTGTCCCAAAATAGCTTGGCTGCCGATGACGACGATCTCATCCTCGTTCGCGATCTCCGCAGCAGCGCGGATCAGGTGCTCGAGTTGGTCCCGGGTCACGGTCGTTGGGAAAATTGCTCCCGGGTCTCGCGCCAGATCCTCCAACGCTCCTGAGGCTTCAGCGCGCCGGCGAACGGGCTCGACTGACGCAGCTCCGTCGCGAGCTCGCCCCGGTCCACGAGGAAGGTTGCGATCGAGGGGACGTCCCCGGCGAGGACCTCCGCCCATTTCCTCGCATAGAAAGGCGGCTCGGCGCCCGCCGTCAACCAGGTCTGAACGCGTCGGCGCGCTTTCTCGAGGATCTCCGGCTGGCTCCGAAGACGCTCGGCGATGACGCGGTGGTAGGCGACGCTCCTTTCCTCGCCCAGCCGGTGTGGGTCCATGGCAAGAAAAACAGTAGCACAGGCAAGAGGAGCAGATTGCCGGCGGGGGCTCCGCCCCGCCGGCGCATCCGCTTTGATCAAGGCAGGGTTACAAACTGGCTCAGGAACGCCCGGGCCGCGGGGGTGTCGAGCCGGTAATCCACGTTGGTCGCCAGGCACATCGCGTCTCCCGTTACCGTAAGCGCCGCGACGATCGGCGTCTCGCCGGCTCCGGCTCCGAGGAAGTTCGGCCCACCCGAGTCGCCGAAGCAGGTCCCTCCGGCCCCCGTCGGTCCGACCTGCGAGAGGCGCAGCCAGGCGTTGTTCAAAGAGTTGAACTCCGAGACCGCCACCCAGCGCAGGTTGTCGAAGGGAAAGGAGGGCGGACCGCCGCCGACCGTCGGCTGATGGACGCCGTAGCCCACCGCCGTAAAGCGGGAGCCTTGTCCCAAAGACCCGTCGGCCTTCATGCGGTCCAGCATGCCTGCCGATGGCAAGGCCGCCGGGGTAATGCCCTTCACCGGCTTGGCGAAGACGATGACGGCGATGTCCCCGGGATCGCTCTGCGACTGGTTGTAACCGGGGTTGGTGTGCATCGTGCCGGCGTAGAACTTCGAATTCGAGGTGATTTCCGAATCGAAGCTGACGAAGGCCTGCAGGCCGTTGGCCTCCAGGAAGGCCGTGCAGTGGGCCGCCGTCAGGAAGACGGTGGGCGAAATGAGCGTGCCCGTGCAGACCTGCTCCTTCTGGCCCGGGTCGAACTCCGCCAGGAGCGCGCCGACGTTGGGATGGCCGTTGCCGTCGGGCTGGCCGTAGGTGATCGCTCCCGCGGGAAGGCTGACCGCGAGCAGAGCCGCGCCGGCGAACGCCAAAAACTTGCGCATGACATCCTCTCCTTTCCAAGATTCGAGACGGCTGGGGATGGGATCCTATATATCCCCTAAAGTGTCCTGAGTTGCAGGAGCGGGACACTGGCGGCGGGCGAAAAAGGGGTGGCCGCCGGGAGGTCTCACCGGCGGCCGAGGGGAAGGGAGTCAGCTCACTTTGCCGGCGTCGGCTTCAGCGGCTCGAGCGACAGATCTGGCCGGATCCAGCCGTTGTGCCTCTCGAAGCGGCGCGTCAGCGCAAAGGCGCGCTGGAAGAGGGCCTGCCCTTCGGCGCCGAGCAGCTTCCGCCCTTCGACGTCCCTGGCCGCGTAGTCTTCGGGGCTCTTCGCCGGGATCGTCACCATGAGCAGCGGCGTATCCCAGCCCATGACGACCTTGAACAGCCGATAGCTGTCCGGCGAGCTCTTCTTGCGGAAGAGCTCGGCGATCTCCCTGGCTACCGCGTCGGCCTCGGCTTCGCGGCCCGGCTGGACGTAGTAGAGGTCGACGTGGAGATACTGCTCCTCTTCAGGCTTGAGCCGCGGCTGGGCCGGCGTGTAGGAGAGGCTCGGGTCCTCCATCAGCAGCGAATCCCGCATGGATTCCATGGGCTGGCCGCCACGCAGCATGAGATCGCCCCACTTCGCTTCGCCTACGGTCTGGGCGAGCTTGCCGAAACCTTCGTAGATGGCCGCCAGGTCGGAGAAGTCGCGGAGGGGAGATACGTAAGTGTACACGTAGTCGTCGCCGGCGACGCCGACGAAGCTGAACACCGGGCTGGCGTCATGATGCTGCCGGACGGTGGCGATGAACTCCTTGGACGTGTCCTCGTACTGCTTGAGCATCGACGGCCGGGCGAATTCCTGATGCATCACATACCACTTCGGCGGTGCGGTTTGGGCGGCGAGCGGGCCGGCCGTGAGCGCCGCGAAGAACAGGGCGGCGCCGATGAAGAACAGTCTTCCTCTCATAGTTCCTCCCGGATCGTAAAGTGAATACCGGCGAAGGCCGGCAGGTTGTCCTTGTCTTCATCGCCCACTACGCGCGCGGCTGGCACACCGGATGAATCTCGGGCCGGAGGTCTCGCCGCCCGGTCGAGCCGCAATGCGGCAAGAAAGGGTTCGAGGTGAATCCTCAGCCGGCGCGACGTCTCAGAAGTAGCGCTACTCCATCCCTTATGTGCTATGGGTTTGCGTTTTGACCCCTTGCGTTCGCCTAGAGACCTGCTATCATCGTCGCAGTGCGGCAAAGCCGCCCGATCAGCCGACAAAGGGGCCAAAGGGGAAAGACACATGGCGAAGGAACCGGAGCACGTCAGCGAGCTGGAATCGCGGAAGGTGGCGGAGGCTTCCCGCGAGACCGAGTGGAAGCAGCCGAGCTTCCTGCGGGAGATGTTCCTCGGCAATTTCCGTCTGGACCTCATCCATCCGTATCCGCAGCCGGCAGAGGAGCGCGCGGAGTTCGCCGCCTTCTACAACGCCCTCAAGGAGTTCGTGCACGAGGAGGTGGACCCGGTGGAGATCGACACCACGGGCGAATATCCGGAGCACGTGGTGGACGGCTTGCGCAAGCTGGGGGCCTTCGGCATGAAGATCCCCAAGAAGTACGGCGGCCTGGGCTTCACCAACATCGAGTACCAGAAGGTGATGCAGCTCTTCGGCTCGCTCGACGGCAATCTCTCCGCCCTGCTCTCGGCCCATCAGTCGATCGGCGTGCCGCAGCCGCTCAAGCTCTTCGGCTCGGAGACGCTGAAGCAGAAGTACCTGCCGCGCTGCGCCGCCGGCGAGATCTCCGCCTTCGCCCTCACCGAGGCTCAAGTGGGCTCCGATCCGGCGCGGCTGCAGACCGACGCCGAGAAGACGCCCGAGGGCGACGCCTACATCCTCAACGGCGAGAAGCTCTGGTGCACCAACGGCACCCTCGCCAAGCTGCTGGTGGTGATGGCGCGCGATCCCAAGACGAAGAAGATCAGCGCCTTCGTGGTGGAGACGGCGTGGCCGGGCGTCAAGGTGGAGCACCGCTGCCATTTCATGGGCCTGCGGGCGCTCGCCAACGCCGTCATCAGTTTCAAGAACGTGCGGGTGCCGGCCGAGAACCTGATCGGCGCCGAGGGCAAGGGCCTGAAGATCGCGCTCACCACGCTCAACGACGGGCGCCTGTCGATCCCCAACGGCTCGGTGGGCACCGTCAAGGTCTGCCTGGAGATCTGCCGCAAGTGGGCGAGCGAGCGCGTGCAGTGGGGCAAGCCGGTGGGCAAGCACGAGGCCATCGCGCACAAGATCGCCGACATGGCGGCCAACGCCTTCGCCATGGAATCCATCGTCCGCCTGGCGACAGAGATGACCGACCGCGGCGGCTACGACATCCGCCTGGAGGCGGCGGCCTGCAAGGAGTGGAACACGGCCCGCACGTGGGAGATCATCGACGACACGATGCAGATCCGCGGCGGCCGCGGCTACGAGACGGAGAGCTCGCTGGCGGCCCGCGGCGAGGCGCCGATCGGCGTCGAGCGCATGATGCGCGACTACCGCATCAACAAGATCTTCGAGGGCTCCTCGGAGATCATGCACCTGTTCATGGCCCGCGAGGCGGTGGACAAGCACCTGCAGGTGGCCGGCGCCATGATCGATCCCGAGAAGAGCGTGGCGGAGAAGCTCGGCGAGTTGCCGAAGCTGGCCACCTTCTACGGCTCCTGGTATCCCACCCGCTGGCTCGGTTGGGGGCAGTGGCCGCGCTACCAGGAGTTCGGGCCGCTCGCCACGCACCTGCGCTTCTGCGAGCGCAACACCCGGCGCCTCTCGCGCCAGATCTTCCACGGCATGATCGTCCACCAGGGCAAGCTGCAGAACAAGCAGGCGTTCCTCTTCCGCGTGGTGGACGTGGCCAACGAGCTGTTCGCCATGGCGGCGTCCGTGGCGCGCGCCCACGGCATGGCCGAGGCGGGCCACCCCGAGGCTGCCAACGCCGCCGAGCTGGCGGACCTCTTCTGCCGCAACGCCCGCCGCAAGGTGCTACGTCTCCTGCACGACCTGTGGTGGAACGACGACGCGCGCAAGTACCGGGTGGCGCTCAAGGTGCTCGACGGCAGGCACGCCTGGCTGGAGGAGGGCGCCCTCGGTCTGGATACTCGCGCCGCGGAGCTCAAGCCCGAGGCCGTCGCCGGCGGCAAGGCCGAGCCCGTGCCCATGCCGAAGGTGCGGCGGGTGACGGCGCACTAGGCGGTTCTCGGTCTCTCGGGCGATGTGCCCTCCGAAGCCCTCACTCCCCTGACCCCTCTCTCCCAAAGGGAGAGAGGGGAAATGAAGAAATGTTTCTGTTTTTCTCCCTCCTCTCCCTGTGGGAGAGGAGGGTCGGGGTGGTGAGGGCTTCGCGGGCAGACCGGTCGAATTCAGATAGGATTCCCCCGTGCGCGCCATCCTCCCCGCCGAACGTGATTCTCCCAATCCACGTCTGGGCGACCTTCCCGACCCGTCACCCAGGCCGGGCGAGGTCCTCGTCGCCGTCAAGGCCGCGGGACTGAACCACGCGGACCTTCTCCAGCTCCGCGGCCTTTATCCGCCGCCGCGCGGAGAAAGCACGGTTCCCGGCCTCGAATGCTCGGGCATCGTCGTCGAGGCGGAGAAGGGCAGCCCCTGGCAGCCCGGCACGCGGGTGATGGCCCTGGTGGGCGGCGGCGCTCATGCCACGCGCGCCGCCATCCCCACCGGCCAGCTCATGCCGATTCCCGACAATCTCTCGTTCGTCGAAGGCGCCGCCATCCCCGAGGCCGGCCTCACCGCCTGGACCAACCTCGTGGCCGAGGGCGGTCTCGTGGCCGGCGAGACGGTGCTCGTCACCGGCGCCACGGGCGGCATGGGGAGCTTCGCCGTGCAGCTCGCCCGCGAGCTCGGCGCTCGCGTGCTCGCCGCCGGCCGCAGCCGCGAACGGCTGGAGCTGCTGCGCGGCCTCGGCGTCGAGGAGATCTGCATCGAGGGAGCCAACCTCGCTCGCCAGGTGCGCGAGGCAACCGGCGGACGCGGCGCCGATCTGGCGATGGATCTCACCGGCGGTCCCGAGATGAACAGCCATCTCGGCGCGCTGCGCGAAGGCGGCCGGCTGGTGCTCGTCGGGCTGGTGAGCGGACGGCAGGCCGAGGTGGATCTGGGGATGATCTTGAGCCGGCGGCTGCGCGTCGTCGGCTCCGTCCTGCGTCCCCGGCCTCGCGAGGAGAAGGCGCGCCTCGTCGCCGACTTCGCCGAATTCGCCCTGCCGCGGCTGCGCGACGGCCGCCTGCGGCCGGTGGTGGACCGCACCTTCCCTCTGGAGCGCGCCGCCGAGGCCTACAAGGCGTTCGAGCGCGGCGGCGTCTTCGGCAAGATCATCCTCACCATGGAGTGAGCCCGGCGCGGAGCGAGCCCGGAGTCACCGTCAAGATGACCGTGGTCCTGTACAGGATGACCAGAGTCGCCGCTGGCTCTCCTGTTCACGATTTGGGAGTGTAGACCACGAGGGTCACCGTCACATCGATAGTCGCCGGCGGCGAGCCGTTCGTGCTCGCGATCTGAATCGTGGCCGTCGAGGTGCCTGCCGTCGTGGGCACGTTCGAGGTATCGAGGCCCACGGTCACGGTGATGACGTTCCCCGCAGTAGACGAGCTCACGGTGAGCCAATTCGGCGGGTTCAGCGGGGTCGCCGTGGGCGGGTTGGTTCCCCCATCGCTCGCCACCAGGATCTGGTCATAGATCGGAGCACTGGAATCGTTCGTATCGTACGAGAACACCATGAAGCTCGGCGCCGACAGCAGCACGCCGGAGATCGGGCCGGTGTTGTTCACAGGAGGACTGCCCGGCACCAGGAAGTCGACCAGGCTCGGAGCCGCCGCGTCACGGGCGGTGAGCGACGGGGGCGAGGGGGGGCTCCCGGAGAGATTGAAGAGGTCCCACACCGTCTTGATGATCGAGGTGTGATCGAACGGCGCTCCGTTCGGATCGCGGATCGTCGACCCCGGCGCGATGAGCGGCGAGACGATGATCGCGGGAACGCGTCCGCCGAGCACGTTGTAACCGAAGCCGTTGGCGACCGGGTCGTAATAGTCCTGTGCCGCGGGAATGCTCGGGAAGGGTGGAGGTGTGTCGAGGTTGACGGTTCCGGGCGGCACAGCGAAAGGCGGCGGCACGTGGTCGTACATGCCGCCGTGCTCGTCATACGTGATGATGAGCAAGGTCTCGTTCCAGATCGGGCTCTGGACGAGCGCGTTGTAGAGCTGCATGAGAAAGAGCTCGCCGCTCATGACGTCGATGGGCGGATAGATGTTCGTCACCCCCGCGCTCATCAGAGGATCAGTGGCTGGAGGATAGGCGGCGGAGCCCGGATGATTGCTGTTCGGCGCGTACTGCACGGTCGAGAAGACGGTTTCGTCTGTGTTATTGAAGGTCGCGTAACCGAGGTTATACCTCGGCTCGATCCACGAAAAGGGCGGCAACGTACCGGCGCTGAGGTCCTCGAGGAAAGTGTTGGGGATCGCGCCGGTGAGCTTCGGTGGCGTCACACCCGGAGCGTAATCCGTCGTGTTAAAAGTCGATACGTTGATGTTCTTTCCGGGCGGACTGGTGGGTTTGTTGGCCTGTTGCGCGACATACCCCACTGTTTGCATGGTGATCGAATAGTCGTGGAAGTACACCTTCCAGTTCGGCGATTCGGACTCGCCGAAGACGGCATCGAGCTGCGACAGGACCGACGGCACCGTGTACAAGGTCGGATTCAAGAGATCGAGGTACACCCAGTCGTTCACCCAGCTCACCACCTCATTATTGAGATCCGCCTGCTCGCCGACCCCCGGGGCGGCCGTCAGCGCGAAGGCTCGGTTTACATAGGTCTGCGATGGCACGGACGCGAACCACTGATCGCACACGCCGTAGTTGGCGGCGAGGAACGACGTAACCGGGACCTGTGTCGGCGTCATGTAGCTCATGACGTCGGGCCACGCGCTGCTCGGAGGTTGCTGCTGGGTCTCGATTAGCGAGTATTTATCGTAATATTGATCCGGCCAAGAAATGTTGAAACTCATGCGGCGTAGCGCACGGGTTGGTGCTGGAAGTAGTTCTTGATTCGTTGGGGTGACTTGGAGAGCTTGCGGAGATGAGCGACCGTGGCCTTCTTCAG
>JBIOVX010000148.1:0-58310 GCA_044868005.1 Thermoanaerobaculia bacterium | reverse complement strand
TTCTTGGCCGAATTTACCTGTCCCAAACAGGGCGGCCACATAGGGCCGCCCCTACAGGATCATCCAGGCCTGACCTGGGTCCTGTACGCGGCGAGCCGCGCCCGTTCCTCCCAGTCCCCGGTTCCCTGCCGGAGGTGCGCCTCCGCGGCGCCGAAGGCCTGCTCGGCGCCGGGCAGGTCGGCGGCGAGCCGGCGGGCGTTGCCGATCTGCATCCAGCAGCGCGCCCGCGCGTCCGCCAGCGCCCAGGCGCCGTACCACTCCACGTCGAGCGAGTCCACGAGGATGAGCGCGAGAGTCGCCAGCCGCTCTCCCTGCCAGGGTCCCGCGGGGCTCTCCTGATGGCTCCTGGCGAGCAGCAGCCCGCAGAGGGCGAGGCTCTGGAAGCGCCGGCTGTTGCGGACCAGAAGCTCCCGCCGCGCCAGGGTGTGCCGCAGCAGCTCGGCGAGGAGGAAGGGCGCCTCGGCCCACTCCTGCTCGGCGGAGAGGATCCGCGGCCGGATCCCGGTCAGGACGGCGTCGATCGCCGGGCCGTAGTCGGCTGCCGGAACGCGCCAGGGCAGGATCCGGGCGCCGCCGTCCGCCTCGGACGGCAGATCCTCGGGTCTGGCATGGAGTCTCAGCATCGACGCCTCTCGCTTGCTTCTCTCTTGCTGTTCGTGGAAAAGACCTCTATTAGAGTAGTTGCCGCAGCCCGCCTGTGAATGACAAAAATTTTGCGCTTCGCGAGGCTGCCTTGTCCGCCGCGACCTCGGCCCCCCACCCAGGGCGGGGGTGGCCGGATCTCACCCCTGCTATGATCGCCTCCGCTTTGATCTCCCGCATGGTCAGTCTTCCCCTCTGGCTGGCGGTGGTGCTCGTCCTGCTCGCCGCCTGGGCGGCCCTCGACCGCCTGCTGGTGCCGGGCGTGCGCTGGTACCTGCGGCGGCGGGTGCAGCGGGTCATCGACGAGCTGAACACCCGGCTGCGGCTGGAGATCCCGCAGTTCCAGCGCACCCGCCGTCAGGTGCTCATCGACCGGCTGGTCTACGACCCCAAGGTGGCCCAGGCGGTGGACGAGCAGGCGCGCGAGAAGGCCATGCCGCGCGCCGTGCTGACCGCCCGCGTGCAGCGCTACGCGCGCGAGATCGTGCCGGCCTTCAACGCCTACTTCTATTTCCGCGTCGGCTACTGGCTGTCGAAGCGGGTGGCGAGATCCCTCTACCGCGTACGCCTGGGGTTCTCCGACGAAGCGGGCCTCGCCGCCGTGGCCCCCGGCTCGACGGTGGTCTTCCTGATGAACCACCGCAGCAACATGGATTACATCCTGCTGGCCTATCTCGCGGCGGACCGGACCGCCCTCTCCTACGCCGTCGGCGAGTGGGCGCGGATCTGGCCCCTGCAGACGCTCATCCGCTCGACGGGCGCCTACTTCGTGCGCCGGAGCTCCGGCGATCCGCTCTATCGCCGGGTGCTCGAGCGCTACATCCACATGGCGACCTCGGCCGGCGTGCCGCAGGCCGTCTACCCCGAGGGCGGCCTCACGCGCGACGGCCGGCTGCGGCCGCCGAAGCTCGGCATCCTCGACTACATGCTGCGCTCTTTCGATCCCCGCCTCGGCGAGCGGGACCTCGTGTTCATCCCGGTGGGGATCAACTACGACCGCGTGCTGGAGGACCGCACCCTGCTGCTGGACCTCGCTCCGGAGAGGCAGCGGCGCGGCCCCCTCTTCGCCGCCACCACTACCCTGCGCTTCGTCCTGCACAACCTGAGCCTCGTGCTGCGCAGCCGCTGGCACCGCTTCGGCTATGCCTGCGTGAACTTCGGCAGCCCCGTCTCGATGCGTCAATACCTCGGCGAGCACGGGCTCGACCTGCGTCCGCTCTCGCAGGAGGAACGCGCGCCGCATCTCGCGCGCCTCGGCGCCGAGCTGATGGCGGCGATCGGCGGTGTCATCCCGGTGCTGCCGGTGCCGCTGGTGGCCGCCGTCCTGGTGCGGGCCGGCGAGCCGCTCTCGGAGCTGGAGCTCAAGAGCCGGGCCTACCGCCTGATGACCGAGCTCGAGGCCGCCGGCGCCCACGTCTACATCCCCCGCCAGGACCAGGACTACGCTATCGCCGCCGGCCTGCGCATGCTCACCCTGCGCCACCTGGTGGAGGAGAAGGACGGGCTGTACGCCGCGAGGCCGGAGGAGCTGACGTTGCTCTCCTACTACGCCAACTCGATCGCGCACCTGGCGGTCAGGATTGAAGCTTCAGAACCTCTCTCACCCGCAGCAGAGCCACCACGGATTTCGAGTCGTTGATCTCCCCATTGGCGGCCTTCTCCACGGCCGCCGCGAGGGGCATCCGCTCGAGGGAGAGCACCTCGTCATCGCCGAGGACCTGGGCGGTCTGCTGAAGGCCGGTGGCGAGGAACAGCCAGATCTTCTCGTCGGCAAAGCCGGGCGTGGTCCAGATCCAGCCCAGTGGCTGGAGCTCGCCGGGACGGTAGCCGGTCTCCTCCTCCGTTTCACGGATGGCGCAGTCTTCGGGCGATTCGTCCGCATCGAGCTTGCCGGCCGGGATCTCGAGCAGCCAGCCGCCGGTGGCGTAACGGTACTGGCGCACGAGCAGCACGCTGCCGTCGTCGAGCAGCGGCACCACGGCGGCGGCGCCGCTGTGGTGGACCAGCTCCACGTCCATCTCGCGGCCGTTGGGGAGGCGCACGCGGTCCACGGCAACGTGGATGGTGCGGCCGCGAAAGATCTCGCGGGTGGCGAGCCGCTCTCCCCGGTCGCTCACGGATCGAGGATCTTCGCCCCGGTGGCCTGAACCTGCAGGACGCGGTAGGGGCCGTCGCCCACGGTCGAGGCATCGAACGTCTGGCCGCGCTCCTCGGCGAGATGCTGCTGCCACTCGAGGTAGCTCTCGCGCGTCATCGGGATGGCTTCGAGGACGCCTTCCGCGACGCCGGTCTTGCCCCTGGCCGAGATCGGGAAGGCGATCACGTCGTCCTCCACCTTGACGCGGAGCTTCGCCTGCGGGCCCTCCGCGAGCTCCATCCAGCAGCCTTTCATCGCGCAGACCTCGGTGATCGTCCCTTCGACGCGCACGGTCTTGCCGAGGTAGAGGTCCGGCTGCTCCAGGAGCGTGGAGATCTTGACCGTCTCGTCGAGCTTGACGCCGGCGCCGTAGACCTTCTCGGCGGCGTGCAGAGGCGGCGTGAGGAGGAGGAAAGCGAGGATCAGGAGGGATCTCTTCACGGGCGTTCTCCTTGCGGCGGGACGGGCATGATCTCCGCCTTCTCATAGCCGGCGGGGATCTCAAAGACCGACGCCGGCACCGAGGCGCTGGCGTCGAGCTGCGTCACCTCCATGGTGCTGCGCGTCGTCTGGGTGCGGTTGCCCTTCTTCGCGGTCGAGGTGTTGACGGTCACCATCTTCAGCGGAAAGCCCTCGAACTTCAACGCCTCGGCGGCGAGGAGCTTGTCGAACTCCTGGTTGCCGGTGCGCGGCGGCTCGGCGCGCAGCCAGACGCCGAGGCCGGCGTCCTGCAGCTTGGAGGTGGCCCAGACGTCCTGATCGCTGACCACGTCCGTCGTGTTGCCCATGCCGAGCACCTTCACCGTCATGGTGTAGCTGGTGCGGAGCTTGTAGTGCCGGGTGGGGAAGCCGGCGATCGTGCCGCCATCCTCCTCCAGGATCTTCTCGACTTTCGGTGGAGAGAACTGGATCTTGAGCAGCGGCCCGAGGCCGTTCATGACGGCGCCGACGGTGCCGAGCAGGCCCTGGAGGCTCCATTCGGCGTAGGTCTTCTCCTCCGGGTTGACCAGAAACAGCGTTTTGCCGCCGTCCTTGGTGACCAGATACATCCCCTGTTTCAGCACCGGATTGCCGGCGCTCTCCACGAAGGCGACCTTGGCGTTGTCGCCGGACACCCAACCTTCCGCCTGGACGTCGCCGTTCTGCGGCCCTTCCGTCTTGGTGACGGCCTTGTAGTGGATGCCCGCCGAGCAGGGGACGGCGACGGCCAGGAAGAGCGCGGTGGCGAGGATCGATCGACCGAGTTGTCGTTTCACGTCAGTACCTCCTTGCGGGAGGGATGATGTCGCATCGCGGCGGCAGACCGCAACCTGTAGGGGCGGCCCTATGTGGCCGCTCTGTTCGGGTGAGGTCGGCGCATAGAGCGCCCAGAAGACAGGGCGGCCGCAGGGCCGCCCCTACAAGGTCATCCAGTTGACAGAGCCACGCCGCCCATCGCCGGCGCTATCTGTCGCACGTAGGTTTCCCGGTCGAGGCCATAGCACAGCATCTCCCGTCCGAAATGGTTGATGCGGCCTTGCAGTCGTTCGCCGATGCGCTCGGCGACGCGGATGGAGGCTAGGTTTTCGGGATCGATGAGGCTGATGATGTTGTCCTTCTCCAAGGTGGTGAAGGCATACGCGAGGGCGGCTCGTGCGCTCTCGGTAGCGTAGCCATGCCCCCAGAAGCGGCGCGCCAGTGACCAGGCGAGCTCAAATCCCGGCCATCCCTCCGGCGCGGCAAAGCCGATCATCCCGAGAAATGCGCCGGACCCCCGGTGCTCAACTACCCACATGCCCGCCCCGACAAGCTGCCAGTGCCCCACTAGGAGAGCCATCTGTCGCCACGATCGGCAACGATCCCACGGCTCCGGCCCGCCAGTGAGATACCGCAGCACTTCGCGGTCGGCATACATGGCGGCATAGTCGTCGAGATCGCTTGGGCGAAGCGAGCGCAGACGCAGGCGCTCCGTTTCAAGGGTCGGAACATGGAGTGCGTTCATCTCGGATTCCTGTCGGAACCGAGTGTATGGAGGAGGAAGTTAGCTGCAAGCAGAGGTTGGACTGGGGGACTGCATATACCGTGAAGGGGACAAGCACCTGCTGTCCCGCGAAAAAGTGCGAGGCGAGGTGTGCCCTCGCCCTGGTATCTCAGTTCCCTGACGAGGACGCGGTTGTCGCCGCCGAGCTCGGCTTCGGATTGCCGAAGGGGTCATTGGAGCCGCCCTCCTTCGCAAACGGGAAGGTTGAACTGCCGGCCTGCTCCCAGATCCGGCTCATGAAAGCCCACGCCTCGGATAGGAGTCCAGTAACGCTGAGTCGGGACTGCCATGCTTCGTACGGCCGATGGGTCGCGGCGGCAACAGGTCCCGCAATGAAGAGAAATGAGAGGAGGAGGGGCGCTACGCGGAGGCGGCGCGGAAGGATCATACGGTGCTCCTTTCCGGGCGGCCAGGACCGGCGCCACCATGGCGGCCGGGCTTCCCGCCCTCCTATACAAGGTGCTCCAAAGGACGGACAATTGATCCGTCAAAAGGTACAGTTTGCGGACCAAGGGGGTCAAGTACGCAAGGAAGGTACGGAGAGGCGCGCCCTTTTCGCTTCAAGGCACCACCTGTGTGAAGGCCAAAGTTCGTTGTTCACGATATGCTCTCAGGACGCATAGAAGAACCTGCATGTATCACGACGGCCGTGAGGCGAGGACATGGCACGAGTGAAAAAGCGGAGGGAGACTGACGAGCCTATTCATATTGGGAGGGTGCTCGCGCTCCTTCGGGAAGCGCTCGACTGGACGCAATCCGATCTTTCCCGGCAGTCGGGCATAAAGCCAGGTTCGATCTCGGAGTACGAGGGCGGGAAGAGCACGCCGGATGTTTTGACTCTGGAACGCCTCCTTTCCGCCATGCGGTTTCGATGGACCGCGCTCGACTTCGGGAGATGGTTCGTCGACCGTCTCCTCGCCCACTGCCGGATTCCCGAGGGGGAGGACGGCGGCACCGACCCTCTGCTCGTCACCGCGTCTTCCCTGGCCACGCAGCTCAGTGCCGACGTGGCGTCCGCAAGCCAAACGGCGGCACAGTTAAGCAAGCTGGTCCTCGTGCTGGAGGATGAACGGAAGAAAGAGGACCCGCCGCCGGAGACCGGCAATCCGGGCTCTCCCGCGAGAGACCGTGGAGCGGAGCGGCGAGCGGCGCAAGCGCTCTGGACTCGGATCAAGCTCCTCCCCCGGAAGGAACAGGTGGAGGCGCTCCGAGGTGCTCTCCCGGAAGCGCAATGGGCTGTCTGCGACCTCCTTTGCAAGGAGAGTCAGCGGCTCTGTGACGAGGATCCGGTGAAAGCTGCGGCGCTCTGCGAGCTCGCACTTGTTGCCGCGGATCTCGCCGAGGGAGGCGAGGGCGTCCGCGCCAAGCTGCGTGGTCTTGCCTGGGCGCATCTCGGGAACGCACTTCGTGCCCGAGGCGATCTTGATGGAGCTGAAGGCGCGTTCGCCTCGGCCGACGAGTTCTGGAAGGTTGGAGACGGAGTGGACGGAATCGAGGAAGGGATCATCTTCGCGCTCAAGGCGTCCCTGCGTCGAGCCCAACGAAAGTTCGATGAGGCGAAGGATCTCCTTGGACGTGCTTGGCTCCTCGCGAGCGATCCCACGTTCCGCGTCCAGGTCATGGTGAGCAAGGCCAAGCTCTTGGAAGAGACAGAAGACCTCGAAGAAGCGGTCGCGCTCCTCCGGCAGGTGAAGGAGGCGGCTTCGCCAGAGGAAGAGGCACGGCTTCTCTTCTACATCTGGCACAACCTCGCGCATACCTTGAGCGGTCTTGAGCGCTTCGAGGAGGCCATAGCGCTCCTGCCGCAAACCCGCACCTATCTCCTCAATGCCGGTGGAGAGTTGAATCGTGCTCGACTCATGTGGACGGAGGGGCGCGTCACCGCAGGTCTCGGCGAGGTCGAGGAAGGCATCGCTCTCCTCTCCCGGGTACGCGGAGAGTTTGCCTCCCGCGACATGGCCTACGACGTGGCGCTCGTCTCTCTGGAGATGGCGGTCCTCTATGCCGGCCTGGGGCGCACCGAGCAGGTGAAGACCCTCGCCCGCCACATGACGCCGATCTTCCAGGCACACGCGATCCACCGGGAGGCACTCGCGGCGCTCACGCTCTTCCGCAAGGCAGCGGAGCGGGAGGATGTCACCGAGGCGTTCGCCCGCGAGGTGCTCTCCTACCTGCGCAAGGCGCGGTATAGCCCGGATCTCAAGTTTGAATGGCAGGGGTAATCAGCGGAAAGTCTCCCCCGCGAGAGACGGGAGAGCCGCATCCAGAACGGAGAGATCCCGCTTTAGAGCTGAGATTTTCCGCTCGGGAGCGGAGACATCCCGCTCGAGAACGGAGACTTCCCGCTTCACGACGGAGGGTCTCCGCTTGCAAACGGAGACCTCCCCCACGCTTGCGCAGCTTTCCCCCTCGATAGCGGAGACGTCCCCCTCGCAAGCGGAGACCTCCCCCACGCTCGCGCGCGATGCCCCCACGTGAGCGGAGACTTCCCCCACGTTCGCGCGCGATGCCCCCACGTAAGCGGAACATGCCCCCACGCTTGCGCAGCTTTCCCCCTCGATAGCGGAGGTCTCCCCCACGCTCGCGCGCAATGCCCCCACACTCGCGCGCGATGCCCCCAAGCGAGCGGAACATGCCCGCTCGCGAGGGGGATGTCTCCGCTCGCTACACGGAGGCCTCCCCCAGCTTGGGGGAGCTTTGCGTTGCTGAGGGGCAAAGCTCCGTTCGAGAGCGGAAACTCTCTGCTCGCAAGGGGGAAGTCTCCGTTCGAGAGCGGAAACTCTCCGCTCGCAAGGGGGAAGTCTCCGCTCGCGAGCGGAAACCGCCTGCTGGTGGAGGGGAGAGCTCCGCTCCAGAGCGGCCATCCGCGGCGCAGCGGGGCGCTTCCGGCGCTCAACAGGGCGGCCACGCAGGGCCGCCCTTACAGATCTTCGAGCAGCCTCAGACCGCGTCGCGCGAAGACCCGCCGGACGAAGCTCTCGCGCAGCCGCGGATCGCCGAGCCGGCCCTCCTCCTCGACGGGCAGATCCGGCAGCCGCGCCGTCAGCACCTCGGCGAAGAGGCCGCGGCCCTCCGTCGAGGATGCGCCAGCGCCGTGGTGGACCTTGACGCCTTCCAGGCCGCAGCTCGGCGAGTCCTTCTTGAGGATGTAGCCGTCGAGATCCAGCTTCCCCAGCTCGCCCACGCGCCGTTCGGCGAAGCTCCGCATAGCGTCCGTGTAGTCGGCTCCGGTGCTCGGCATGACGAGGCGGATCTCGCCGCCGCGCCGCTCCAGCCGGATCGGCGGCCGCGGCGTGCCCATCCCCAGCTCCACCTCCGGGCAGACCGGCACCCACTCCACATGGCGTCCGAGGACCTCGGTCAGGAAGGCGTCGCGCTTGTGTCCGCCGTCGTAGCGCACTTCCTGGCCGAGCAGGCAGGCGGAGATGCCGATGCGGGGTTTGGAGGGATGGAGGCTGATTGCCACGTCTGATTTATACCAGTCTTCTCCGTCATTGCCTGTCGGCCGCCTCAGCCGGCAAGAACCGCTTGGTCCCCCTCACCGCCGCGCCAGCAACGGATAAGGATTCCGCGCTCCGCCGGAGGCGTAGATGCCGTAGTGCAGGTGCGGGGGAGTGCCTTTGGCGTTTCCCGTGTCGCCGACGTAGCCGAGCACCCTTCCCGCCTCCACCCAGTCTCCCGTGGCCGGAGCGTCCCAATCGTCGAGGTGAGCGTAGTAGTGGAACCAGCCGGCCGGACCGAAGACGCTCACCGTCTTGCCTCCCAGCCGGTTCCAGCCCTTGCGCACGACGATGCCGCGGGTGGCGGCGCGGACGGGCGTACCGCGGGGAGCGAAGATGTCGATCCCTTCATGGCTGCGCCCCTCGCTCCGCCGCGCTCCCCAGGTGTCGGCGAGCTGCGAGCGAGCCACGCCTTCCACCGGCACAGGCAGGATCTCGGGGGCGGGCTCGCGCAGGAGCTGGACGACACGGGTGAGGTTGCGCAGGTAGGGATAGGACCAAACCAGGAGCCCCAGCAACAGCGCCAGGGCCACCAGCCGGCCCGCGACGCGCCGCCAGCTCATGCCGGGCACACCGGATAGAATGGCATGGTGCGTTCTCCGCTCGCGGCTCTGCTCTTCGCCATCTTCGCGCTTGCCGGCGCTGATCCTACCTTTCCGGGAGAGGAGCAGGCGACGCCGACCGGCCCGGTCAAGGTGGACATGGCTTTCGTTGGCACGGACAAGCCGCGGGAGGGGATCGGCCGGGGCGTGATCGAGGCGCCGCCGGAGCGGGTGTGGCGGGCCCTCACCGACTATGCGCACTGGAAGGAGTTCATGCCCTACCTGGAGAAGTCCGACGTGCAGCCGCAAGCGGACGGCTCGGTGCTGAGCGGCCACGAGTTGGATTTTCCTTCCCCCATCGGCAAGCTCCGCTACCGGGTCCGCTTCGTCCAGAGCGTCGAGGCGGGACCGTCGGGAAGGGTCTGGCGCATCCGCTGGACCGCCGTTCCCGGCTCGGGCAACGTCAAGGAGCATCGCGGCTCCTGGACCTTGACGGCGCTGGCGGCGAACCGCACCTTGGCCGTCTGCCACCTCTATACCGAAGCCGCAACCGCGCCGCGCCGGGCCATGGACCGCGGCACCGCGCGCATGCTGCCCTGGATCTTCGACGGCCTGCGCCAGCACGTCCGGCGATCCCGGTACGATCCTCCTTGACCAGGGGCCGCCTGCCGTGAACGGATCTTGCAGGGGCCTCCGGGGGGATTGATTTTTTCCCTTGTTGCGAGCATTGTGTAGACAGTAATCTCGGAAGGAGACTGAAACCATGCGTAGTGCCGAGCTCATCCGTCTCCTGGCGGATCTGCGGAAGGATCCCGACCTGCTGCACGAATCTCAAAGGCTGCTTCGCGACCCCGACGCGGCGCTCCGCTGGGCGGTCGATCGAGGCTATCGCCTGACCCTGGAAGACCTTGCGGAGCTCTGTGACAGCGACCGCGAGCTCGCGGACGACGACCTCGACCAGGCCGCCGGAGGCGCTTGGCCGCCTCCGTAGAGCCGTTGAACCAGTCTTCAGCGACGCCGTGCCTCTGACCGCCGCCGACTGGCTGTCTGTTTTCGCCCCCAAGCTCACCGAGCCGCTCTTCGCCTCCGAGACCGTTGGACGCCTTCGTGGATTGGCCCGGACGCTCCCAGGAGATTGCCAAGGGGTTCTCGAGGTGCGGCTCGCGTCCGGAGCCGCGCAGGTGGATCTGTCCTTACGCCTTCTCACTGCCGCCCAGGCCCGCGCCCTCGCGGCGCGGCTGCCTTCCTGCGTGGTCGGCGAGTTTCTCTCGCTGTGGTCCAAGCCGGACGGGCCGCTGGCGCCCGTCCGCTCCGTCTGGTTGGAGTTCGACCTCGACCAGGAGGAGCCGCCGGACCCCGTCGTCTGCGCCAAGCTTCCGGCGGACATCGACTCCGGATGGCTCCTCAACACGCTTCTGCCCGCTCTTCAAGGCGATCCGCTCTCCAGGGGTCAGCGCGCTCTGATCCTCACCTGTCTCGGTACCCTTCCTGATCAGGCACGCCTGCTCTACGCCTTCAGCCTGCGGGCTCGCGGCAGCGACGCAGTGCGGCTGGAGATCTTCGGGATGGAGCCGAGCCAGATGCTCGCCTACCTGCAAAGCGTGGCCCCGCGGACGGCTCCCGCTGCGGCGGACATCACCCCGTTATTCGAGGGGGTCGAGAGGCTTCACCTCTCCCTCGACGTCGCCGAGGAGGTCCTGCCGCGGATCGGGATCGAAGGCTCGTTTCCGCGGCAGCCCCGCCGGGAGCCCCGCTGGCAGGAGCTTCTCGGCCGGCTCGCGTCGCGAGGCCTGTGCGCCGCCGAGAAGCGGGCGGCCGTCCTCGCCTGGACCGGCTACGATACGTTCTGGACCGCTCCGGCAGCCTGGCCCATCAGGCAGCGCGGCGCCAGCGGCTACTGCGTTCGCAACCTGAGCCATCTCAAGGTGGCGTGCCAGCCCTGCAGATTGACGGAGGCGAAGGCCTATCTGGCGTTCGGACCATTCGAACGGCCCGGTGCGGCGGCGGCCGCCTGAAGCGGAGGCGGAGCGAGAGGCACCGCCAGCTCTCCGGCCAAACGCTCCGCCCGCTCCACATACTTCGGAACTCGCAGCTCCTTGAAGCGCCGGTAGGCCTCGCCGAGATGGCGGGCCGACTCCACGTCGTCGCCGCCGTCGTGAGCCAGCAGGGCGAGGTCGAGATGGGTTCGCCCTTCCTCGAACGCGGCCTGGATGGAGCGGAAACTTTCCAGGGACTCGCGCAGCCGCGCTCCCCCTTCGGTCAGCTCGCCGGCCGCCCTGTGGATGCGCCCCAACGCGCGCTGCGCCAGGCCGACCCCATACTGAAAGCCCACCGCTTCGGTGACCGCGAGCGCCTCGCCGGCCAGCTCTCGGGCCTCGACAGGACGCGCCGTGAGCAGATAAGCCTCCGCCAGGAAGGCGGAGAACCAGCCCAGGAGTTGCTGCATCCCTGCGCCCTTCAGCCGCTCGACGGACTCCGTCAGGGCCTCGATGGCGGCGGCGAGATCGCGCTTCTCCAGGTAGGCGTAGCCGAGGAAGCCCAGCGCCGCGGCGGTATTGAGAGGATCCTGCGCCCGCTCGAGCCCTCCCTTGCACTCTTTGATGCCGAGATCCCATTCCCCCATCGAGGCATCGAAGTAGCCGGTGCTCCAGGAAGGATCGAGTCGGGGGTCCTGGAGCGTCCGCCAGATCGCGTCGGCCCGGTTCATCTTCTCGAATGCCTGCTCGAACTGGCCGAGGACATAATGGTGGAACCCCAGCACCCAAAAGGCCTGCCCTTGCCACCAACGATCCGCGTCCTTGTCCAAGAGGGTCACCGCCCGCTGGCCATGCTCGATCCCTTCGCGGAAGCGGCCGGACCAGAAGCCATCGCGGCAGAGCACATACCAGGCCTGACCCTGCGTCATCGCGTCACCGGCATCCCGCGAGGATGCGATGGCGTGGCGCGCGGCGGTCTCCGCTTCAACCACCTCTCCGAGATAGCTGAGCGTATGAGCTCGCCAGAATTGATAGCGGCCCGTCAAGGAGATATCGCCGAGCCGCTCCAGGGCGTCGCGGTGGCGGGAGAGGAGATCCAGGGTCTCGGCGAAACGGGCCAGTGGCAGGAGCGAGCCGGCGAGCTGCAGGACCAGCTCCACGCTGCGGCGGTCCCGTTCGGCCTGCGGGAGACGCTCGGCGTGCGCGAGCGCTTCCCGCAGGGCCTTGGCGGCCTCGGCATGGGTATAGCGGCGAGCCGCGCCTTCGGCAAACAGGACCAGATAGGTGATGGCCTTCTCGGGATCATCCGCTTTGGAGTAGTGATAGGCGAGGCTGTCGTAGGCGTCTTCGAGACGGCCCGCATACAGCGTTTCGAAGGCCCGGCCGGCCGCCGCGTGCAAGGATTGTCGGCGGCTGGTCAGAAGGGTCTGATAGACGGCCTCCTGGGTGAGCGCGTGCTTGAAGAAATATCTCGGTTCTTCGGCGGCAGGCTCTTCATAGAGGAACTCCCAGCGCTTCAGATCCGCCACCAGGGAAGCCAAGGCCTCGGATCCCTCCCATACCGCGGCCAGCAGGTTGAGGGAAAACTCACGGCCCAGGACGGCGGCGGTCTGCAGGAGCCGCTTGTGCTCCTCCGGCAACCGGTCAATGCGAGCCATCAGCACTCCCTGAATCGTATCAGGAACTGAAATGTCCGGCTGCTCGAGCAGGGATCGGGCCAGCTCCTCGAGAAAAAAGGGATTCCCTTCCGCTTTGCTCAGAATCGTGTCCACCAGGTCTTCCGCAGCCTCGGCACGACGGAGGACCGCCCGCACCACGGACTGGCTTTCCTGCTGGTTGAGGCGCGAGAGCGTGATCTGCGTGGCATACGATTTCTCGATCCAGGGAGGACGATAGCCGGACCGGTAGGTCACGAGGAGCAGCATCGGCGCGGCGACCAGCCCTTCGACGAGAAAGGCCAGCAGCTCCTCGGAAGCCTCGTCCACCCAGTGCAGATCCTCGACCTCCATGACCACGAGGCCGCCCGGCGAGGCGTTGAGGATCATCTGGCGCAGAATGCGGAACGTCCGGCTCCGCAGAGCTTGAGGGCTCAGCTCCGCCACCTCCTCCGTGCCTTCTTTCAACCCCAGGAGGTACAGCAGATAAGGCAGCGCTTCCCGCGGTTCCATGCCCGCATTGTGGAGGCTGCCGGCGATCTTGGCGCTGATCGTTGCCGTATCATCTGTCTCGCCGATCCCCCAGTCGTTGCGGAGCATGTAGAGGATCGGCAAATAGGGAATACCGATGCCGTAAGAGAGGCATCGCCCGGCCAGATACAGCACCGGACGATCCCACAGCTTGCGGCGAAACTCATAGACGAGCCGGGACTTGCCCGCGCCCGCCTCGGCGGCGATGCCGACGATCTGCCCCTCGCCTCCGGCCGCCCGCTCCCGCAACTCTTCGAGGGTTTCCATCTCCCGCTGCCGGCCGACGAAGGGAGAGCGCGCCGTGCCGCTCAAGACCGCCTGCTCGGACTGCAGAAATCCCATGCTGAGCAGCTTGAAGGCACGGACCGGAGATTCCTTGCCCTTCACCTGCAGCGTCCCCACCGATGCGAGTTGGACGGAGCCGTGAAGGAAGCGGCTCGTCTCCTCGCTCACCAGGATGGTCCCTGGCTCGGCCATCTGCTGGAGACGGGCAGCCAGATTGGTCGTGTCGCCGATCGCCGTATAGTCCCGGCGGAGCTGATCCCCGATCCCGCCGACCACCACCCAGCCGGTGTTGATCCCCAGGCGCACCTTGAGCTCGGCTCCATACTCGCCGCCCAGCTCGGCCTCTCGCATCAACCGGCGCAGGCCGAGAGCCGCGAGCGCCGCACGGCGGGCGTGGTCCTCGTGGGCGATGGGAGCTCCGAACAACGCCATGAAGCCGTCGCCCAGGAACTGGTTGATCGTCCCCTCGTAGCGGTGGACCTCGCTCAGAACCAGCTCGAAAAAGCGGTTCAAGAGGAGATGCATGGTCTCCGGCCCCAGCCGCTCGGCCAGCGACGTCGAGCCCACGAGGTCACAGAAGAGAACCGTGACCCGCTTGCGCTCCCCTTCGAGGGCGGAGCGGGACTGGAAGACCTCCCCGGCTAGATGGGAGGGAGTGTAGTCCTGGATCGGCGGCCGGCGCGGCAGCTGGGCCGGCTCGCGTGCGAGCTCGCTTTTCGATTCCGGGACAGAGCCGCCCAGAGGAGAGCCGCACTCGCCGCAGAACTTGAAGCCCGGGGGGTTCTCCCTGCCGCAACGGGGGCAGACTGATTCCAGCTTCGTGCCGCACTGGCCACAGAACTTCATCCCTGCTGGGTTCTCGAATTGGCAGTATGGGCACTTCATGGCTTTACGAGCCTCGCCAGCAGTTTACCTCGCTGGCGAAAGCTCTCGCTAGCGCGAGACGACGAGGCACCCGAGGGCCCTACCGCCCGATATAACTTCGCATATCCATGTCACCTATCTGCTTCCTTGGGCACCATAAAGGATAAGCAAGTCCATCCGACTCTCGACCCGGGTCGGGACGTGACGGCGGGATGTTCCTTGCTCCGAGAAGTCTCTTGATGCGTCTCCTCTGCTTTCCCATCCTGAAGAGACCTCCGGTCATTCGACCCGCAACGGTCAGGCGCGAGTGGATGTCGAAGACCGGCGATCAGTTCGCCTATCGTTGTCTGCCTCTGGTGATCGCCAACAGCCATGGTTGGGAGGTGCTGCTGGACGAGCCGTTCAGCGCGACCTGGAACGGACAGCACCACCCGAGCGATTTGCAGATCTCCTCCTTGGGAGAGCAGCCGGCACGCCTTCCCACGAGTCATTTCGGCAACGGAATCCTCACCTTCAATGTTGGTTATCTCGTCAGGACCGAGCCCAAGTACAACCTATGGGTGAGCGGACCGGTCAACCATCCCAAAGACGGCATTGTTCCATTGTCCGGTGTCATCGAAACCGACTGGGCGCCTTACACCTTCACCATGAACTGGATCTTCACTCGTCCAGGATCCGTAACGTTTGAGAAGGACGAACCGATCTGCCATTTCTTCCCTATCCAGCGCGGCCTGGTGACGGAGATCGAGCCCGAGATTCGCGACCTGGACGAAGATCCATTGAACCTTCAGGTGCAGGAGTGGCGAGATTCCAGAAAGCAATTCTTGGAGGCGTTCCACAAAGGGGAGGAGGCGGCGGTTCAGTCCGGCGGCTGGCAAAAGCACTATTTCCGCGGCCTGGCCCCGGATGGAACAAAGATCACCGAGGATCATCAGAGCAGGTTGCTGGTGAAACCCTTCGTGGATTGCAGATCGGGTGAGCAAATCACCGCGGAGACACCAGCGCCGGCTTCGCCCCGGACCGCGGAGGACTAGGAAAACTGCAGCGCCTTGAGCGGATCGACGCGCGCCGCCCGCTCGGCGGGCAGAGCGCTCGACAGCAGCACGATGGCGAGCAGCAGCAGCGGCATCAGGGTGAAGGTGAGCGGATCGAGAGGGCTGATCTCGAAGAGCAGACTGCCGAGCCATCGCGTGAGGGCCACGGCGCCCAGGAACCCGACCAGGATCCCGGCCAGGGCGATGGCGAGCGACTCGCGGAGGATCAGCCAGCGGATGTCCCGCGCGCGGGCCCCGAGCGCCATCCTGACGCCGACCTCGGCGGTCCGCTGACTGACGACGTAGGAAACGAATCCGTAGATCCCGACCGCGGCCAGGACCATGGCCACCGCCGTAGCGAGCACGAACATCAGGACCGCATAGATCATGCGCGCCCGGGACCGGCGGAGGATCTGCTCCATCGGCCGCACTCCGCTCACCGGTACGTTCGGGTCTAGCGACCAGACGGCGCTGCGGACCTCGCTCGCCAGCGATTCCGGCGCCACCCGCGTGCGCAACACCACGTTGGCCTGCCGTACCGTCCAGGCGCCGGCGCTCCGGCCGAGCAAGGGGTAATAGACGATCTCGTCCGGCGTCATGGCGAGATCGCGGTTGCGAACGTCGCCGACGATGCCCACGATGGTGTACCAGGGCTCGCTCCCACCCTCCTCGTTCGTCGCTGGCCGCAGACGCTTGCCGAGCGCGTCGCCGCGCGGCCAGAAGTGCCGCGCCAGGGCCTGATTGACCACGGCCACGGCGGCGCGGTCCTCGGTGTCGGCGCGGGTCAAGGTGCGTCCGGCGAGCAGCGGAATGCCGAGCGCCTCGAAATAGCCCTCGCCGGCGTAACCGAACCAGAGAGTCGGCGGCAGAGCTCCCGGTTGGGGCGGCCGATCCTCGATGAGATGACCGCTCGCCTGGGCGCCGCCGGATAGAGGCAGGGTCGAGGCCACTCCCGCCGAGCGGACTCCCGGAAGGCCCCTCAGGCGTTCGACGACGCGGTCGAGGAAGCCGGCCGCCGCCGCGTCATCCGGGAAATCCTGCTCGGGCAGGCTGAGCTGGAGAGTCAGCACGTCTTGCGTCGCGAAGCCGGGATCGAGTTGAGAGAGGCGGAGAAAGCTGCGCAGCATGAGGCCCGAACCGGTGAGCAGGACGAGCACCAGTCCCACTTGCAGGCCGACCAGGAACCTCCGCATCCGCTGCTGGGCATGGCCGCTGGTGGAGCGCGTGCCGCCGGTTTTCAGCTCCAGCGCCAGGTCCCCCTTGAGCAGCGAGCGCAGCGCCGGAAACAGCCCGGCGAGCAGGCTGCTGAGAATCGCCGCCGCCGCCGTGAACAGCAGCACGCGGCCGTCGATTCCGATCTCCTCGAGGCGCGGCAGATCGAGCGGCCGCAGCTTGAGCAGCAGCCTCAGGCCGCCCGCGGCGAGCAGCAAGCCCAACCCGCCGGCGGCCGCGGCGAGCAGGAGGCTCTCGAGGAGCACGCTCCCCATGACTTGCCGCGGCGAGGCGCCCAGGGCGGTATGGATGGCCGTTTCGCGGCGGCGCCCCTCGCCGCGCACGATCAGCAGATTGCTCACGTTGGCGCAGGCGATGAGGAGGATGAAGCCCACGGCGCCGAGCAGGATCCAGAGCGCCTGACCGAAGTCGCCCACCACGTCCTCGCGCAAGGGCAGCACGCGCGCGTGAAAGCCGCCTTGGATCAGCCCCGAAGCCGCTTCGTCGCCAGAAAAGAATTCCGCCAGCAGCCGGTCGAGCTCGGCCTGGGCGGCGGCGGGCGTGATCCCCGTCCGCAGCCGCGCCACGCCGGAGGGACCGAAGGCCCCGAACTCGGCCTGGGCCGGGTCGATCTCCAGGGGCAGCCAGAGCTCCGTCTCCGCGCGCGGGAACTCGAACCCGGCGGGCATCACGCCGACAATCGCGCGGGGGACACCGTTGATGCGGAGCGAGCGTCCCAGCGCCCGCGGATCGGCGGCGAAGCGCCGCCGCCATAGCTGATCGCTCAGCAGCACGACGGGGGCCGCTCCCGGTCGCCCTTCCTCGGCCACGAAGGCGCGGCCGAGGCTCGGCTTGACGCGCAGCACGGGGAACAGCGACGGCGTGATGAGGCCGGCAGGCAACCGTTCCGGAGTCCCGTCGCCGGTCACATTGACCTGGGCGGATCGATAGAGGGCGATGTCCTCGAAGGACCGGCTGCGCTGGCGGTAGAGCTGGTAGGTGCCCGGCGACTGCGAAAGCTTGTCGAAACCGAACGCCGGGGCCCTATGCCAGAGGCCTACCAACCGTTCCGATTCGGCATAGGGCAACGGCGTGAGGAGGACGCCGTTGACGACGCTGAAGATCGCCGTCGCGGCCGCGATCCCCACCGCCAGGGTCAGGACACAGACGGCGGTAAAGGTAGGGACACGGAGAAGCCCTCGCAGCGAGCGACGAATCAGCGCCAAGGTGTCCATCGTACCTCAGAGTGCGATCGAAGATCATGCCGCGGCTCCGGCCTTGCGACATCTTTGAGTATATAACCCCAAGACGGGGCCTGGAAAGGGAACCGGCCCGGCAGGCGCTCGTCCAGGCGCCTTCTGCGAGCGGACGGCGCCCCCCGCATTGTCCCGTTCTCTGAATCGCAGACACCATAAGTTTAGAAGAGGTTCTTTTGAGCGAGCTTTCCCGGAGAACCTTGGAGCCTCGCCCCCAGAGGCATCGCGCCAAGGCCTCTGCCAGTGCTGTCCGGAAGGTCCGGATACCAGGATCGGAAGAGCGTAGCCGGTAGTCAGCAGGATGCGGGCCACCCTATAGATTCGTTTGCTTCCAGGTACCCAGTTGAGGGTATCCGGTCCGTAAAGGAGCAGAGTCATGGCAGAAACACCAGGCAAGGGAATCGATGAGGCGATCAATCGGCAGAAGGAGCTGGTCGCCAAGGAAGTAGACCGGCACAAGGACGAGGACGTCGATCTCGAAGACGTCTCTGGCGGTTGGTCGATTGCCTACACGACCGATCCTCCTCCTACTTTTGACGAGGCGTAGCGCCGAGCTTGCCTAGGGCACCTATTGGCGGTCGGCGCAGAAAGTGAAGCGTTCGTGGTTTCTACGATCGTTGTCGGGAAATTGCTGCTCGCCAATGGGTGCGCCTGCCTTCTGAAAATGCAGGTCTGGTCCGGATGACTCCACTCCTCCAGTTCGGCACAACCAGCGGAGAAAAGAGATGACGGAAATAATCGATTCCAAGACGTGGGAAGGTGTCCAGTCTCTCCTCGACAATTACGCTCAGATTGGCGCTGACGACCATGTAGTCGTCTTGTATACGAGCGACAGCGCCGAGTCGGCGGCTTGGGTTTCCGCGGCTCTCGAGCTCCGCGCCATACCTTACAACCGCGTATGGATGGCACCTCTTTGGGACGACGGATTTCCCGCACGACTTACGTCGGCCCTTCCCGATCCTGCCGGGCTCGATGGCCGCCGCCTTGTAGTCCTGGGCTTTGAACGGGATACGATGTCGCACACCCGCCCACTTGCCGCTGCCCTCACGAAGTACAAGAAATCGCAAGTATTCCGCGCCATCAGCGCCTGCCCCAGTCTCTTCTCTACCGCATTGCAAGTGCTACCCAAGGACCTTACGGCCCGCAATACGGCCATCCTTGAACGCCTGATGACCGCGGAACGGCTCCACATCAAGACAGAGGGCGGTTCCGACTTCAAGGTTACGCTCGATCCCAAACATCGCTGGATCAGCAATCGCGGCATGGCACGCCCGGGAAGGGTCGCCATTCTCCCGGCGGGGGAAGTCGCCACTTTCCCTGCCTCGATTGCCGGAGTGTTCGTCGCAGACTTCGCCTTCAATGTCAATGCCGTCACCAGCCGCGACGCCCGCCTCCAGGACCACCCGATAACCCTCTGGATCGAAGAAGGACGGGCTGTCAAGTTCGAATGCGCCGATTCCGCAGTGAGCAAATTTCTTGAAGAAAGCTTCCGCGCTCACTGTGCGTATAACGTCGGAGAGCTCGGATTCGGTACAAACATGGCCGTGACCGATGCCATACCCCAGAATTCCCATATCAATGAAAGACGGCCCGGAGTTCATCTCGGCTTCGGCCAGCACAACCAGGATCCGGGCATCGTCGGCTATCAGTGCGCCATTCACCTGGACCTCATAGCCAGAGGCGGGATGGTATGGATAGATGGCGACGAAGCTCCCATGGACCTCGAGAACATAGCGCCGTCGGCAGGGCAGCATCCGGACAGTCCGCGCGATGAAGACGTGTTTGCAGGCACCGAGGAGCTCGAGATCGATGACTGCTGCGGGCTTCTGACAGAGGACGGTTTCCGGCTGTTTTATCAGGCCGGAGCAGGAGGTTCATGACCCGGTGCTATACGACCTGAAGTATCGATGAGCGCTCAAGCCGCCAGTCCGAGCGCAGCAGTGCCGGTCGCTGACCAGGAGCCGAGCATGACGAGGACACCCAAGAGCCAGCGGCCGACTTATGTCCTGGGCACCGGCCTTTCTCACCATGGTTCTGCCTGCCTGCTGAGGGACGGCCAAGTAGCCGTTGCCATCGAGAAGGAGCGCGTCACGCGCGTCAAGCACGACGGCTACAACGACACTGCCGCGATTCGCTACTGCCTGGAAACGGAAGGCATTGCGATCGAGGACCTGGCGGTCATCGTCCAGAACGGCATCTTCGGTGACTTCTCGCGCGGCAACTCCTTCTTCGCAGGAGGACCGCGCCTGCTCAGAGACGACTTGCCCGTACCGGTCGTCAACATCTCTCATCACCTGGCGCACGCCTACAGCGCCATCGGCATGTGCCCCTTCCCGGAGGCTGCCGTACTGGTGATCGATGGCTGCGGCAACGCGCTTGACGAGTGTACCGATCTCCAGGCGCTCGAGCCACCGCTCGCGATCGGCGAGGACGCGCGGCACCTCTATTTCGAGAAGGACAGCTACTACCTGTGGCGGGAAGGCCGGTTGCAGACCGTCTTCAAGGATTTTTCTCCCTGGACAAATCTGTTCAAAAAGACTTGTCCCATGATGCTCAATACAGTGGCCAGACACTCCATTGGAGGCGTGTACGAGGAGGCTTCGCACTACTGCGTCCGCGGCATGGCGGACCTCGGCAAGCTCATGGGGCTGGCTCCGTACGGTCGGGAAGGCGTCATCGAGAAGCGCATCTTCGAATTGCGCGACGGCCGGCTGTTCGTCGATGACGATTGGATGCGCGGGTTCGATCGCCCCGCACGAACAGCCGAGGACTTCAAGCGGGACTTCCAGTACTACGCCGATATCGCCTGCTGGGTCCAGCGGGAGGCCGAGAGGGCCCTGCTCTACCTCGTAGAGGCTCGTTATGAAATGCATCCCGCGTCCAATCTGGCCTATGCCGGCGGCGTGGCGCTCAACGCCGTGGCGAACGCGAGGATCCTGAGGCAGTCGAAATTCCGTCAGATCTACATGGTGCCGGCGGCGGGAGACAACGGCATCGCCCTGGGGTGCGCCTTCTATGGATGGCTCGAAGTCCTCGGCCGGGAGCGCGTCCTGCACTCGGGGTCCACCTGCTTCGGCCGCAGCTATGGAAACCAGGGTGTCGCGACTGCCCTCCGCTCACTCGATGACACGTCCGCGCCGCCGCAAACCGCCGGAGAGGCTGGTCCGGCGGAGCAGATCGAGGGCCTCCTGTGGAACCTGCAGAAGGGTTTGCAGCCGAGCCTCGCGGGCGGCTGGTCGACGAAGCTGCGCTGGGAGGTGGCCGGCGTGGCGACCTTTGCAACGGAGGTCCGGGATGCCCGCCTGCACGTTTCGCGAGATGCCGTAGGGCCGGTGACCGCCGTTGTCCGCGGTGACGCGGCCACGATCACCCGCATATTCCGCGGGCGCCTGCATCCCGCTCGTGCCGTGGAGCGCGGTCGTTTGCAGTGCACAAATCTCGACGCACTGCTTTACTTTTACAACGGCATCGACTGGAAAGCGGTCGTCTCCGAGCGGGCTGCCTCCCTTCCCATGGGGGACTTCTGCTGGCGGCGTGACTCCGATCCCGCCGAGAGCGCCGCCCAGTTGCTCGCCGACGGCAAGGTGATCGCCTGGTTTCAAGGCGGTTCGGAGTTCGGACCCCGCGCCCTGGGCCGGCGAAGCATCCTGGCGGATCCGCGCAAGCCCGGAGTCGTCGATCTGATCAACGTACGTGTGAAGCGGCGCGAGGAGTTCCGGCCTTTTGCTCCCTCGGTGCTCTTGGAGGATGCGCCGACCTATTTCGAATGCGATTTCGAGAGCCCTTACATGATCCTGGTAGCTCAGGTGCGGGAACCATGGCGGGAGACCTTGAGGAGCGTCGTTCACCGGGACGGCTCCGCGCGTCTGCAGACCGTCACGCCGGATTGGAATCCCCGCTACTATGACCTGCTCAAAGCGTGCAAACGGCTGACGGGATTGCCCATCTTGCTCAACACCTCCTTCAACCGCAAAGGCATGCCGATCGTGGAGACGCCGGAGGAGGCCATCAACTTCTTCCGCGAAGCGGATGGGCTCGATGCGCTCGTCATGGAGGACTTTGTCCTCGAGCACAAGGCGGCCACGGACCTGTGGGATGCGAGCGACGAAGAACGGCAGATCGCGGGCTCGCGCAACTGAGGGACTCTGACCATGAAGCGAAAGACAGCGCGCACCTCCCTCTCCGACGACTTGCGGCAATGGGCCGCCGAGAACCGGCTGCTCGGGATGGGTGACGAGAGGATCTCCGCGCTTCTCGCCGATCAGGGCATCGATGCCTGCACGGCAGCCGAGGAAATCCAGGCCCTGACATCACACCCGTACTACCGGGCAGCCGAGCGGCTGGCGAAGCGCTGGAAGAAGCTCGAGTCGGTGCTGGATGTACACCGTTCCCTCTCCTCCCTGGCCTACGGGTCGCGGACCATCGAGCGCCGCGGCAGAGTCTCGCACGCGGAGTTCCTGGAGAGATACTATGCGGCCAACAGGCCGGTTATCTTCGTCGGGCTGATGGAGGACTGGCCGGCGCTCGACCGCTGGAATCCGCAGTACTTCAAAACGGCGTATGGAGACAAGTTGGTCGAGGTGATGACCGGCAGGAACCAGGATCCACGCCACGAGATCCACTTGAAGGACCATAAGCGCGAGATCCCGTTCGCGGACTACGTAGACATGGTCACCTCCGCGGGCGAGAGCAATGACTTCTACTTGGTATCGAACAATGCGTTTTTCAAGCGTCCGGAAATGCAACCCCTGCTCGAGGACGTCCGGTTCTTCGACGAGCACCTGGATCCGGCGAAAAGCGCTGGCCGCGTACACCTCTGGTTTGGACCTGCCGGGACGGTCACACAGCTCCACCACGATGAGATGAATATACTCATGACTCAGGTCTACGGCAGAAAACGCGTCATCTTGATCTCGCCGGACCAGAGCCACCGGCTCTACAATGAGATCAGCGTTTATAGCGAGGTCGACTGTGAAAATCCGGACTACGGAAGGCACCCGGATTTCCGCGAGGTGCAGCAGTTACAAGTTGTGCTCGAGCCCGGCGAGGCGTTATTCTTGCCAGTTGGATGGTGGCACCATGTGCGGGCACTCGATGTCAGTATCACGGTGACCTTTACCAACTTTGTCCATTTGAACAAATTTGACTGGTGGCGGCCTTTCGCCCCCCGCCGCTAGTATTGAATCTCAGTAATCCGCGAACCAGGACTCGTAGAAACGCCGCCACCGCGTCCCCCGTCACCCGCCGTCAACGTCCTGCGCGGGATCGACGAACAGGGGAACGACGATGAACATTAAAACCAAAGAGGACTGGCAGGCCGAACGGCCAGAGCTTGTTGAGACGCTCCGCGAGTTCGGCTCCGTCATGAGATCGCGCCCCTTTGACAACGTGCAAGGACTCAGGGGCGTCAGTGCCTTTGCGCTGTACTGGTTCGTCAAAAAGATCCAGCCGAACGTCGTCTTCGAGGTAGGCGTTTGGAAAGGCTTTGGCACATGGATTATCGAGCAGGCCGCCCCTCACGCCGAGATCTACTGCTTCGATCCCATCTTTTGCCTCGAGGACCTCATAGACAAGAAAAAGTTCGGCAAGACTTATCGCTCGGCGCGCGCCCATTACGTGCGTAAGGAGTTTTCCTGCGCCGAGCTGGAAGGTGTCGTCGCCCGTTACGAGAGGCCGCTTGTGTTCTTCGACGATCACCAGCATAAAAGGCCGCGGCTCCTGCAGGCCAGAGGGTTCGGGATCAAGGAGATCGTCTTCGACGACAACACGCCGATGCCCTACGGTCATCGCACCCTCGAGCAAGTCAGGCAGAATCCGCAGACCCGCGGATGGATGGAGGACGAGATAGAGGACTACGAGATATTCCCCCCCCTCTGGGACGTTGACTTGAGGCTCGGCACCTTGCACATCAAAGAGGACGGCCTCAACTTCCCGGTCGAGAAAGTATTCCGGGACGTCCACGAAGACCGCAAGTGGTATTCATACGTAACACGCGTCAGACTGAGGTGACAGAATCAGTAATCCGCGAACCAGAACTCGTAGAACGCCGCCACCGCCTCCTTGGCTGGCTCGCAGGGGAGCTCCCCGGTGGCGGCGAAATCGGCCACCAGGTCCGCGAGGGGCCGGCCCTCCAGGCAGCCCCAGAGGGCGGCGACCGCCGACGGGTATCCCGCGAGCGACAGACGATCGCGGCGGGGAGCCTCGCCGCCGCCGGGGTGGCGCGCGAGCAGCTTGAGCACGTGATTGAGGATCGCCGCGCGGTCCCAACGCCGCGCCCGATTGAGGCCGATCCGGGACTTCTCGCGCAGCCCCGCGCGGTCGGCGAGCGCCTCCAGGACGGTGGCGGCGAGACGGCCGACGTCGGGTCGCTGGGGCCAACCCTTGCCGTCCTTGCGCACGGTCGGCACCAGGAACCCGGTCGACGGGGTGATGGTGTCGCGGAAGCCGTTGTAGGCGGAGACCACCGAAGGCGTGCCGCAGGCCATGGCCTCGACCGGCGAGCGGCCGAAGGTCTCGCAGACGCTCACTCCGGCGCTGACGAACAGGTCGGCGGCGTTGTAATAGCGGACCAGGGTCTCGGGATCCGGCCATTCGACGAAGCGGATGTGGCCCATCGCCGCCGCCCGCTCGCGGCAGCGGGCCAGATAGGGCTCGCCGCGGAAGTGGAAACAGACGACCAGCTCGGCAGGGCGTTCGGCGCGGACGGCCGCGAGGACCTCGAAGAGCTCGAGGAGATGCTTGTCCCGGTCCACACGCCCGGTGTAAAGGAGGATGTCGCGATCCGCGGGGAGACCGAGCGCGGCCCGTAGCTCGTCCCGGTCAGGCAGAGGACGGAACAGCTTCAGGTCGATGCTGGGAAGGTCGTAGCTGGGAAGGTAGCGGGGCTCGCAGTGGAAACCGAACTGGCCGAAGGACTGCCGCGCCGCGCGGCAGCCGGCGAAGACGATGTCCCGCGAGCCGCGGAGCTGCGAAGAGAGGAGAAGGGCATAGCACTGCGTCGGGGCGACCTGGTTGATGCGCGGGACGAGCAGGAAGGGCGTCTGGTCGCCGGCCAGGCGGAACAGGGCGTGCCAGAGGAAGCCCGCCGTCGACTCGCCGACGATGTAATCGAAACGTCCGCTGTGGGCGCGGGCGATCTCCAGGCAGCGCGCCGGGTCCACCTGGCCGCGCTCCCGCTGGCGGAACAGGTAGTCCTCGTGAGGGGGCTCGAAAGCGGTGGAGTCGGCCGCGGCGGGCGGGAAGATCCACCTGGGATAAGCCTGGGGCTCCAGGAACAGGAACCTGGGCCGGGGAGGCGTGGAGACTGACGGTGCCGAGGTACTGCTCAAGCTGCGTTCTCCGGATCGAAGGCCCTGGCAAGGATCGCTTCGATTCAGCGTCAGAGACGATGTATCGACAGATGCATATTAGAACAATCGAAGGTGGTGATCAAGGAGCAAACACAGGTGTCCCGATTGTTCGTCGTCAAGCACCTTTTCATATAGAGGATTGTCTCCATCAGGGGGTAACCCGCGTCCTGGAAGTAACCCGCAAAGATGCGCTGAGGAGGTAGAGAGTCATGGATTTTGATTGGAGTCGAGTGGCCGAGCCTCAGCCCGATCAATACGATACTGAGGTTGCCCTCGCGCGGCTACGCCAGATGGAGGGCTTCAGGCGGCCCCAGCCGCTCGGAGATACGCCGACCATATTCGACGGAGCAGTGGCGGTCCGACCGCTTGAAGGCCCCTATCTCAGAATGGGTTTTTCCTCCGCGCCGCTTGAAGATAAACGAATCTGCTTGGCCGAGAGCTACGTGCGGCAGTGGCCCGCCGTGTTTCAACAGTTCAAGAGCTTGATTTATGCATTCTACCCTCTCAACGACAGCTCTGGAACTCGCATCCGCCCTGGGCGCAAGGGCTATGCCAGCCATTCCTTCGAGTCCCACATCGGGACCATGTGTGCGTCCATTGAGGATCCTATAGGCACGGCGGAGGCTTTCGTCCATGAGATGGCCCACAACAAGCTGCGGTCGCTCGGGATCATGTTCGAGTCCACGCAGGGCTTTATCACCAATGATCCCAAGGACCTCTATCTAAGCCCTATCCGTATCGGAATCTTACGGCCGATGACTGCGGTATTCCACGCCGAGTACTCGTTCATCTACGTCACTCAGCTGTACCTGATGATGCTCGCCGCAGACCCTGAAGAAGAGACGAGAAAATATCTCTTGAAGCTCTTGCAAACTGTCGTGACCCGCATGGAGATGGGCTTCGAGGTGATTGAGGCCAACATACAGGTCGATTCCATCGGCCGTCCGTTTGTGGACGGCTTTATGGATTGGGCTGGGCGTGTGCTTGCAGACGGCCGGGCGATCCTGGATAGAGAGCGAATCGCGTCAGCCTCTTAAGAGCTCAAACCTCCTCGCGCTTCATGCGCCGGAGCTCTCCAGGCGGAAGGCTCCGGTCTTGTAGACCAGGGTGTGCAGACCGTCGGCGATCTCCTGCGGCGAGAAGGAAGCGCCCTCGAGGTCGGCGAGGGATATGCCGTCCTTCCGCAGGACGCTGTAGAAGAAGCGCGAGGGTACGTCGTAGTAACGCTTGCCGTCACCGCTCACCCGCACGAAGCCGACGTTGTCGGAGTGGCGCAGGAGGTAGTGGGCACCGGATCGCCGCACCCTCACGCCCGGACCCGGCTCCACCTCGGTGATGGATTGCCTGGCCAAGGCGCGCAGCTCCTCGCCGGCGGGGCTGTTCACCACGAAATCGAAGCTCGCTGTGCCGCCCTCCACCATTCCGGATCGCATCTGCTGGCGCAGCTCTTCTACGAAGTGATCGATCTCCACGAGGGTCTCGGGGGAGCCGATGTCCGCTGGCGTCAAGGCCTGCCGCCAGCGCTGACAGCCCCGGAGGGTGGCGAAGGCATGATCCATGAGATTGGCGAAGACCGACAGCCAGGTGTTGGCGTTGATGACGAAGGAGCCGTGCAGCGACGGTTCATCGCCCCGGTTGCTGACGCGATGGATCCAGCCGCGGGGGACGTAGAGCCCATCGGACGGCTTGAGGTCGTAGACCTGGTGGGCGATCAGCGAGCCCTCAGCCAGCCTTATCTTTCTCCGCGGCGTCCTATTACAGGGGAACTGATCCTGGGGCTCGAAGACCTCCCACCGCTTCTCGCCCTGGAACTGTATGGGGAGGACGTCGCCGTCGTCGTAGTGAATGGCGGTGCCCGTGGTGCGGGCCGGGGTGGCGATGACCACCACCGAGATGCCGGTGTCGAAGAGCTCCGCCATGCTTCTCACCGCGCCGCCCAGCGCCTTCCAGTGCTCGCCGCCTCTAGTGGCGGCGAAGGTGACCTGGTTCTCATGGAAGTAGCGCTCGAAGGCCTCCGGGGTCAAGCCTCCCAGCTTCTCGAGCTCGGCAACCACCTCCTCGTTGGGAGGACCGCCCGAGCTGATCTTCGGGTCCAGGTAGCGTAGGTCCCCCTGTTCATGGCATCTCGGCAGGGCTGCGAAGAAGTCTCGCCACGACAGCTCGATGCCGCTTCTCGCCGGAGCTGCAAACGGCAGCCGCTCGAACTCGTTGGCGAGAAAACGTTCGACGTCGACGTCCAGAACGAGACTCCCCTTGACCCGATCCAAGGCCTTCTGCGCCGGAAGCTTCATGCCGCTCGGGCCTCCCGCAGGGGAGATCTGAGGAAGAGAGGATGGAAGAGATCGGATCTCGCCAGTTGCTTCGCGTGATCGAGCAACCAGTCGCGATGTGCGTTGACGGAGTCTTCCCGGAACTCGGACCGCAGCCGCTGCAACAGGCCTTCCGTATCCAGTCCCTCCACCAGGCTGCGGAAGATGAGTCGGTTCTCATCGTTGAATTCGAAGCCGATGGTCTTGCCGGACATGCCTGCGACCCACGTCTCGATCGCCGCCAGGGGCTCGACGTCGGGGAATTGGAGCCGGATGGTCTCCAAAATCGCATCGCGATCGGGCATCAGCATCAAAAGCGCCAGCAGGAAACGGGCCTCAGGGTCGTGGATCTTGGAACGGAGCGCGGTCACGACTCGGGTACGCCGTTCCCCGTCGCAGACACTCCGGAATAGATCCACGATGTCGCCATGACGTTCGCGGGCGATACCATATAGATCCTCGAGGAGGTCTTGGTCCACCTTCTGGCTGCTCAACGTCGAGAACATGTAGAAGAGGGTTTCCAGATCGCAGCTCGCGATCAACCTGCAGGCGTACTTCTGTAAGCCATCGATCTGTCCACGAGCCATGCCGTCGAGGAAGATCAGGCGCCGCCTCCGCAGCTCATCACCATCCTCGCGGTCGATCGCCAAGCCTGGTAGCAGGTAACTGTACTGAGGAAGATGACGGCGTTCTCCATAGGTTCGGACGACGATCGTGACAGAAGGCAGATCCAAATGAAAAAGCTGATGGATCAATCTGTCTCCCGCATGAATTGGGCGCATCGAACCAGGATGCAATATCTCGGTATGTACTCTCCCCAATTGTCCGCAGAGCATACGCGAATTGATGACGCGCTCGGTTACGAAGCGCCAGTGGCTATGGACGCTCGAGCCGGCAAGAACCGCGAAGGCACCAGAAAAAGAGTGCTCGTGGATGGTTGTAGTGCCCGAGAGCCAGAACAAAGCCTCAACGTAGAACCGTATGGACTGGAAGAGCATCACCGGCGGTTCACCAAAGAGGTAGGCGCGATGCGGCTGCCGGAATGTATGAGAGGCCGCAAAAACCCAATCGATAATGTCGGCAACCTCGACGTTCTCGGTCGGCGGATCCTGCTCCAAAGCCTCCTGGGCCAGCAGGGAGAAGACCTCCTCGTCGTAGTTCCGCTCGAGCCACGCTCGCTCAATGCGCTCGCCCAGATTCTGGAAGTAGGAAATCACTCTAACCTCCGCTCTCCACTGGCGGTCTCGACCGCAGATTAAGCCGCCGCAGAGCTCGACGGACTGAATCCGGCTGCCTGGAAGCTGGGGAGAGGCCGCGCCTGCTCCTCGCCGGAGCCCAAATCAAACGCGGGGCGCAAGGACGCCGGCAGCCCCGGCCACTTCTTCGCGTCCCGCAGGATACCGTCATGGGTGTACATCGAAACGTGGCTGTTCTGCTGCCGGCAGAAGCCGAGGAAGTCGGCCATGGCGGAATACCAGATCGGCTGGATGTCCGCACGGCCCGGCGAGAGGAACTCCAGCAGCCGGTCGAGATACAGGGCCCACTGCCGGTGGACCAGGGCCTGTTTCGCCAGCAGCCAGAGCCGGAATTGCGGATGGAGGACGGAGGTGGAGGCGAGGAAGCTCTCCCACTGAATGCTCGCCAGCAGAGTCTCCTCCAGACCGTACCCGGGAAAATAGGAAAACGCCAGCACGGCCTCGTTGGCGACCTGGGCGATGAGCGCGCAGCGGATCGGCTTCGGGGTTCTCGTCTGCAGCAGCCCCTTGCGCCAGGAGTGGTGCACGGTCAGCCCGTCGCGGAATCCCTCCAGGTAAGAGAGGATCTCTCCCGCCAGCAGGAGGGCCTTGTGCGGCTCGCCGCTGCGGAGGTCGATCCGCATGAGGTTGTTGGCCGACTGGATGCGGTGCAGCTCAAGGATGCTCCAGTCCTCGTCCTCTTCGAGCTGCCGGTCCGCCTCCATGGAGCTGTAGGTCCTGGCCCGCGCGAGGTCGAAGGCGCCCGTCTTGTGCTCGAAATAGGCGTTGCACGATTCGATGAAGGTGCGCGCAATGAGGCGGCTGCGCGGGGAGAGATCGCTTTCCGTCAACCTCTCCCAACAGGCGCGGAAGGCCTCGCGCGCTTCGTCCAGGCGCCGGTCCCGGCTCAGCCGCAGACCGCTCGAGCTCAGGCCCCAGATTCGAGAGATCAGCAGCCGCTCGCGGAGCGGCACCTTGAGCAGATAGATCTGGTGGAAGAGGAAGTCGAAGAGCTGGTCGCGAGAGCCCAACGAGGGCGGCGGACGGAGCAATCCCGTCCGGTAGGCTTTGAAGACTCGCTCTGCCAGGCTGGCGTCCACGACTGGAACCTCACGCCTCCATTCCGGTTGATCGCACCTCCTAGGCCTCGACGACCTGCCGTTGGGAAGGCTTGCCGTCGAAGACGAGAAGATCCACCAGCGCCTGTTTGGCGCTCGAACGCGCGCCGCAGCAGGGCGAGCGGTTCTCCTCTAGACGCACGAGCGGGCAATGGGTCCCCTGGCAGATCGGTAAGACTACACACTTCTGGCAGCGCTTGTCGTTCTCGAAGGCCGGCTCGGTCCACAGGGCCATCCTGTCGTCGTCGAGGACCAGCTCGCCGTCGGGGTGCAACTGGCCGACGACGTTGTAGCCTTCCTTGTCGAGGACGATGGTGCACTTCATCACCTGCCCTTCGGCGCCGATGATGAAATTGTAGGGACGGGCCGCGTAGCACACCTCGGCCCCGAAATAATTGATCTCCTTGATGGTGCCGATGCCGAGGCCACGGCGGTGGGCTTCGGCCTTCAGCTCGCGGCGGATGCGATTCGCGTCGTCGGTGCCGCAGACGTTGAGCTTGTCGTCCTGCGTGCCGCCCCAGCGCCCGACCGGATAGAAATTGAGAATGAAGCGGGGGTCGTGGGCGAGGTGCTTCTCGGCCAGGTCCACGAAGCGGGCGAGACGGGGAGCGTTGTCCTGGTCGAAGTTGACCCGCAGGGAGACCGAGAACTCTTCGGGACGGTCTTTCAGCGCCACCAGATTGGAGAAGACGCGGGCGAAGCTCTCCCCGCCGTCCCGCGTGGGCCGGCTCCGGTTGTGGTCCTCCTCCGCCCCGTCGACCGTGATCTGGAAGTGGGTGATCTTCCACGCCAGTAGCTTCGCCGCGATCTCGGGTGTCAATAGATAACCGTTGGTCGTCATGTTCGAGCGGTAGAAGAGATCGTTCTCCTCGGCGATCTCGACGAAGAAAGGCGCGAGATCCTCGACGGCGGCGAAGCCATAGAGGGGTTCGCCTCCGAACCAACTGATCTGCAGGCTGGAGAGGGTCTTCAACCGCTTGCGGACGAGGTTCTTGACACCCTCGCGCACCTCCGGCCGCATGGTGCCGCGCTCGAACCTCTCGTAGCAGTAGCTGCAGCGGAAGTTGCAGTCTTCCGAGGACAGCAGGATCAGCTCCAGGCGATCCGTGCGGTATTGCTGCTGGCTGATCGCGACCTGCACCTGGCGATACTCATTGGCCGCCGCCGGGATCAGATAGCCGCGGTCGATGAGATATTTGACGATTCCGCGCGGCTCCGCCGCGGTTCCCTTCTGGCTCAGAAGGTCCTTGATGGCCGGCGCCTGCCCGGGTTTGAAGACGCTGATCGAGCCCCGGAAGCTGTTCCACAGCACGAGGCGGCCGTCCTCCGTGGTCGCCCTGACGTTGTAGCGCGAGGGGACCCATCGGTCAGAGGCCCCTCCGCCGGGCGGGGTCGGCGTGCCGGGCTGGAAGTCGTGAGGCGATTGCTGAAGGATATTGAACTTGCTCTCGAGGCCGCTGGCCATCTCCATCCTCCTTGGAGTCCGTAGCTGATCACTGCCGAACGTGGCGAGCGAATGCCCACCCGCCCGCTCGGCGCGGGTGGGCATTCGGCGCGCCGTCGTTCAGCATCCGGTGTTGCAGCCGGAATTACAGCCGGAGGCGTTCTGGTTTGCGGCGCCGCCGGAGGCACTCTCGAGATCCTTCTCGTCGAGCTCCTCGATCTCGAAGGGCTCGGTTCCCTGGCCTTTCGGGTTCTCCTTCTCTTCCATACGTATCTCCTTTGGTTACGAGCCTGCTGGAGGCTCCGGGGTTACGCGGAGTCGGCCTGCTGACGCGACGGTAGCGGGGACAGAAAGAGGACTCCGACATCGCGCAAGTAGGATGAAACTAATATCCTACAAAAGACTAAGTGCCCGGGAGAGGGAGAACGGGACAACCGGGCTACGCCACCATCACCCGCTTCACCATGCGGTCGAACCGTTCCCCCGCGAGATAGACTCCGTCGAGGACGTTGGCGTCTAGCTCGTCAATGTCGTCCTCTTCGCCCTCCTCCACGACCTCTCCGGTGTTGGAGCCGCCCAGCGCCCGGTGGCGCTCCCGCACCGTGGTCGACAGGTAGATCGCCAGCGCCCGGTAGAAACGCGCCGCGAAGCCCTGGTCGGCGGCCAGCTTGGCGTTGAGGACGGACTTGGCGACGGCGAAGACGGTCGAGTCCTCGACGGCCCGCACCGTGGCGGAGGGCGGCCGGGCGTCCACGAAGGACATCTCGCCCACGATCTCGCCGGCGTTCAAACGGGCGATCTCCCGCTCGGGACCGCGTCGGCCCTTGAGCCAGACGCCGAGCCGGCCCTCCAGGAGGATGAAGACGGCGTCGACGGGAACGCCCTGCTCGATGAGGGTGACGCCCGCGGACAGGAACCGCTTGGCGCCTGCGGCCAGCATCCACTCCACGTCGTCGTCGTTCAATTGGCCGAAGAGAAAGAGGACCTTGCGCATGTTGGACTCCTTGGCTCAAGCGATCTGCCGCTCGGCGAGGCGGGCGAAGGCGCCGCCGCGGCCGAGCAGGTCCGTGTACGTACCCTCTTCGCTGACCCGACCGGCCTCAATCACGTAGATCCGGTCGGCGTTCTGGATGGTGCTCAGGCGGTGGGCGATGACGATGCGGGTGGCCTTCAGGCTCTCGAGGCTGCGGCTGACGATCTCCTGCGTGTGGTTGTCGAGCGCGCTCGTCGCCTCGTCGAAGAGCACGATGCGCGGCCGGTGGACGATGGCCCGGGCGATCAGGATGCGCTGCTTCTGGCCGCCGGAGAAGGTCTCGGCCCCCTCGCTGATGACGGTATGCATCCCCATCGGCATGGCCTTGATGTCCTCTTCGAGGCCGGCCATGCGGGCCGCGTCCCAAGCGGCGTCGATCCCCAGGTTCGAGCTGCCCACGATGTTGGAGAAGAGGCTCCCGGCCATGGGGCGGCCCGTCTGCAGCACGACGCCAATCTGCCGGCGCACCGACTGGACGGCCAGACCCGAGAGATCCTGCCCGTCGAAGTAGATCGACCCCGAGGCGGCTTTCTCGAAACCCAGGATCAGACGCAGGCAGGTCGACTTGCCCGCTCCCGAGGGCCCGACCAGGGCGATGAACTCTCCGGGGCCGGCGCGGAAGGAGAGGTCGTCCAGGATCAGCGGGCTGTCGTCCTGATAGCGGAAGGAGACATGACTGAACTCGATCTCGCCCGCCAGCTCGCCCGGCTCGGCTTTCGACCCATCCACCTCCGGCACCGTCTCGAGGATCGGCTTCAGACGTTCGTAGACCGGCACCAGGGCGAGGACCGTCGAGAGGACCGAGACTGCGGCCAGGGTCGCCGCCAGGAACTGGCCGAAGGCAGCGTTGAAGGCCAGGAACTCACCGACGGGCAGCGCGGTCGCGGCAGAGACGCCGACCACGGCGAAGACCGCCAGCGACGTGAGCACTCCGTAGACGGCGTTGAACGCCGCCTGGGCATTGGCCGCCCGCTGCGCCGCCAGAGCGCGCTGCCGCTGTTCGGCGAAGCGCGCGGCCCAACGGGAGAAGGCACGGGCCTCGGCACCTGCCACCCGCAGCTTGCTGATGCCGTTGATCATCCCGAAGACCAGGCTGGCGATCTTGCCTTGCAGCTCGAGGAGCGCGCGCTGATGACGGAGTTGGAGATATGAGAGCCCCGTCGTCACCGCGGCCAGGACGAGCACCAGCGCCGTGGCCAGCAGCGCCAATCGCCAACTGTAGTAGAAGAGCAGGGCGAAGCTGAACAGCGAGAACACCGCCGCGAGGGCGGCGGTGAGAACGTTGCCCGTCACCAGCTCGCGGATGGTGTTGATCCCCAGCGAGCGATTGGCGAGGTCGCCGACGGTGAAACGGCGAAAAAAGGACGCGGGCAGCGACAGCAGCCGGTCCCAGACTGCGGTCTGGACGGTGCCGTCGGCCTTCCCTCCGAGCCGCAGCACGGCGATGCTACGGGTCACCTGGAAGACCGCCGCCGCCAGCGCGCTGACGAGGAGGGCCGCGGTGATCTGGCCGAGCTGGCCGCGATCGGCGGCGGGAATCACGCTGCCGAAGACCTGCCCGGTCAGCACCGGCACCAGGAGCGCGAGCAGACCGCCGGCGATCCCCACCAGCAGAATGGCGAGGAGATCGCCCCGGCGGCCTCGTAGGCCGAGCCGGAGCAGGTCCTTCCCCGTCACCGGCCGCTCGGGCAAGGGGGAGTAGAGCATGTGGGCTTCGCCGCTCAAGGACTCGGCCAGCGCCGCGTCCACCGGGGTCCGCGTCAGCTCGACCGGGTCCGCCATCTCATAGCTGCGCGCCGACGTCGGCAGCAGTGCGACGGGGCGATGGATCTTCTGCTCGCTATCCAGGACACGGAAAGCCACCAGCGGACCGTTGTCGCGGCGCCACCAGTCATCCCGCAGGATGACCCGGCGGGAGCGGACCCGCGAAGCCTCGCAGATCTGCGCCAGCCGGTCCCCCTGCCGGGCTCCCTGCTGCCACTCCGGCAGGGAGTGGATGGCGATGCCCTGTGCCTGGCCTACGAGCTGGGTGGCGGCGAGCAGGGGATCGGCGGTCACCGCGAGCGTCGTGCCGTCGCCGGAGAGCGGCTGCAGAACGGCGGCGAGGCGGGCGTAGGCGCCACGCAGGGTGCTGCGGTCGAGGTCCACCTTGCGGCCGAGCCGTTCGCGTTCCTGCAGCTCTGCGCGCTCGGCGAGCAGGGCGACGTAGCGGAGGCAGACGGCGTGGAAGTGGGCGAGCCCCTGCCACAGCCCCTCCTCGCCGAGCACGGCCGTGGTGGGAAACGCGGAGATCCGCACGCCGCCGGCGCCGACCAACCAGAGACTTTCCGGGATGGGCACCAGGTCGCCGTTGCTCAACGCCAGCCGGTCCTCCCCCAGCAGATGGGAGGTTCCCTCCAGGTGCCGCACCCAGGCGACCCCCTGGCGCGAACGGGCGGTCCTGCCGGTTTCCTCGAGCCGCGTCTCCACGCCGGGACGCAGCTCTTCAAAGACCTTGGGCGCCGCCGTGCGGGTGATCTCCGCGAACAAGCCGCTGAGCCAGTCATCGAGCCGCCCGGCCAGCTCTGCGGCGGCCGCGGGGTCGCGGAGCAGCTCCCGCAGCTTCGCCTCGGAGAGGCGCCGCAGGCGGGTCCCCGGGTGGCCGACGGCGAGCAGGCCGAGACTGTCGCCATCCAGTGGAGCGAAGCCGCAGAGCATCTGGCCGGCGGTGGCGGTCCACAGGTGGATCCGGGATCCGGACCCGTACCGCGGCACGGCGAAGACCTCGGTCCTCCCCTCCTCCACCAGCCAGAGCTGCCGCGCGGCATCCAGGCTGAGGGGCGCGTTGCCGGCGAGCTGGAGCTCGTCGCCTTCCGCTGCCGTTGCGTGGTCCCGCGGCTCCATCACGTTCACTCCGCGCTGATCAGGCGGGCATAAGGCCCCGCGAGCGCCTTCAGCTCGTCGTGGGTACCGCGCTGGACGACCTTGCCGCGCTCCATCACGATGATCTCGTCGGCGTCCCGGATCGTGCTCAGCCGATGGGCGACGATCAGGCAGGTGCACCCGCGCCGCCGCAGCGCATCGTCGATCCGGCTCTCGGTGGTCGGATCGAGGGCGCTCGTCGCCTCGTCGAGCACCAGGAGGGTCGGCCGGCCCACCAGCGCGCGGGCGATCTCCAGGCGCTGGCGTTGGCCGCCGCTCCAGTTGGCGCCCCCCTCTTCGACCGCGCTTTCATAGCCGCCCGGCCGCGCCGCGACCTCCTCGTGGATGCAGGCGTCTCTGGCGGCGGCCACCACCTCGGGCAGAGGGATGGTGGAATCCCACAACGTCAGGTTCTCGCGCACGCTGCCCTCGAACAGGAAGACGTTCTGGTCCACCGTCGCGAGAGAATTGGTCATCACCTCCGGCTGGATCTCCGCGCGCCTCCTCCCATCGAAGAGGATCTCTCCACCCCAAGGCTGGTACAGGCCGACGATCAACCGCGCGATCGTCGACTTGCCGCTTCCCGAGCCGCCGACGAGCGCCACCCGGGCGCCGGGCTTCAGGTTGAGGCTGAGCCCTTCGATGAGCGGCGGGTCGAGCCGGCTGTAACCGAAGGAGACGTCGCGCAACTCCAGATAGCCGGCCAGCTTGACCGCCGTGCCTTCCGCGGGCAGCTCTCCGGCGTGGCTCGCGGCCGCGGGATCCGTCCGGTAGCGCAGCACGTCATCGAGCCGGTTCATGTCGCCCTCGACCGTCTGCAGCTTGCCGCCGAGGCTCACCAGGCGGTTGACGGGCGTGGTGAAGGCGATCATGAGGAGCTGGAAGGCCAGCAGCCCCCCCAGAGTCATGTCGCCGGCGATGACCCGCAAGCCTCCCAGGCCCAGGATGAGGGCGGTGTTGACCGCCGCGAGCAGCGCGGGAACCGCGTCAAGGATCTGGGTGTAGAGCTCGAGGTCCTGCCGGCCGTTGACCACCTTGGCCTGGAAGCCGGCCCAGCGGGTGAACAGGTCGCCCTCTCCTCCCGTCGCCTTGAGCGTCTCGATCGTCTGCAGCCCGCCGATCGCCGTGCCGGTCAGCTTCCCCTGGTCCTGGGCCAGCCGGCGGTTGCCGTCCACCCGTTTGCGCGAGACCCACCGCAGCACCGCCACGTTGAGCGACACGACCACGATCCCCACCAGGGTCAGCGTGACGTCATACTGAAAGAGGATCAGGGCGAAGAAAACGATCATCAGGGTACCCACGGCATTGGTCGCCAGATCGCGCGATAGGAGCTGGGCGACGCGATCGTTGATCGCCACCCGCGAGCTGATGTCGCCGGCATACCGCTGGCTGAAGAACTCCGTCGGCAGGCGGAGGACGTGCCAGAGGAAGCGGCTGGAGGCGCCCACGGCCATGCGCGTCTCGAGACGCAGCAGATAGGTCTGCTGCAGCCAGGTGAGGACGCCCATCATCAGCGCGGCGAGCCCCATGCCCCAGAGCAGCGGCGGCAGCCAGTCCTGGCGATTCTCCAGCAGGATGCTGTCGATGAAGACCTTGGAGAACACGGGGATGACCAGCCCGGGGATCACCAGCGCCAGGCCGGCCAGAAGAACGAAGGCGAGCGCCGCCCGGCTACCGACCAGGCGGCTGCGCAGCGCCGGGACCAGCCGCGGGGAGGCTCCTCGTTTCTGGAATTCAGCACCGGGCGCGAAGGTGAGGACGACGCCGGTGAAGGCCTGATCGAGCTCCTCTTCGCTGATCGTCCGGGGCCCCGAGCCCGGATCGTTCAGGTAGACCCTCCCCTTCTTGCCGAATCCCTCCAACACCACGAAATGATTGAAGTTCCAGTGCAGGATCATGGGCGGCTTGAGCGCCCGCAGGCCCGGGGGCTCCTTCTTGAATCCCCTGGCTTCCAGCCCGTATTGGCGCGCCGCCTTGACGACGTTGCTCGCCTTGCTGCCGTCGCGCGTCACGCCGCAGGCGATCCGCAGCTCCTCCAGCGGCACCCAGCGTCCGTAGTGGGCGAGAACGATCCCCAGCGTCGCCGCGCCGCACTCCAAGCCTTCCATCTGCAGGATCGTAGGCGTGCGCACCCGGCGCGCCGGTGTACTCGCGTTTCTCGCGGATCTACCGTGGAAGAGGCCGAGCATCTCAGAATCCCAGCTTCTCCCGGACTTTGGGGATGACGAGGTTGACCGGCGCCTCCTGCCGGACGACCACATCTCCCGATGCCAGAGTGCCGCTGCTGATCTTGAGGTTGGGTCCCTTGGAAGAGGACCACCGGAAGCCGGACGGGGTCGACGGGTCTCTCTGCAGGGCCACGTTCACCTGGATCGGCGGCCCCTCTGTCATCAGTTTCCGGGCCAGCTCCTCGTTGCCCAGCAGACGGATCATGCCCCGCGAGGTGGAGGGAAACTCCGCCGCCCAGGTGACCTTCCCCAGGATCGAGCCGAACTCCTCGCGCTTCACCGTCGAAGGCGAGATCCGCACCGTCATGCCTGTCTGCACCCGCTTGCCGGCCGTAGCGGGCACGAAGAGCACGGCCATCAGGTCTTCCGAGATCACCTCCAGATTGAGGAGGGCCGTGCCGGGGCTCACCACGTCGCCGCGGTCCACCAGCAGCTCCAGCACCCGGCCGGCGTGGGGCGAGACGACGCGGGCGGCCTCGCCCAGGCGCGCCTGGCGCTCCCGCAGCTCGATCTCCAGGTCGCGGATCTGCGCGTCCCGAGACTGGACCTGCTGATCCACCTGTTGCTCGGCCTCGATCCTCTTGAGCTCCAGCCCATTGAGATCGAGCCGGGCGCTCGCCAGTTGGTCCTGAGCCGTGTTCAGGCTCTGCTCGGAGGCGAGGAGAGTCTGCTTGGTGATGAGGCCGTCCTTGAGCAGGTCCCGCTCGGAGGCGATACGGTCGCGGATCAGCTCCACCTGCCGCTCGAGAGTCTGGATGCTGCGCCGGAGATTGATCCCCTGCTGGGCGAGGTCCTGGTCGCGCAGACGTCGCTGATCGCCGGCGTAGCGCAGCAGGTCGCGATACTCGGAGCGCACGTCCGCCAGCTTGTCGCGGGAGTCCTGGATCTGGCGCAGCAGCTCCTCCTGGCGGATGCGCGCCACTACCTGCCCTTTTTCGATCACGTCTCCCACGCCGACCAGGATCTCCTCCACCTGGCCGTTCTCGGCGGCCACCAGGCTCGAAACGCCCCCCTGCCGGAGCAGGATGCCCTCGCCATGCGCCTGGGTGGGAATGGAACCGAAGACGCCCCAGGCCAGCGAGGTCAGGAGCAGCAACCCCATGGCGCCCAGAGCGAGCCAGCCCTTGGGATCGGTCACCTGCATGAGCTGGTCGAGCTGCTCGGGCGAGGAGAGCCTTTCGAGGGATACCTTGCGGAAGATCACGGCTCGTCTCCCCCCTGAGACGGCGCGGTGGTGAAGCGGGCGAGCTCGACGGCCGCGGGGTCTCCCTCGCGCGGGAAGAGCGTGCCGGTCTCGAACCGGAGCTGGACGAGAGCCTGGGCGAGCGCGAGGTTCGCCGCGACCTCGGACTGGCGGGCCGCGGTCAGCCGGTCCCGCTGGGAGATCACGTCGATGAGGGTCGAGGTGCCGGCGCGCAGCTTCTTCTCCTCGTTCTCCACCGCGCGTTCGAAGAGGCGCACCGCCTCCGCGGCCCGCTCGAGCTGCTGGGCGCCGCGGGCCACGGCATCCACCGCGATGGCCACGTCGGCTCCGATCCGCCGCGCGAGGAGGTCCTCGAAAAACCGGCCCTGCTCCACGGCGGCCTCGACCTGGGCAAGGTCGCCGCGCGCCCGGCTGTTCAACGTCGGCCAGGAGAGGAAGACCGATAGCGACGAGCTGGCACCGGGTACGTTGCGGTAGAGGGGCGAGAAGAAGTTGCCGGCGTCCCCTCCCTCCACGAGCCCGGAATAGCTGGGAGTGAAAAGGAGATCGACCTGCGGCTGCAAGGAGTTGTCAGCCGCCCGCCTGAGGACCTCCGCCGCGCTCCGCCGTTCGCGGGCGGCGCCGAGGTCGGCCCGGCGTTCCAGCGCCAACGCGATCCAACGGCCGGCCCCCTCGTCGGCGGCAGGTGGGACGGAGGCCGCCGGAAAGGGATCCGTGGGAAAGGGCAGCGCAGCGATCTGGTCCGTGGACAGGCCGATCTCGCGGCCCAACGCCTGATGCGCCGCGAAGAGCGTCCGCTCGCCGCCGATGCGGGTGGTCTCCTTGGCCACCGCGTTGGCCTCGACCTGGACCAGGTCGGCCGCCGGCGTCACGTCGGCGTCGATCAGCTTGCGGGTGGTCTCCAGCAGCTCCCGGGCCCGCTCCTCGCTCTCCCGCAGCACCTCGAGATCGAGCAGGGCAGCCCTCGTCTGCCAGTACTGCGCGGCCACGGCGAGGGCGCGCTCCGCCGTGGTGTGCCGCAGATCCAACGCGCTGGCAGCCACCTGGCGCTCCGCCGAGAGCTCCGGGGCGGCGGCCACGGCCCGGCCGCGTCCGCGCAGCAGAGGCTGGCGGAAGGTGAACGAGAAGGTGCCGATGTTGACCGGATCGGCGTTGACGTCCGCGGTCCGCAGGAGATCGAGCTGGGGCTCGATCGAGAAACCGGTGCGGAACCGCTTGGTCAGCAGGATGGAATTGTCGAGCACCCGCCGCTCCCGGCTGGAAACCTCCGTCAGGGGAGTGTCCGTATCGGCGTCTTCCACGTTGGTGCTGAGGACCGCATCGAACTCTCCCGCGGTGCTCAGCAGGAATCCGCGCGCCGAACGCAGGCGGGCCTGCTCGATCGAGAGGTTGGGATCCTGGTCCAGCATCAACCGGATCGCCTCCACCAGGCCCATGCCCCGGCCGGGCGGCGGCTCGGCGGCGCACACGCCAGCCGGCGGGGCGAACAGAAGGGCGAGAACGGCCCAGCCGTACCGCTGGCTACGCCGCGAAGAGGAAGTTGGGAAGGCCCGTCCGCGTTCCATGCATACTGCGCTTTCGTATTTTCACCGGGCCAAGCTGGCGGTAGGCTAGCACCGTGACTTCCGCGATTCAAGCCGAGCGGCTGGCCGGCCTGGGAGCCTCTCCCGCCGAAATCGAGGAGCTGCTCGCCTACAACGAGAACCGCTTCCATCTCGAGGCCCTCAATTCCGAGGTGCGGTTTCCGCTGCCCGACGAGCCTTTCGTCGCCTTCTGGGAGCCGCTCGTCGAGGAGAGCCGCAAGCGCGGGGCCTTCGCCGTGCTGCGCGAGCACCTGCCGCAGCTCTGCTTCCCCATCCGTGAGGGAATCAGCCAGACGGATCCTTACCTGGCGGCCACCCGCCGGGGAGCACCGACGGCAGACCTGCCGGAGGCCAGCGGGCTGGAGCTGGAGAATCCGGAGGCGATCGAGCTGGAATTGCACGCCAGCCCGGCGGGCCGGATCCCGTTGCTGATCGCGCGGCGCCGGGCGGAATTCGTCGCCCTGCTCCGCGCGCTGGCGAGGAAGAACGAGCCCCATCCAGTGCCTCCCTCTCAGGGCGCCCTGATGGTCTCCGGGTACAACAATTGGGGCCGCATCCGCGATCTGCGGCGCCGGTGGGAGGACCTGGACCCATCCAGCCGCGAGACGGCTACCTGGGCCGAGGAATTCCAACGAATTCAGCAGCGGCGCGAGCTCTACCAGGACCGCTTCATCCTGCTCTCCGACGGCCCCTACAGCGCGATCCCCGCGGCGGATCTCGGTCTGGAAGACGGGCAATGGCGCGAGATCTCCCTGGTGATCCGGCGCGATCACGAGTGTGCCCATTACCTGACGCGCCGGCTCCTCGGCTCGATGCAGGACAACGTGCTGGACGAGCTGATCGCCGATTACACCGGCATTGTCGCCGCCACCGGCAGGTTCCGCGCCGACTGGTTCCTGCGCTTCATCGGGCTGGAGGACTTTCCCCGCTATCGCGCCGGCGGCCGTCTGGACATCTATCGCGGAAAGCCGCCGCTGTCCGACGGGGCCTTTCGGGTCCTACACCGCCTGGTGAAGGCTGCCGCTGAAAATCTGGAGCGGTTCGACGCCGGATTGCCCGCGGGAGCCAGGACGATCGAGGGAAAAGGCCTGCTGATCTCCGCCCTGGCATCCCTGCGGCTGGAGGATCTAGCCGCGCCGAACGCGGAGAGTCTCCTGACCGATGCCGTCGGGACGATGCAACAGCGCTTGCGGATCTCCCTCTCCTGATTCCAGGTCGGCCACCCGGTCGCCCACGAAGCGGGCGAGGCGCGCGACTCCGTCCTCGATCTGCTCGCCGGTGACGTAGCTGAACGCCAGCCGCACCTGGCGCTCCCGGCCGGGAGTCAGCGAGAAGAAGCTCATCGGGCAGACGACGACGCCGTAATCCCGGGCGCAGGCCACCAGGCACTCGTCCGTGAACTCGAAGGGCAGGTCGAGGGTCAGGAAGAAGCCGCCCTGGGGGCGGTTCCAGCGGACTCCCGCGGTTCCCGCGAAGCACTCCTCCAGACACGCCAGCATGCGGTCGCGGTTGGTGCGATAAAAGGGGAGCTTCTCCGCCATCAGCGGGCGCAGCGAGCCGCCGGCCTCGATCAGGAGGCCGCCGGCGATCGCCTGCACGAGAGGAGACGTCGTCACCGTTGTCAGGCTCTTCACTTTCGACAGCTCGGCGGCGAGCGAAACCCGCTCGCCGGAGGGGAGAGCCACCTGCTGGTCCGCCACCAGAAAGCCCAGGCGCAGACCGGGGAACAGCGTCTTCGAGAAGCTTCCCATGTAGATGACTACGCCGTGTTCGTCGAGCGCCTTGAGCGGTGGCAGCGGCGGGCCGTCATAGGAGAACATGCCGTAGGGGTTGTCCTCCCAGACGAGGAGATCGTGCTCGCGGGCGAAGCCCAGCAGAGCGCGCCGGGCCTCCACCGGCATCCGGGTGCCCAGCGGATTGTTGAAATCGGGGACGTCGTAGAGGGCGCGCGGTCGCCTTCCGAGCCTTTTCGCGGCTTCGATTCCCGCCTGCACGGCGGCGAGCTCCAAGCCGTGCTCGCCGGTCGCCACAGGGATCAGGGTCAAGCCCATGATGCGGGCCAATCCGGGGATGCCGATGTAGGCGGGATCGCTGACCAGGAGAGCGTCCGCCGCCGGGTCGATGAGCCCCAGGAGCAGGATCACCATCGCCTCCTGGCAGCCGGTGGTGACGACGATCGACTCGGCAGCCGCGTGGATGCCCTCGTCGACCGCAAGCTGGCGGGAGATCAGCTCATGGATGATGCCGTTGGTCCTGTTGTACTGCCCGAGATCGTTCCAGATCTGGCGCGGCGATCTGCCGGTCGTGCGCGCCGTGGACTCCACCCACAGGGCCGCCCGCCCGAGGCTTCCTTCGACGTCGAAGTGCCGCTCCGCAGGCCGCCCGGGGGCGAACGAGATCGCCCCGGGGTAGCGGATCACCACCTCGTTCAGGAAGTTCATCACGTCGAGCAGAGGGTCGGCGAGCCGGCCCGCGAGGGTGACGTCCATGGCGCGCCGCGATCAGAAGGCGTTCTTCTTCTCGAGCTGCTCGAAGAGCTGCTGCACGCTCTGGTCGGAGAAGTCGCCGCCCATGCGCTCGATGAACTCGAACATCTGTCCTGAACCCGTGTCGCGCTTGGAGAAGATCTGCCGCAGGCCGGGGCTGCTGATGACGGTGGTGTCGAACTCCATTCCCGCCGCCTTGAGCTCCTCGGCCATCTCCGGCAGGTTCTCTACGCCCAGAGCCAGGTGCTGGACGCCGGGTCCGAAGTGCTCGACGAAGCGGGAGACCTGGGATTCCGGGGTGGTCCCCTGAAGCAGGACGACCGTTACGGGACCTGCTTTGAGCACGGCCGAGATCATGGCGGTCTGCTTGCCCTCGGTACGGCGGCGTTCCTTGAGCTCGAAGCCCAGGACGTTGGTATAGAACTTGATCGACTCCTCGAGATCCTGGACGGCGATGGCCACGTGGTCGATGGACGTGACGTACTTGGCGAGCAGCGTCACCGGTTGGGCCATCGTCTTGGATTCAGTGCTCATGAAAAGCTCCTCTCTGGATAGGGCAGCGTTCCCACCTACAAAGGTGCAGGGCTCCCCGAAGACTGCCTATTACAGTGCACCAGGCCCCCTTTCGCGGGACTTTTTAGCGGCCCGCGATAGCTGGCAGGCGTGACAGACTGAGCGGGTGGCAGATCGCGAGCCCTTGCTGCGGGCCATCCTCCTCGGCGCGAGCAACCTGCGGGCCGGCCTGCCGGTCGTCGTCGACAGCCTGCGGCGGCACGCCGGGGGAGCCGTCGAGATCCTGACCGCCTGCGGGCACGGGCGGTCGTACGGAGCCTGGAGCCGTTACCTCTTCGTACGCCGGCTGCCGGGGATCCTCGGCTGCGGCCTCTGGCCGGCCCTGGAAGAGCGCCCGCCCCTCCGCACGATCGCTCTGCTGACCGACGTCGGCAACGATCTGGTCTACGGCGTCCCCGTCGAGAGGATCGCCTCCTGGATCGAGACCTGCCTCGATCGGCTGGCGCGGCACCAAGCCGAGATCGTAATGACTCTCCTCCCCCTCCGGCGTCTGGAGCGGCTCTCGCCTGGGCAGGTGAAGCTGGCGACCGCGCTTCTCTTTCCCGGCAGGCGTCCCCCCTGGCCGGGATTGCTCGAGCAAGCCCGCGAGCTGGACGAGCGGTTGCAGCGGATGGGCCGGGAGCGCGGCGTCCGGCTGGTGGAGCCCGGCGCCGACTGGTACGGCATCGATCCCATCCACCTGCGCCGGAGCCTGCGGCGGGAGGCCTGGAATCACATCATCACCCATTGGCGGCTGGATTCCAGAGCCCTGCATCAGCCGCCGCAGGATCGCACCCGCATTCCGCTCCTGGGCGCGGCGGAGCTCAACCTCTTCGGCGTCGCACTCCGCAACTCCCAGCCCGCTAAGCGCCTCGCGGACGGGACGACCCTTTCGCTCTTCTAGTCGGCCGCGGGTTGGACGAAGGCGAGGTGCGGATCATCCTGAAGACGCCTTACGAACGTCGCGACTCCAGTGATTAGCTCCAAGCTCGCCCGCTCCGCCAGAGCGGCCTGCTGGAGGAAGGAGAGGGCAGCCAGCGCCTCACGATGGATCCGCCCCGAAGAGAAGATGGTGAGCATCTCTTCGGCGATCTTCTTCAATTCGGCCGTCCGATTTTGCTCGGCATAGAGCGTCGCCAATTCAAGGGACACCAGAGCACTGGCAAATGTCTCGCCGCTGGCGATAAAACCTTCCCAGGCCGCCCGCAGATGAGCTTCTGCTTCCCGAGCCTGCCCCAGTCCCCGGGTAATTCTGCCTGCCACCCAGTGACGCCGGTTTTGTGTGTAACCATCGGGAAAGGCAGCGTAAAGAGGACGCGCCTGGATGAACAGGCGTTGAGCTTCCATAAATCGTCCGCTCTCAGCCAGAGCCGTGATGAGATTATGATAGACATTCCAACGAAGCCGCCGGGGCTCACGCCCGTCGTCGATCAACTCCAGAGCTTCGTAGAGTAGTGGGATGGAGCGCTCCGGTGTTCCCGCTGCCTCATACACAACCGTGATACTGACCAAGACCCTCCCAGCCCTGCACGCTTCCCCAATCTCACGATACAGCCGAAGAGCCCGAAACAAGAGGCGTTCTGCCTCCGGGAGCCGGCGCTGAGCACGCAAGAGGGAGGCGCGTATCTCGAATAGAAGCGCTCGCTCAAGGATGTCTCCCGTTCCTTGACGCAGGTGAGCGAAAGCTGTTTCGAGAGATTTCTCCGCGCCGTCAAGCTCAAATCGAATCCGCTGAGCGTTACCGACAAAAGCCCAGGATCGGGCTCGTAAATCTTCGACGCGCTCGGAGCCGTAGTGATCTTCATCGAGCACATTCGTGAGAGAAACGGCGAGCCGGGCTATCCCTTCGGCGGCCATCGGATCCACGAAGAACTGCTCCCATGCATGCTGGATCAGATGTTCCAATAACCCCCATGTCTGAAAGCGGCGGTGATTCCGTATCAGCATCTCCCGCCGCTCGGGGGGCTGCTCCATCAGCTCAGCCAGTCGCGTCGGCGCGTCGGCCCGCTCCGCCGCAAGAGCTCGCGTATGGGTGAGGCATCGGCTTTCGGCGGTGGCGATGGCTCGTCCATAATCCGTTTCCCGGGGGCTAGACCAGGCCAACCGGAGCGACAGCTTGCGTGGATGGATCTTCACGCGATTCCTCACCAGCTCCGGGTCGACATGGCACCATAATACTCCTCTAGAGGAGAAAGTACCTCGCTGACGGGAACAGCATCAGCGCGGAGCCAAACGGCCCGGGAGACAATCCCCCGGGCCGGGCCAATCATGACCTAGTTGCAGACCGGATGACCCATAGGATCGCCGCTGCAGGCGTCTTTTGCGAAAGGATTGGAAGGCACTTGGACGGGTTTTGACTCCACGGCCCGAAGCTGTGAGACAAACCAGTCCCAAGCGGCCATCAGCCGGCTCCCCACGTCCGGTACGGCCATCTCCGGCCGGAACTGCTCGAGAGGTCCTGCCTGCGCGGCTCCGGCCGTCAGGCAGGCGAGGGCGAGAACAGTGGCGCTCCAACGCAAAGTACGAGACATAAACTCATCTCCTCTCCAAGCGGCCCTGAAACACACGACCCCCATGGCCGCGACCAGGACCGCCATCAAAAGAGTGCCACGGTTTGGCGAAATTGCACCATTTTCAGTGCTTTGAGCAGCGACGAAAAATCTCGGCTCCCCGAAAAAAGTGCAAGATAACGACCCATTTTTCCGTCTTATATGGGCTGGAGGAAAATAGAAATGCCCAACGACGGATACAGGAATCTGTTTTCGCAAATCCGCATGGTTCGGGACCTCTGCCGCGGTTTCCTGCGGGAGGAGTGGGTCCAATGGCTCGACCTGGAAACCCTCGAGCAGGCCGCCGCGCCAGGCCCGCCGCTCGGCCCGGCGCACGACCTGCTGGCCTGGCGGCTGCGCTGGCAGGGAGGATCCGCCTGGGTCTTCCTGCTGCTCAAGCTCCAGGCGGAGGAGGACCCCGCCATGGCCCTGCGCATGGGGTTTTATCGCGAGTTGCTCCACCAGGAGATGCTCAGGAGCCCAGCCCCGGCGAGGCTGCCGATCGTCCTTCCGGTCGTCCTCTACAACGGCAAGAAGCCCTGGCAGGCCGCGCAGGATGCTTTGGAGCTGTTCTTCCCGCTCCCGCCCTCGCTCCAGCGCCACGCGCCGCGCACGCGTTACCTGCTGGTCGACGCCGTGCGCGATCCGCTCCCGGAGACGGCCGGCGCGGAGAACCTGGTCTCGCTCCTTTGCAGGTTGGAGCGGAGCCGCACTCCGGAGGCGGTCGATGCTCTCCTGGAAAGGCTCATCGCCGCCATCTCCGCACCCCAGGACGAGACCCTGCGGCAGGCCTGGAGCGCCTATCTCGGCCGCTTCCTGCCGCGCCGCTTCCCGGACCTGTTCACTCCCGAGGTCATGGAGGCTTGGGGCGCGGGAGGTGTGCTAGCGTGAACGCCGCAGATGAGCGCCGCCGGTGCCGAGCCCTTTCGTCTGCTCGCCAGGGAGCCCGCGCGGCGCTTCCGCGTCGAGATCCCCGCGTCGAGCCCGCTCTTCGCGGGCCACTTCCCCGGCCATCCGATCCTGCCCGGAATCGCTCACCTGGCCTTCGTCGAGCGCGCCGTTGGGCCTCTGGCTACAGTGCGCTCTCTCAAGCTGCGCCGGCCGGTACTCCCTGGAGACGCCCTGGATCTCTCCATCGGCATTCCCGACGAGGACGGCTGGGTGCGATTCGAGCTGTGTCGAGGAGACGAGGTCGTCAGCAGCGGTGTGGTCCGCAGAGGCCCAGTCGTGGATCGGGGGCCGGAGCCCGTCGAGGTGGACCTCGCGTCGAGTCAGGAATTTCCTCCGGTCGAGGCGCTCCTCCCCCACGCCCCGCCCGCCCGCTTCGTTCGCGGCGTCCTCACGGCGGCCGAGGAGGAGATCGTCTGCGTGGCGGAGATCCCCTTGCTCCACCCGCTCGCGGAAGGGGACAGCGCTCCCGCCTTCGCAGGCATCGAGGCGGCGGCGCAGGCAGCGGCGATCCTGGAAGCCTTGAACCGCCGAGGCGATGCGCCGGGGCCGCGAATCGGCTATCTGGTCGGAGCCCGCGAGGCGCACTTCACCGTTGGCAGCCTGACGGTCGGACGACCGCTGCGCGTGACCGCCCGGTTGGAGGGCGGCGTTTTCCCGCTGTCGATCTACGAGATCGCCATGGGAGAGCCCGGCCGCGAGCTGGTGACCGGCATGATCAGCACCTTTATCGCCCCTACTCGTGGCGGATGATCGCCATGGGGTCGATCCGGGTCGCAGAGTAGGCCGGCAGCGAGCTGGCGGCGAGCCCCACCAGCGTCAAAAGGAGAACCACGGAGAAGAAGACCGCCGGATCGGTAGGCGTCACTCCGAAGAGCCGAGCGGAGAATACGCTGGTCGTCCAGACGGCCGCGGTGAGACCGAGGACGATTCCGACCAAGGTCAAGGCAAGTCCGCGCCGGAGCACCATCGTCACGATCTCGGCCGAGCGCGCGCCCAGGGCCGTCCGGATCCCCAACTCGCGGGTACGCCGGCTGACCGTATACGCGAGATTGCCGTAGAGGCCGATGGCGGTGACCACCACCGCGACCGAGCTGAAAGTGCCGAAGAGCCAGGAGAACAGCCGAGGCATGGCCAAGACCTCCCGGACTTCGTCTGCATAGAAGCTCACCTGGACTCCCAGATCGGGCTCGAGCGAGCGGATCACCGTCCGTATCGAGTCTGCGGCGTGGTGCGGGTCTCCCCCGGTCCGCACCTGGAGCGTGGTGGCAGGCTCGTAGCGTTGCGCGAGCGGTACGTAGAAGTAGGGCTCCGGTGCGGTCTGCAGGTTCTCGGACCGCACACTGCGAGCAACTCCCACCACCTCGTAGACCTCTCCTCTCGTGCCGGTGAACTGCTCGCCGAGCGGGTTCTGGCCGGGCCATAGGGTCCTGGCCAGCATCCCGTCCACGATCGCGACCAGATGGGACCTCTGCCGGTCGGTCTCCGAAAAATCCCTGCCGCGCAGGGGGATTCCCAAGGTTCGGAAGAAGCCCGGCGAGACGACGTTGTACTGGCTGAGCAGCGGCTGCCCGCCACGCAGCCCCGCCTGCGGCGGCAGCTTGGCAAGCCGCCTTTGCATGTTGGAGCTCGAGAGGGGAACCCGGAGGGTCAACGCGGCGGAACGGACGTCCGGGAGCTTGCGAACCTGGAGTAGGAGCTGCTCGTAGAAAGCCGGGCCGGAACGCGCGGCGTCGTTGCGGTGCGGCGAGAGGTCGAGCCGCAGGTTCAAGATCCGCGCACTGTCGAACCCTGGATCGATCGAGCTGAGGTTCCAGAGCGTCCGCACGAAGAGCCCGGTGATGACGAGCAACAGCAGCGAGACCGTCACTTGCCCGACGACGAACACCTCCTGCAGGCGGTTCCGGCCCGGCTCCCGGCCGCCGGCGGAAATTCCCTGGCGCAGCAGCGGCGCCACCTGGAGGCTGGCGGTCCACAAGGCGGGGATCAGACCGAAGAGGATGCCGGCGGCGAGAGAGAGGCCAAACGCGAACGCCACCACCCGGCCGTCTACGCTCAAGTCGGCAATTCTGGGGACGTACTCACCGAGAGAGACCCCCCGCAGAGCTTCCACCGTCCAGAGCGTCAGGATGAGGCCGGCGCCGCCGCCGAGCAGGGATAGGGCTACGCTCTCCGAGAGCAGTTGCCGCACCAGTCGGCCACGCGTGATCCCGAGAGCGAGCCGCACCCCGATCTCCTCCCGCCGCGCCGAAGCCTTGACGAGCAGCAGTCCGCCCAGGTTGGTGCACACCACCAGCAGCAGGAGTCCCACGACGGTGGCGAGGAGGGTCAGAGGCCGTGCCAGCTCGCGCTGGGTGCCCGGCCAGATGCCGATTCCGGGATAGACCTGCAGCTCGGACGGGCGCTCTTTACCCGCCGGACCGGCGGCGAATTGCGCGGCCAGCAGGTCCAGCTCGCGCTGGGCACGCTCCACGTGCACGCCCGGCGCCAAACGTCCGAAGAACCAGAAGAGCCACGCGTGCTCCGGGTCATGAAGCTTGCCGCCGCGCAACTCGGCGAGAACCAGCGGCGCCGCCTCCATCGGGATCCAGACATCCGACTCGTCGCCGTAGAGGGTGCCGTGGAAGCGGGCCGGGGCCACTCCGGCCACCACGAAGAGGTTGCCGTCGAGATTGACGGAGCTGCCGATCGCCTGAGAATGGGCTCCGAAGGCGCGCTCCCAGAGGGTGTGACTGATGATCACTTCCGGCTGGGTTCCCCGCGACCACTCCGCGGCACCGAAGAATCGGCCCTGGGCGCTGCGCAAACCGAGAACGTCGAAGTAGTTCTCGGTCACCACCTGGCCCATTATGCGGCTTGCTTCCGCTCCCACCACCAGGTTCAACGTGACCGGCCGGAAGGCCACGAGGTTGGAGAAGGCGTGATTGGCTCGCCGGTAACGCAGGAAGAGAGGATAGGAGAGCGGCCGGGATACTAGCTCGCCGGGCACATAGGGACCCAGCTTGGGCGCGAGGGAGACAACGCCATCTTGGCGCTCCACCCCCGGAATCGGCCGCAGCAGCAAGGAGTCGGCCACGCAGAAGAGGGTGACGCTGGCGCAGATGCCGAGCGCGAGGCAGGTTACCGCGACGATCGTGAAGCCCGCGTTGTTGTTGAGCCTGCGGAATCCATACCGCACGTCGAGAGGAACGCTCATCGTCTCGCTCAAGCCCCCGCAATCTAAACCACCCGGTTCTCCTTGTGCCGTGTGCTCAATAAAGATTAGCATCTCCGCATGGCCATGAACCCTGGATTAGGGATTTTGGCTCTCCTTTTCCTCGCGGGAGCCGCGCCGCCAGGCGGCCAGGAATCGCCCCTGCAATGGCCGGTTCCACCTCCGGGACCGCCGCGCGAGGCCGCCTTCCCCCGCCTGCTGATCGATCCTGGAGAGCTGGCCGACCGCCTCAAGACAGGAACCGCCGACTTGCTCGATCTCAGAGACGCGGGCCGCTTCGAGAAAGGACATCTGCCGGGGGCGATCGCCGCCTGGAGCCCGGAAGAGGAGGTCCCCGGGGGGGTCGAGCGCGTGCGCTCCCTGCTGGCCGAGCGCGGCATCGCGGGCGACAAGGCGGTCGTGCTCTATGGCGACCGGGAGAGAGCCGCCCGCCTGTTCTGGCTCCTGCGCTGGGCCGGTTGCCCGGAGGTGCGGATCTTCGACGGCGATCTCGAGACCTGGCGCGCCGCCGGCGGAGCCCTGAAGACCGGCCCGGCCAGACGGCCGCCCGCGGAGTTTCGCCGACCCAGCAGCGATACGGTGATCGTGGACTCCCAATGGATCGCCGGCTCCTTCGGCCAGCAGGGAGTCGAGCTGTTGGACGTGCGCGATGCGCGGGGTTGGGACAAATGGCAGACGCCCCCCATCTTCGGCGCCGGACACATTCCGTACAGCCTTCCTTTCGATCCCGGCGCTCTTTTGCTCCAGGGAGGCGGCTGGCCGGATGCGGCCGAGCTTCGCACGCGCCTCGGCCAGCTCGGTCCCCGCGCCGGCAATCCCGTCAAGCTGGAGTCCACCTTCGTCCTCTATGGTGAGAGCCCCCAGGACCCGCGGATCGGCCTCGGCTACCTGCTCCTCACCCTCGCCGGCGTCGAAACCCGTGTCTTCCCGGGCGGCTGGCAGGAGTGGACGGCGGCGAAGGATCATCCGGTCGTCCGGATGATCTCCGCCGCGGAGCTGGCCTCGCTGCTGAAGCAGGAGAATCCCGGGCTCGATCAGGACCGCCGTCCGCGCGGGGCGATCCTGCTCGACTTGCGCGAGCCACGCGACTTTGCGATCGGCCACCTGCCGGGCGCGCTCTGCCTCCCCTATACCCCTTTTGCGGAGGCCCTCGGCGAGATCCTCGAAGCGAGGATCGAGAGAGAATGGCCCGCTGCCGATCGGGCCCTCCCTCTCGTGCTCTACTGCTACGGACCTGAGTGCATCCGCAGCCGGGAGGCCGGCCTCCAGGCCGCACGCCTCGGCTTCCGCAACATCCTCTGGTTCCGAGGCGGCATCCCGGAGTGGCGGCAGACGGGATACCCGCTCCTCGACTCCCCGATGCCTACGGCTCGGCGGGCTTCACCCGGAGGCGGAGCCGCACGTCCTTGACCTTGAGAGCCCGGCCGGGTTCCAGCATCAGCGTATCCGAAACGCTCAGAGCCTGATTGCGATCCATGTCCTGCCAGGAGAGGGAGGTGTGGATCGCTCCCTCATTAGGATAGACCTCCCGCCAGCGCTGGCTCTCGAGGCCGGGCAGGGTCCCACCCAGAGGCTCGACGATGACGCCGGACTCGAGGTAATACCCGGGACCTATCCACTGAAGGATGTAGAGGCGGCCGTCAAACCGCAGAAGCGAGCCCGGGCTCAAATCCCCGGTCTCGTCGAGGTGGATGATCTCGCAGTTTGCCTTGTGAAACTGAGTGCACGGCGCCAATGGATCGTCCGACAGGGCTTCCAGCGAGAGCTCTTGTGCCCCTAGAGCGGAGCCAAGAAGAGCGAGGGTAAGGACGGCGACGAAGACCGTACAAGCTGCGCGTTGCATGCTTCTCTCCTTTCGAGACGGTTGACCCTTCCCGGAGACTCCTGTCTCCAGGCAGAACCGCCCCTCGCGCCCGGCCTCCAAGCTCAATAAAGGGATTTAAAGCTGGTCAGATTTTACCACGTTCGTTCGCCACAACGAGCGAAAGCAGAACCACTGGTGGGGATCCCGCCGGATAGCGCTCTCGAGCTCGCCGGCGAAGCGCGCCAGCGCCTCCTCCAGGTCCCGCAGGCGGTCGGAGCTCTGCGCGACGTGCAGAGGCGGCCGGACGTGGCAGCGGTAGCGCAGACGACCCTCGCGGAATACGAAGACAGGAACCAGGGCGACGCCGGCGGCGCGGGCCAGGGCGGCGGGCCCGATGGGCAGATGGAAAGACCGTCCGAAGAGGCTCACCTCCGCCGTGCGGCCGCCGGCGCGGGGACGGTCTCCTTGCAAGGCTACGATCTCGCCCCGCCGCAAAGCGTCCAGCAGGTCCAGGCCGAGCTGCGGATCTTCCGCGAAGTGGGTGGTGTAGAGATCACCCGCGCGGCTGCGGATCAACCCCTCGATGAAGCGCTGCGCCCGCGGATCGGTCTCGGCCTCGCGGACGACGTGGATGCGCCGGCGGTCGCGCGAGGCCGGCAGCATCGAGGCCATCTCCCAGTTGCCCAGATGGGCCGTCACGAAGACGAATCCCCGGCCGCCGGCCAGGTCCCGCCAGGTCTCCGTGCCTTCCAGGGAGATGGTGAACGCCCGGTCGGTGCTCAGGCGCTCATAGCGTTCCGAGAGGCACCAGGCGAACTTCCAGAACGTGCGGTAGATCCGGCGCTGCCTCTCCCACCAGCCGCAGGGACCGAGCACCGGCTCCAGATTCGCGGCGACGGCCGCCCGGATCTTGCGCAGAGCGAGCCAGAAGAAGGTGGTGAAGAGGGCGATGGCGACACCGAGGGCCCATGAGGGCAGGATGGTGACTCCCCAGCGGTGGAGCCGGAACCAGAACACGCCGGTGACGTGAAGCGGTCCGAGCAGGCGGCGCGCCCAGCCGGCTTCGGGGGCGTGGGGCGGCGTTTCGTGACGGAGGGCGACGCTCATGGCCGAGCTTCTCTCGCATCCTTCTTCAGCATCCGGCGGGCCAGGGATTCCAGGGCCGGCAGGACCAGGAACGTAGCGATCAGGCAGGCGATGACGCCCAGGGCGACGAGGGTGCCGGCATTCTGGATCCCCGGCACCCGCGACGAGCCGAGACTGCCGAAACCGACGCCGGTCGTCAGCGCGATCAGGATCATCGCCAATCCGGAGTCTTCTATGGTACCGCGGATTCCCTCCTGCGGGCGCGACCGGCCGCCGTGCACGGCGTGTACCCCGAGGTCGATCCCCGTGCCGAAGAGCACCGGCAGGGTCGAGATGGCGAGCAGATCGACGTGCCCGCCGCAGGCCCCCCAGAGGCCGAAGGTCCAGAGACACCCGAGGGCGAGAGGAACTCCGGAGAGCAAGGAATCGCCGATCCGCCAGCGGACGGAGACGAGCACGACGACCGCCACCAGCGCCAGCGCCAGGGCGCTCGATCGAGCGAGGTCCTCCAGCGCCAGCGCGCGCAGCTCGGCACCCACGCGCGGCACCGAGGCGAGGGCCAGGTCCGGCGAGATGCGGTGGAGATCGCGCGCCAGCTCCTCGGCCCGTCCCTCAGAGCCGAGGGGAACCCGGACGTGAACGGCTGCCGACGCCCCCGTCGGGCCCGTCCGCACCAGCTCGGACATCCAGCGCGGCCAGGCGCCGCGCGGAGGCGGCTGCGGATCCTCCCCCCGCCCCATGGCACGCAGGGCGGCGAGCGCCGGCGCGAAGGGCTGCAGCCGGAAGCCTTCCGCCGCGAGCTCGCGCTCGAAGTCGTCCGCCGCCCGCGCCAGCGGCAGGTCCCGCAGCTCGCGCAGCCGCCGCTCCAGGCGGCGGCCCTGGATCAGCCACTCGGCGGGAGAGGTGATCTGCGCCCGGCGGCCCAAGCGCGCCTGGAGCACCGGCCGCGCCGCAGCCGCCTTGTCGAGCGCCTCCTCCAGCGTCCGGCCGGGAGCCACGACGGTGAAGGTGTCGAGCCCTACGGAAAAGGTATCGACGAGCAGGCGCTCCGCCTCGGCCGAAGGGTGATCCGCCGGACGCAGGGAACGCAGATCGGTGGAAAACGACAGGCGCGACACCCCCCAGGCAGAAACGGCGGCGAGCAAGGCCGAGACGGCGAGGACGGCCACCGGCCGGCGCGCCGCGAAGCCGACGGTCCCCTCCAGCGCCGGCTGGCCGAAGCGCCGCCACAGCCGCGGCGGCGTCGCCACGGCCGAGCGGCGCGGGAATCCGGCGAGCACCGCGGCGCCGAGCGCCACCGTGGTCAGCAGGGTCACCAGCACGCCGACCGTGAGCACCTGACCCAGCTCCCGCAGAGGACGGAAATGCGCCAGACAGAGCGCCCCAAGGCCCGCCGCCGTGGTCAGCGCCGAGGAGACGATCCCCGGCCCCGGATCGCGGAAGGTCGCGGCGAGCGCCGCGCCGGCATCCTCCCCGGCGAGGCGGAGCTGGCGGAAGCGCGCCCCGCCGTGAATGCCGTACTCGACCCCCATCCCGAGCAAGGCCGCCGCGAAGCCGACGCCCACGACCGTGATACTGCCCAGCCACAAGGCCGTCGCCGCCACCGTCCATACCAGGCCCGCAACGACCGAGACGAGTATGACCAGGGGGATGAAGGCGCCGCCGAACCCCAGCAGCAGAAGCACGATCACCCCCAATCCCGAGGCCGTCGCCGTGCGGGTGAGATCGCCGCGCAGCAGGGCCTCGTCCTGGGCGGCGTAGATCGGGCCGCCGACGGCCTGGAAGTCCAGCGGCAGCCCGGCCGACCGGCGCACCTCGGCGTAGGCGTGGTCGAGACCGGCGAGCAGGGCCCGGCCGCCCGCCGGATCGATCTCCGCCCGCGCCGGCGTGAGGATCACCAGGGCGGCGTCGCCGCGGCGCGAGAGGAAGCTCCCGGTGAGCGGGTCGATCGGCAGGGTCGGGGCCGCGGCGTCGAGCAGCCCTTCGGAGAGCCCCAGCGGATCGGCGGCGAAGAAGGGCGCCGCCACGGCGCCGGCCGGCCCGCGCAGCGCCTGCCGCATCTGGGCGACGCGGGCATGGATGGCCGAGGGCTCGAGCCGGCGGGCGAGATCCTCCTTCCAGCCTTCGCCGTGCACCAGCAGCGGCAGGCGCGGCGCCACGTAGACGAGGAAGAAGCGCTCATCCTCCGCGGTGAGTCCCGAGCGGGCCTCCGCCACCTCGGGGCTCCGCGCGAGGATCTCGGCCAGCCGCTCGGCGGCGGTGGCCAGCGGCGCCGGATCGGCCAGCGGGCCTCGCGCCGAGCGGACGATCACGAAAACCTTCTCAAAGCCGCCGAAGGTGCGCAGGAACAGGCGGTAGTCCTCGGCGCCGGGAGATCCTTCGGGCAGCAGCGCCGCGAGATCGGTCTCCAGCCGGAAACGGAGAGCGGGGAAGATGGCCGCGAGCGTCAGCAGCACCGTCAAAGCCAGCAGCAACCGCGGGCGGCGGCAGACGGCCTTGGCGAGGAACGAGGAGAACCGCCGCATTCCGCTCAGGCGGAGACACCCGCGTCCACCACCAGGGCCTGGCCGGTGATCGCGGCGGCCCGGTCCGAGAGCAGGAAGAGCACCGCCTGGGCGACGTCACCGGCACGCACGCCCTGCGGCAGGCACTCGCCGGCGCGCAGGGCGGTGACCGCCGCTTCGGGAAGCCCCGCGGTGAGGTCGGTCTCGACGAAGCCGGGCACCACGGCGTTGACCCGCACGCCGCGCCGGCCCGCCTCGCGGGCCAGCGAGCGGGTGAGCCCGAGGATGCCCGCCTTGGAGGCCGAGTACGCGCCCTGGCCGGCGACACCGTGCAGGGCCGAGAGGGACGAGACGTTGACGATCGCGCCGCGGCGCCGCACCATCATGCCGCGCAGCACCGCCCGGCAGCAGCGGAAGAGCCCGCCCAGGTTGGCGTCGAGCACGGCGTCCCAATCCGCGTCCGAGGTCATGGCGAGGAGCGATTCCCGGCGCAGGCCGGCGTTGTTGACCAGTCCCTCGACCGGCCCCAGCGCCGCCTCGACTTCCGCCACCAGGTCGTCCGGCCTGGCGCGATCGAGCAGATCGAAACGGAACGCCCGTGCGCCGGTCGCCTCCTCCACGGCGCGCGCCGCCTCCTCGTCCGCGTTCCAGGTGAAGGCCACCCGCGCCGGCGGCTCGGCGGCGAGCGCCTCGACGATGGCGCGGCCCAGGCCGCGGCTGCCGCCGGTTACGAGGACCGCGCCCATCGCAGCATCTCCAGCCGTGCGCGGGTCACCGCGCCGGCGATCCGCAGGCTGTCGATCAGCGGCCGGTAGTGGCTGGTCGTCCGCCCATCCGCGAAGCCCAGCCGCACCGGCACGGTGACGACCTTGAATCCGCGGCGGGCCGCCCGCACCACCACGGCGCTCTCGGCTTCGAAGCGCGCCTCGGGGAAGCCGACGCCTTCGATGAGGCGCCGCGAGTAGAACCGGAACCCCGTCTGGATGTCTGTGAAGCGCTGGCCGGCGGCGAAGGAGATGGCCTTGGAGGACAGCCGGTTGCTGGCCCGGCGCAGCGCGCTCATCTCGGCGAAGAGATGATCGCGGATGCCCAGCACCAGATCGGCTTCGCTCGCGGCGGCGAGAAGCTTGGGGATTTCGCCCGGCAGGTGCTGGCCGTCGGCGTCGAGCGTGACCACGCCGTCGAAGCCGCGGCCGAGGAGATCCTCGAAGGCCACGGCGAGCGCCTTTCCTTTGCCGCGGTTCCGCGGCAAGGAATGGACGCGTGCCCCGGCCCGCCGCGCCTCCTCGGCCGTGGCATCCGTCGAGCCGTCGTCCACCACCAGCACCTCCGGCAGCTCGTGCAGGACCTCGCGCACCACGGCGCCCACCGACGGGGCGGCCTGATAGGCGGGAATCGCGGCGGCGACGCGCAGGCTCATGCTCTCCCCAGAACCAGCCAGGCCGCGGCACCCCCGGCGGCCAGGCCGGTGACGAGGACGACCTCCGGCGGCGCCAGCGGCGAGCCGGCGTGCGGCACGATCCCCAACTCGGGATCGGCCTCCGCGAAACCGGCGGTGGGGCCGAAGGGCGAGCCGGCGGCGGCCAGCACCGCCGCGCCGAGGATGCCACCCCCGTACTCCCCTGTGATCGACTTGGGCGCCACGATGGGGGGCAGGGGGGTCTCTCCCCAGGCCTCGCGCAGCACTCGCGCTTCCAGCCAATCCCCCGCCCGCGAGCCCGAGGCGCCCGAGACGATCAGGTCCACGTCCCGCGGCTCGACTCCGGCGCGGCGCAGGCCGCGGAGCAGGCCGCGCGCCAGCGGCGCCGCACCGCGGCCCCAGCCGGTCACCGGCGCCGTGGCATCGAAGCCGCTCCCCCAGCCGAGCACCCGCGCGAGAGCCCGCCCCCCGCGCTGCCGCAAACCCTCCTCGCTCTCCAGCACCGCCAGCGTCGCTCCCTCGCCCGCCAGGAAGCCGCAGCGCCGCCGGTCGAACGGCCGCGCCGCCTCCTCGCCGTCCGGTCCGCGACGAGCCAGGGCGCCGAAACGGTCGAGCAGGGCATGGAGGAGCGGCGTCATCTCGTCCACCGAGCCGGCCAGGGCGCGGCGGGCGCGGCCGCGAGCCACCTCGCCGGCGGCCCGGCCGGCGGCGATCAGCGGTCCGGCCTCCCGCTGACAGACGGTGAGGCTCGGGCCCCGCGCCCGCACGGCGATGGCGATCTGCGCCGCCGGCGCGTTGGCGACGCTCTCCATGAACAGGGAGGGCGATGCGGACTCGGGACTCTCACAGAGGATCTGTTTCAGCAGCACTTCTGTCGTGGAAGAGGGGCCAAACGACGTGGCCACCACGACGGCGGTGTCGTCCTCCTCCGTGGCTGAAAGGCCCGCGCAGCGCAGGGCCATGCGCGCGGCGGCGACGGCGAGCTTCGAGGGCGGGCTCATGCGGCGGGCCTCGCCGGGCGAGAGGAAGCTCCCGAGCGGCCCGGCGGGCACCAGACAGGCGCGGCGGGCGCTCTCGCCGAGGTGGTAGCCGGCCGAACGATCGACTTCGCGGGTTTCCGTCCTGCCCGCCGCCAGAGCCTCGGCCAGGCGGTCGGCGCCGGCGCCCCAGACGCCGAGGGTCCCCACGCCGGTGATCAGAATCGTTCCGCTCAAGCGGCCCGGTCCATCCAGCGAGAGAAGACCAGAGCGGCGTTGGAGCCCCCGAACGCCAGGCTGGTGGAAAGCGCCGTCCGCGCCGCCGGAAAAGGGCGGGGCTCGCCGGTCACCAACGCGACCGGCAGCTCGGGATCGGCCAGGCGCGGAACGCCGCCGTTCGACGCCGGATGGAGCTCGCCATGCTGCAGGCAGAGGACCGTGGCCGCCGCCTCGAGGGCTCCGGACGAGCCGAGGAGGTGTCCCACCAGGGCCTTGGTGGCGACGAGCGGAATCTCCCTCGCCCGCTCGCCGAAGACCCGCAGCAGCGCCTGCCACTCGGCGGCGTCGTTGAGCGGCGTGCCCGTGCCATGCACGTTGACGAAGTCGACGGCGGCCGGAGCAATCCCGGCGTCGGCGAGCGCCTTCTCGAGCGCCGCGGCGGCGCCGGCTCCCGTCGGGTCCGGCGCCGTCATGTGGTGGGCGTCGCACGAGG
>JBIOVX010000147.1:0-116913 GCA_044868005.1 Thermoanaerobaculia bacterium | reverse complement strand
AGGGGGGACGATTCACAACCGGCCTTGTTGATAGGAGCTGGCTTTTCGGCAAAACCCTTCGCATGCGTCCCCCCTCGCCCGTCAGGGAGAGGGGGACAGGGGGTGAGGCTTCGCAGCGTAGAACGTCGCCTTTTCATCCGTCCCTCCTGAACGCTCTCGCCCTCGGACCCTCCTCATTCGGCACCACCCAAACCTCCTCACCCACCGCCGCCGCGCCTGACGCCGCCAGCACCTCCACCTCGCCTCCGTCCTTGAGGGCTACGATGTAATAGGTGACCGGTCCTGCGTAGCGCCGCTCGGTGACGCGACCGGCCAGGGTTCGCGAATCACCGGCGTACGCGAAGGTCAACGACTCGGGACGGACGACGAGGTCTACCTCCTCTCCAGATGCGATCTCCCCAGAGGTCTCGGCCGGCCAGCGGGCCTGACCCACCCGGACGGCGCCCTTTCCTTCGAACACCGCCTGCAAAACGCTCGCGCGGCCCACAAAAGTGGCGACGAAGCGCGTCGCCGGCCGCTCGTAGAGATCCTCGGGAGTCCCGACTTGATGCAGCACGCCACCCTGAAGCACGGCGATGCGGTCTCCGAGGTGAAACGCCTCCTCCTGCTCGTGGGTGACCAGCACGGTGGTGATGCCCACTCTCTGGATGGCGCGCTTGAGCTCGCGGCGGGTGCGCTCGCGCAGCGTGGGATCGAGATTGGAGAGCGGCTCGTCGAGCAGCAGCACGCGCGGCTCCGGCGCCAGCGCGCGGGCGAGCGCCACCCGCTGCTGCTGGCCGCCGGAGATCTCGCCCACTCGCCGAGCTTCGAAGTCGGGGAGATCCACCAGGGCCAGCGCGTCCGCCACCCGGCGGGCCGTCTCCTCCTTACCGCCTCGTTGCCGGGATGCGAGGCCGAAGGCGACGTTCTCGCCGACGGTGAGGTGAGGAAAGAGCGCGTAGTGCTGGAAGACCATGCCGAAGTTGCGGCGCTCGGGCGGAAGACGCGTGACGTCCTCATCCTGCACGAGGACGCGCCCGCGGTCCGGCGTCTCGAAGCCGGCGATCAACCGCAGCGCCGTCGTCTTGCCGCTGCCCGAAGGACCCAGCAGGGCGAGGATCTCGCCCCTCTCCACCGCGAGGGAAAAATCGCGCAGGACGGTCTGGGCGCCGAAGCTCTTGTCGAGGTGGTCGAGGATGAGGAAGGGCATTTATCCGCGGCTGCGCACGGTGCGGTCCCAGGTGGCCATCCACGGCTGGCCGTTCTTGGCGATGAGGTCCCAGTCGACGTCGGCCGGCTTGAGGTCGCGCAGCACTTCCTGCGCCCACTGCGGCAGGCGTTCCGGCGGCAGGTCGGTGCGCGCCGGCAGGCGGAAGGCCTCGCGCGCGGCCAGCTCCTGGCCTTCGACGCTGCCCACGAACTCGATGAAGGCTTTCGCCTCCTCTGGATGGCGCGCGCCCTTCACCAGGCCGATCGAATCGTCGATCACCGGCGCGCCGTTCCTCGCGAAGCGGTAGCCGAGCGGCGCGCCGCGCTTGGCCTGCCAGAGCATGTCCGTGAGCTCCCAGACGGTGATCAGCCCCTCCTGCCGGTTGAGCTTCTCCATGAGCAACGCCGGATTCTGCACGTACTCCTTCGTCTGCGCGTCCAGCCGTCGCAGCCATTCCCAGCCGCGCTCCTCGTTGCCCGTCTCGCGCACCGAGCGGGCCAGGATCATGCCGAAGAGTGTCCGCATGGTGCCGCTCGCCAGCGGATCGCGGATGAGGATCTTGCCCTTCCAGCGCGGCGCCAGCAGGTCGTCCCAATCCCCCGGTGCCTCCTCGCGCTTCACCGCCGCGGAGTTGTAGACCAGCACCGGCGCGGTTCGATAGGCGCCGAAGAAGAGGTCCTGCGGATCGCGGCTCGACTCCGGCACCGCTTCGGCCCAGCTCGGCCGGAAGGGAATCAGCAGGCCGTCCGCGGCGCCGCGGACGAAGATCGTCTGCGGTCCGCCGTACCAGACGTCGGCCTGCGGGTTCGCGGCCTCGGAGCGCACGCGGTCGTAGACCTCCTGCGAGCCCATATCGAGCCAGCGGACGTCGATCTCCGGATGGGCTTTCTCGTAACTCTTTTCCATGAGAGTCAGGAGGTCGCGGCCGTGTGGCGAGTAGACGACGAGGGGTGTGCGGCTGTCGTTGCAGGCGGTGAGGAGGAGGGTGAGAGCTACAAGGGACGCTGCCAGATGGATCGTTCGGCGCTTCGAAGCCTCACCCCCTGTCCCCCTCTCCCTGACGGGCGAGGGGGGACGTCTGCGAAGGCGTTTTGCCGAAAAAGTCGGCCTCCTATTGGCAAGACTGGCCGTGAATCGTCCCCCCTCTCCGGTTACGGAGAGGGGGACAGGGGGTGAGGCTTCGAAGGGCAGATCGTTGCTTTTCACTTCACCCCCAACAAGTTCGCGAACAGCCGATACGCCCCGGGCACGCCGGCGGGGAGCTGGCGGAAGAAGGCGAGGCCGGTGTAGACGTAGTGGCCCTTGCCGAGCTGCGCCACCAGGAGGCCGCCCTGGAGATCGGGCTGGTCCGGGTCCTTCATCGAGAGCAGCGGCGTGTAGGCGGGGTCCCAGGTGTGCGCGAAGTAGAGGCCGCGCTCTTGCACCCAGCCGTTCCAGTCCTCGGCGCCGATCTTGTTCGGCGTGTTGAAGACGGGCGAGCCCGGATCGAGCACCGTCACGGGCGTGGTCTCGTCCGTGATGCGATCGTGGGGCCGGGCGATCTCCAGCGGGAACGGCGCGAATTTGCCTTCGATGAACGGATATTGCTGGTACTGGACGATCATCTGACCGCCGTCGCGGACGTAGTCGAGCAGCCGGTGGTTGGCGCGCGCCAGGGCCGGATCGATCTCGTAGGCGCGGCTGCCGACGACGATGGCGTCGTAACGGCCGAGATCGGCGGCTTCGAGCTGATCCGCTCCCAGCAGCTCCACGGGCACTCCCACCTGGCGCAGGAGCTCGGGGACCCGGTCCGAAGCGCCGCGGACGTAGCCGACCTTTTTGAGCGGCGGCAGGCGCAGGTCGGCGGTCTGGATGATCACCTGCGCCGGCACAGGCCGCGGCGTCGGGCGGATGTGCGGATAGTCCACCACGGGGACGGCGAGATCGAACCGCTCGCCGCTGTCCAGTATCGCGGAAAGCTGAAGCGTCGTGCGGACCGGCTTCAGGTCCTTGGGTGGGGTGAGCGTCAGATCGAGGTCGAGCGGCTCGTCGGCGGACTGCAGCGTAAACGGCCTCGGAGTGACGGCCGGTCCGCCTTGCGCAACGGCTTCGAGCCGGCCGCTGAGGGGCTCCTTGGAGTGCGAGGTCAGGGTGACGTGGAGGCGGCGCGCCTCGCGGCTCTGCACCGGCCAGACCAGAAGCTCGTCCGCCGCCGCCACTTCGACCTTCGGCACCACGCGCAACGGCCGCCGCACCTCGCCGACGGCCTGATCCCGGTGCAGGTGGACGATCTCGCGTTCGAGGCTGACCGGCACGCCGTCGATCGTGAAAGAGAAGCGAGCGGTGAGCAGCGCCGGACCAAACGGCTCGCCGCGCTCGGCGGGCGTGGCCGCGGACCAATCGTAGAGTCCCCCCGGCAGCGGCTTGCGCAGGAAGTACGGGACGCTGGCCGGCGCTCCGGCCGGCACCGCCGGTTTGAGCTCCCAGGCGCCGAGAGCGCCCGCCGCGAGGTCCTTGGCCTCGCCCGCCGTCGCTTCGCCTCCCCACTCCGCAGCCGGCGTGAGGGAGACGGAGACGGCCGAGACCGGCCGCGCGCCGCCATTCCAGAGGTTGGCCTGCACGGTGAAGGCCTCGCCGGCGGTGAGCTTCTCGCGGTCGGTGACGGCATCCACGGCGATCCCCGCCGCGGCGGCGAGACCGGCCTCGGCCACGTCGACCTTCTCTTCGATCAGCTCGCGCGCCGGCCGGTCTCCTTCTGCCAGCGCGGAGTCGGCCTGGCGGAGAGCGCCGAGGATCTCGCGGAAGGCCGGCACCGTCTCGTCGAGCTTCGCCGGATTGAGCCCGGTGCGGGCGCGCTCGGCCGCCGCCTGCACGGCGTCGAGGCGAGCCTCGACGGTCTGCCGCCGTCCGGCGTCGGCCACCGTTTCGGCGATGGAGGAGAGGCGGGTATCGATGCCGCCGAAGAGGTCCTTCGCCTCCTTACCGGCGTCTCCCTGCACCCAGCCGACGGTCGTGGCCTGCGGGCCGAGCCGCTGGAACATCCCCATGTCCTGCGAGCGGTGCATGCTGCGGCTGGCCATGGCGAGCTGGAAGATCGACTTGCCGGCCAGCGGATCGATGCGGCCGAGCGGCAGCGAGAGGCTGGGCGTCTCCGGATCGAAGCGGGTCGAGCGGTAGAGCACCTGTGGAGCCCAGGGAGTGAGCCCCTCGGCCGCGAGCTGCGGCAGGGCGTTGGCGTCGCCGGCGAGCGGAAAGGCCGCATAGGCGGTGACGCCGGCGGCCTGGTGCTGCCCATGATTGGGATGGGGAACGCCGGGGAACACCGAGACCACCACCTGCGGCTTGAAGCGACGCATCACGCGCACCGCGTCCTCCACCAGCGCCTCCTTCGGCCACAGGCGGAGGGTCTCGTCGAGCGAGCGCGTGTAGCCGAAGTCGTAGGCGCGGGTGAAGAACTGCCGGCCGCCGTCCACCGACCGCGCCGCCAGCAGCTCGCGGCTGCGCAGGAGCCCCAGCCCCACGCCCAGCTCGGGACCGATGAGGTTCTGCCCACCCTCGCCGCGGCTCAGCGAGAGATAGGCCGCCTCGCCGCCCATGCCGCGCGAGACGAGGGCGATGAGCGACGTGTCCTCGTCGTCCGGATGCGCGCCGACCACCAGCAGGCGCTTGTGCGTGGAGAGCTTGGCGAGAGCACGGTCGACCGCCGCCACGCCGCCCGTCGAAGCCGGCTCGAGGGGCGAGGGGGATACCTGCGTGGCGGCCCTGAACAAAGGCAGCAGGAAAAAAAGGAAGAGGATCGAGAGGGGCTTGGCCAAGCGTAGAGTCATTCGAAGCTCCAGAGCGGGACCGGAGTCTAGCATCGGCTGTTTGAAGCCGCTCCGCAGAAAGGACACCAGAGACAGCAAGGACACCAAGGACAGGGAAGCTCAGTTGAAGGGTGCTTGTCCTTGGTGTCCTTGCTGTCCTTTGGGTCCTTCCTTTCTAGACGCACCCATTTCATGCTTCGTAGACATAACAGGAACGCGCGATCCATTGCAGCTCGGAGGGGTTCAACCAAACCGATCGTAAATCGCTCACTGGAGCTGAAGGAGAACGATCATGCAACGCAGTCTTCGCCGTACCCTTGAAGCGGCCTTCGTCCTGCTGGCGCTGGCCGCTTCCACCTCCGCCGCGAGCGCGGCGGTCTACCTTCCCACCAAGACGGCCGACACCGCGGACGGCGCCTGCAACGCCGACTGCTCCTTGCGCGAGGCGGTGCTGGCGGCCAACGCAAAACCGGGCGACGACGTCATCCTGCTGCGCCCCGGGGTCTATCTGCTGTCGCTCGCGGGCAACGAGGACCTCGGCGCCGCCGGCGACCTCGACGTGCAGGACGACCTCGTCATCCTCGGCCTCGGCGCCGGCGCGGCGAGCACGATCGTCGACGGCAACGGTATCGACCGCATCTTCCAGATCCCCGGCGGCATCTCGCTCGAGATCCGCGACCTGACCTTGCGCAACGGCCGGGCTCCGGGAGCCGGCGGCGCCATTCTCAACGCGGGCGAGCTGACGATCCTGCGCAGCGTCCTCTCGGGCAACTCCAGCGTCGTCGGAGCGGCCGGAGCCGGCTTCGGCGGCGCCATCCTGACCGACGGCAACAACTCTTTTCTGCAGGTGGCTGACAGCACCCTCGCCGCCAACACGGCGCAGGGCGGCGGCGGCGCGATCGCCCTCGGCGGTGAGGCGAGCCTCGACAACGTCACCATCTCCGGCAACCGCTCGGTGGCCGACCACGGCGGCGGCCTCTACGTCTTCTCCGACGCGCTGGCGACGGTGAACAACGCCACGATCACGAGCAACACCGCGGCTCTCAAGGGCGGCGGCGTGTTCGCGGAGCTCTCCGCCTTCATCGGCTTTCCGCCGAGGATCATCAACTCGATCATCGCCGGCAATACCGCGTCCAGCCAGCCGGACTGCTCGGGCGACGTCGACTCGGGCTACGACCTGATCGGCGACGGCACCGGCTGTCTGGGTCCCTCGGCCGCCAAGCACGACATCGTAGGCACCGCGGCGAGCCCGATCAATGCGCTCGTGAGTCCCCTGGCCCAGAACGGCGGGCCGACTCCCACGCGCGCGCTCGCCGCCGGCAGCCCGGCCCTCAACGCGGGCAATCCGGCTGTGCCGGGCTCCGGAGGCGACGCGTGCACGGCCACCGACCAGCGGGGTGCCGCGCGTCCGGGCGGCACCCGCTGCGACATCGGCGCCTTCGAGGCGACCTCCGCCTGCGTGGCGGGGGGGAGCACGCTCTGCCTCAACAACGGCCGCTTCAAGGTGACCGCCACCTGGCGGCGAGGCCTCACGGCCCAAGGCGTCACCCTCTCCAACGAGAGCGGTTACTTCTATTTCTCCAGCCCTGGGAACGTGGAGCTGACCGTCAAGATCCTGAATACCTGCGCCGCCAGTGGCCACTATCGGTTCTTCGCCGGCGGCATGACCAACCTCCGCGTCGATATCACGGTGACCGACACCCAGACCGGCACGACCAGGACCTACATGAACCCGGCGGGCCAACCCTTCCGCACCGTCATCGATCCGAGCGCCTTCGCCTGCCCGTAACCCCGTCCCGATAGAGCTCCGGCAGGGGCGCAGCATGCTGCGCCCCTGCGCCGTACTAGAATCCCCGCCGGATGATCGGTTACCTACAGGGAAGCCTGATCCACGCCACGCCGGAGCGCCTGCTGCTCGACGTTGGGGGAGTGGGCTATGAGGTGCAGATCTCGCTCTCCACCTGGGTCGAGATCGAGCGCCGGACGAACGACCGCATCCAGCTGTTCATCTACACCCATCTGCGCGAGGACGGCATCGCCCTCTTCGGTTTCTGGACCGAGCGCGAGAAGCTGCTCTTCGAGCGGCTGATCGCGGTCTCCGGCATCGGCCCGCGGCTGGCGCGGGTGATCCTCTCGGGCATGCCGCCGGACGACCTGCTGGGCGCCATCGCCGGCGGCGACCTCGGCCGCCTCGGCACCATTCCCGGCGTCGGCAAGAAGACCGCGGAGCGTATGGTGCTGGAGCTGCGGGAGAAGATGCGCGAGCTCGCCGCCGAGCTTCCCGAGAGAGCGGCCGCGCCCGCCGATCAGGACGTCGTCTCCGCCCTCGTCAACCTCGGCTACAAGGCGAGCCTGGCCGAGCGCGCCGTCGCCGACACCCGGCGCGAGAAGCCGGACGCCGCCTTCCACGAGTTGCTGCGCGCCAGCTTGAACCGGCTGTCTCGGGCGTAGGCCCTCACTCCCCCAACCCCCTCTCTCCCGACCCCTCCCTCCCCCCGCCCACCGGGAGAGAGGGGGCATTAAAAAGACGCTGCTGCTTGTCTCTCCCGCACGCTCCGGGAGAACTTCCCGAGCAGCGCCTACATTTCTTCTTGCTGTTCTCCCTCCTCTCCCGGTGGGCGGGGGGAGGGAGGGATCGGGAGAGGAGGGCCGGGGAGGTGAGGGCCTACGGGAAGATCCCCAGGTCCTCGTAGCAGACGGCGATCTTGTTGATGGCGTCGATGAAGGCGGCGGTGCGGAGGTCCGCCTTGCCGTCGTGACGGTTGCGGATTTCGCGCAGGTGGTGGAAGGCGTTCACCATGGTGTCCTCGAGGCCGGAGTGGACGAGATCGCTCTCGTCGGCGCCATAGGCGATGACGGCCTTCTCCGATTCGCTGAAGCGCCTGCCGGTGCGCACCTCGATGGCTTCCAGGATGCGCCGGTACGCCTGCTCCTCGAACCGCCGCTCCAGGCGGCCGAAGCGCACGTGGGCGAGGTTCTTCAGCCACTCGAAGTAGGAGACCAGCACGCCGCCCGCGTTGGCGTAGTGGTCGGGAATGATCAGCACCCCGGCCTTGTCGAGCATCTCGCTGGCGCCGCTGGTGACCGGACCGTTGGCGGCCTCGACGATGACCTTCGCCTTGATGCGCGGCGCGTTCTCCTCGGTGATCTGGTTCTCCAACGCCGCCGGGATCAGGATGTCGCAGTCGAGCTCCAGACCCTCTATGGGATTGCCGAGCCGGGTGGCGCCTTCGGGAAGGGCCAGCTTCTGCATCGACTTCTCGGTCCGGCGGAGGGCGTTCCACTGCTCCAGGATGGCCTTGGCGTCGAGACCCTTGGGATCGTAAAGCCCGCCGTCGAACTCGAGGAGGCCGACGATCTTGGCGTCCATCTCCTGAAGGAAGGAGGCGGTGTAGGAACCGACGTTGCCCATCCCCTGGATGACGACCCGCTTGCCGGCGATGCCGGGGCTCAGGCCCAGCGCCTGCATGTCCTCGGCGACCCTGCAGACCTCGCGCGTCACGATCGCCACGCCGCGCCCGGTGGCCTCGGTGCGGCCGCGGATGCCTCCCTGCGCGAGGGGCTTGCCGGTGACGCAGGCGGCGCCCTCCAGCTTGTCGGGAGCCAGCGCGGTGAACGTATCGACGATCCAGGCCATCTCGCGCGGACCCGTGCCGAAGTCCGGCGCCGGCACGTCGATGCCCGGACCGATGAAGTTCTTCTTGACCAGCTCGAAGGTGTAGCGGCGGGTGATGCGCTCCAGCTCGTCGCGGCTGTACTGCTTGCTGTCGATCTTGATGCCGCCCTTGGCGCCGCCGAAAGGCACGTCGACCACCGCGCACTTGTAGGTCATCAGCGCGGCGAGCGCCATCACCTCGTCCTCGTTGACGTCGAGGCTGTAACGGATGCCGCCCTTGGTGGGCAGCTTGTGGTGGCTGTGCTCCGCCCGCCAGGCGTGGATCACTTCCACCTTGCCGTCCTTATCCCTCTCCAGAGGAAAGGTGAAGTGATAGACGCTGTTGCAGCTCTTGATCGTCGCGAGGAGCCCGGGGTGATGCTTGGTGAGCGCGGCCGCCCGCTCGAAGTTGCGGTTGACCTGCTCGAAGAAGCTGACGTGATCGTTCGGCATGGGGATGGTTTTCCTTGCGGGGATAGGGGGTTCGGGGCGACGGCAGTGATAGCATTCTTGCCCGGCCGCCGCAACCCCCGGCGGGCCTGATCTTAGCCCTTCTGCGCTGCTTTCTTGATCCGCCTCCGGATGCGCTGGCTCGAGACCACCACCTTGCTGGGAGACCGGCTGCTCGACTGGCTGGCGGCGCTCGGCATCGCCGTCGTCGTCCTGCTCCTGCTGCCGCTGCTGCAACGGCTCGCCGTCCGCCGCCTGGGACGGCTCGCCGAGCGGACGGCGACGCGGCTCGACGACCTCGTCGTCTCGCTGGCGCGGCGCGTCCGGCCCCTGCTCGTGGCCGTGCTGGCGCTCTATCTGGGCAGCCTCTATCTGGACCTGCCGGCGAGAACGGCCCGCGTCCTCCAAGGCGCGGCGGCCCTCGCCGTCTTCCTCCAGGTCGCCCTCTGGGCCTCGGTCGGCATCGACTTCTGGATGGCGCGCCGGCGGCGGCTGGAGCAGGACGCCACCTCGGCCGCCTTGCTGGGGGTGCTCCGCTTCGCCGCCAAGGTCGTCCTCTGGTCGGTCATCCTGTTGCTGGCGCTGGACAACCTGGGCGTCGACGTCACCACCCTCGTAGCCGGCCTGGGCATCGGCGGCGTGGCGGTGGCTCTGGCGCTGCAGAACGTGCTGGGCGACCTCTTCGCCTCCCTCTCCATCGTCTTCGACAAGCCGTTCGAGATCGGCGACCGCATCAGCGTCGACGACCTCATGGGCACGGTCGAGAGCATCGGCATGAAGACCACGCGGCTGCGCAGTGCCTCGGGCGAGCAGATCATCCTCGGCAACGGCGAGCTGCTCAAGGGCCGCATCCGCAACTGGAAGCGTATGGCCGAGCGCCAGGTCGTCCTCGCCTTCGGCGTGCCCTACGACACGCCGGCGAGCGCCGTCGAGCGCATCCCCGGCCTGGTGCGCGAGCTCGTCGAGCGGCAGGACGGAACCCGCTTCGAGCGCGCCCACTTCAAGGGCTTCGGCGCCTCCTCCCTCGACTTCGAGGCGGCCTACTGGATCCTGTCGTCCGACTACAACACCTACATGGACCGCCAGCAGGCGATCAATCTCGGCCTCCTGCGGGCCTTCGAGGAGCAGGGGATCGGCTTCGCCTATCCTACGTTCCGCTTTCTCCCTCCTCTCCCTCGAGGAGAGGAGGGCCGGGGAGGTGAGGGCCGCGGCGGAAACTCGGGGCCCGATTCCACGTAAACCCTCACCGGGAGACCATGTCTTCGAAAGGAGAATTCGTGCGTAAATCGATCTGGATGGCGACCCTCCTGCTGCTCCTGCCCGCGCTCGCCGCGGCGCAGGCGGCGGGAGAGACGCGCCTGCTGCGCTACCCCGACATCTACAAGGACACCATCGCCTTCGTCTATGGCGGCGACATCTGGCTGGCCGGTGCCGGCGGCGGGCCGGCGCGCCGGCTGACCTCGGATCCCGGGGAGGAGCTGTTTCCCAAGTTCTTGCCGGACGGCCGCACGATCGCTTTCACCGGCCAGTACACCGGCACCCGCCAGGTCTACGTCATCGGCGTCGACGGCGGCACGCCGCGCCAGCTCACCTTCCACAACGACATCGGCGCGCTGCCCTACCGCGGCGGCATCGACAACCACGTGCTCGACTGGACGCCGGACGGCAAGCAGGTGCTCTTCCTCTCCCACCGGGTGCCCTGGAGCGAGCGCATCGCCCGGCCGTACCTGGTGCCGGCGGTCGGCGGCCTGGAGAAGCCGCTGCCGCTCAAGGAGAGCTCGGTCGGCAGCTTCGCCGCCGACGGCAACCGCTTCGCCTTCGCGCCGGTGATGAACGAGTGGCGCGAGTGGAAGCGCTACTACGGCGGCCGCGCCTCGGACGTCTGGATCTACAACCTCAAGACGGGCGCGGCGGAGCAGATCACCGACAATCCCGCCGTCGACCAGCAGCCGGTATGGATCGGCGACACGGTCTACTTCGCCTCCAACCGCGACCGCATCATCAACCTCTTCGCCTGGGACCCGGCCACCAAGGCTACCCGCAAGGCGACGAATCACGACGTCTTCGACGTGCTCTGGCCGAGCGGCGACGGCAGCCGCATCGTCTACGAGAACGGCGGCTGGATCTATCTCTTCGACCCGGCGACGGGGAAGAGCGGCAAGGTCTCGATCCACGTCGACGGCGACCTTCCCCGCACCCTTCCCTTTTTCAAGAACGTCACCGCGGACATCGACGACATGGCGATCTCGCCCACCGGCAAGCGGGCGCTGCTGACGGCGCGCGGCGACGTCTACAGCGTGCCGGCGGAGAAGGGCGAGATCCGCAACCTCACCGAGTCGCCCGGCGTGCGGGAGATGAACGCCACCTGGTCGCCCGACGGCCGCTGGATCGCCTACCTCTCCGACCGCACGGGCGAGTACGAGATCTACGTGCGCCCCGGCGACGGCTCGGGGGCGGAACGGCGCGTCACCACCGACGGCAGGATCTGGCGCTTCCCGCCGCAGTGGTCCCCCGACTCCAAGAAGCTCGCCTTCGGCGACAAGGACCGCAAGCTGCAATGGGTGGACGTGGCCTCCGGCAAGGTGAAGGAAGCGGATCAGGATCCGCGGGCCGACATCACGGACTACAAGTGGTCGCCGGACAGCCGCTGGCTCGCCTATACCAAGGTCAGCGAGACGCAGATGCCCTCGATCTGGCTCTACGCGCTGGACGAGGGCAAGGCCCGGCAGCTCACCAGCGATCTCACCGCCGAGGCGGAGCCCACCTGGTCGCCCGACGGCCGCTACCTCTACTTCCTCTCCAACCGCGACTTCAACCTGACGTTCAGCGGCTACGAGTTCGATTACGTCTACACCAATCCCACGCGGGTCTACGTCGGCGTGCTCGCCGCGGCGGGCCCGGCCCTCTTCCTGCCGGAGAGCGACGAGGAGGAGCCGGCCAAGGAGGAGCCGCCCTCGGTCCGCATCGCCGACGCCGCGGAGAAACCCGCCAAGGCGGGCGCCGCTGGCGAGGAGGGAGAAGAGAAGCCCGACGCCGCCAAAAAGGCGCCGGTGCGGGTGAGGGTGGACTTCGACGGTTTCGAGTCACGGGTGCGCGCCATCCCAGGCCCCGCCGGCAACTATCAGAACCTCTCCGCCGGCGCCGACGCCGTCTTCTACCGGTTCAACGCCGGCGACGGCCCGCTGGCGCTCAAGACGTTCAGCCTCAAGGAGCGCAAGGAGGACACCATCCTGGAGCGGGCGGCGGGCTACGCCCTCTCCGCGGACGGCAAGAAGATCCTCTACCGCCAGGGGCAGGACACCTACGGCATCATCGATCCCAAGCCGGGGCAGAAGCCGGGGGACGGCAAGCTGGCGCTCGACAACCTGCAGATGCGCGTCGAGCCGCGCGCCGAGTGGAAGCAGATGTTCACCGACGCCTGGCGCATCACGCGCGACTGGTTCTACGACCCGGCGATGCACGGCGTCGACTGGCCGGCGCTGCGCGACCGCTACGGCGAGATGGTCCCCTCCATCGCCACCCGCGCCGATCTCGACTTCGTGCTCGCGCAGCTCGCCGGCGAGCTCTCCGCCGGTCACGCCTACGTGCAGGCGGGCAACGATGCCGGACCCGCGCGGGTCGAGGGCGGCCTGCTGGGTGCGGAGATCGAGGCCGACTCCTCGGGCTACTTCCGCGTCGCCCACATCTTCCCGGGCGAGAACTGGCATCCCGACTTCCGCTCCCCGCTCACCGAGCCGGGGGTGCACGTCGAGGAAGGCGAATTCATCCTGGCGGTGGACGGCCAGCCCACCGACAAAGTGGACAACTTCTACCGTCTGCTGGAGAACAAGGCCGACCGCGTGGTCGCCCTGCTGGTCAACGGCAAGCCTTCGCGCGACGGCGCGCGCACGGAGCAGGTGCGGACGGTGGCCAACGAGCAGAACCTCCGCTATCTCGATTGGGTGCTCGCCACCCGCGCCAAGGTCGAGAAGGCCTCCGGCGGCCGCATCGGCTACATCCACCTGCCGAACACGGCCGTGGAAGGCAACCGCGAGCTGTTCAAGTACTTCTACCCCATGTCGCACAAGGACGCGCTGATCCTCGATGACCGCTACAACGGCGGCGGTTTCATCCCCGACCGCATGATGGCCCTCCTCGACCGTCCGCTGCTCAACTACTGGGTGAACCGCAGCGGCCGGCCGAACAGCACGCCCGGGTTCATCAACACCGGTCCCAAGGTGGCGCTGACCAACGGCCAGGCGGGCTCGGGCGGCGACGCCTTCCCCTTCTACTTCCGCGAGCTCGGCCTGGGGCCGCTGATCGGCACGCGCACCTGGGGCGGCCTCATCGGCCTCTCCGGAAGCCCGGCGCTGGCCGACGGCGGAGCGCTCACCGTGCCGACGTTCCGCTTCCTGACGCCGGAAGGCCAGTGGGGAGTGGAGAACGAAGGCGTGGCGCCGGACATCGAGGTGGTCGACCGGCCGGACGCGCTGGCCCGGGGCGAAGACCCGACGCTGGCCAAGGGCATCGAGGTACTCCTGCAGGCGCTGCAGAAGAGCCCGCCGAAGAAGGTCACCGTGCCGCCGATTCCCAAGGGTGGGGCTCCGCGGTAGGACGTTACGCCGGCTGGATCGTAGGGGCGCAGCATGCTGCGCCCCTACACCCTTCGCGAGTAGCATAGCGACATGAAAGTCCTAAGCGCGAAGGTCGTAAACGGCCAGTTGGATGTACCCGAGGGCATCCTCGAGGAAGGCGCCACGGTTATCCTTCTCGTTCCCGAAGATGACGAAGAAGGCTTCACGCTCTCACAGGAGGATCAAGCTCTTCTGCTCGAATCGATCGCCCAGGGCGAGCGCGGCGAGGTCGTCGACGGCTGGCAGCTCCTCGACGAGCTCAAAGACTGATCTCATCCCGTCCTAGTTCAGCCCGCCTGATCCGCGTGCCCTATGATCGCCGGCGGCACGATCTTCGCGATCGCCAGGCCGGCGAGGAACCAGCCCACCACTTCGTTGATCCCCTCGCCGAGGATGTAGGCGGTCGGGAATCCATACCAGATCCAGTAGCTGACGATCAGCGACAGCCATCCGAAGAGCCCGAGGAGCGCGATCGCCAGCACCCGACGGCCGTAGGACGCCGCCATCAGAGAGGCGACGAAGGCGGCGATGGCGGCGGCGAGCACGTTGCTGAGGAGCTCGTTGCCGAGCCGCCCGGGCGACATGTCCATGCCGCCTGAAGGGTGAAAGACCATGATCCCCGCCGGCCCCGCGGGATTGGCCGCCGAGGGATCCGTGGGAGTCGGAAAGATGTACAGGCCGGACTCCGGGATCGACGTCTTGAGCGATTCCAGAACGGCCGCCTCGTTGGGCAGAGTGCTGAAGCCCATCTCCCCGATCGGGAGCAGCATGTGGGAGACGGCGCTCCAAACGAAGAAGACGATTCCACCGACGATCGCCGCGATCGCGATTCTCTTCATCGCCTGTCCTCCTCTGTTGGTGATGCGCAGCGATCCTACAGCGGAACTCCTCGCCGCGGAAGGAGCCTACCGCTTGCTGCGGTATCCGCCCTCTTCCGACCCGAGGATCCACGCCACCACCTTGCCTGGCTGGATCTCGTCCACCTTGTGCCAGAAGCGGCGGCTGCGCAGGAAGCGGCTGGAACTCTCTCCCGGCGGGATGGCTTCGACCTCGGCGCCGATTCTCTGGAAGCGCTCGATCCAGGCGGCACAGTTGGCGAGGCGGAGGTCCACCCAGCCGTCGCGCACCCAGCTCTCGAGCTTCTCGGGCGTCACCGGCTCGTCCGCCGCGTCGTCGGGCACCAGCACTTTGACGCCGCGCACGATCTCTCCCGAGTCGAGCAGGATAGGGATGCCTACGGAGACGACGCGGTTGGCTTCCTCCGGGTTCTCCCGCACGAGACGGTTCAGCGCATCGCGCACCTGCTCGGGGGTCGACTCCCGCGCCGCCTTCATGTTCGGGTAGGCCAGGCGCAGCAGGTGCGCCTCGAAGAGGAGCTTCGAGACGCGCGGCGGCCCCAGCATCTCGAAGGCCACGCTGCGCACGCCGTGCTCCTGCTCCAGCTCGCGCAGCCGTTCGAGCGCCCAGTGGCGCAGGATGCCCGCCCGGTAGGTGGGTCCCAGCACGGCGCTGTCGAGGGCGTTGACGATGTCGTAGCCGGAGCCCTGCCCCTCGATCTCGAACACCAGGTAGCGGGCGATCTCCTCAGGCGTGACGAATTCCATCTGCTCGTGGCTGGTGACGGCCGAGAACTCCTCCAGGCTGAAGACGCCGTTCTCGCCGGTATCGATGAAGACGTTCTGATAGGGCTCGTCGCGCACCCGCGCGGCGGCGGGGTCCTCGCTGGAGAAGGTCGCGCCCAGGGAAATGGGCCGGGCGTCCATCATCTGCAGCAGCTTGCCGCGCGGCGCGATGGGACCGTAGCCCATGCGCTTCCAGGCGATGGCCGCCGCCGGCTTGATCTCCTTGGTGATCGGCGCGCCCGGAGTGCGGGCCATGAGGAAGAGGAGCATGGACTGCGCGCCGGCGAGGGCGCTCTTCGAGAGCAGCACGCGGCTCGGCCGCTCCTCGGAGTGGGTATAAGGAATGTTGAGGCCCATGCCGCCGGTGCCGGTAGTCCCCACCTTGACGTAGGCGCGGGTTCCGGAGTCGATCATGCCGCGATACATGACCTGGATGTGGCGGATGAGCCGCGGCATGTAGAGAGCGTCCAGCAGGCGCTCGGCGGCGCCGGCGTCGACCTCCCCGCCCTCGATCTGGCGCAGCATCTCTTCGGCCGAGCGGAAGATGTCGCCGTAGGCGATGCCCGTGGCCGTATTGACGCAGTCGATCACCACATCCGGCCGCGAACGGACGAGGACGTCGTAGAGCACGAAGGTGCCGAGGTCCTCGTCCTCCAGCCGGCGCAGCTCGGCGCGGATGCGGTCGCGCACGGAGCCCTGCTGGACGAGGCCGAAGATATTGCCGGCCGAGGTGGAGAGCACCGTCGGGCCGGCCTCGGCCTTCAGCTCCTCGGCCGCCTTCTCCGACTCCTCGATGCGAAGGCTGTGGATCTGGATCTCCCGCGGCCTGCGGACCAGCAGCTCGCGGCACACGGCCATGCCCACCAGGCCGTAGCCGCCGAGCACGAGGATCTTGCGATTCTCTAAGTTCAAACTTCTCTCTCCTTCGGCAAGGGGATGGGATGCCGGATGCGGATCTCGTCTCTGGCGGGGGGGATTCTATCGCAGCCTGAGGGAGGAGAGAGAAAGAGACAAGGCCTTCAGGCAGGCCACGGTGTCGCGACTCCGAGACGCGGCGGCGCAGGGTCGCGGCACGGCATTTCAGCGTGGAAACACCGTGCCGCAGCCTCCCGGCGCGGCGCACTAACCAGGGACCCCGCTGGGACAGCACAACTTGTGCGATCCGATCACGCAAGTCGCCAGGTCACCATCGGCATCCTTGCTTCGTCTGACTTCGTAATATTCGGACGGGCAACCCGCCGTGCACACCGGCGCGGTCCCCGACCAGCAGCAATAGCCAGGGTAGGCCTCTAGTTGGTTACACTTCGGATACCAGTTGGCTTCGCTGGCTGTCGCCGTTCCGAGAATCACCAGCAGCGTGCCAAGCCTCACGAGGTTCCATCGAAGCCTTGGAGAAGTGATCATGGGGGTCCTCCTGTCTCTGAAAGCGTGGTTCTTCCCGGCCTTACCCTGCCGGGCCGAAGGCTCTGATATGACGATTAGGCGATCGGTGGAGAGAAGCGTTACAGAGCCAAGTACCCGTTGCTTGACTTGGCCGTGAATCGCCCCAGCAAAGCGATTCCGCCGTTGAGAAAAGCTGGCTGAGCGCGTTCCGCGAAACGCAACCTTCATGCCGCGAAACGCACCCTTTGTTCCGCGAAACCCAACCTTCGCGCCGCGAAATGAATCATTCCTTTCGCGAAACGAACCATTCCTCCCGCGAAATGAACCATTCATTTCGGCAAAGGCCCCATTCCTCCCACGGAACCAGACCTTCCGCAATCGGAACGCATCAGTCGTTCCGAATTCTCAATGATTCCTCTCGTGGAACCAGAGGAGCGAACCACGGAACGAAAGGAGCCTTCTTCGGACTGGCTGGCGGAAAAACCGGCATGGACGAGCGGTAAGCGGAGCCGAATCTCTCCGGGAACGAAAGGAAGGGTCGCGCCGGCGCCCTACGATGGCGCCGACGGTTCGCGGCCCTCCACTTTGCGGTACACCGTGGCTCTGCGGCCTTCGCCGCCGCTTTCGATGGCAATGACGCCCTCCGCGACCAGATCCTGGAGATATCGGAAGAGGGCTGCGCGCCCCGGCTCGTAGCCAAGCATCTGGCAAACGTCGCGGCGCGTGAACCTCTTGAGAAGCCGTGAAAACCCGACGCAGAAATCGGTCTGCCACTCGATGGGCATCCGGTGCTCCGGCGGCTCGGCCGGCGGGGGCGGCTCCTGCGAAGCGGCGGGGCCTGGCGCCACGGACGCCGTCGCTTGCTCGGCACCGGCCCCCGCGCTCTCTGGATACGCAGACCGTTGCTTGCCTTCCGCCGCCAACTTCCGCTGCCGGTCCAGATACCGCTCGAAGATCGCGATCCGCTCCTCCGGCTGCGGGAGCATCTCGACGACCCGTTTCAGATTGCCGAGATAGTCCGGATAGCTGGTCGCCGCGCGGATCTCCGCGAGGAACGGCCGCATCTTGGCAAAGACGACGATGTGCTCCGTATTGGCTTCGTTGAACATCTGTGCAGGAATCGCTCCCTGCACGACCAAGGACGCTGCCATGTCCCAGTAACTCGTCACCATGCGATACGGAGCACTCTGATGTCCCGGCCCGAGCCACGTTGCAAGGACGTCCTTCGCCGTGGTGGGATGGAACTCAAACGTGAACCATGAACGTGCCTGTCGCATCTCCGGCTCGGTCCGCAGCTCATATAACTTGAGCAGGACGCCGGCGGCGTGAGATGAATCGACCATCTAGCTCTCCTTTCCGCACAATTTTAACCATCTCTCGTGGCCGCGACTTGACGAAACGCCAGGAGGCTCCTTACACTCAGTAAGGAATCGGGGAGGTTACGATGCCGACAGCCACCGTCACCAGCAAAGGCCAGATCACGATCCCGAAGGAGGTACGCGACGCTCTCGGCCTGGAAAGCGGGCATCAGGTCTCCTTCCGATTGCGAGAGGACGGTGTGGTTGAGATGCACCCGGAAACGGAGGACCTGATGTCCCTCTTCGGCGTTCTCAGGCCTTCCGTCCGAGGGGTAACGCTGGAGGATATGGACGAGGCCATTCGCAAGGGAGCCTCTGGGGAGTGATCGCCCTCGACACGAACGTCCTCGTCCGGTTCCTGGTCGAGGACGATGCGGCTCAGGCGGAACAGGCCCGAGCCTTGCTGCAAAAAGCCGTCGATACCGGCTCCCGCTGCTTTGTCTCAGATGTCGTGGTGTGCGAAGTCGTCTGGGTGCTGGCCACGTCGTACAAGTTCAGGCGCGCCGAAATCAGCGAGGTCCTCAGCCGTCTGCTGCGTGCCAGGAATCTCGCCTTTTCCTCCAGCGATCAGCTCGCCCGAGCCAGCGAGTCTTACAGCACGGGCCGCGGTGACTTCGCGGACTACCTGATCCGCGAGCACGCGCGGGCCAGCGGATGCGAGGCTGTGGCCACCTTCGAAGGCAAGCTGCTGAAGGAGCCCGGATTCGTGGCACCCTCCTACGATTGAGTGACGGCTTCGCTGCGCATAGGCGAGATCTCACCGCGCCGGCTTGGCGCCGGCACCCACGCTCAGCGAGAGCACGTAGAGCACGGCGACCGGCCTGCCGGCGATCGTCGCCGGCTCGAAGTGCCACGCACAGACGGCATCGAGCGCCTCGAGATCCAGACCCCGCATGCCCTCCTGGCGATCGAACAGGAGCGGCTCGCGGACCGCTCCCCGGGCGTCGACGATCGCCTCGATGAACACCCGGCTTGCGCTGTAGGAGCTGGCCGCAAAGCGCTCACGCGGAACACGCCGCGATTCGCGCACGACCTGCGGCCGCTCTATCCGCTCACCGGCCGAGGCTTCCTCCATGGGTGCCGAGCGGACCTCGCCGTAGCGGTGCGGATCGAGACGCTGCCCCACCTTGCCGAACGGCGTCAGGTCGAGGTGGTAGAGGGCTGGCTCCTCCCCTTGCGCCGCCTCCCAGAGGCAGGTGGCTCGGCGCTGATCGTCGGCATCGTCGTGCGCCGCGAGGGCGAGGGCGCGCAGGGCCATCAGGGTCACGGTGAGAGGCCGCGACGGCGAGCCGGCGTCGAGCGTGGCGTTCCACTGCCGCTCGATCAGCCCTTCCGCCGCCGGCAGATCCCCCGCCTCCAGAAAGGGCAGGACCTCGGCAACGCCGGGGCCGTTCGCGGCGAGATCGCGGAGCGTCCGTCGCGCGGGTGGGTTGATCGCCTCGAAGTATATCGCCGCCACCGGGACGCCCTCCCGCCGGGCCGGTTCGAAAGTCCAGTGCCGGGCCGCCTTCAGGATCTCGAAACTGAAACAGACGGACGGCCCGGAGATCGTCGGCTGCCGCAGGTGTCCCTGGGCATCGATCACTGCTTGCAAGCGGGCCCACAGCGGTCCGCGCGCGGCAGTGCATCCCGCGTTCCCTTGCGGCACCTCGCCGCCGGTCCGTCGCACAGGAGTGAGCCCCGCCAGCGCTCCCGCACCCTCCACGCCAGACGGAATCTCATCGTAGGCCCGCATGGGCTGGGCTTTCAGCTTCTCCGCCGCAGGTCCGAACAGCGGATAGAAGGGCATCCCCAGGGAGGTGCCCCCCATCGCCTGCAGCGCCTGCCAATGCCAGAGGGCCTCCTCGTCCTGGCCGAGCTTCGCCTCGAGGAACGCCAACCGGACCAGGGCGCGTTGCAGCGCGCCATGCCACACGCTCTTCGAGCGCTCGAGCAGCGCGCTGGCGGCGTCGCGTGCCGCCTGCCAATCTCTCCGCTGCATCTGCCCGTCGATGGCCGCAACGGCCGCGTCCTGGGCCTGCGCCTCGCGCAGACCGGGGATATCCACCGGCGGCTTCGTGTCCGCGAGGGCGCAACGGCTGCTGAGGGTCAGCCCCAGGAGCAGATAGAAACGCGCTGTGGGAAGCCTCATGACAGAGCGGTCTTCATCCAGGGATCCCCGGTGGACAGCGCGTGAAAGTGCGTTGTCCGTCCGGTGCATGGTGGAGGATACATAGTACGCCTCGACGAGCCGAAGATTCGGCGCGGTTCACAGCAAGGCTCCGCCCGCCCCATCCTTCTAGAACAACAGAAATAAGCCCGAAACCTCTTCACAAACCCGCGTCCAGCTTGCGTTTGCAAGATTCGAGGCCGTTTTTCCGACTTTATAGGGTATGGGAAACCTCCATCGCCGACGCCGAAGCACGACCTCCGAGCACGACCGCGGCTACAAACTTCTCTTCTCCGACCCCACCCTGCTGGAGGAGCTGCTCCGCGGATTCCTGCCGGAGGATTGGACCGGCCAACTCGACTTCACGACGCTCGAGAGGGTCGGCAACAGCTTCGTCTCCGCCGACCTGCGCGAGCGTCACAGCGACGTCATCTGGCGCCTGCGGCTGCGGGGCGAGGGAGAAGGCTGGATCTACCTCTACCTGCTGCTGGAATTCCAGTCCACTTCCGACCGCTTCATGGCGGTGCGGCTGCTGACCTACATCGGCCTGCTGCTCGAGGAGATCATCCGCAAGGAAAAGCTGAAGCCCGAAGACCGGCTTCCCGCCATTTTGCCGCTGGTCCTCTACAACGGCGAGCGCCGCTGGCGCGCGCCCCTTCGCCTGGAGAGCCTCTTCGTACCCGTACCCGCACCGCTGAGGCGGCACCTGCCCAGGCTGACCTACCGTCTCCTCGACGAGCGCCGCCTGGACCTGAATCGTCCCGAACTGGAGGAGAATCCAACCGCAGCCCTGTTCCGGATCGAAACGGCTCAGAACGCCGAAGCGCTGTCCGCCCAATCGCAGACGCTCGATGCTCTCCTTCCGCCCGGAAACCTTGACGTGCGGCGAACCGTTTACACCTGGTTCTCTTTCGTGGTTCGCAGGAGATTTCCAGACGCTATAATTCCCGAGGGAATCGGCCCCGAGGAGGCTCCGATGTTGGAAGACGTTCTTGACGAGTATTTTGAGATGGCCCGCCAGGAAGGACGGCAGGAGGGTCAGATCCAGAGCCTCCGGAAAGTGCTCCTCCAGCAGATGACCCTGCGCTTCGGCCGCCTGCCCCAGAAAGTTCGAAGCCAAGTTGAGCGGATCTCCGCTATGGCGGAGCTGGAGAAGCTCGCGCAGAAGGTCGTGACGGCGCAGTCCATCGGGGAGATGGGTTTGGGCTAAGCGGGCATGAAGTTCGCCCCCGGCGAGTAGATTGCCCACGGCGACAGTCACCAGCAAAGGCCAGATCAGATCCCGAAGGAAGTACGCGATGCCCTCGGTCTGGAGAGCGGGCATCAGGTCTCCCTCCGATTGCGAGAGGACGGTGTGTTTGAGATGCATCCGGAAACGGAGGACCTGATGTCCCTCTTCGGATTCTCCATCCATGGAACGTGACCTTCCCCGACCCTTGCGGCCTTGCGCGCCTGCTTACCTGACGCACCAAGGCGGCTGAGGGGCTTGGGACGAGCCAGGCTCTGGGTATAGACTCGGCGGGTTTTCGCGATCGCACCCCTGCCGGGGCCGCGGTAGCCTTGCTTTTCTGGAGGATTAGGATGCTTCTTCGTCGAAGAGGGGCTTTACTCGTCCTGCCTGCGCTGGCGTTGGCGGCGGCGGCTTCACCTGGCTGGGCGCAGCAGGCGGGCGGTCTGGACGCGCGGATCGAGCAGGAAGTGCAGCGGGTGACACCGCAGATCGTCGAGCTGCGGCATAAGGTCCATCAGAACCCCGAGCTTTCGAACCGCGAGGCGCAGACGGCTGCGCTGGTGGCCGAGTACCTCAAGGGCCTCGGGCTGGAGCCGCGCACGGGCATCGCCAAGACGGGCGTCGTCGCGCTCCTCAAGGGCGGCAAACCGGGGCCGCTCATCGCCGTGCGGGCGGACATGGACGCCCTGCCGGTGACCGAGGAGACGGACCTGCCGTTCCGCTCGACGAAGCGGGATACCTTCCTCGGCCAGGAGGTCGGGGTGGCCCACGCCTGCGGGCACGACGTCCACACCACGGCGCTGCTCGGCACGGCTTCCGTGCTCGCCGCCGTCCGCGAGGACCTGCCGGGGAGCATCCTCTTCATCTTCCAGCCCGCCGAAGAGGGGCCGCCGCCGGGGGAGAAGGGCGGCGCCAGCCTGATGCTGGAGGAGGGGGTGTTCAAGGATAAACCGGTGGCCGCCTTCGCCCTCCATTCCTTCCCGGACCTGGAGGTGGGCCAGATCGGCTACAACGCCGGACCCACCTACGCCGCGGTGGACCAGTTCCGCATCAAGATCAAAGGCAAGCAATCGCATGGCGCCTATCCGCACCAGGGCATCGATCCGATCGTCATCGGCTCGGAGGCGGTGATGATGCTGCAGACGCTGCGCTCGCGCTATCTGCCGCCGCTGGAGCCGAGCGTCATCACGGTGGGCATCTTCCGCGGCGGCGAGCGCTTCAACATCATCCCCGGCGAGGTGACGCTCGAAGGCACGGTGCGCACCTACAACAAAGCGGTGCAGGACGAGATCGAGCGCCGCATGCGGGAGATGCTGGACGGCATCACGCGCGCCAACGGCGCCACGTTCGAGCTGGAATACCGGCGGACCTCCCCTGCCACGGTCAACGATCCGGCGCTCAGCCAGGCCGTGCAGCCGCTGCTGGAGCGCATCCTCGGCGCCGGCAACGTCAAGATCGTGGAGCCGACGATGGGCGGCGAGGACTTCGCCTATTTCGCCAATGTGGTGCCGGGCTTCTACTACCGGCTCGGCGTGCTCAAGCCGGGCACGACCTCGGGCGGCCTGCACACGCCCAATTTCCGGGCGGACGACAGCGCCGTGCCGGTGGGCATCCGGGTGATGTCGCGGCTCCTCGCCGATTACCTCTCCTCCTACGGAAACAAGGTGACGCATGGAAAATAAAGGGCCGGTGGTGAGCCGCTCGGGACTGGACACGCTCGGCCTCGCGGACGTGGGCACCGCGTACTGGAACCTGCCGCCGGCGCGGCTGGTGGAGATGGCGGTGACGCGCGGCGAGGCGATCCTCGCCGCCGAGGGTCCCCTGGTGGCTGATACGCGGCCGCACACGGGACGCTCGCCCAACGACAAGTTCGTGGTGAAGGACCCGTCGATTGACGGCGAGGTCTGGTGGGGCGAGGTCAACCGGCCGTTCGAGCGCGAGCGCTTCGAGGCGCTGCTGGCCCGGGCCAAGGAGCACCTGCGGGGCCGGGACGTCTTCGTCTTCGACGGCTACGCCGGCGCCGATCCGCGCTACCGTCTCAACGTGCGGGTGGTCACCGAGGACGCCTGGCACAACCTCTTCGCCCGCAACATGTTCATCCGCGAGGAGGATCCGACCGTCCTCGCCGGCTTCGAGCCCAGCTTCACGGTGCTCAACGTCGCCCATCTGCAGGCCGAGCCGCAGCGCGACGGCACGCGCACGTCCACCTTCATCCTCGTCGATCTGGCGAAGCGCATGGTGCTGATCGGCGGCACCCGCTACGCCGGCGAGATCAAGAAGAGCATCTTCAGCGTCATGAACTACTACCTGCCGAAGCAGGGGGTGCTGCCGATGCACTGCAGCGCCAACTACGGCGGCACGCGGGACGACGTGGCCCTCTTCTTCGGCCTCTCGGGCACGGGCAAGACGACGCTCTCCGCCGATCCGGACCGCACGCTCATCGGCGACGACGAGCACGGCTGGAGCGACGACGGCGTGTTCAACGTCGAGGGCGGCTGCTATGCGAAAGTCATCCGCCTGTCGCGCGAGGGCGAGCCGGAGATCTACGCCACCACCCGCCACTTCGGGACCGTGCTGGAGAACGTCGTCTGCGACGCCGAGACACGCAAGCTCGACCTCGACGACGACAGCCTCACCGAGAACACCCGTTCGAGCTATCCCCTCACCCAGCTCATCAACGTGGACCACGGCGGCCGGGCCGGCCACCCGCGCAACATCGTCTTCCTCACCTGCGACGCCTTCGGCGTGCTGCCGCCGATCAGCCGGCTCACCCCCGAGCAGGCGATGTACCACTTCCTCTCCGGCTACACCGCCAAGGTGGCGGGCACGGAGCGGGGCATCACGGAGCCCAAGGTGACCTTCAGCACCTGTTTCGGCTCGCCGTTCCTGCCGCTCCACCCCGGCGTCTACGCCGGCATGCTGGGCGAGAAGCTGCAACGGCACAAGGCGCGCGTCTGGCTGCTCAACACGGGCTGGACGGGCGGCCCCTACGGAACAGGCCAGCGCATCAAGCTCGGCTTCACCCGCCGCATGGTGACCGCCGCCCTCACCGGTGAGCTGGAAGGGGTCGACACCTGGACGGACCCCATCTTCGGCCTCGCCGTGCCGGCGAAGATCGACGGCGTGCCCGACAAGCTCCTGCGCCCGCGCGAGACCTGGCAGAACCCGGCGGACTACGACGCCCGCGCCGGCAAGCTCGCCGAGATGTTCGCCGACAATTTCGAGAAGTACGAGAGCGGCGTCGACGAGGCCGTGAAGGCGGCGGGGCCGCGGAAGGTGCGGGCGTAGGGCGGTCTACGAAGATTCACCGGTCTGCCCTTCGAGACCTCACCCCCTGGCCCCCTCTCCATCGGAGATGGAGAGGGGGGAACGCGGACGAAAAGGATTGCCGTCAACGCTTCATGGCGCGCACAGCGCGCCCTACGTTCTCTTCCGGTTCGGCATCGTCCCCCTCTCCAGCTTCGCTGGAGAGGGGGTCAGGGGGTGAGGTTTCGGAGGGCAGGCCGGTCCGGAGTTCGCCACTCTATACGTCGTGCACCAGCGGCTGTGGCCTGCACAGCCAGTACCCCTGGGCGTAGTCCACGCCGAGCTCCTTCAGCGCCTCCAGGGTCTGGCGGTTCTCCACCCATTCGGCGATCGTCTGCAGGCCCATGACGTGGCCGATCTGGTGGATCGACTCCACCATGGCCCGTTTGACGCGGTCCTCCATCATGTTCTGCACGAACTCGCCGTCGATCTTCAGGAAATCGACCTGCAGGTCGCGCAGGTAGGCGAAGGAGGAGAGGCCGCTGCCGAAGTCGTCGAGGATGAAGCGGCAGCCTTTCTTGCGCAGCGCGGAGATGAAGCGCATGGCGCTGCCGAGCTTGCTGATGGCGGCGGTCTCGGTGATCTCGAAGCAGACGCGCCGGGCGTCCACGCCGCTCTTCTCGAGCTGCTCGACGACGTAGCTGAGGAACCCCTCCTCGCCGATCGACTGGCCGGAGACGTTGATGGCGAAGAGGACGGGAACGCCCTCGCCCTCGCCTCGCTGCGCCTCGGCGAGAGCTGCGAAGGCGGTCTTCAATACCCAGCGGTCGAGCGAGGAGATGAGGTGATAGCGCTCCGCGGCGGCGATGAAGGCGGTGGGCTCGAGGATCTGGCCGTTGCGGTCGAGCATGCGGAGGAAGACCTCGCAGAGCCTCTCGCCCGGCGGGGTCTCCGCTTTCAGGGGCTGGATGAGCTGGTAGAAGAGGCGGAAGCGGCGGTCCTCGAAGGCGCGGTGGATGCGGTGGATCCACTGCATCTCGCCCTGGCGCTCGGTCACCGCGGTGTCGTCCAACTCGTACTCATGCACGCGGTTGCGGCCGCTATCCTTGGCCACGTAGCAGGCCGCATCCGCGGCGGAGAGCACGCCGCCGAGATCGGCGCTGTCGGCGTCGACGGGCACGAGGCCGATGGAGACGCCGACCTCGAAGATCTGGTCCCGCCAGCAGAAGCGGAACTCGCGCACGGTGCGCCGCATCTCTTCGGCGATCTGCCGCGCGTGGTCGAGCGGGCAGTCCTCGAGGAGGACGCCGAACTCGTCGCCCCCTAGCCGGGCCAGGACGTCGCTGCGCCGAACCCGGGGGCGCAGCAGCGCGGTGACCTGCTTGAGCATCTCGTCGCCGGCGAGGTGCCCGGAGGTGTCGTTGACGACCTTGAACTCGTCGAGGTCGAGGTAGAGCAGGACGTGCTGCCGCTGCTCGACGCGGGCGTTGCGGATGGCCTGTTTCAGGCGGGCCTCGAACTCGCGGCGGTTGATCAGCCCGGTCAGCGCATCGTGGCTGGCGAGGTAGACCATCTCGCGCTCCATGCCGCGGAGCTGGCTGACGTCCTTGAACACCAGCACGGCGCCGAGCGAGGCGCCGTCGCGGCCGCTGATGGGCGCCGCCGAGTCGCGCACCGCGTACTCCTGGCCGTCCTTGCTCAGCAGCAGGGCGTATCCGGGGGACTCGACCACCCGCGTCTCGTCCAGGCAGCGGGCCACGGGGCTCGCCAGCGGCTGGCGGGTGATCTCGTCCACGAGCTGGAAGACCTCGGGAAGGGTGCAGCCGATCGCCTCCGCGGCGCGCCAGCCGGTCAGCCGCTCGGCGACGGGATTCAGGTAATCGATCCTCCCTTCGGCGTCGGTGCGGATGACGCCGTCGCCGATCGAGGCGAGGGTCACCTGGGCGCGCTCCTTTTCCCGCTGCAGGTCCTCCTCGGCCTGCCGGCGATCGGTGATGTCGACGGCGATGGCGATGCAGCCCGTGATTTCCCCATCCTCGGCGCGCAGCGGCTCGACGCGGGTCTGGAAGGTGCGGTCGTGCCAGGGCTGCTCGAAGCTCACCGACTCGCCGCCCAATGCCAGGCGGTGGGCGCGGATAGGCAGGGCCTCCGGATCGCAGGTGCCGTAGTGGTCGAAGAGGCTGGTGCCCGGCTTCGCCAGCAGCCCGAAGGAGGTGTTGCCCGCCCCCACGCCGGAGGTGAACCGCAGCTCGCGGTCCGTCGTCCAGACGGTCGCCGGCATCGGCTCGATGAGCAGCCGGAGCCGCGCGTCCACGGTCGAGTCGGCGTTCCAGGAGGCGGCGAGCGCGGGAGGCGCCTTCTGTTCGCGGGAGTTGAAAAGGGATTCGACCTCCGGCGACGTCGAGTCGTCAGGGTCGAATCTGGCGGCGATGGAGGTCAGCGAGCCCATGGTTTCGTGCGGGACTTCTGGAAATGAAGCAAAAAGCGCGCCTGGAAACTCCTCGTCTCTACGGAACCGGTGCCGCAATCTCTACCAGCGCTCGCGCACCATCCAACCGCAGCCGGTCCCCCGTCGACACCGCCCGCCAGATCCCCGCGCAGTTGACGATGGCGGGCCGGTGGGCCTCGCGGAGAAGGATCGAGGCGTGGCTCAGCTCGCCGCCGATCTCTGCGACCACACCGCCGACCCGCGGAAAGACCACCGCCCAGGAGGGCTCCAGGGCGGAGACGACGAGGATTGCGTCCGGACCGAGATCTCCAGACCGGCCAAGGAGGGAGACCAGGTTATCCGCCTTGACGGCCCGGCCTTCGACGACGGCGGGGCTGAGCGCGATTCCGGGGAAGACCCGGCGGCCGGACGCTTCGGCTTGGATCTGTTCGGACCTGGCGACGACGCGCTCGATTTCCTCCCGGGAGGAGGTGAGCGGCAGGTTGAGTGATGAAGCGTGAATGACCCGGGCGCGTCCGGCCGCCGCGGCCTCCCGGAGTGAACCGCCTCGCAGGTCGTCGCCTCGCAGCCAGAAGACGTCCTCAGGGGTCTCCAAGTCGCCTGTTGTGACGAGACGGCGGCTCTCTTCGAGGATGGCGGCCCGTAGTCGCTGCCAGCGCCGCATCAGCTCATCCCGGAATTTCTCGCGGATCTCGTCGATGCGGAACCAGAGGCGAGAGGCCGCCTCTTTCCGGGCGGGGACAAGCCCCGCCCCTACGTTCTGACTGGAGCTGGCCAAGTCCTGCAGCAGCACGTCCCGCAGCTCGGCAAAGCGGGGGTAGATGGGATCGCTCTCCAGCGGTCCGCGATGGCCGTAGCGGGCGAGCCACTCGTCGAGGGCGGCTTCTCGGGTGGCGGGCTCAACCGTAGAGAGGCGGCCGTAGGCTTCCATCATCTCCTTCGTGACCACCCGCGCCTGACCGCGGACGCCCAGAAAGCGCCGCACCCGCGAGACGCCGGTGAGAGCGCCCCCGATGGCGAAGTTGGTGCGGAGCGCAAGGGCGAGGCCTTCCGTGGTGATCTGATGAAGATCCGCGAGGCCTGAGGCCGCGGCGAGCCGCCGATCGAGCTCGCTCAATTCCCGCCTGGCTCGCACCATCGTCATCAGATTCCGGAGCTGGAGCCATACGAGGCGCGGGGACTTGCGGACGAACCTTCGAAAGAGGAGCCGCCGGTCCGCCGGTCCTCCCCCTTCGCCGCCGACTCCTTCCGTCAGGAACGTCCGCGGCAGACCCCAGTGGTCCATGAGGCGGAAGAAGAAGGAGAAGTTCATCCACGCCCGCTCGGCCAAGCCGATCGCGTAGGCCTCCTCCCACTCCGCGATCTCCGGATCGGCCGCGGTGAAGAAGGAGAGCACCTCGCTGCCTGCCGCGACGAGCGCGGAGGCGATCCACGGGCTCGGCGGATCGCCGAGGATCTCGCGATGGTTGGCGAGCGAGAGGGTCTCGTTACGAACGATCGGGAAGAGGGCCGGCCGCACCTGGAGCAGGACCCAGCCGGCGCCGTCGCGGGCGAACTCGACGTCGATGCGCGGTACGTCGCTAAGGAAAGGCCTATGAACCGCGGCGAGCCAGTCCGACCACGGGTCCTGCCGAGCCAGATGACCGCGCCTCACCTCGCCGCGGGTCTGGCCGGAGGTCAGCTCTTCGTTGCCCCCGGCTGCGGTGGTGCGCTCCCAGTAGAAGCCGTCGAAGAAGGCGACGCCCGCCTCCTCCGCCGCGATCAGAGGCTGGACGAAAACGGCGCCGCGCGGCGCTCCACGATCGTCGCGGGGCAGTGCCGCGACGACTCTGGCGAGGGATTCGTCGAACGCCGCCAGCTCGCGGACGGCGAGCGAGAGGAGCTGGCCGGCGTTGGAGGTGGTCTGGGTGTCCTCCGTCGGCGAGCCGGAGCGGATGATCAGCGGACCGCTGAGCGGCGCTCCGGCATTGAGTCGCTCGGCTTCGTCCGCAGGCATCCACCAGGTTTCGGGGACGCGCAGACCGGCCTCCGCCGCACGGCGGAGATTGTCGAGCTTGGGGACCGATGGGTCCCTAAACCGCGCCAGCGTTCGCCACGGCATCTGTAATCGCGCTCGCCCAGGATGCGGGATCGTCGATCATCGGGTAATGCCCCCAGCCCGAGAAGATCCGCAGCGGCCAGCGGTCCGCGAGCCCGAGCGCCTGCTTCGTCCACTCGAGCTCGCGCAGGGTGACCACCCGGTCCCGCCCGCCCCACCAGACCTCGATCCGCTCCAGAGCGGCCGGCCGCGCCGCCAGGTACCGCTCCAGGGAGCGGAGCAGCGCGGGATTGAACCAGGCGAAGAAGTCGGGCGCCGCCGTGCACCGAGCATAGCCGTCGAAGAAGGCGGCGGCCGTCTCCGCCTCCAGCGGGCGGGTGAAATACCTGCGAAGAAATCGCCGCTGGAACGCGGGCGTGGCAAAGGCCTTTCGCAGAGCCGCTCGAGCCGGACGGAGCCGCATCAGCCTGGGCATCCAGCGATGCTCCAAGCCCCAGAGAATCGGCGCCTGCAACACGATCGGCGTCGCGGCCAGCTCGCCGCGCGCTCGCAGGCTGAGCGCGACGAGACCGCCAACGCCGGTCGCGTAGATCATCGCAGGTGTGGCTGACCGCAGGTGGCGGGAGATCGCGTCCAGGAACTCATCGAAGCCGGCTGCCCGTGGCCTGTCCTCGAAGCCGGGATAGGGGACCTCGTCGAGATCGATTCCGTCAAGAAACCAGCGGGCCATCGCGAGACGGGCGGTGCAATGGCCGTTGCCGCCGAGGAAGCAGATCCGAGGGGAGACCATGACGCGGTGATACCATATCGTTTTATGAGTCAGAGGACGTTCGCCGAGTCGCCTGCCGCGCCTGAGCTTTCGCTCGACGACTGGTATGCGCTTCCGGAGGACGAGCCTGGCGAGCTCGTGGACGGTCGCCTGGAGGAGGAGGAGGTGTCCGATTATCTTCACGAGCTCCTGGTTATGCTTCTGGGGCAGGCTCTCGGCAACTGGATCTTTCCGCGTGGCGGCTTGGTGGCCGGCTCCGATGCGAAGTTCGCAGTCGGTTCCCGGCGCGGCAGGAAACCCGATCTCAGCGTCTACTTGCCAAGTGGCCGCAGGCCGCCTGCGCGCGGCTTGATCCGCGTCCCGCCCGATATCGCTATCGAGATCGTTTCGCCGACGCCCCGCGACGGCCGTCGCGATCGAGTGGAAAAGATGGCGGACTATGCGGCTTTCGGAGTGGCCTGGTACTGGCTCCTCGATCCGCAACTGCGCAGCCTGGAGATCCTCCAGCTCGATCCTAAAGGTCTCTACCTCCACGTCCTGGGAGCCAGTACCGGTACGTTGCGGGAGATCCCGGGCTGTGAGGGACTGACACTCGACCTCGATGCGCTCTGGGCAGCGATCGACAACCTCGAGTGAGACGCCCACGCTGAAATCCCGCTCCACGATCTCGAAGGGCGGCGCTCTCCTGGCGTTGGCTTGGCTGAACGTCGCCCTCCACGCCTTAGGCCTCGTCATGGCCTGGATTGGCCTCCGGCCCGGCAGCACCATCATTCCTCTTGCTGATCGCATGGCCTATCTGGCGAGCCAGCCGCCGGCGTGGAAATGGGGCTGGGGAATCTGGATGCTCTGCGCGGTGGTCCTCGTGGGCTTCATGACCGCTCTACGGAGCCGGCTGCCTGGTAATCCGGTCACCGGAAAGCTCGCCCTCAGCTTCACGATCGTGGGTATGACGGCCGATCTGTTCTGCGACGTGCTTCAGATCCGGACGTTGCCGGTCGCGGCGGCCGAATCGTCGCGGGCCATCTTTCTCGCTTTCGAGCAGCTCGTAACGATCGGCGGTCTAGCTGTCGCCAACGGCCTTTATACCCTCGGGGTGCTGCTGATGAACCTCTGTCTTCGCGACATGGCTCGAACCTCGACGCTCCTTGTGGGCTGGGTCGCCGTCATCTCCGGCTTCGCCCTGGCGGCCGCGGGGTTCGTTCCCTCGCCCTTCCTGCTGCAAGCGGCGACAGGATTGACCATCGGCGCCTACAGCCTGTGGACGGTGCTGGTCGCCCGCGACCTGCGATGATCACGGTCTTCGGCGGTTACGGCGTCTTTGGTGCGCACGTGGCGAGGGCCCTCGCAGCGGCGGGACTTCCAGTTCGAATCGCGGGACGCGATGTGGGCCAGGCGGAACGCTTCGCCATCGCGCTCGGAGCGGAACACCAGGGAATCTCCGCGGATGTGAACGATCCGGTCTCCTGCTCCAGGGCGCTCGCCGGCGTCCGCGTCGCCGTGAACTGCGCGGGTCCCTTCTCCAGTATGAGCATGGCCTTGCCGGAGGCGTGCCTGGCTGCCGGAGTCCACTACGTGGACATCGCGGACCACCGCGGTTGGATCACTCGCTTGCGAAGCCGCGACGATGAATTCCTCGCGCGCGGCCTTACCGCGGCGGTCGGCTGCTCCAGCCTACCGGGAATCTCCGGCGCCTTGGCCATCGTGACCGCCCGGCGCCTGCCGGCTGTGGAGCGGGTGCGGGTGACGCTCTTCATCGGCAACCGCAACCCGAAAGGAGAAGCCGCCGTCCGCGCCTCCGCCGAGCAGCTCGGGCGCTCGTTCTCGGCGCCGCAGGGGACGCTCCGCGGTCTCCAGGGCCGCGAGATCGTCGATCTGCCGCCGCCGTTCGGACCGCGCGCGGTCTACGACTGGGAGAGCCCCGAGCACTATCTCCTGCCGGGTCTCCTTGGCGCGCGCGAGGTGCGGGTCAAGGTCGGCTTCGAGGCGCGGATTGCGACGTACTCCCTGGCAACGCTGGCCCGGCTGGGTCCACGCCTCGGCAGGTTTCTCCTCGCGAGCGTGGCGCCGATCGCCCGTCATCTCTCCGGCTTCGGCCACTCCGGAGGCTTCGTGAAGGTGGAGCTCTTCGCGCCGGACGGCACCCGCGCCGCTGCTTCCCTCGGCGGAGCGAACGATGGACAGCGGATGGCGGCCTTACCGGCGGCGTTCGTGGCGCAGGGGCTCGCGGACGGCAGCGTCACCGCGCGCGGTGTGGTGACCGCCTATGAGGCGCTGGGGGCGGAATCTCTCGTCGAGCGGCTGGTCAAGGAGGGATTCGATCTGTCGACGAACCTCTAGCTGCCCATCTTTGCGACCACGTTCCGGGCCTGCAAGAGGTGTCGGCGCTCGTGGGTCTCGAGCACCAGAAAACCGGTGCCGACGCTGAACCGGACCACATGCAAGAACGGATTGACGAAGCGCGCCTGGTTGAGGTCCAGGGGCGCGGCTTCATGCAGGAGGTCCCGGAGCTGCGCCTGGAGACGGGTCCATTCCTCTCCGACCTCGGCGCGGCTCTTGCGCGCGGCCGGTACGATCTTACGCGGCGCCCGCATCCGGAGGCGCGGCGGCGGCTCCAGCGAGCGCACGAACCAGCGCTCGATGGCCCGCTGGCGGATCGGCCCACGCCGCAAGGCGCCTTTCTCGCGGGCCGTCTCCACCGCGCCCCGCATGGGTCCGAGATAAACGCGGGTCCCCGCGTTGAGATGGTCCAGGCACTGGGCCACGCTCCAGGAGCGCTCGTCCGGCCGCCAGTTGAAGCGCTCGTCGTCGAGCTCGGCGATCAGGGCATGGGCCTCGCGATCGCTCTTCTCGAGACCCTGGAGGATGGCGGAGAGATCGTCGGGTAAGGTCGCCGTGAGGGCCATGCTTCTATCGTATCAAGGACCTCAAGGACAGCAGGGACGAAAAGGACACCAAAGCTCCTGGTCTCTCGAAGTCTCGTCCTTGCCGTCCTTTTTGGTCCTTTATGTCCTTGCTCGCGATATATCATCCCTTCAAGGAGACCCGCCATGTCCGAATCTCTCGCCGCGCCTGCGCCCTCGACCTCCGCCGCGGACAAGCTGCGTAGCCGCATGCGCAATCCCTGGCTGATGCGGCTCTACATGCTGGCGAAGCTGCCGCTGGCCTTGATTGCGGGCGTGCGCGTGCGGGAGCTGGACTCCGAGCGGTGCGTGGTGACGGTTCCCTACGGCTGGCGGACGACGAATCCTTTCCGCTCGACCTACTTCGCGGCCCTGAGCATGGCCGCCGAGATGTCTACCGGCGCGCTATCCATGGCCGTAGTGCAATCGGCACCGGTGCCCGTAGCGATGCTGATCGTCAATCTGGAAGCGAGCTTCGGCAAGAAGGCCACGGCCCTGACCACCTTCACCTGCGAGGACGGCGCGAAGGCGAGCGCCGCCGTCACGGAGACGCTGCGCACGGGCGAGCCCGCTACAGCGCGGCTGGAGAGCGTGGGACGCATGGCGGACGGCACCGAGGTGGCCCGCTTCGCGTTCACCTGGTCGTTCAAGAAACGGTCGAAGGGATAACGGGTGCGGATCGCCCTCGCCCAGCTCTCCGCGTCCGCGGACCGGGAGTCCAACCTCGCTCGAGCACTGGAGACGATGACGGCCGCCTCTCGCGCGGGCGCGGAGCTGATCGCGTTCCCCGAGGTGATCCTCGACCGCTTCTTTCCGCAGCACCCCGGCGACGAGAAAGCTCTGGAGCTGGCGGAATCGATCCCCGGTCCCACGACCGACCGGATCAGCGAACACGCGCGCCAGTTGGGATTGGTGACCCTGTTCAATCTCTACGAGCGGGACGAGCAGGGCCGCCGGTTCGACAGCTCGCCCGTCTTCGACGCCGACGGGCGGCTCCTCGGCGTCACGCGCATGATCCACATCACCGACTACGAGGGTTTCCACGAGCGGGACTACTACCATCCGGGCGACAAGGGCGTGCCGGTCTACGAGACGCGCGCCGGCAAGGTCGGAGTGGCCATCTGTTACGACCGGCACTATCCGGAAGTGATGCGCGCGCTCGGCGTGGCCGGCGCAGAGCTGGTGGTCATCCCGCAGGCCGGCACGGTGGGCGAGTGGCCGGAAGGTCTCTACGAAGCCGAGGTGCGCACTGCCGCCTTCCAGAACGGCTACTTCGCGGCGCTCGCGAACCGGGTCGGCGAAGAGGCGAAGCTGCATTTTTCGGGCGAGTCGTTTGCCGTCGATCCGGAGGGACGGGTGATTGTGCGCGGCAAGAGCCTCGAAGAAGACCTCGTCCTCGCCGACCTCGACCTCTCCCTCTGCGCCACCTCCACGGCCCGCCGCCTCTTCTGGCGCGACCGGCGGCCGGAGCTGTATCGAGGGTGGCTGGGATGAGGTCCGCGTAAGCTTCCAGCATGGTACGCATTACGATCGAAGTGCCCGAGGGTGCCTTAGCGTCTTTTCACGAAGACCCGCAGGGCTTCGCTCGGGAGATGCGCCTCACCCCGTATGGCAGACAGGAGGATTTCGAGGACTCGCCGTCCGGCTGGCCGCAGCGGCCGACGTACGGGTAGGAATCAAGGCGGCGGCGACGCGCCCGTCGTTCCCTCCGGCGCCTTCACTTCCTCGCCCTTGTCGCGCACGGGCTCCGGAGTCTTGCCTCCCTTGCCTCGCTCCACGGTGTAGAGGAAGTCGGCGCTCGTGCCCACGCCCTGCTCGGCTTGCAGGGTCCACTGGCGGCCTAGAAGGTAGCGGATCTTGAAGGTGCTGACCGGCTCGAAGAGGCCCAGCCCGTAGGTGACGTAGAGGCGCGGGGAGAGATATTTACCCACCACCAGGGACGCCTCCTTGAGCCCGCCCGTGGTCTCCACCCGCGCTTCCTCCAGGCCGAAGCGGGCGGCGATCTTCTTGGCGACGAGATTGCCTCCCTTCAATCCCAGCGAGTTGGCGGCGTTGGCGAGCATGTCGCCCTCCTGCGGCGAGGTCTGTCCCAGCGGCCGGCCGAGCAGGAGATAGGCGAGGGCCTCGCTCTCGCCCATGGGCGGATCGGAGTAGAGCGTCGCCTGGGGAGATTTGAGCGTGCCGCGGATGTTCATCCCCGCCACGGTACCGTCAGCAGCCTTGCGGTAGGCCCGCAGGTCGAGGCCGGGATTGTCGAGCGGTCCGCCGGCGAAGACGACCCGGCCGCGGTCGAGAGTGAGGTCCTGCCCGTAGGCCTTGTAGATGCCTTCCTTGACCTCCAGCTCTCCCACGCCGATCGTGGCCTTGCCAGGCTCCTCGATGACCAGCAGGCTCCCGGTCGGCCGGCCGGTGAAGCCGAACGCCTTGACGTTGACCTTGTCGCCCAGGATCACCCGTACGCGCGCGTGGAGCTCGAGCGCCTGCTTCGGAGTCTGCGCCAGTTCTTCGGATGGCGGCACGATGATCACATCCTGGGAGATGCCGACCGCCGCGCGCTTCCGCTTCTGCTGATCGATCGCCGTCTCGGGGATCTCCACGTCGCCGGTGACGTCGACGCGCGGATACTTGGCGGCGATCTTGAGGTTTGGCGAGACGAAGACCTTTGCCTCCTTGGTGTCGGAGGCGAGGAAGCGCCGCCCTTGGACGGTGATGTGAGCCGGCCGCTTGTCCAGGGGCACGTCACCGGCGATCGTCACCATGCCGCCGCCGGAGCGGGCCGATCCCTGGAGCTGCAGGACTCCCTGCTCGTCGCTCTTCGCCGTGACCGCGATCTGCCGCACCTCGATGCCCAGCCGCGGCACGTCCACCTGGGCGTTCTCCAGCTCCACGGCGCCGATGGCCTTCGGCGCCGCCACGGTGCCCCTCAGCGTCAGGTCGGCCTTAAGGGCTCCGCGCGGATCCTCGAGATCGGGCACGAAGGCTTCCACCAAACCGAGGTTGGTGAAGTCGGCCTGAATCCGCCCGCTCAAGGTCTGGCTCTGCAGGGGCAGGCCGATGGCGTTGTACTGGGGCAGCCGCAGGTCGGCCCGGAGGACACCCGTATTCTCGAAGGTCAGCGCGGCCTGGCCCACGAGGCCGTCCGCTCCCGCGCGCAGGGTGACGGCCCCCTGATCGAAACGGATCTTGGCCGTCTCTCCGGTCTTGGTCGGGTATTGGATCTCCCCCGGCCCCGGCCGTAGATCCACGGCCGCGGTGACGAAGCCGCGCGGCGAGCCTTGGCCTTGGAAGGTGCCGTTCACGTTTCCCGTGATCTCCAGATCGGCAGGCAGGAACGGCTTGAACAGGGCGAAGGGCAGGTCCGCGAGATTTCCTGAAGCGTTCCAGGTGCCGGTCTTGATCCACTGGCCGTCGGCGCAAAGGCGGGCGTTGCCGGAGGTCCAGCAGAAGTTTTTCAAGGCGGCCCGCTCCGTGCCGGCGGCGAGCTGCGCCGGACCGGCGAGGGTCCAGGTTCCCGTCTGCTCGTTGCGCAGGTCGAGCTGGCGGATCTCGCCGCTCCATGCCGTGAGGCCCTGGAGGCCGCCGGCGAGAGCGAGGTCGAGGGAGCCCTCCTCGGCCCCCACGGCGAGGGCGAGGCCGTGCGCTCCGCGAGTGCCGCGGCCGTTGAGGGTCACGGTGTCGAACCGCCGCTCGCCCACTCCGACGCCCGCGGCATCGAGGTCGATCATCATCGGTCCTTCGCGGGCCAGATCCACATCGGCCGTCAGATTCAAGGTCTCGGCGTTGTAGGTCCGAAAGACGATCGAGCCGCCGCTTGCCTGAGCGCGGACGTGGGGCGTCTTCCAAGGCCCCGCGAGATGGCCTTGGGCAATGACGGAGCCGCCGGCGTCCGGCAGAGCTTCGCCGAGGTTCGGCGCCTCCAGCCGCCAATCGAGATCGGCCGCGTCCATTGTGAAGGCGCCGGCGGCGGTGACGCGCGCCGAGCCGGAGCGGAGATCGAGGCGAGGCAGGCGATAGCGGTTCCCCGCGAGCTCCAGGCGCACGCGTCCGGCCACGGGATTACCCCGCAGATTGCCGTCGAGATCGGTGAGATCCACCCTACCGTAAGGACCGGCGTCGCGCAGCACGCCGCCACTGGCCGCGGTGAAAGCGAGGCTCCCAGGCCACTCCGGATACAGGGCCGCCGGATTGATCGCGTTTCCGGTCATCTTCAATCGCCATGAGACCGCCGGCTGCCAGGCGACGGTGCCGACGGCGGTCACCCGCCCGCGCAGCACGTCGCCGCGCAGGGAGCGGACGTTCATCCTCTCCTTATTGCCTCGGCTGGCGAGCCTCCAGCGGCCCGGCGGAAGGCTCGGTCCGGCGAGCTGCGCGTCCATTTCCACTTCGTAGTCGGCGAGGCTCCCCCGGATCGTCGCCTCGCCCGAGCGGCTCACCACGACCGGCGCGCCGCCTTGAAGAGGCCAGGAGAGGCGGTGCCAGTCCGCCAGCAGATCGAGGCTCAGGTCCTTGGCGCCGGTTCCTACCGTCCCCTTGACGGAGAGGTCGGCGCCGCTGTCGGTCTTGAGGTTCAGATATTCGAAGATGAAATCCTCGCCTCGTCTCGCCACCCGGTAGGTGGCCTCGCCCGAGCCGTAATTCTCGTAGGCACCCGTGACCGTGCCCTCGGAGACGAAATCGTCGAGCCCGCCCTGGATCTTCACGTTGCCGTGGCTGATCCGCGCTACCGGCCACTCCGGATTGATCTTCTTGGCCTCGAATCCCCGCACCTGCGCGGTGAGGTCCATCTTCAGCTCGCGCATCGGCGCGAGAACGCTGCCCACGACGTGAGCGTCGAAAGGCTGGGCGAGCCGGGCGTCCAGGCGGAGCTTCTCGAGGCTGCCGTTGAACCTGCCGGAGAAGACGAACGGCGGCAGCTCGGGATCGTCGTAGGTGGCCTGCGCGCGCAGGTTCAGCGGATACTGGCCGACGGGATTGAGGTCTCCTTGGGCGCGCAGGCGGAAGGTCGGGCCGTCCACCCGCAGGCTGCGCACGTGGACGACGTCGCGCAGGCGTTCGCTGCGGCCGTCGAGGGCGATGACGTCCAGGCGGAAGGGCTCCTCTCCGGCGCGGACGATCTCCACGTCACGGATCAGCGCATCGCGCACGATGATGTTGACCGGCAGGTGGATGTCCACCAGCCGGCCGTCCTCGGTTTCGTCCTCCTTCGCGGCGGGAAGGACGATGCGGATGCCTTCGGCGTAGAGCCGTTCCACGTCGAGCTGGCGGCGGCGGAGCTGGCGCGGATGCCAGGCGAGCCGCACGCGTTTTACCCGCACATCCATGGCGTCCGTGCGGTAGCGCACGTCCCGCAGCTCCAGGGGCCCGACGAGCGGCCCGCGCTGAGACCCCACCGTCAGCTCACCCGGCAGCAGGCCGCCGAGACGGGAGAGCAGCACCCGCGTGCCGCGCTCGGAGGAGACCCCGTACCAGGCCAGGCCCACCAGCAACGCGATCAGAACGAAGAGCGTGAGGAGGAGCCCGACGGTCCAGCGCAGCAGCCGGCGTCGGCGCCGTGGCGGCGCAGAGGGCGGGACGGCGGGTTCGTCCTTTTCGTCCCTGCTGTCCTTGCTGTCCTTTTCCATCACAAATCCGGCCCGATAGTCAGGTGAAACCGCATCGGCCTGCCCTCCTCGGACAGCGCCCAGGCGAGGTCGGCGCGGATGGGGCCGATCGGCGAGCGCCAGCGGACGCCGACTCCGGCGCCGCGGGCGAGGACGCCGCCGAACGACTGCGAGGCGCTGCCGGTGTCGTAGAAGAGGGCGGCGCCCAGCTTCTGACCCCACATCTCGGGAAACCACAGCTCGTACTCCAGGCTCCCCACCATCAGGCTCTCGCCGCCGATGACGTTGCCGGCTTCGTCCTCGCGGCCCAGCGACTGGTAGGCGAAGCCGCGCACGCTGCGGTCGCCGCCGGCGAAGAAGCGGAAGGTGGGAGGCAGCTCGCGGAACTCGTCGGTCGCGGTATAGCCCAGCTCGGCGCGGCCGATGATCCGGTTGCGCTCCCCCAGCGTGCGGATGACCTTGCCTTCCAGATGGCCCTGGAGGAACGAGGAATCCGAGAGCAGGCTGCCCTCCGCTCCCTGCAAGGAGAGGCGCGCGCGGTAGCCGTTGGTGGTGAAGATGCGGTCGTCGGCCTCCACCCGCTCCAGGCTCGCGCCGGGCACGAGGAGGTTGGAGATCCCCTGGTCGAGACCCACCTCGAAGTCCTCGCGCTGGTAGTTGAGCGAGTACGCCTCGCGCCAATGGCCGCGGGACTTGGTGAGCTGCGCGCCGACGAGGCCCGTCTCGCTGAAGCTCGTGTCCGTGTCCTCCCGCTGGTAGACGGTGTTGAAGGAGAGGACGTCGGTGCGCGGGTACGCTCCGGGGATGTAGTAGCTCAGCTTCAGGGCCTGCTCGATCTGCGAGCCCCGCACCTCGGCCTCGGCGCGGTGGCCCCGCCGGTTGAGGCGCCGCAGCTCCCAGGCGCCGCTCGCCCGCGCACCGGTATCCGTGCCGTAGCCGATGCCGCCCGAGAAGCGCATCGTCTTGCTCGGCACGAGATCGACGTCGATCGGCACCTCCAGCCCCTGCCGCTGATCCTGGCGGGTGACTACTTCGACGCGGCTCCAGTAGGGGCTGTCCGACAGGGCGTTCTGCAGCTCGAGGACCTTGTTGACGTCGAGCGGCTCGCCGCGTTTGAAGTTGACGTAGCCGGTGAGCAGGGCGGGATCGAGCACGTCCTGGTTGAAGCGCACCTCGCCGAAGCGGTAGCGCGGGCCGGTGTCGTAGTGCAGGACGACGTCGGCCCGGTAGCGCTGCAGATCCACCCGCACCTGGTTGGCCTGGAAGGCGGCGTCGAGATAGCCCTCCTCGGCCGCGAGGTCCTCCAGCGCGTGCTTGCCCTGCTCGTAGTCGGGGTGGAAGAGCACGTCGCCCTTCTTCATCGGGAAACGCGCGGCGAGCTCGCGGAACCGCGGATCGTCGGCGCCGGCGCCCGCGATGCGCAGATCGACGCTGGCCACCTTGACCGGCGGACCGGCGTCCACGTCGTAACGGGCGATCCACTGGTCGCCCTCCTGCCGTAGCTCCGCGCGCACCACGGGCCGGTAGTAGCCGTAGGGCTGCAGGGCCTCCTCGATCTCTCCCTGCGCGCCGGCGTGCAGCCGGCGGATGCGCTCCTCCGTCATCTCGTCGCGGTCGAGCTTCTCCAGGCTGAGCACCGAACGGATGTTGCGCTCCAGGTCCCGCTTCACCCCGTCGACCTCCACCTTCAGCCGCGCGGCGCCGAGCGGCGAGGCCAGGAAGGCGAGGCAGAGGCCGAGGGCGAGCGAGAAATGAACGTTCCTCATCATCGTCCGCCTCTCAACGAGCCGCTTCGACGGGCACCTTGACGGTGGCCACGCGGACCGCTCCGGGCTCCGGAACCGCGCGGCCCTCCCGATAGCGGCGGGAGTGGACCCGCGTGAACTCGGCGCCGAGGAGGAAGATGAGCGCGGAGTAGTAGGCCCAGATCAGGATCAGCACCAGGGAGCCGGCGGCGCCATAGGTCGAGGCGATGTTGGTGCGCTGCAGGTAGAAGCCGATGGCGTACTTGCCGATCGAGAACAGGACCGCGGTAAACATCGATCCCCAGGCCACATCGCGCCAGGAGAGCCGGACGTCCGGCAGGATGCGGTAGATCAAGGCGATGAGCGCCGTCATCAGCAGAAAGGAGAGCACCACGTCCGCTCCGCCCACCAGGGTGGAGAGCGCCACTTCCAGCCTCGCCTCGAGGATCCGCTGCAGCAGGGCGATGCCGGCGCTGGCGGCGAGCGAGAGGAGGAAGACTCCGCCGACGGCGAGGATGAGGATGAAGCAGAGCAGCCGCTTCCAGAGCAGCCGTTTGAGGAAGAAGCCCGGCTTGGGAATGACCTCCCAGACCGTGTTGAGGGTGTCCTGGAGCTGCATCAACGCGCCGGTGGCGCCGAGCAGCAGAGTGACGATGCCGAAGGCGGCGGCGGTCCGCCCCGCTCTCGGTTTGGCGCTCGCGGCCACGACCTCCTGCACCATCGATGCGCCGTCCGGACCGATGAAACGGCTGAGCTCGCGCGCGATCTGCCCCCGAACCGCGTCCGCCCCGAACACCAGGCCGGAGAGCGCGATAACCAGGATCAACACCGGCGCCATGGAGAAGAGGGAGAAATAGGCCAGGGCCGCGCTATGCGCGGACGCACCGTGCTTGTTCCAGTTGGCGATCGTCTCCCGGACGATGTTCCAGAGATTCTGCGGTTTCGGACGACGCATCAATACCGCCGCCTTGAGTCAGCGAGGCAGGCGTGGGCGAATGGACTGCAAAAGGCTTGCCGAGGGTGGACGATCGTGTTCTGAGGATTACGGGGTGCTTGCCTGTCCGTAGATCAGCGTCGCGGGGTGGGCCGCCAGCCATCCGGAGCGGAGGGACAAGCGGCCGGGAAGGCGGGGAAGGCTTTTGCCGTCCGGCGTGGTCAGGGCCTCTTCGCCGACACGCCAGGGGTGGCCCTCCTGGTCGACGAGGAAAATCAGGCCCATGAACGCGCGCTCGTTGGGGGCGAAGGTGCGGTCTCCTCTCTCGAAGGCACGGATGGTGCGGTTTTTCGCGTCCGCTCCGGGCTCCCAGACGAGCACCACCGGCCGCCCGGCCAGCTCGTCGTTCACCACTTTCTCCTGGGCCAGGCGATCGATGGGGTACGCCTTCGCGACGTCTCCGGCGACGAGTCCATAGATCGAGGACGTCTCCGGGCCGGGGTCCGGGGATTCCGGTTGATCTCCGGTCTCCGGCGAGAGCACCCGCGTCTCCGGGTGAAGATCCAGCCACCTCCCCCAGGTGGTCAGCACCACCGGCAGGAGCTGGAGCTCGATGCCGGAGCCCGCCAGCGCGCCCTTGGCCGGCTTGCCGGTGAGCTGGCTCCACAGGGTGCCGGTCTCGCGGTCGGCGAGGAGCTGGTCCCCCTCGCGGTAGCCCGAAGACGCGAGGGTCAGCGTGCCGCGAGGCGTATCGGTCTGGTAGAGAGCGGCGGAGCCGCAGGGACGGCACCAGGTTAAGGCGACCGGAATGCGGCCGATCGTCTCGTTGGCCACGCCGTGCCGGTCGAGGATGCGCAGCGGGTAGGCCCGTGCGTCGCCGCCGATCTCGATTCCCAGCACCAGATCCTCCGGCGTCAGATACGTGGCGGCCCGGCCGCGCAGCAGGGGAGCGTGATCGAGAGGCGGCAGAGGCTCCGCCTTGACCTCGGCCTGGGTGGTCGCCGGCGCGGAGGATTTCGGCGCCGGAACACCTGCGCTGCGGCAACTCGCGAGGGAGAGGGATAGGAGGAGGATGGCGGACGCGCGCGCTCGGGACACTCTCACGCGTCCAGCAGACCCTTCTCCCGCATCCAGGTCTTGTTGAGCTTGGAGAGGTAACGCTCGCCGGAGTCGGGGAAGAGGGTCACCACGAGGCCGTCCGCGCCCAGCCTCTGGGCCACCTGGCGGGCGCCCGCCGCCGCCGCGCCTCCGGAGGAGCCGGTGAAGACGGATTCCTTCTTCGCCAGCTCCATCGTCGCCTTGTAGGCGGTGTTGTCGTCGACGGTGACGATCTCGTCGATAGTGTCCCACCACACGGTGGAGGGCATGAAATCCTCGCCGATGCCGTCGATCAGGTACTGATGGATCTGCTCCGCCGGGGGCAGCTCGCGGTGCTCGAAGTAGTAGGCGTAGACGCTCCCCACCGTGTCCACGCCGACCACGCGGATGGCCGGGTTCTGCTCCTTGAGGAACTTGGCGGCGCCGCTGATGGTGCCGCCGGTGCCGACGCCGCACACCCAGTGAGTGATCTTGCCGTCGGTCTGGCGCCAGATCTCGGGGCCGGTGGTGCGGTAGTGAGCCTCGGGATTGGCCTGGTTGTAGTACTGGTAAGGAAGGTAGGCCCCCTGCTCGTCGCGGATGCGCTCCGCCGTCTTGTAATAGGAGCGCGGATCGTCCGCCTCGACGTTGGTCGGGCAGGTGATGACCTCCGCTCCCATGGCCTCGAGCAGCGCTATCTTCTCCTTGGGGATCTTGTCGGCCGCGGTGCAGATCAACTTATAGCCGCGGAGGTTGGCCGCCATGGCGAGGCCGACGCCGGTATTGCCGGAGGTGGGCTCGACGATCGTACCGCCCGGCTTCAAGAGCCCGGCCTTCTCGCCCGCCTCGATCATGGCGATGCCGATGCGGTCCTTGACGCTGCCGCCGGGATTGAACGCCTCGATCTTGGCCGCCAGCGTGCTCGGCCCGGGGTGAAACCGGCCGAGCTTCACCAGGGGAGTGTTCCCCAGGGTATGCAGGATGTTCTCGTAGATTTCCATCGCGTCTCCGCCGAGCCGTAAGGCGGCGGGATGGTAGCACAGCGCCCCTGGGAGCGCCGGCGTTCCCAGGAGGCCTTACCCCTCCCAATCCCAGAAGTAATCCTTATTCGTCAGCGTCGGCTCCTCCTCGGCCGCGCCCTCCTCGGTGAGACGGGCCTCGGCGTCTTCCGGCGCCAGCTCGCCGCGGATGACGGCGAGCTGCTCTTCGAGGTCCTGCGTCTCCCGCTCCCAGTACTCCAGGGTGCCGAAGTGCGGCCAGGCGGCCGGAAAGGCCGGATCGTGCCAGCGGCGGGCGAGCCAGGCCGCGTAGTGGACGATGCGCAGGCCGCGCAGCGGCTCGATGAGCACGAGGGTCGCGCGGTCGAAATCGCGGAACTGGAGGTAGCCTTCGAGAAACCGCTCGCGCAACGCGAGGGTGTAGGCGTCGCGGCCGGGGAGCGCCAGCCAGAGGTCCTGCACGGCCGGGCCCACCACCATGTCGTCGAAGTCCAGCACGCGCAACAAGCCGTCGCGGAACAGGATGTTGCCCAGGTGAAGATCGCCGTGCACACGGTGGACGGGCACCCCTTCCATGCGGCGGTCGGCGAGCGCGGCGATGCCGAGGGCCGTGTCGAAGTAACGGTCGTGAAGATGGCGCGGCAGCACCTCGTGCGCCTCCAGCCAGTCGAGGTCCTCCCGGATGTAGGTGTCGGCCGTCAGCCGCACCCGATGCCGGGCCTCGCGCCGCGCGCCGACGTTGTGCAGGCGCCCGACCAGCATGCCGAGCCGGCGCGCCGTGGCCTCGTCGAGCTCGTCGGGCGCACGGCCGCCGCGCCGGTCCGAGAGGCAGTAGAAGATGCCGTCGATGCGCCGCAGGGTGCCGCCCCCCGGGAACGGGCGCATGGTGCAGATGGGCAACTCCTCGGCGGCGAGGTCCTCCAGGAACTGATGCTCTTCGAGGATCTGCTCCTCGCTCCACCGCGCCGGCCGGTAGAACTTGGCCACCACGCGGGAGCGGTCCGCCAGCTCCACCTCGTAGACGCGGTTCTCGAAGGAGTTCAAGGGATAGCAGACGGGATTGCACGCGAGGCCGCCCGCCTCGACCGCCGCCAGCACCTTCTCGGGCGTGAGGGAGAGGAACAGATCGGTCTGGTCGGAGGGCTGCATGGAGCCAATGTAGCAAAGAAAGCCGATGGAGCGGGCATCGCACTTCCTTACGGATAATCTACCGTCCCCACCGGCGTCCAGGGGCCACAGCGGAGCACCCGCCATGCGGCCTTCCAGCTCCCCCTCCAGGCGCCGTACTTGCGGATCGCTCCCTCGGCGTAGTGGCTACAGCTCGGCTTGAAGCGGCAGCGCACACCCGCCGCCCCGAGGGCGGGCGACAAGGTGGCCTGGTAGAGATGGATGGAGCCCACGAGAAAGCGCGCGGTGAGCTGGTTCCGCGGTGCCCGCACGAGATCGAGGCCCAGCGCGAGGAGCAACCCGAAGACGATGATCCACGCCTTCAGCCGGCGGCGGCGGACCTGCTCCATGACGCGAGCTTAATGCCCTACCAGGGAAGGGTGCCCGTGGCGACTCGTCCCAGCCACAGAGCAGCGAGCGCGGCGACGTTGGCGAGAAGGAGGGATTCGAGCTGGAACGGCAGACGCGGGGGCCGCTTCGCCACAGCCGCCAGACCCCAGGCAGCCCACCCGAGAATCATCTGCAAGGCCACCGCCGGCGCCAGGGGGTGATCGCGCAAGGCGGCGGCCCATTCACCTTTGGCCAGATGCGCGAAGGCGCGGGTCATGCCGCACCCGGGACAAGGAAGATGCAGGAGCCGCCGGCTGAGGCAGATCGCGCTCGCGGGATCCCCCGACGGCATCCAGACGTGAAGGATGGCGAGCCCGGCGGCTCCGGCGAGCCCCGCGAGAAGCCAGAGCCGCGCGGCCGGGCTCGCCATGCCTGTTAGCGGTTCATCATGGTGGAGACCACCGCCATGCCGCCCCAGAGGAAGATCCAGAGCACGACCAGGACCATCCAGATGGTGCCGATGATGCCCAGGATCAATCCGGCTTTCGCGATCCCCTCGCCCGCGGCGGGAGCGCGTCCCTCGCGGATCGCTTTCTGTTCCTGGCTACCGATGTACCAGGCGATCGGCGCCAGGAGCGGACAGCAAACGAGACTGAGAATACCCAGGACGAGCGACATGATCGCCTGGGTGCTCGCCGACTGCGGTTGTCCAGCATTCGCAACGCTCATCTGCCTGTCCCTCCGCCCTCGTGAGTTGCCTAGAAGCGGTCTGCGTACTCGCTGATGCCAGGAATCAGGATCCGCTGGCCGTTGACCGCCTTGACGATGAGGAAGATGTGGAAGATGAAGATGAGGGGCCAGATGAGCCACAGGACGCAGCCGGCGAACGGCACGAAGTGGGTGATGATGCCGATGACAATGCCGAGGATGATCTCGCAGACGAGCAGCACCAGGCCGTGCTTGGCGTGCCACTGCACCTCGGGATCGTTCTTTTCGACCACCAGCGGGATCACCGCCAGGACGCCGAGATAGGCGAGGACGAGCATCAAGCCCCGGTTCGGGCTCGCCGCTCCCGGCGGCGGCGGGGTCCCGGCGGGCGGAGGCGGCGGCGTGTAGGACGGCGGCGGCGGAACGTTCGGTTCACTCATCGCGGACCTCTCCTTTCAGGGAATCATCCATGGGGCTAGCTTGCACGCGAGTCTATACAACGACGCCAAGATCTGCCAGCGCCTCGCGCAACGCCGCCAGCCGCTCCTCGTGAACGGCGAGCACGAGGCGGGCGGCGGCGCCGTACTCCTCGCTCTCCAGCTCGATCTCCGGCGGCCGCAGCAGGCGCTTGACGGCGCCCACCTTCTCGTAAGGGACCTCGACGGCGAGCCGCGCCCTAGGCACCCGCACGGCCACCGGCAGCCCCTGGAGGGCCTCGCGCGCCGCCGCCGCGTAGGCGCGGGCGAGGCCGCCCTTGCCCAGCTTGACGCCGCCGAACCAGCGCACCACCACCGCCAGCGCGTCCGACAAGCCGGCGCCGCGGAGCACCTGCAGGATCGGCACGCCGGCGGTGCCCGCCGGCTCTCCGGCGTCGGAGCTGCGCTCGCGCGGCGGCGAGCCCAGCCGCCAGGCCCAGCAGTGATGGGTGGCGTCCGCAAACTCCCTTTGCAGAGAGGAGAGGACGGCCTTTGCCGCCGCTTCGTCCGCTGCCGGCCCGATCACCGCCAGGAAGCGCGAGCCTTTCTCGCGGATCTCGGCGCGGGACTCCCCGGCGGGAGCGGGATAGGAGGCCACGCCGAGCTCAGGGCAGGCCGGTCACCCGCTCGTAGATGGCGCGGTAGCGCTGGACGATCGCCTTCTGGCTGAACTGCTCGACCGCCCGCCGCCGGCTCGCGGCGCCGAACCGCCGCCGCAGGTCCTCGTCGGAGAGCAGCCGCAGCGCCGCCGCCGCCATGGCGTCCACGTCTCCCACCGGGCAGAGGAAGCCGGTCTCGCCGTGCACCACTACTTCCGGCAGGCCGCCGGCGTCCGTTGCGATCACCGGCACCTCGCAGCTCATGGCCTCCAGGGCGGCGAGGCCGAACGATTCGCTCTCCGAGGGGAGCAGGAAGAGGTCCGCTCCCACCAGCACCTCCTCGATCAAGGGCAGGCTGCCGATGAAGCTGATGGAGCCGCAGATGCGGTTCTCGCGGCAGTATTGCTCGACCTTGCCGCGGTCCGGGCCGTCGCCCACCAGCACCAGGCGGCTGGGGACTTTGCGCATCACCCGCTCGAAGACGCCGACGACGTCCATCACCCGCTTGACCGGCCGGAAGTTCGAAATGTGGACCAGCAGGTGCTCCCCGGGCTTGCCCCAACGGCGCGCTCCCGGTCCGTTCCGGGCCTGCTCGTAACGCGCCGGATCGATGAAGTTGGGCACCACGTCGATCTGGTTGGAGATGCCGAGCTGCTCGACGGTGGTGCGCCGCAGCGATTCGGAGACAGCGGTCACGGCATTGCTCTGCAGGATGCCCCAGCGCGTGGTCTCGAGGTAGTTGGGATCGTTGCCCACCAGGGTGACGTCGGTGCCGTGGAGGGTGGTGACGATCGGCAGCGGCTGCGGCGCCACGATCTCGCGGGCCATCACCGCCGAGACGGCGTTCGGAATGGCGTAATGGACGTGCAGCACGTCGAGCGGCGCATGGCGGGCCACCTCGACCATCTTGGTGGAGAGGGCCAGCGAATAAGGAGGATAGTTGTCGAACAGCGGATAGGTGGGAGTGACCACCTCGTGGAAGAAGGTCCGCGCGTTGAGGAAGGAGAGCCGCGAGGGCAGCGCATAGCTGATGACGTGCACCTCGTCGCCGCCTTCGGCGAGCGCCATGGCGAGCTCGGTGGCGACGATGCCGGAACCGCCGTAAGTCGGGTAACAACTGATGCCGATCCTCAACGCACACCTCCGGGCAGGATGGCCATGGGGTCCGCCACGGCCAGCGGCTGCCGGCTCCAGAACGGCTCGCCGTACGTGGCGCCGACGAGCAGGCCGAAGTGCCGGGCGCGGCCCTCGACGGCGTGCCAGAACTCCGGCGTCGAGATCTTGGTGAACGGATTGCCGTCCTCTTTCTGGTCCGGCTGATAGAGCTGGCTGCGATAGGCGCGCAAAGACTCCCGCTTGGCCTCCCAGGCGGCCGTCACGTCGACGATGAAGCTCGGCGGGAAGAGATCGTGCTGCATGTAGGAGAAGACGGCCGCGGGCCGGTGTGGCGGGCCGGACTCGCGGGCGCGGTTTGCCAGGCCGGCGTAGAAGCAGGCCGCCTCGACGAGCTGGTGGGAGCGCTTGTGATCGGGATGGCGGTCGTGCGGCGTCGGTCCCAGGACGAGCTCGGGCCGCCAGCGGCGGAGGACGGCGATCAGCGCGTCCTCTTCGGCCTCGCCGCTGCGCAGGCCGCCGTCGCCGCAATCGAGGAAGTCGAGCGCCGCGGCGCCCAGTGCCTCGGCCGCCTGCTCGGCCTCCGCCCGCCGCTCCTCCTCCGTGCCGCGGGTACCGCGCTCGCCGCGGGTCAGGTGCAGGATGCCCACCTTCCGCCCGCCGCGCGCCAGCAACGCCAGGGCTCCGCCGCACCCCAGCTCCACATCGTCCGGGTGGGCGCCGATCGCGAGCACGTCGAGCTTCATAGTCGTTCCCTCATGGCACGATCACCTGCAGGCGCGCGCCGTCGAGCTCCATCTGCTCCCAATACCTCTCTACGAATTCCCGGCCGTACTTTCCCGGGAAATGCGCCGAGGAGACGATGCGCTCCTGGGGCTTGCCGAGCGGCTGGCAGGTCTCGCGGAGCTGCTGCACGCGGCGGCCCTCCACCTCGTTGCGGCGGGCGGCGGCGGCCACCGCCTTCTCGCCGAAGAGGTCGAGGGCGCGCAGGATCTGCTCGCGCGTCTTCTCGAACGGCCGCTCCAGATTGGCGTCGGCGGCGAGGGCCGGCTCGCGCAGCGCCGCCAGCGCCTCCTCGACGCGGCGGCGCGCCGGTCCCACCAGGTCGCCGCCGACCCGCTCGGCGAGCCAGCGGTCGACTGCCGCCGGATCGCCCAGCAGGGTGGCGAGAGGGATTCCCAGATCCTCCAGCTTCTCGATCTGCTTGGCTTCGAGGACGAGCGTCTGCGGCCGCAGGGTCACCCAGGGCGCCTCCACTTCCAGCACCTCATGAGTGGCGGCGGCCTGCGCCATGTAGGAGAGCTCGCCTGGGCCCAGCACCTGGAGAGAGGTGCCGAGCACCGCGTCCTGCACCGCCGGGCGGGCGAGCACGCCCGGCGAGACGACGGCGGGGTTCTCCTCCACGATCTGCAGTAGGCCGGCGATCGTCTCCGCCTCTCCTTCGCCGCCGCGCAGCGCGAAGCCTTCCTCGCCGCGCCACTCGATGCGCCGCCGCTCGCCGCCGCGCAGCAGGAAGAGCGGGCTCGCGCCGCGCTGCGGGCTCACCTGGAGGGGATGGCCTCGCGCCTCGATCTCGGCGTCGCGGCGGGCGAGCGTTTCCTCCAGCTCGCGCCGGCGCTCGACGAGCCGCCGCAGCCATGGCCGCTGCGCCGCCTTGAGTGCCGGGTCCATGGCGTCGAGCAGCAGCGGGCAGCGGGGGCCGAGCAGGTGGGCCATGAGGCGGCAGAACGCCTCGCCGAAGCGCGCGTCCGGCCGGTACCAGCGGGCTATGGTGCCCAGCCACTCGGCGTAGAAATCTCCGGGCAGGGCCGCGGCGATGCCGCGCAGCACGTCCTCGACCGTCGGCCCCAGGGTGCGCACGCCGAGCGGCGCCAGCGGCTGGGGATCGGGCCCGAGGTCGAAGGCGCGCGGACCGTCGGACGCCAGCACCGCCGTCTGCGTCGCCTCGGCCCAGTCGTGGTCCTCGGTCGCCACCCAGAAGACGGCCACCGCCGGCTCGCCCGCCGCCTCCAGCGCCTCGGCCCAACGCCCAACCGCGATCATCTTGGCCAGGCAGTAGAGCGGGCCGCCGAGGAGCCCGGGCTGCTGGCCGGTGACCACGACGCGCGCCGCCGGATCCGCGAAGCGCTGCGCGAGACGGTCGGCGTTCTCGTTGCCGTAGGCCCGATTGGCGACGGCGAGCGCCTGGGCGAGCTCGCGGCGGCTGGCGGCCGCCGGAGCGGCGAGGGACGGCAGGCCGCCGGGCGGCAGGAAGCGCAGCGGCGCCAGCAGATCGAGGTCGCGGCCGGCGAGCCAGGCGGCGGGCAGGGGCGCGAGGAGCCGCGCCGCCGCGAGGTCCACCGCGAGGTCAGGCCGGCTTGAAACCGATGAGGATGAGGCGTTCGCTGTCACGCTCGTAAGGATCTCCCTGAAAGTTGCCGAAGAGGGCCGCGACCTCGAGGCCCGCCCAGCGCAGGCCGATGGTCACCTCCTCCGGCTCGTAAAGCCGCACGCTCTCGAGGAAGGCGCGCGAGGGCTCGCCGGGCGTGCTCACCACGATACGCTTGTTGAGCCGCTTGCGGCCGGCGTCGTACCAGCGCTCCATCTCCACCTCGCGGCCGTCCAGCACCTGCGAATCGCGGGGCTTGAGGCACGCCAGCACCGCTCCCGGATTCATCAGATCGATGAGGAACCGCCCGTCCTGGGCGAGGACGCGCACGACCTCCTCCAACACGCGGAAATTCTCCCGTTCAGCCTCGAAGTAGCCGAAGGAGGTGAAGAAGTTGAGCACCCAGTCGAAGCTGCCGGCCGCGAAAGGCAGCAACCGCATGTCGCCCGCCACCCGCGGTAGCTCGTTCCGTGCCAGCAGGGTCAGCGACAGATCGACTCCCAGCGTGCGGTAGCCTCGCCGCCGTAGCACCGCCGTATGCCGGCCGGCGCCGCAGGCGAGATCGAGCACCGCCCGCGGCCGCGGTCCTCCGACGTGGCGCTCGACGAAGTCGACGTGCTCCTCGGCCTCGGACTCGTTGCGGTGGGAGTACAGCTCCAGGTACTCCTCGCCGAACCATTTCTTGTACCAGGGCATAGGAGATGAGGAGTCTTGGGCCTTGGGTCCCGGGTCTTGAAGCAGTGTCTGACCGGCAAGGATATGCTATCCCTGTGCGCCCCATCCTTCACCCCTGGCGCCGCGCCGCGGTGGCAGCCCTCATCGTGGGCTACCTGCTCCACCTGGTCACGGCCATTCTGGTCTGGCGCACCTGGGGCAGCTTCGGCCGCGGAAACGTCCTCGCCTGGATCGACTTCCCCATCTCCCTCGCCTACCTGCACCTGGACGGCACGCCGCTGCTGACCTGGAGCCTGGTCGCCGGCGGGCTGCAGTGGGCGGTGATCGCCGCTCTGCTCTCGACCTGGCTGGGAAGCACGGTGCGGGGCGGGACGTGACGAAACGCCCGCTCTCTTCCCTTCACCCCCCCGCCGGTTGGCTTTTCGTCCTCGCTGCAGCCCTCGTGCTGTGGCTCGCGGTGTGCCTGGCGACGGCCTCCGGAGAGGTGACGTTCTACTTCCGCGACCTCTCCCAGCTTTTCATTCCTCTCAAGGCCTTCGGCGCGGCCCAGCTCAGGGAGGGCCGCATTCCGGCCACCAATCCCACCTGGGCGCTCGGGCAACCCTTCCGCGGCGATCCCAACAGCATGGCCTTCTACCCCGGCAACCTTCTCTACCTGGCGCTGCCCTTCTGGACCGCGTTCAACCTGCACCTCTGCCTGCACTGGCTCCTCGCCGGGATGAACATGGCGCTGCTCGCCCGGGCGCTGGCGCAGAGCAAGCCGGCGGCCCTGCTCGCCGGCCTTGCTTACGCCGGCTCGGGATGGATGCTCTCGGTCCTCAGCTTCTATACCGTGGCCACCGCCGCCGCCTGGCTGCCGTTGGTGCTGCTCGGCGGCGTGCGCGGCGGCAGGAGGGGAGTCGCTCTCGGCGGCATCGCGCTGGGGCTCGCGCTCCTGGCCGCCGATCCCGTGGTGATGCTGGGAGTCGTCCCTTTGGTCGCCGTCGCGATCCCCGCCCATGGCTGGCGCCGGGGCCTGGCGACGGCGGCCGCCGTGGTGGCGGCCGGAATCCTGGTCTCCCTGCCGCAGATCGTGGCCACCTTGCGGATCGCGCACTGGACCTTCCGCTTCGGCTACGGAATGCTGCCCAAGGAAGTGGCGGCTTTCACGCTCCAGCCGGGCCGGCTGCTGGAGCTCGCCCTTCCCTTCCCTTTCGGTTTGCCCGCTTTTCCGGGAGACCGGGGCCTCTGGGCCTTCGGCGTGCCTCCCCGTCTCTATCTCAGCTTGTATTTCGGCGCCGTGGCGCTGATCCTGGCGTTCGCCGGCGCCAGGCGCCGGCCGCCCCTCGCCGGCCTGGCGCTCGGAGGGCTCGCGCTGGCCTGCATCGGGCGCTTCTCCGCCAATCTTCTCCAGATCCTGTTCGCCGGTGGATTCCGCTCGCCGGAGAAGCTGATCGTCTGGACGGCGCTCGCTCTGCCCTTGCTGGCCGGAGAAGGCCTGGACCGCGTCGTCGCCGGAGGCGAGCGGAGCGCCTTCCGCATGGCGGCAACCGGCGCGCTCCTCGCCGCCGCGGCCGCCACGGTCAGCACCTGGCTCGGCGTGCCCCGGGGAGAACCGGCGCCGGCGCGGCAGCATCTGCTCTCCGGTCTGGTCGTCGCGGCGCTCCTTTGCGGGCTCGCCGCCTGGGGTGTGCGGCGGCGTTCGGCCGGCGCGCTCCTGGGAGTGGAGCTGCTGGCCCTCCTCCAGCTTCAACCGCTGGTTTTTCTGGAGAGGACGGATAGGATCCGCGCCCTCGCGGGGGCTCCAGATGGTCCAGATAGCGGGCCGGTCCTCCCCGTCGAACAGACCTATCCGTCGTGGGGATTGCGCCCCTCGGTTCCTCCCGGCGCGGAGGGCCCTTCCTGGCAGGTTCAGCGCGAGGCTTTCAGCTTGGGCCCGACCCCGGGAATCCTGGAAGGCCGCTCGTATCCCGCGGCTCCGAACATCGACGGCATGCACCATCAGCTTTACACCCTGCTGCTCTACCGCCTGTCACGGGCGAGCTGGGATGAGCGGATCGGCTGGTGCCGCGCGTTGGGCGCCCGCATTCTGGTTTCGCCCGCGCCGGTCGCCAGCCGGCACGCCCGCCTCCTGCGCCAGGAATTTTCGGGCGACCCCCTCTTCTTCTACAGGATTGCCGCGCCGGCCCCTCAGGCCTGGTGGCCGGAACGGGTCCTGGCGGCGGAATCCCCGCGGCGGGCCTTCGAGCTCCTGGGCAGCCGGCCGGAGCCCGCCGCAACGGCGGTGCTCCCGCTGGCCGTCCCCCATCGACCCGGCGCCCGAGTCCGCCTGCTCGCCGCGAGCCCGGATCGTCTGGTCGTGGACGTGGCTGGCGGCGGTGGGCTCCTGGTCGTTCAGCGGGCGTTCCAGAACTTCTGGCAGGCGCACGCGGGAGACCGTCGCCTGCAGGTGCTGCCGGCCGATCTGGCCCTCCTGGGAGTCGTGGTCCCGGCCGGGCGCCACCGCGTCGTGCTCGAGATCAGCGCCTGGCCGGAAGAGCTCGCCGCCGTGCTTTCGTTGTGCGCGGCCGCCGGCCTCCTGGCGGTCGCGCTCGGCGTGCGGAACCCGAGAAGAGTTGCAACCGCTCCGGCGAGCTAAAATCTCCCCGCCATGGTCCACCTCGGCCCTCACCGCATCGATCCTCCGCTCTGGCTCGCGCCCATGGCCGGGGTGACCGACCGCGATTTCCGCCTCATCGTGCGGCGGATCGGCGGCGTGGGCGTGGTATCGATGGAGTTCATCTCCTCGAAGGCCATCGTCCAGGGCAACCAGCGCACCCGCGACCTGATGTACTTCAGCGAAGAGGAGCGCCCGCTCGCCATCCAGATCTACGGCTCGGACGCGGCCACTATGCGCGAGGCCGCCCTCGTCGTCGAGGAGCTGGGGGCCGACATCTGCGACATCAACATGGGATGCCCGGCCAACAAGGTGCTCAAGGGTTGCGCCGGCGCCGCTCTGATGGGTGATCTGAAACTGGCCGAGTCCATCATCCGCACGGTGCGCGACGCCATCTCGATCCCCCTCACGGTCAAGTTCCGCCTGGGGCTCGACGACGGCCGCCGCAACTATCTCGAGCTGGGGCGGATCTGCGAGGCCAACGGCGTCGCCGCGGTAGCCATGCACGCGCGCACGGCGCGGCAGATGTTCACCGGCGAGGCCGACTGGAGCCATCTCGCCCGTCTCAAGGAGGCGCTCTCCATCCCGGTGATCGGCAATGGCGACGTGCGCGAGCCCGAGGACGCCCTGCGCCTGATGGCCGAGACCGGCTGCGACGGCGTCATGGTCGGCCGCGGCGCCACCAAGAACCCGTGGATCTTCCGGCAGATCGCCGCGCGCCTGGACGGCAGCCGGGTCAGCGAGCCGACGCTCGCCGACCGGCGCGATCTCATCCTGGAGCACTTCCATATGGTGGCCGAGCGGGAGAGCTCCACGTTCGCCCTCCACAAGCTGCGCAAGTTCACCGGCTGGTACACCCACGGCCTGCCCAACGGGCGCAAGCTGCGCCAGGCGATCAACCAGCTCCCCGACGTCCAGACCTTCCTCACCACGGTCGAGGAGTTCCTCGACGAGCTGCTGGTCGAGAAGGCCGCGTAACGCGTGGCGGAGCACGCCATCGACTTGGCGGTCCCGGCGGAGAAAGCGCTCGCCGCCGTCCGCCGGACGGCTGAGGACTGGGGCGCGGAATTCCAACCCGAAGGGGCCGGCGGAAAGCTACACCTGCCGGTCGTCGCCGGAATCCGCCGGGGGCTCGTGACTGGCGTAGTAGAAATCCGGGATGCAACAGACGGCTCGCGGGTGATCTTTCTGCCGGAATCATCGGTCTACTACGTCCAGACCGCCTCGGTGATGGTGCTGCTCCTGGCCGCCGCCGGCGGGCTGCTCACCCTGCTATGGCCTTTCTACCCCAAGCTGATCGCGGTGGCCCCCTTCGGAGCCATCCTGGCGCTCGGCGGCTGGTTTCTGGTGGTCTCGCGCCTGCGCACCAGCGGCCCCGACGAGTTCCTGGCCGCCGTCGCGGTCGCCGCCGAGGAGCTCCACCGGGCTGGCCGGGATCTCCACTGAGTGGTGGTGGATCGCCACCGCGGTAAGGGCGGCTGGTACCGCGGTGGCGACGGTCCACACCGCGGTACGGACGGCTCCCACCCAAGTGTGGGCCGTCTCCACCGCAGTATGAGGCCGCCATACCGCGGTGTAGGCGCCAAATACCGCGGTATGAGCCATCCATACCTCAGTGGGACCGGGCTACACCGCGGTATGAGAGACTCCCACCTCGGTATAGCCCGGCCATACCGCGGTGGGACCCGCTTATACCGCGGTATGAACCGTCCATACCGCGGTGCAGAGGGCTCGCACCGCGGTGCGACGAGGTCATACCCAGGTGGGAATCGTCCAGACGGTGGTGCAAATCGCTCCTGCCGGGATGGCGAGGATGCACGAACCGGTCTCAACGGCCCCCACCGGGGTACGGCTGGCGCGGGAATGTCCTTTCCACCCAGTAGGTTATACTCGGTGCAGTTCGGTTCTTTGGCAACTTGGGGGTGTACCGGTTTCGACGGGGAACAAAGCGGAGCAGGGGTGGCGTGTCGAGCTTCCACTCGTAACACCGGAAGATATAACTGCGAACGATAACTTCGCCCTCGCGGCCTAAAAAGGGCTCGTGACGTCCCGATGGTGGGCCTTGATTCGCGGCGCCCACCGGGACGACGCTAAAGCGGATCAATGGATGCGGAGGCCTTGCGACGCATCCGGATACAAAGCAAGGCTGGCTGCCGTGCCGGGTTGGCCTTCTTCCAGAGCACGCGCGGCGAGACTTAGAATAGAAGGATACGCACGTAGAGGCTCCTGATACGCGTTTCTCGGACGTGGGTTCGACTCCCACCACCTCCACCAAGTCTCTTTCTCCACAACAAAATCTTCGATCCGTCTGCTGCCTGTCTACTTCTGATCCTCCTGCGTAGACAGCGCCAGCGCAGCCTCGCTCAGCTCGAGGATCCGATCCCACAGCTCCGGTGAGACGGGCACGACGGAGAGCTCCGGATCGTTCACCAGATCGAAGTCCTGGAGCTCCGGAAGATCTTCGAGCTCCGCTAAGAGCAGCGGCCTTTCCAAGCGCCGCAGGGGGACGATATCGACCACCACCTCATCCGGGCTGGTGCCCTGCGGATTGGGATACGGATCGGAGGTGAAGCGGGCGATGCCGACGATCGCCTGCTCTCTTCCGGCGTGAAAGATGAGCGCTTCTTCGTCGGGCTCGACGTCGCGCAGGGTCTTCAGGTCCTCGTAACCGGTGACGCCGTCCCAGACAGTCGCCGTATCCCGCTCCAGATGGGAATAGCTGTACTCGTCCGGATCGGTGGCCAGCAGCCAGTAGTTGACGCCGGACTTGTAGGGCTTGACTCTCTCGGCCATGGCTCGATCCTCGCATTGCGCTCCCTCCGAGAGTGGAGGGGCATCCGCTTTGCCGGGATGCGAGCGGTATGCCATCGTACGCGGAGGCGAAGGTTCCCGACTCCTCGGAGAGCGCTGTTATATTCGTTGGGCTCACCTCTGGCACCGAGGAGAACACCCATGAAGATGAAAGTCACAGATCGAGGCGTGACAATCCCAAAGCAGATGCTCGAAGGCGTCCAGGAGATAGAAGTCCGGCAGGAAGGAGACCGGATCATCGTCATCCCTCTCGAAACTGAAGACCCATCTTCGGCCTTGGAAGGAATCCGACAACTTGTGGAGCGCCCGACGCATCAGCTCAGTACGACCGCTACCTCAAAGTGGACGACTGATCCAGGTGGACCATCATCTCTTTGACGAAGGATGAATGCGAACCGAAAGGAGGAGGCATGCGCCTCATGATCTTCTGCCTGGCGGGCCTGGCTGTCCTCGCCTGCCGGGCTGCCGACAACGCGGCCTCGAACGACACGGCTCCACAGAAGCAGGAGCAGAAGGGAGAGCCGCGGATCGTGGCTGACGTCCAAAAGCGGCTGGCGCAATTTGCCGCCGTTCCTCTCTCGGCGGACCTCTCGGCGCTCACCGCCGAGGACCGGCAGGTGCTCGCCAAGCTGGTGGAGGCCGCCAGGCTGATGGATGAGATCTTCCTGCGCCAGGCCTGGATCGGCAATCCCGAGATGCGCCAGTGGCTCGCGGGCTACCAGGGCGAGCACGCGGAGGCGGCGCGCCAATACTTCACGCTCAACTTCGGACCCTGGGACCGTCTGGCGGAGCGCCAGCCGTTCATCGGCGACAAGCCCCATCCACCGGGAGCGGGCTCCTATCCGGAGGACATGACGAAGGAGGAATTCGAGGGCTGGATCGCCAAGCATCCTGGAGAGAAGGAGACGTTCACCTCGACGGTGACGGCGATCCGCCGCGGCCAGGACCGCAGCCTCACGGCCGTGCCCTACTCGCGCGAGTACGCCGAGTGGCTCAAGCCGGCCGCCAACCTCCTGCGCGAGGCGGCGGCGCTCACCGGCAACGCCTCGCTCAAGAAGTTCCTCGAGCTGCGCGCCGCCGCATTCGAAAACGACGACTATTACGCCAGCGACCTCGCCTGGATGGACCTCGACGCGCCGGTGGAGGTCACCATCGGTCCGTACGAGACCTACGAGGACGAGCTCTTCGGCTACAAGGCCTCCTTCGAGGCCTTCGTCACCGTCAATCTGCCGGAGGAATCGGCCGCGCTCGTCCGCTACAAGGAGCGGCTGCCGTGGCTGGAGCGGAACCTGCCGATTCCGGACGAGCACAAGAACCTGAACCGCGGCACCGAGAGCCCGATCCAGGTGGTGGATACGGTCTACAGCTCGGGCGAAACCCGGGCCGGCGTGCAGACGATCGCCTTCAACCTGCCCAACGACGAGCGGGTGCGCGAGGCCAAGGGATCGAAGAAGGTGCTGCTGCGCAACACCATGCGGGCGAAGTACGACCGCATCCTGCTGCCCATCGCCGAGCGCGTGCTCGATCCGGCGCAGGTGAAGGACGTCTCCTTCGACGCCTACCTCAACGAGGTGCTCCATCACGAGCTGTCGCACGGCCTGGGGCCGGGCACCATCACGGTCAACGGCCGCAAGACCGAGGCGCGGAAGGAGCTCAAGGAGCTGTTCGGCACGCTGGAGGAGGCCAAGGCCGACGTGATGGGCGTCTACAACATCCTCGCCCTCATCGACCGCAAGGAGATGCCGGCCGAGCTGCGGCGGTCGCTGGAGCCCACCTACGTGGCCGGCCTCTTCCGCGCCGCGCGCTTCGGCGTCGACGAGGCCCACGGCCAGGGTGTGGTGGCGCAGTTCAACTATCTTCAGGGAAAGGGCGCGCTGGAGATCGACGCCAACGGCCGCTTCCGCGCCGTCTCCGAGAAGTTCCCCGGCGCCATCCGCGACCTGCTGCACGACATGCTGATGCTGCAGGCGCTGGGCGACTACGAGGGGACGAAGCGCTTCCTCGACACCTACGGCAAGGCCACCCCGCCGATCCGGGAAGCCATCGCGCGCCTGGCGGACGTGCCGGTGGATATCCGGCCGGTGTACGAGGTGGAGAAATAGAAGCACGTCTTGAGTCTTGGGTCCTGGGTCTTGAATTTCTCCTCAAGACCCAAGACCCAGGACGAATCCTTTACCGCACCGCCAACAACTCGAACTCATAGAGCAGCACGGCGTTCGGCGGCACCACGCTGCCGACGCCCTGCTTGCCGAATCCGAGCTCGGGCGGGATGACGAGCTTGCGCTTGCCGCCCACTTTCATGCCGAGGAGCCCTTCGTCCCATCCCTTGAGAGCGTCGCCGGTGCCGAGGCGGAAGGTGAAAGGCCGTTCGCGGTCGCGGCTGGAGTCGAACTTGGTGCCGTTCTCCAGCCAGCCGACGTAGTGGACCTCGACGATCTTGCCGTTCGCGGCCTCGCCTCCCTCACCCATCTTGAGATCTACATACTTCACGCCGGAGGGAGTGACGATCTCCTTGCCGCCGGTTTCAGGCCGGCCTTGCTCCTGGCCGGCGAAGGCGGAAGCCATCGCCACGCCCAGCAGCAGGACCGTGAGGAGAAAACGGGCGAGGATCTTGGGGTTCATCGTCGATCTCCTGAGGAATCGACTGCTTGGGGTCGCCGCGAAGGCTCGATTCTACGTCAACCGGCCCGCCGGACCACCCGTCCCCCTTTGACCACCGCGGCGACGGGATTGATGCCGTAGTGGTAGACCAGGTGGAGGAGGTTGGGCGCGTCGAGCAGGACGAGGTCCGCGCGCTTGGCCGTCTCGATCGAGCCGATCTCCCCGCCGAGACCGAGGCAGCAGGCGGCGTTGAGGGTGGAGGCGGTGAGGCTCTCCTCGATGGTGAGGCCGAGCTCGAAGACGGCCAGCACCACCACCATCGGCATCGACTCGGTATGGGAGGAGCCCGGATTGCAGTCCGTCGCGAGTGCCACAGGCACGCCGGCCTCCACGAGCTGGCGGGCGGGAGCGTAGCGGTGCTTCATGAGGAAGAAGCTCGTGCCGGGCAGCAGCACCGCGGTCACTCCGGAGCGCGCCAGGGCTTCGATGCCGGCCGGCGAGACGGCGATCAGGTGGTCCGCCGAGAGCGCACCCAGCTCCGCCGCCAGCGCGGCGCCGCCGGAGTCGACGAACTCGTCCGCGTGCAGCCGTGGGAGCAGCCCGTGGCGAACGCCGGCGACGAGCACGCGGCGGGACTCCTCGGCGGTGAACACTCCCTCCTCGCAGAAGACGTCGCAGAAGCGGGCAAGGCCGGCCTCGGCGGTGGCCGGCACGATCTCGTCGCAGATGAGATCGAGATAGCGCCGCCGGTCCTGCCGGTGCTCGGGAGGGACCTCGTGTGCGGCGAGCAGGGTGGCGGCGAGATCCACCGGATGGCTCTCGGCGGCCCGGCGCACGGCGCGGAGCTGCTTCAGCTCGTCGCCGCGGGAGAGGCCGTAGCCGCTCTTCGCCTCGGCGGTCGTCGTGCCCCAGGCGAGCATGCGGTCGAGCCGCCGCAGGACGCCCGCGGCGAGCTCCTCCTCGCTCGCCCGGCGCGTGGCGGCCACGGTGGAGAGGATGCCGCCGCCGGCCGCCGCGATCTCCTGATAGGTCTTGCCCGCCAGTCGCGCCGCGAACTCCTCCTCGCGGCTGCCGGCCCAGGGGAGGTGGGTATGCGGATCGACGAACCCGGGGATCAGCGTGCCGCCTCCGCCGTCCAGGCGCTCCGCTCCGTCCATCTCGCCGAAGAGGCGCCGCCGCTCCTCCGGCGGTCCGACGAAGGCGATGCGGCCCTCGCGGCAGACCACCTCGGCGCCGCGTATCCGGCGCACCCGGCGCTGGTCCGGCCCGCGCTGCGGTTCGGAACCCTCCGGGGTGGCCACCTCGGCGAGGTTGTGGATCAGGAGGTCGGGCATGGCGGGGGATTCTTTCATAGGGGATACAACGAGACGCCGAAGGGTCGTAGCGGCGGCCCTACGTGGCCGCCGTCTGTTGTTGCACGGACGAAAACGGCGGGCACATAGGCCCGCCGCTACGACCGCTTCTTACCGTTGTCTCCGGCTTCGGTCAGGCCGGCAGGTCAGGCCGGCACTTCCACCTCGGCCGCGTCTTCCACGTGCTCGCAGCCTTCGGTGTTGCAGACGTACTGGACGCCGTGCTTCTTGGTGACCTTCTCGAGCAGGAAGTTGGCGCCGCACACCGGGCACTCGCGCGGCACCGGCTTCTTCCACAGCGAGAACTTGCAGTCCGGATAGCGGTTGCACGACCAGAAGGTCTTGCCGCGACGCGAGCGCTTCTCCACGATCTCGCCCTTGCCGCACTCCGGGCAGGGCACGCCCGTGGGCTTCGGCGGCGCGGCTTCGGGTCCGGTCTTGCGGATGTTCTTGCACTCCGGATATCCGGTGCAGCCGTAGAAGGTCCCGAAGCGGCTGCGCTTGAGCGCCATCGGCCGGCCGCAGACCTCGCAGGGCGGAATCTCCTCTTCGGCGCCGCCGTTGGCGGACGCCGCGGGCGTCTCGGCCGCCGCCGGCTCCTCGACGTTGCGGGTGTACTTGCACTCCGGATAGTTGCTGCAGGCGATGAACGGACCGAAGCGGCCGAAGCGCATCAGCAGGCGCGAGCCGCACTCGGGGCAGGTCTCGTCGAGGGGCACGCCTTCGCGCTTGACGTTGGGCATCTGCTCGCCCGCCGTCTCCAGGTCGCGGCTGAACTTCTGATCGAAATCGGCCACCGCCTGCTTCCATTCGAGCCGGCCGCCTTCGATCTCGTCGAGTTGCTCCTCCAGCGCCGCGGTGTAACCCTCGTTGAGGATGTCGTTGAACCCCTTCTGGAGCATGTCGTTGACCAGCCGGCCGAGGGGGGTGGGACGGAAGCGCCCGGCCACGCGATCGACGTAGTCGCGGTCGGTGAGCACGGAGAGGATGGTGGCGTAAGTCGAGGGGCGGCCGATGCCGTTCTCCTCCAGCACCTTCACCAGAGTGGCCTCGCTGTACTGCGGCGGCGGCTGGGTGAATTTCTGCTCGGAGAGGAGCTTCACCAGATCGAGCGTCTCGCCCTCGGCGAGCGGCGGCAGCATGGCGCCTTCGCCGTTGGCCTCTTCGCCCGCGTCCTCGTCCGGGGTCTCGCGGTAAACGGCCAGGAACCCGGGCCGCTTGAGCACCTTGCCGGAGGCGCGCAGCACGTACGGGCCGTTCTCGACGTCCACCTGCGTGACGTCGAAGACGGCGGGCAGCATCTGAGAGGCGATGAAGCGGTCCCAGATCAGCTTGTAGAGCTTCCACTCGTCCTCTTTGAGGAAGTCCCGGACCGCGTCCGGAGGCAGGTCGAAGCTGGTCGGCCGGATGGCCTCGTGGGCGTCCTGCGCACCCGCCTTGGACTGGTAGACGTTCGGCTTTTCGGGGAGCGAGTCCGGACCGTAGGCGGCGGCGATGTGCTCGCGGCCGCCCGTGAGCGCCTCCTCGGCGACGCGGGTCGAGTCGGTGCGCATGTAGGTGATGAGACCGGTCGAGCCGCGGTCGCCGACCTCGCGCCCTTCGTAGAGACCCTGGGCGAGGGCCATGGTGCGTTTCACGGAGAAGCCGTACCGGCGCGCCGCCTCCTGCTGCAGGCGGCTGGTGATAAAGGGCGGCGACGGGCGCTGCCGCGACTCCTTGCGCTCCACCTTGGCGACGGTGAAGCGGCCCTTCTCCAGGTCGCCGACGATGCGTGCCGCCTGCTCGCCGTTTTCGACCTCGGCCTTGCGGCCCTCGATGCGGTGCAGGCGGGCGTTGAAGATCGGCGGCTGGGAGGCCTTGAGATCGGCGCCGAGGTTCCAGTATTCCTCAGGACGGAAGGCCTCGATCTCGGCCTGGCGGTCGCAGACCATCTTCAGGGCCACGGACTGCACGCGGCCGGCGGAGAGGCCCTGCTTGACCTTCTCCCAGAGGAGCGGCGAGAGGCGGAAGCCCATCATACGGTCGAGCACGCGGCGGGCCTGCTGGGCGTCCACCTTCTTGAGATCGATGACGCCCGGATGCTCGAGGGCCTTGAGCACCGCGCCCTTGGTGATCTCGTTGAAGGTCACCCGCCGCACGTCCTTGGCGTCCTTGCTGAGGACCTCGGCGATGTGCCAGGCGATGGCCTCCCCCTCGCGATCCGGATCGGGGGCGAGATAGACGGTCTCGGCTTCCTTCGCCGCGTCGCGCAGCCTCTTCACCACGTCCTTCTTGGCGGCGAGCACCTCGTAGCGCGGCTCGTAGTCCGGCCCGATCCCCATGTCCTTCTTGACCAGGTCGCGGATATGCCCCACCGAAGCCTCGACGGCGTACTGCCGGCCGAGGAACTTCTTCAAGGTCCGGGTCTTGGCGGGGCTTTCGACGATCAGCAGGTTCTTGGCCATAGCGCGTCAATGAAACGCCGGGAGGCGCCGACTTATTTCTTGGGTGTCCTGCCCGGGATGAGCCGGGGACAGTAGCACCGGGCGCGGGGCGGCTGCAAGGCGGGCGGGTGAGGCGGCCTTTCGGAGAAGGACGGGGAGATGGGGCCGCCGGTTAGCCGAGCCGCAGGGATTTGAGGGACTTGGCTTTCGCCGCTCTCTGGACCAGACGGGTCAGGCGATCCACAGAACGGATCTCCTCGATTCGAGCCCTCATCTCGTCAGGAACGGGGCCGAAACGATCCTCCAGCAGTCCCAAGAGCGCTTGCTGGACTCCAAGGCTTTTGCCTTTGAGGATCATCTTGTCTTCCCAGGTCATTCCGTACAACATGGCATCAACCCTCCGGGTCTCCGGAATGGCGAGGAGCCGAAACTCCTCGGCTTCTCCAGCAGACAATTCTAGATAAGTTTCGACACAGTTGACCAGCACGCGACCGTCGTCCGCGCTCAGAGATGCTTCTGCGATTCGAGCGAGGATGTTCATCTTCAACTGAGCACGGCTCCACGGTCTGCGGTCCATCAACGCAGCAAGGGCCCACGCGAGAGGTTGGGGCTTCGCCAGGTACTCGGCCGCTCTACACCTCGACAATCCAAAGGAGAGGTAACGGAACTCCGTCAGTCCAGGCCCGGTCAAGTCGCCGCCGATCCTTCCTTCGCGGATACCAGCCTCCCCTCCGTGAAGAAACAGAGCGATCGAGAGAATCTGTCCTGTGTGCCGCGTCTGGATCCAGCGGTAGTAGCTCCGAATGCGCTCGCCGAATCCCTTCCTTGCGCGCGCTTCCACTTCGACGTGGACCAACAAGGACTTGCTCCCATCCTCTTTCAAGGGGAGCCTGGCGAGCAGATCCACGACCCGGCTCACCTCTGGCGGGCCGGGCGACGGAAACTCCTTGTCCAGAAAAACAGGCGAAGAAAGATCCAGTTGGGTGGCGATCCTTGGCGCCACGAGCTCGAGGAAGTCCCTGAAGAATGCCTGGAGAAGTCTCTTGAACAACGGATCGTGGGGAGCCATCTCATCACCGCCCGTAGACTGACCCCGGAAGTCGTTTGACCCAACCCGCGAGCTCCAGCTCGAGCAGCGCGGCGAGAACGCGGTCCACCGATACGTCGAGCCGGACGGCGATCTCCTCCGCGACGCGGGTCGAGCCCGGCGGAATGTCCGCGAGCACCTGGCCGGCCAGGCCGGAAGGCGGTTCCAAGCCGGGTGCGGGCTCCGCGGCCGGCGGCAGCGGCACGCCGGCGCGGGGAAGCAGCACCTCGAGGATGTCGGCGGGATGCTGGGCGAGCTGGGCTCCCTCGCGGATGAGGCCGTTGGCGCCCAGCGAGCTCTCGTCGAAGATCCGTCCCGGCACCGCCCAGACGTCCCGCCCCAGGTCGAGCGCGTGGCGGGCGGTGATCAACGAGCCCGAGCGCACCGCCGCCTGCACGACGAGCGTGCCCGCGGTGAGCGCCGCGATCGAGCGGTTGCGCAGCGGGAAGTGCCAGGCGCGGGGAATGGCGGCGCAGGGGAACTCAGAAACCAGGGCGCCGCGGCCGGCGATCTCTCCGGCCAGGCGGCCGTGGCCGCGGGGATAGTCCACTCCCAGACCGCAGCCGAGCACGGCCAGCGTCCGGCCAGCCGCCACCGCGAGGGCGCCACGGTGGGCTGCCGCGTCAATGCCGCGCGCGAAGCCGGAGACGACGGTGACGCCGGCGGCGGCGAGCGTGCGGGCGAAGAGCTCGGCCGCCTCCTGACCGTAGGCATCCGGCCGGCGGGAGCCGACGATGGCCACGGCGGGACCGGGCGGGATCTCGCCACGCAGGTAGAGCACCGGCGGCGGCGGTGAGAGGTGGCGCAGGCTGGGCGGATAGGAGGAGTCCTCCAGCGTCACGATCCGCCCTCCGAGCCGCTCGGCATCGGCGGTCTCCCGGCTGGCGGCCGCCGCAGCCGTCTCCAGCGCCGCCAGGGCTTTGCGCATCTGCGCCCGCGGCACGCCGATCTCGGCGGCCAGGCGCTCGGGCGGCGCGCCGGCAGCGCACCAGTGGTCCAGCTCCTGGGCCATGCGGTAGGCGGCGGGACGCGAAATCTCCGGGGCGGCGTTCAGGGCGATGAGCAGCTCGCGGCGGGAAGCTTGGGGCATGGGCGTCGGCCTCCAGTAAGGTCCGCCCTATAAAGACGGAAAAAGCCGCGCTTATCGCTCACCTTTTTTCGGCGGAGTCCTTCTCCCCCTCTCCCGGTGAGGTGGGATGGGAGGGGCGGGAGAGGGGGTCGAGGGTTAGGGTTTTCCTTCCCGGAGGGCCGGCATGCGTTGTGTATACTAGGCCCCTCGGAAATCACGGGCGATGCGTCCATCCCATCCATCCACCCGGTTCCTCGCGCACCGGGGTTCCTACTGAGGTCCCACTCGATGCGTTCGCGTGCCGCGTCCATCCCGCTGTTTGTCGTTCTTCTCGTGCTCTCCGCCTGCTCCGGCTACGGCCGGCCGAACCAGTCCAACGCGCAGCTCGCGTTCGGCGTCGACATGGCGCGCCGCGGCCTCTGGGACGAGGCGCTCTTCCGCTTCCACGAGGCGGAGAAGCTCGAGCCCCAGAACGCCCGCATCCAGAGCAATCTGGGCGTCGCCCATGAAGCCGCCGGCCAGTTCGACAAGGCGCTGGACTATTACAAGAAGGCTCTCGCGCTGGCGCCCAACGACAAGGACATCCGCACCAACTACTCCCGCTTCGTCGAGTTCTACCAGGGCTTCAAGGGCGACAAGACGACCAAGACGGGCGAACCGGCGAAACCGCAGCCTCCGTTACCCAAGCCTGGGCCCGGGATCACCATCGAGCCGGGGGACCAGCCGACGAAGCCGCCGGGACCGTCCACGCCCGAGGACGTGCCGCCCCCGCCGGCGGACAACCGCCCGCCCCGCTGAGCCGCGCACCGGACGGGCCGATCCAAGGAAGGAATCGACATGAACCGCAACCGCTCGCTCGTCCTGACGCTCCTCCTCGCCCTCGCCGCCCTCCCCGCCTTCGCCAGCTCGGTGGAGGTCAAGCTGACGCTCCCCCAGCGGGCGAAGCTCGACCTGCAGGGGCGCAAGTCGGTGGCCGTGGCCCCCTTCCTGGTGGTGAGCCAGGAGGGAGCGGAGAAGATCAAGGGGCGCGACATCGACGTGCAGAAGGAGTTCGAACGCTATCTGCTCAAGGTGCTCCGCCGGGAGACCGAGCTCAAGGTGATCGAGCCCGGGCCCGTCGACTATCCCATCTACGACCTCGAGCAGCTCGCCAGGCAGACCGATTTCTGGCGCGCCCTGGGCGAGCGGACGGGCGCCGATCTGATCCTCTCCGGCGGGCTCGACTTCGACATCCAGGACCGCAGCGGCTACCGCACCGAGGAATACGTCTCTCCCTACAACGGCCGCACCTATCTCCGCCAGGTGCTCGTCGAGCAGACCGGCTTCCAGTACGACATCCTGCTGCAGGTCTACGACGCGCACACGGGTGAGCTGCTGTATCAGGACAACTTCAAGGACTTCCAGAGCTTCGAAGGCGAGACCACGGATCCTCTGGCGGGCATGTTCGAGAACCTGCTGTCGCTCGAGGACCGCATCGTCAATGTGTTCACGCAGAAAGAGGTCGAGGCCAGCCGCATCCTGTTCACGCAATAGGAACAAAAGGAGATCCCGTTGATCCGCTCATCGCATCGCCGGTTCCTGGCGGGCCTCTTGGCCGTCGGCTCGCTGCTGTTGTTCCTTGCTCCCCTGCAGGCCCAGTTCGGACCCTCGCGGTACGGCGAAGGGTTCGGCAAGAACAAGATCCAGTACCGGGACTTCAAATGGCAGATCTACCACTCGCCTCACTTCAATCTCTATTACTACACGCAGGAGGAGCTGCAGCTCCAGAAAGTGGTTTCCTACGCCGAGAGCGCCTATGACCAGCTCTCGCGGGAGTTCAACTTCCAGATCAAGGATCCGGTGCCGCTGATCTTCTACTCCACGCACTCGGCCTTCGAGCAGAACAACGTCATCCTCAACTTCATCCCCGAGGGCATCGGCGCCTTCGCCAGCCCGGCCCGCTTCCGCATGGTGCTGCCGATCGACCTGCCGGACGGCGAGCTGATGCAGCTCATCCTGCACGAGCTGACCCACATCTTCCAGTACCACATGCTGTTCCAAGGCAATCTCGCCAAGGCCGTGGCCACGGGTCCGCCAACCTGGTTCATGGAGGGCATGGCGAGCTACATGGCGAAAGACGAGGCGGAGCGCGACAAGATGTACCTGCGCGACGCGGTGGTCAACGACCGCATCCCTTCGGTGACGCGGTCGGATTTCGGTGGCTTCTTCGCCTACCGCTTCGGCCACGCCGTGTTCGACTTCGTCGAGGAGCGCTGGGGCAAGGAAGGGTTCCTCGACTTCCTCTACGAGGTGCGCAACACCATCGGCTCGCGCGTGGACCGCGCCGTCAAGCGGGCGTTCAAGCTGGAGCCGGAGGACTTCGACATCGAATTCCGGCGCTGGCTGCGCAAGAAATATCTGCCGCAGCTCGTCGAGACCGGCGAGCCCTCCGACTTCGGCCGGGTGTTCCGCATCGAGGACCAGCCCACCGGCACCGAGACCCTCTCGCCGGCCGCCTCGCCTTCCGGCGACCTGGTGGCGGCGCTGACCGCCTACAAGGGCGACATCGACGTCGTCCTCTACGACGCCAGGAACCGCACGCTGATCCGCAACCTGACCCGCGGCTTCTCGAACGAATACCAGTACCTGGTGGCCCAGGAGCTCGCGTTGGGACGCAAGATGGGGCGGGACATCTCCTTCTCGTCGGACGGCAACACCATCGCCGTCTTCGCGCACCGCGAGAAGGGGCGCAGCCTGCTGCTGGTGGACGTCCTCAACGGCGGCCTGCGCGAGATCATCGACATGGACGATCTCGAGCAGCAGAGCGCGCCGGCGTTCTCGCCCGACGGCCGGACGATCGCCTTCTCCGCCTGGCGCAACGGCCAGTTCGACATCTTCCTCCTCGACCTCGAATCGCGGACGATCACCAACCTCACCAACGACGAGCTGTTCGACGGTGCCCCCGTCTATTCGCCGGACGGCCGGACGGTGGCGTACGTCTCCTCCGTCGGCAGCGGCTTCGCCAAGATCTTCCGCACCGCTGTCGACAAGCCGGGTACCCGTTTGGCGCTGACGACCGGCGAATCGAACGAGAACGATCCGGTCTACTCGCCCGACGGCAAGCGGATCTACTTCACCTCGGACCGCCAGGGTCCGGAGAACATCTTCAGCCTCGACCTCGCGAGCGGCGAGCTCCGGCAGTACACCGACGTGGTGACCGGCGCCTTCATGCCCACCGTCCTCCGCGAGCCCGAGGAGAAGGAGCGGCTGGTCTTCACCGGCTTCTGGAAGGGGAGCTTCGACCTCTACGTAACCGAAACCGAAGAGCCGGTCACCGCCCCGCAGATCGTCGAGATCCCCGCCGAGCCCACCCTGGCGAAGGACCTGCCGCACTTCGAGCCCGATATCCAGGTGAGCCTGGACGACGCCAACAAGGGCCGCTACGCCGGCTACAAGTTCTTCCTCGAGGACGCCCAGACCTACATCGGCGTCAACAGCGACCAGAGCTACCTCGGCAACATCCTGCTCACCTTCTCGGACTACCTGGGCGACCGGCGGATCTTCGCCAACCTGAGCTCGATCGACAGCTTCTCGAACTTCAACATCCTCTACGCCGACCTCTCGCGGCGCTGGCAATGGGGGGTCAATCTCTTCGACGACCGGACGTTCTTCAACACGGGAGACCCCATCCAGGACCGCATCGACCGCGGGCGCGTCACCTATCAGGTGACAGGCGCCATCGGGACGATCACCTATCCGTTCACCTTCTACCAGCGGGCCGAGTTCGGGATTGGCTACTTTTACTGGAAAGTGGCTCAACCCATCCAGGCCTTTCCCGGCGCCCCGCTCGATTTCATCGAAAACTCCGACAGCTTCCCGCTGGTCCAGAGCGCGCTGGTGGGCGATTCGGCCGTCTACGCCAACTACGGGGCGATCTCCGGCCGCCGCTGGAAATTTGGGGTCGCCTACGCTCCCGACCTCGGCGCCAGCGGCACGCTCTTCCAGTCTGCCAGCCTCGACTTCCGGCAGTACATCCAGGTGACGACCCGCAGCAACTTTGCTCTCCGGGCCTTCGCGGGGGCTTCCCAGGGCAACAACTCGACCATTTACTATTTCGGCGGGCTCGATACCGTGCGCGGTGTCGACTTCCGCTCGCTCAACGGCGACCGCGGATTCTTCGCCAACGTGGAGTACCGCTTCCCGTTGATCGATCTCCTCGCCACGCCGGTCGTTGCCTTCCAGGGTGTGCGCGGCGTCATCTTCTTCGACGTCGGCGGGGCCTGGTACGACGAATTCGAGGACTTCGATCTCTACGACTCCGACGCCAAGCGCTTCAAGGACGGCCTCGCCTCTTACGGCTGGGGGATCACCGTCCGCTTCCTCGGCCTCGACCTCAACTGGGATCTGGCCAAGCTCTACAAGCCGCCCGTCGGCCTCGAGGACGAAGGGTTCAGAACCGAGTTCTGGATCGGCACGCGGTTCTAGGAGAGCGTCTTTGCAGGGGCGGCCTATGTGGCCGCCCTGCCCCTCAGGGCGCCCACGCAGGGGCGCCCCTACAGCGGCTTGCTTGTTACCCGGGTGGCCGGAAGGATACAATCCTTTCTATATATGCTGATCCAGGTCCTTGGGGGCTACGGAGGCGAGAGCCTGGAGTGCCGCATGACCTGCCTTCTGGTCAACGGCACGATCGCCCTCGACGCGGGGTCCCTCTCGCAGGCCCTGTCCGTCGAGCGCCAGAAGGAGGTGCAGTCGATCCTGCTCAGCCACTCCCACATGGATCACACGAACTCCCTGCCCTTCTTCATCGAGAACGTCTACGGCAAAAGCGACGGCGCGATCGACATCTACGCCTCGGCGGCGACGATCTACGCCCTGCGCAAGTACCTGTTCAACAACGCCACCTGGCCGGACTTCACCCGCCTGCCCAACCACCTGGTGCCGGCGTTGCGCTTCCACGAGCTCGAGAGCGAGGTGCCGGTGGTGCTCGATGGCGTGAAGTTCACACCCATCCCGGTAGACCATCTGGTACCCACCCACGGCTTCCTCATCGAGGCCAACGGCGCGGCGGTCCTCTGGTCGAGCGATACCGGACCGACGCAGCGCTTCTGGGAGATCGCCAACCGCACTCCCAACCTGAAGGCCCTGTGCATCGACACCAGCTTCGACAACTCGCTGCAGCGGGTGGCGGACGTCTCGCTGCACCTGACGCCGCAGACGCTCGCCGCCGAGCTGCGCAAGCTGGAGAAGAAGGTGCCGATCCTCTTGCACCACCTCAAGCCGCCTTGCGTGCGGCGCATCCACGAGGAGATCCGGGAGCTGCGCAATCCGGACCTCGAATTCCTCGAGCAGGGCAAGGAATACAAGTTCTAGGGATCTGGGGGCAGGTTCCCCCAAAATGTGGTACCTTTCACTCTGGGCGGTCATTCTCCTTGTACAACCGATCCTCCAGTCGCCGGCTCGACTCCGAATCAGCCGGCCAGCAGAGCGTCTTCGAGTTTTTCCTGCCTGCCGGCGCCTCCGAAACGTCCCTGCCAAGGCCCGCGCTCCCCGCGGGCCCGCCGCTGCGCGTGGGGATCCTGGGATCGGGGAGCGGCGGCAACGCCGTCATCGTCGAGAGCGGTCCGCACCGGCTGATGATCGACGCCGGCTTCTCCTGCCGCGAGATGGTGAAGCGGATGAAGCGGCTGGAATTCGATCCCTCGACGCTGGGCGGCCTGGTGCTCACCCACGAGCACAATGACCATTGCCGGGGAGCGCAACGCTTGGCGAAGAAGCTCAAGCTGCCGGTCTACGGCACGGCCGGCACCCTCGACGGCGCCGGCTTGCGGGGCGAGGCGCTGGAGGGGGCGGTCGAGATCCGCTCCGGCGAGCCCTGCGAGGTGGCGGGCTTCGTCGTCGAGCCCTTCCTGCTGCCCCATGACGCGGCCGAGCCGATCGGCGTGCTCGTCGAGGACCGCCAAGGCCGCCGGCTGGGCCTGGTGGCCGACCTCGGCTGCCGCACCAGCCTCGCCTGGGGGCGGCTGAAGGATCTCGACGTCCTCGTCCTGGAGACCAACCACGATCTCGACATGCTGCGCAATGGCCCGTATCCTTGGAGCCTGAAGCAGCGGGTGGCCGGCCGCCACGGCCACCTGTCGAACCGGGAGGCCGCCGAAGGCCTCCCCGAGCTGGTCGGCGACCGGCTGCGCTGGGTGGTGCTCTATCACCTCTCCCGTACCAATAATCTGCCCGCCCTGGCGGCGGCGGCCATCGGCGAGGCGTTGGACCGGGAGGCTTGCCCGGCGCACCTGGCGCTCACCGAGCAGGACCATCCCACCCCATGGCTGGAGGTGACGTAAGTGAAGGCACGAGTGACCGTCTATCCGCGCCGCGAGATCCTCGACCCGCAGGGCAAGGCGATCCGCGACGCGCTCAACCGCGTCGGCTTTCCGGGCGTCGAGGACGTCCGCGCCGGCAAGAGCTTCGAGATCTCTCTCGGCGGCGACGACCCCGAGGCGGCGGACCGCGAGCTGCGCGAGATGTGCGAGAAGCTCCTCGCCAACACGGTGGTCGAGGACTACTCGGTGGAGATCCTGGGGAGCCGGCCATGAGGTGCGGCGTCGTCGTCTTCCCCGGCAGCAACTGCGACCACGACGTCTACCACGTCCTCAAGCACGTCCTGCAGCAGGACGCCACCTTCCTCTGGCACCAGGACGACAGCCTGAAGGGATGCGACCTCATCGTCCTGCCCGGCGGCTTCGCCTACGGCGACTACCTGCGGGCCGGCGCGATGGCCGCTCTCTCGCCGGTGATGGGCGCCGTCAAGCGGCACGCCGAGGCGGGCGGCCTGGTGCTCGGCATCTGCAACGGATTCCAGGTGCTGCTCGAGGCGGGCCTGCTGCCGGGAGCCATGCGGCGCAACGAGAGCCTGCGCTTTCTCAGCCGGGAGGTCCACCTGCGCGTCGAACGCGCGGACCTGCCGTTCACCTGGAAGCTCCGTGCCGGACAGGTGCTGCGCATGCCCATCGCCCACGGCGAGGGCAACTACGAGGACGCGCCGGACAAGCTCGACGCGCTCGAGGCGAACCGCCAGGTCGTGTTCCGCTACGGGACTCCGCAGGGAGAGCGGTCGGACGACGATCCGCGCTGGAATCCGAACGGCGCGGCCCGGGCCATCGCTGGCGTCTGCAACTCGGGCGGCAACGTCCTCGGCCTGATGCCCCATCCCGAGCGTTGCTCCGAGCCGATCCTCGGCAACACGGACGGGCTCGCCCTGCTGGCCAGCGCCGTGGAGGCGGGGAGCGCCGTGCTGAGGGCGGCGCGATGACGGTGCTGGAGGAACCGGCGGTCAACGCCGAGACCGCCCGCTCGATCGGCATGACCGGAGAGGAGCTCGAGCGGCTGCAGAAGATCCTCGGCCGCGATCCCAACTGGACCGAGCTCGGCATCGCCTCCGCCCTGTGGTCCGAGCACTGCTCCTACAAGTCCTCCAAGATCTATCTCAAGGAGTTCCCCACGGCGGGGGCGCACGTCCTCCAGGGCCCGGGCGAGAACGCCGGCGTGGTGGACATCGGCCATGGCTGGGTGGCCGTGTTCAAGATGGAGTCGCACAATCACCCGAGCTTCATCGAGCCCTACCAGGGATCGATGACCGGCGTCGGCGGCATCCTGCGCGACATCTTCACCATGGGCGCGCGGCCCATCGCCTGCATGGACGCCCTGCGCTTCGGCGAGATCGACGCTCCCCGCATGCGCTTCCTCATCGACGGCGTGGTGCGCGGCATCGGCGATTACGGCAACTGCGTGGGCATCCCCACGGTGGGCGGCGAGACCGGCTTTCATCCCTGCTACAACGGCAACATCCTGGTCAACGCCTTCGCTCTGGGAGTGGCCCGGCGCGACCGCGTCTTTCACGCCCGCGCCAGCGGGGCGGGCAATCCGATCCTCTACGCCGGCAGCCGCACCGGCCGCGACGGCATCCACGGCGCCACCATGGCCTCGGAAGCCTTCGAGAAGGAGAGCGAGCGGAAGCGGCCGACCGTGCAGGTGGGCGATCCGTTCACCGAAAAAGTTCTCCTCGAGGCGTGCCTGGAGGCCATGCGTACGGGCGCCATCGTGGCCATTCAGGATATGGGCGCCGCCGGCCTCACCAGCTCGACCTTCGAGATGGCCGGGCGCGGCGGCACCGGCTTCCGGCTCGATCTCGACCGCGTGCCGCTGCGCCAGCCGGGCCTCACGCCCTACGAGATGATGCTTTCCGAGTCGCAGGAGCGCATGGTGATCGTGGCGCGCAAGGGGCGCGAGGAGGAGCTCGAGAGGATCTTCCACCGCTGGGGCCTCGAGGTCGCCAACATCGGCGAGATCACCGCCACCGGCCGCGCCGTCCTCACCTGGCGCGGCGAGACGGCGGCCGACATCCCCATCCGTCCGCTCACCGAGGAAGCTCCCGTCTACCGTCGTCCGGTGGCCGAGCCGGCGGACCTCGCCGCCCGCTGGCAGACGCCCGAAGTGCCACAGCCGGACGACCTGCGGGGGGCCCTCGAGCGTCTGCTGGCAACGCCCGAGCTCGCCAGCAAGGAGTGGATCTGGCAGCAGTACGACTCCACAGTGCGCACCAACACGGCGCAGGGACCCGGCGGCGACGCGGCTGTGCTGCTGCTCAAGGGCACGCCTTCCGGCCTCGGTATGACTTGCGACGTCAATCCGGTCTATTGCCACCTCGACCCGCGGCGCGGCGGCGCCCAGGCGGTGGCCGAGGCGGTGCGCAACCTCGCCTGCGTGGGCGCCGAGCCGGTGGGGCTCACCGACTGCCTGAACTTCGGCAACCCGGAGCGGCCCGAGGTCTCGTGGGAATTCCGCGAGTGCGTCCGCGGCATGTCCGAAGCCTGCCGCGCCCTCGGCGTGCCGGTCATCTCGGGCAACGTCTCCTTCTACAACGAGACCGAGGGACGCTCGATCTACCCGACTCCGGCGGTCGCCATGGTCGGCGTCATTCCCGATCTGGCGGCGCTGCCGGAGCCCTGGTTCCAGCGCGAGGGGGACCGCATCGTGCTCCTTGGCGAGGACCGCTCGGACTTCGGCGGCGCGGCGTATCTCCGGCTCCTCTATGGCATCGAGCAGGGACGGCCGCCCGCGGTGGACCTCGAGGCGGAGCTGGGCCTCGCCGAGCTGCTGCGCTCCGCCATCGCCAGGGGATGGCTCCGCACCGCGCACGACCTCTCCGAAGGCGGCCTGCTGATCGCGCTCGCAGAGGCCTGTTTCGGCCGCCGGCGCCTCGGGGCGCGAGTCGAGGTGCCCCTGGAAGGAGCGGACCTCTTCTCCGAAAGCCAGGCGAGGGCGATCGTCGCCTGCCCGCCGGCCGCGGCCGAAAGCCTGCTGCGCGAGGCGGAGGAGGCGGGAGTGCCGGCCCGCGACATCGGCGAGGTCGGTGGCACGGACCTGGAAGTGCGGACGGGGGGAGAGACCCTGAGAGCCTCAGTGGCCGCCCTCCACGAAATCTGGTCGACCGAGCTGCCGATCGCGCTGGGGCTGTGACATGTGCGGCATCTTCGGCATCGACGGTTGTGACGACGCGGCCAACCTGACGTACCTCGGGCTCTACGCCCTGCAGCATCGCGGGCAGGAGAGCGCGGGGATCGTCTCCTGGGACGGCTCGCAGCTCCATCTGGAGCGCGGCATGGGCCACGTCTCGGACATCTTCAAAGAGAAGGTGATCGCCCGCCTGCCGGGCCACCGGGCTATCGGCCATACCCGTTACTCGACGGCGGGATCGAGCGTCGTCGCCAACGCCCAGCCGATCGTCGTCAAGACCTCCATGGGCCCGATCGGGATCGTCCACAACGGCAACCTGGTCAATCCCGGCGAGATCCGCGAGCGTCTGGAGCTGGAGGGTTCCATCTTCCAGACCACCAGCGACACCGAGGTCATCCTCCACCTGATGGCGCGCAGCCCGCGGCCGGACCTGGTCGAGTCGTTCATTCTGGCGCTCGGGGAGGTGCGCGGCGCCTATTCGCTGCTCCTGATAACTGACCGCGCGCTGATCGCCGCCCGTGACCCCAACGGCTTCCGCCCGCTCGTCCTCGGCGACCTCGACGGCTCTCCCTGCTTTGCCTCCGAGAGCTGCGCTTTCGATCTATTGGGAGCGCGTTTCGTGCGCGAGCTGGCGCCGGGCGAGGTCGTCGTGTCGCGCGACGGCAGGCTCGAGAGCTACAACCTGCCGCAGACCGCGCAGCCCTCCCGCTGCATCTTCGAGCACGTCTATTTCGCCCGGCCGGACAGCAAGGTCTTCGGCGACTCGGTGGCGCAGGCACGGCTGCGCATGGGAGCGCGGCTGGCGCGCGAGGGTCCGGCCGCGGCGGACATCGTCGTCCCCGTACCGGACAGCGGCCTCTACGCCGCCATCGGCTACAGCCGCGAGTCGGGTCTGCCGATGGAGTTCGGATTGACCCGCAACCACTACGTTGGACGGACCTTCATAGAGCCCAAGCAGTCGATCCGGAACTTCGGGGTGAAGATCAAGCTCAACCCCGTGCGGGAGCTGCTCGCCGGCAAGCGCGTCGTGCTGGTGGACGACTCGATCGTCCGCGGCACCACCTCGCGCAAGATCGTGCGCATGGTGCGCGACGAAGGCGGCGCCGCCGAGGTCCACGTGCGCATCTCCGCGCCGCCCACCCAATGGCCCTGTCACTACGGCATCGACACGCCCGACCGGGGTGAGCTCATCGCGGCGCAGAAGAGCATCGAAGAAATCCGCCAATTCATCGAGGCGGACAGCCTCGCCTACCTCTCCCTCGACGGCATGCTCGCCGCCGTCTCCGGCCCGCGGGATTCCTACTGCACTGCCTGCTGGACGGGCGATTACCGCGTGCCGATCACCCCCGGCGACCGGCGGCAGGCTGAGCTGTTTCCGATCCGGGTGGAGGGGGAGTAGGCCGCGTGTCATATACTTGAAGTATGGGTCCCGCAGCTACGCAGCCCCGTTATTCCAAAGAAGAGTTTGCTCGACGCGGCGACGAGATCTACGATCGTGTTGTCCTTCCCCGTGTGAAGGCGGAAGACAAAGGCAAGTTCGTCGTCATCGACATCGAAACTGGAGCCTACGAGATTGATGATGAGGAGCTGGCTGCCTCGGACCGTCTGTTGGCCCGCAATCCCAGTGCGCAGATCTGGTTACGCCGTATTGGCTTTGGTTATGCTCGCCGATTCGGCTGGCATCGTCCCAAGAGCCACGCCGCCGAATGGTGACCGGAACGGTCAATACCTTCCGCGAAGCCGTCGTCCGTCTGATTGTCCGCGGTCCAAGCGGGGTCGAGCGGACCATAGATGCGGTGGTTGATACGGGCTACGACGGTGCGCTGATACTTCCTCCTCATCTCGTAGCTGAGCTGCGACTTCCTTATCGCGACAGGGCTCGCGCCGTTCTCGCTGATGGCAGCCAGACGGTATGCGACGTTCATGACGGGATCGTGCAGTGGAACGACCGGTCACGCCGTGTCGCGGTAGACGTGGTCGATACCGACCCTCTCCTCGGCGTAGCTCTGCTATACGGCTATGAACTGACGATAGAGTTTATTGAGGGCGGCACCGTATCGGTCCGCGAGATGCTGCACTCTTAAGCCCCTCCACCTTGGCCACCCGCGAAGACACCGCCGCCGTCCGCGCCTATCTCCTCGATCTCCAGGACCGCCTCTGCGCGGCCATCGAGACGGAGGACGAAGCGGAGCGCTTTCGCGAGGACGTCTGGGAGCGGCCGGAGGGTGGCGGCGGGCGCTCGCGGGTGCTCTCCGATGGGGCCGTCTTCGAGCAGGCGGGCGTCGGCTTCTCGGACGTCTTCGGTTCTGCGCTTCCTCCCTCGGCCAGCGCCCAGCGGCCGGAGCTCGCGGAACGCTCCTTCGAGGCGCTCGGCGTCTCTTTGGTCTTCCATCCGCGTAACCCCTACGCGCCCACCACGCACCTGAACGTGCGGTTCTTCGTCGCCGAGAAGGAAGGGGACGATCCAGTCTGGTGGTTCGGCGGCGGCTTCGATCTTACGCCGTACTACGGCTTCGAGGAGGATGCGATCCACTGGCACCGCACCGCGCGCGAGGCCTGCGCGCCTTTCGGCCCGGAGGTCTATCCTCGCTACAAGAAATGGTGCGACGAGTACTTCTTCCTCCGGCACCGCGGCGAGCCACGCGGCATCGGCGGCATCTTCTTCGATGACCTGAATGGGGGAGGATTCGATCGCTGCTTCGCGTTCTTCCAGAGCGTCGGCGACCACTTCCTGCCGGCCTACCTGCCGATCCTGCGGCGACGCAGGGATACTCCGTACGGAGAGCGCGAGCGCGATTTCCAGCTCTATCGCCGCGGCCGCTACGTCGAGTTCAACCTGGTGTGGGACCGCGGCACCCTCTTCGGCCTGCAATCCGGCGGACGGACGGAGTCGATTCTCATGTCGCTGCCGCCGCTCGTCCGCTGGCGCTACAACTGGCAACCGGAGCCGGGGACCCCGGAGGCGCGTCTCTACGAGGAGTTCTTGCGGCCGCGGGACTGGGCAAGGGTAGACCCAGAAAAGCCGAATCCGGGCCGAAGCCCGGATTCCGCCACCAAGCAGGAGAGGTGAGAGGGGCGGCTGGACGCGGTATGGGACTCAGCCAGGAGGTTGAAGAAACCGTCAGACGGTGCCAGCGCTCCGGATCCGGAATCGGTTCTCGGCGGCGCTCTGGGATTCGGTCCGTGTCGGCTTGAGCCCGGCCGTCCAACCCTCCCCTTCCTGATTCATAGGATCGCCGAGAGCGCCGGCCGGCGCCCCACCCGGAGGGATAGGCGCGGCCACATGGAAGGATGGGGCCGCGCTGGCGGGCGGACCTCCGTTCCGCTATGCTCTGCCCCCGATGTCCGAGCCCGAGGTCCCTCCCGAAGAAGCTGGTGAGGAGGCCGGGAGCAGCGCCCTGCGCTCGTTTCTCGGCCTCTTCGTCGTGCCGCTCCTCGTCGTCATCCTCTGCGTCGCGGTCTTCATCGGCTTCGGCTGGATCGCCTACGACAAACAGTCGACGGCGGACTACGTGAACGACCTGCAGTCGTGGTGGAAGCCGCGCCGGGTGCAGGCGGCCTACGAGCTGTCGAAGATCCTCGTCTCCGACCCCAAAGCGCTCGATGAGGAACCCGGCGCCAAGCAGGAGGTGCGGCGGCTCTTCCGCGAGACGAAGGAGCCAGAGATGCGGCAGTACCTGGCCCTGGTCCTCGGCAGGACGCGGGACGCCGAAGCGGTGCCGTTGCTGCTCGAGGCGCTCGAGGATCCTGACGACAAGACCCGCATCTACGCGCTCTGGGCCCTCGGGACCCTGGGCGACCGGCGGGCGCGCGGCGCGCTCGAGGCCGCGCTCGGGGATCCGGACGCGGGGCTGCGCAAGACCGCGGCCTTCGCCCTCGGCGAGCTCGGCGACCGCGCCGCCGTGCCGCGCCTCACGGAGTCGCTCGACGACGCCACCGCCGACGTGCGCTGGAACGCCGCCCTCTCGCTCGCTCGCCTGGGGAGCGACGCCGGCCTGCCGGTGCTGGAGACGATGGTGGACCGCCGGCTGCTCGCGCAGGTGCCGGACATCACCCGCGACCAGCAGGAGGAGGCGATGATCAGCGGCCTGCGGGCGTTGGCCGCGGTGGGGGGCGCGCGCTACCGGTCGACGTTCGACCGGCTCGCCCAGGAAGATCCCAGCCTCAAGGTGCGCCAGGCGGCGATCGAGGCCCGCAAGGCGGTGGAGAGAAGATGACGCACTTGACACCTCCGGGCGTTTGGCTTAGAAAAACGCAGCCCGCAAAACGTCGCAGGACTAGATGTCTCCAGATGTAGCCGAATCGTCGCAACGAAAGGGGTCCCATGGCTGACGAACCCGAAGGCAGCCCTCCGTCCCGGCCGGCCGCTCCCGAGAGCGCCGGTGGGCCGGCAGCTCCGGCCGCCACCTCCGATACGTTCAAGACCCCGCCGTCCGCAGAACCCGTCGAGGAAGCGCCTGCCGTCGCCGGTGGCACGGCCGCGCCGCGCGTCTCCCAGCCCGGCGCCGCCGCGCCGGCCGCCTCGGCGGTGGGGAAGCCCGCGCCTTCCCCCGCGCCCGCAGCCGCGGCCGCCGCTGCGGCTGCCACCGGCACGCCCGCGGCGAGCGGCACGGAGAAGGCGCCGCCGGTGGCCGCGAGGCCGGCCGCCAAGGCCGATGCGCCCGCCGACATGACGCGCCGTGGCTTCTTCTCCTGGGCCGCCGTCGCCTGGGTGGGCTTCACGGTGGCGATCGGCGGCTGCGTGACGGCGATGGGCCGCTTCATGTTCCCCAACGTGCTCTTCGAGCCGCCCACCACCTTCAAGGTCGGCAAGCCCGAGGATTTCCCCCCGGGCGTGGTGGACACCCGCTTCGTCGACAAGTACGGCGTGTGGATCGTCCACGATCAGGGACGGATCTACGCGCTGATCGCCATCTGCACCCATCTCGGCTGCCCGCCGGCCTGGCTCGACACGCAGAACAAGTTCAAGTGCCCGTGTCACGGCAGCGGCTACTACAAGAGCGGCGTCAACTTCGAAGGACCGACGCCGCGGCCGCTGGAGCGGGCCCGCATCTACATCAGCCCCGACGACGGCCAGGTCGTCGTCGACAAGTCGCAGAAGTTCCAGTGGGAGCTGGGGCAGTGGGAAGATCCCAACGCCTTCATCCCGGCCGCCTGACCACGAAAGAGAGCTCATGATCGGCAACCTGAACAAGAGCATCACCAAGTCCCAGGTCTGGAAGTCCATCTTCCGGGTGGGCATCCCGACGGACAACCGCAAGCGCGCGCTCGCCATGCTCGGCAACGTGGTGCTCCACCTGCACCCGATCAAGGTGAAGAAGTCCGGCATCCGGATGAGCTACACCTGGTGCATGGGAGGCACGGCGTTCTTCCTCTTCCTGGTGGAGACGATCACCGGTCTGCTGCTGATGTTCTACTACCGGCCGAGCGTGGAGTACGCCTTCGTCGACATCGTCGACCTGCGCGAGGCCGCCGCCTTCGGCATCATGCGCGAGCTGCACCGCTGGGGCGCCCACGCCATGGTCATCGCCGTGTGGCTGCACATGTTCCGCGTCTTCATGACCGGCTCGTACAAACCGCCCCGCGAGTTCAACTGGAACGTCGGCGTCATCCTGCTGGTGCTGACGCTGCTGCTCTCCTTCACCGGCTACCTGCTGCCTTGGGACCAGCTCGCCATCTGGGCCATCACCGTGGGCTCCAACATGGCGCGCGCGACGCCGCTCTTAGGCAACGAGGGACCGGGCGCCGCCCTCCTCAAACTGGGAGGGCAACGCCTGATCCACGCCGGCAGCGACGCCCGCTTCGCGCTGATCGGCGGGCGGACGATCGGCAACGCCACGCTGATCCGCTTCTACGTGCTGCACTGCGTGGGCATTCCGCTGGCGGCGGCGTTCCTCATCGCCGTCCACTTCTGGCGCGTCCGCAAGGACGGCGGCATCTCAGGGCCCATGTAGCCGGAGACAGCCATGGACTTCATCAAGCACGCCATCAACGTCATCGCCCTGCCGCAGTTCTCGTTCAGCCTGTCGGTGGTCCTCTTCATCCTCATGCTGCGCGCGAAGCGGCTGTGGACGAAGCGCGGCGGCCTGATCCTGCTGGCGGTCGGCGTCGCCTATTTCCTCGTCTCGTTGCTCGATCCGAACTTCCGCTCGATCGTCGCCAAGCCGGACAACGTGCCGATCGTGATGATGGTCTTCCTGGTGGGGTTCTTCGTCTGGTTCGCGATGAGCAAGGCGACCGCCAACGACGACCGCCTGGCCAACGGCGAGCCGCTGTTCGAGACCACGGAGGTGGAGGACCGCATCTTCACCTGGCCGGACCTCGTTTTCTCCGAGTTCATCTGCATGGTGGTGCTGACGGTGGTGATGGTCGTCTGGTCGATCGCCCTGCGGGCGCCGCTCGAGGAGCCGGCGAACCCGGCCCTGGCGCCGAACCCGTCCAAGGCGCCCTGGTACTTCCTCGGCCTGCAGGAGATGCTCGTCTACTTCGATCCCTGGCTCGCCGGCGTCGTGCTGCCGGGGCTCATCATCCTCGGACTGATGGCGATCCCCTATATCGATACCAACCCGAAGGGGAACGGCTATTACACCTTCCGCGAGCGTAAGGTCGAGGTCACCCTCTTCTTCTTCGGCTGGCTGGTGCTGTGGAGCCAGATGATCGTCATCGGCACCTTCCTGCGCGGCCCCAACTGGAACTTCTTCGGGCCCTACGAGTTCTGGGACCAGAACAAGGTCGAAGCCCTGGTCAACGTCGACCTCTCGGAGTACTTCTGGATCAAGCTGCTGGGCATCGGCCTCCCCGGCAACTGGTTCCTGCGCGAGCTGCCGGGCATTCTGCTCATCGGCTTCTACTTCCTCGGGCTGCCGGTGCTGCTGCGCCGCACGCGCTGGTTCAAGAAGTATTACGAGAAGATGGGACCGCCCCGCTACTACGTCGGCGTGACGCTGTTCCTGTTCATGATGCTGCTGCCGATCAAGATGTACTGCCGGTGGCTGTTCAACCTGAAGTATTTCGTCCACATCCAGGAGTACTTCTTCAACATTTAGATCGAGGAGCTCCAAGTTGACACCGCCCAAGACTCCGCCTGAGAAGCGTCCCGACCGTCACTACAACTTCGGTCGCATGAACATGGTGTTCGCCCTCTCCTCGCTGGGGCTGCTGGCGGTGACGCTGTGGATGGCCTTCGCCGATTACGCGCAGCCGTGGAAGCGCATCCAGTCGGAGTTCCGCAGCCTGGAGCAGCAGAAGCTGGAGAAGGAGGCCCAGGCGGAGAGGGACCGCTTGAGCCAGAACGAGCTCGCTCAGCTCCAGGGGGAGATCAAGCAGGCGCAGGCAGAGCTCGACCAGCACCGCAAGGACATCGACAAGCTGGAGGGTGAGGTCAAGGACAGCAAGACCCAGTACAACATCGCCGACACGGCGTGGAAAGCCGCCAAGGCGCACTCGGACGCCCAAAAGTTCCAATACGACACGTCGCTGCAGACGGGCGACAAGGACGCGGCTGCGTCGAAGCAGAAGGAGTACGAAGAGGCGCGGAAGAGGTTCGCCGACGCCCAGCACAAGAAGGAACAGGCGCAGGACGCCCTCGACGACGCGCAGAACCGGCTGGCCGCCAAGCAGGCCGTGCTGACCGGGGCCGAGAAGAAGCTCAAGGACCTGCAGAGCGGCGTCGACAGCATCGAGACGCGCATCGCCACTCTTGGCAAGGGAGTGGACTACTTCCTCCTCAACGCGCCGCTGATGGACTTCCTGAAGCCGAGCCTCAAGGTGGAACAGGTGATCCTGCCGGGGCTCTACCAGAACATCAACTTCACCAACATCGACCGCGTCGACCGCTGCATGACCTGCCACGTGGCGGCGAACCGTCCGGGCTTCGAGGACGATCCGAACACCAAGGAAACGGAGTGGCCGGAGCCGTTCCGCAGCCATCCGCGGATCGACCTCTTCGTCGGCGACTCCTCGCCTCACCCGTACAACCGCTTCGGCTGCACCATCTGCCACGGCGGTCTCGACCGCGCCACGGAATTCACCCGCGCCGGCCACAACCTGCCGCTGCTGCCGGCCCACGACGAGGCGGCGAAGAAAGCGTGGGAGGAGAAGAAAGGGGAGTGGCAGCACAAGTGGGGCTGGAGCCAGCCGCAGTTCCTGGACTATCCGATCCTGCCGGCCAACCTCGCCGAGTCCGGCTGCATCGGCTGCCACGCCGGCGGCGTCTGGACGCCGAAGTCGGAGGAGCAGGAGGTGGGGCGCGAGCTGATCGCGCACATGGGCTGCTACGGCTGCCACACCATCAACCTGCCGGGATTCACCGGCCTGCGCAAGGCGGGCCCCTCGCTGCTGCGCATCGCCGGCAAGACGAACCCCGGCTGGGCCTACAAGTGGATCGAAGCGCCGCGCAAGTTCCACCCCACCACCTGGATGCCCCACTTCTTCAACCAGGAGAACACCACCTCTCCGGCCAATCTGAAGCGCCAGGCGGTGGAGATCAACGCCATCGTCTCCTACCTGTGGGCGAAGTCGGAGCGGCCGGCCTACGATGACGTGGCGGTGCCGCCGGGCGATCCGGCGCACGGCAAGCAGCTCTTCGAGACCGTCGGCTGCGGCGGCTGCCACCTCCTCGACGCCAAGGCGAAGCGCGACGACTACTTCCCGCTCATCAACCGCCTCCACGGCCCCAACCTGGCCAACACCGGCAGCAAGGTGTCGCGCGGCTGGCTCTACGCCTGGGTCAAGGATCCGAAGCAGTACTTCCCGGACACCAACATGCCGAACCTCCGGCTGACCGACCAGGAGGCGGCGGACATTACGGCCTACCTGCTCGACGCGCCGAACCACAACCGCGCTTACGAGAACGTCGCCCTGCCGGCCGTCGACCGCGGCGTGCGCGACGAGCTGGCGCTCAACTATCTGCAGAACCTCTACACCATGGACCGCAGCCGCGCCAAGCTCGCCGCCATGAAGGAGCGCGAGCGCAACATCTACCTGGGCGAGCAGACGATCGGCAAGTACGGGTGCTACGGCTGCCACGACATCAAGGGCTTCGAGACCACCAAGCCGATCGGCACCGAGCTGACGCAGGAGGGCTCGAAGCCGCTCCACCAGCTCGACTTCGGCCACGTCCACGAGGTGCCGCACACGCGGCAGGACTGGATCTACAACAAGCTGCTGCGGCCGCGGATGTGGGACGAAGGCAAGGAGGCGGCCAAGGACTACAACGAGCTGCTCAAGATGCCGAGCTTCGGCATGTCGCAGCGCGAGGCTACGGCGGTGCTCGCCAACGTCATGGGCTTTACCAAGGAGTCGGCCATCGCCACCCGCCAGGCCGGCGGCAACGCGCGCAACGCGGCGCTCGCCGAGGGGCGCAAGCTCATCACCCGCTTCAACTGCCAGGGCTGCCATCTGATCGAAGGGCACGGCCGCGCCATTAAGAGCCTGCTCGGCGACAACGAGGCGGTGCTGCCGCCGAACCTCGCCGCCGAAGGCGCCCGCGTGCAGGGCGACTGGCTGTTCAGCTACCTGCACGACCCGAGCCGGGTGAAGATGCGGCCGTGGCTCACCGTGCGCATGCCGACCTTCGGCTTCACGGACGACCAGGCCAACACCGTCATCTCCTACTTCGCGTCCCGCGATCAGAGCCATCCGTTCATCTCCGAGCCCGCGCCGCCGGACCCGCGCAGCCTCGCCGTGGGCGGTGTGGTGTTCGGCATGCTGCAGTGCGCCCGCTGCCATCCGACCACGGCCGCGGCGGCGCAGGCGGCTTCCGGAGACTTGGCACCGTCGCTGCTGCTGGCCCACGATCGTTTGCGTTACGATTGGGTGCCGCTGTGGATTCAGGAGCCGCAGACCTGGGTGCCGGGCACGCGGATGCCGAACTTCTTCTCGCGCGACGCCTCAGGCCATCTGGTCTCGCCGGTACCGTTCCAACTCGCCGCTCCGACGTTCGCGGCTCAGAAGCAGCAGCTCCTTCGCTACTTCTCGTCCGAAGCGGAGATGAACGCCTGGCTGGCGGACGCGGGGAAGGTATCGACCGCGCTGCGCGACCACATCTGGGCCATCTCCCGCGGCCGCCAGCCCATGCTCGCCCCCGTGAGCCCGGGAGCGGCGGTCACCGCGGGAGGCGCGGGCAGCCATTGACCGCGAGCTGTTGTAGAGTAGAGTCCGAAGTCCGGCCGTCCCGCCCTGTTCCGGGTCAGGCGGCGGCCGGCTCGCGTCTTGCGAGCTCAAATCCTAGCGAACAATCGTAGATCCTTACGCAAGGAGGTTTCTCGTATGAGCAGGAACAAATGGTGGATTCTGGCGCTCTGTACCCTGCCGGTGCTGGCGGGCTGTGGCGGCGGAGAGACCAAGGAAGAGGCGGCTCCGGCTTCCAGCGCGCCGGCAGCAGCCCCGGCCGACGCCGGCAGCGTCAACGGGTCCGTGACCTACGCGGGCGCCGACACCGATACGCCCATCGCCATGGACGCCGATCCGGTGTGCGCGGGATTGCACCCGACCCCGGTCGACACCAACGAGATCGCCGTCAAGGACGGCAAGCTGGCCAACGTCTTCATCACCGTCAAGAGCGGCCTGGAGGGGAAGACCTTCCCGGCGCCCGCGGAGAAGAAGGAGGTCGACCAGGTGGGCTGCCAGTACACGCCGCGGGTCCAGGGTCTCCAGACCGGCCAGGCGATCGCCATCAAGAACACCGACGCGACGCTGCACAACGTGCATGCGCTGGCGACGGCGAACCAGGAGTTCAACCAGGCGCAGCCGCAGGGCCTGCCGCCCTTCGACAAGACCTTCGACAAGCCGGAGATGATCCACGTCAAGTGCGACGTCCATCCCTGGATGACGGCCTGGATCGGCGTGGTGTCGCATCCCTACTACGCGGTGAGCGGCGAGGACGGCTCCTTCTCGATCGACAAGCTCCCCCCGGGTACGTACACCCTCGAAGCCTGGCACGAGAAGCTGGGCACCCAGACCCAGCAAGTGACGATCGCCCCCAACCAGGCGGCGACGGTCAACTTCGATTTCAAGTAGAGAGCGTCGAGGCCTCGTAGGGGCGCAGTCCGCTGCGCCCCTACTCTTGGGGCCGCTCGAACCGCAGCTCGGGGTCGTGCTGGGCCCGCTTGAGATAGGTCGCCACTTCCGTCGCCAATTGGAGCCCGGCCTTCTCCGCTTCGACCGCCTGCCTCCAGAAGGCGAGCGCCGCCAAGGCTTCGCGGTGGATGCGCCGGGAGGTAAAGATTGGCATCATCTCCCTGGCGAGGCGCTTGAGCTCATCCGTTCGCCCTTGTCCAGCATAGAGGTAAGCGAGATCCAGCGAGACGAGCGCCGTTTCATATGCGGCGTCCTCGACGAGGAAGCCATCCCGCGCCGAAAGCAGGAGAGTCTCTGCCTGCTGATGTTGCCCGAGCCCGCAAGCGATTTTCCCTTCCGTCCACTTCAACCGGTTTTGTACCGGGGCTTGACGGAACTCCCGGTACAGGGGGCGCGTCTTCGCCAATAGCTTTTGTGCTTCCATGAACCGCCCGGCGTCGGTGAGGCTGTTGACCAGGTTGTGCCAGGCGCTCAGCAAGAGGCGCGGCTCGCGCGAGGGATCAATCAGGGGAAGGGCCTGGTAAAGAAATGGGATCGACCGCTCGGGCTCACCGGCGATGCTGTGAACCGTCGAAATCTTGATCAATACCTGGCTGGCTAGACTTTTCTCGCCAAGACCAAGAAAGATCCTGAACGCGCGGCGCAGGAGGCCCAACGCCTGGTCAAACCGGCGTTGTGCTCTCCGCAGCGAAGCCTGAAGATCGAAGAGTACGGCCCTGTCCATAGGGTCAAGCGAGCCACGCCTTAGGGATGCGAGGGCGAGAGCGAACGCCTCCTCAGATCCCCTGAAGTCGGCCTTTACACGACGCGCGTTCGCGACGTAAGCCCAGGCCCGTGCCCGTAGATCCTCGATAGCCTCGGCGCCATAATAGGAAGGATCGAGATGATCCAATACCTCGAGCGCCAGGAATGCCCAGCTCTCGCCAAGAGCAGCGCGATGGAAGGTCTGCTCCGCACTGTGCCGCAGCAGCAGCTCGCAGAAACCCCATGTATGAAAGCGTGAGGAGTTGCGGATGAGCAGCGGCCGCCTTTCGAGCGTGTGCCGGCACAGCTCAGCGAAGAGTCCCGGCGCCTCAGCCCTTTCCTTCTGATAGCCGGATTGGATACGTCGCAGGGAGCGTGAAATCCTGTCCAGGGACGGGTCGTAGTCGGCTGGAGTCTTCTGACTGCGTTGTAGAGGGACTACCTTAGACGCCAGATCGTAGGGCCTGAAATGGAGTAGCCGCCGGAGCCGACCTCGGCAATCCGGGCACTCGATGAGGTGCTCCAGGCACTCTTCGCGATCCTCAGGAAAGCTGGCAGCAAACTCCTGGAGCACCAAATCATGGGGATGGATCTTCATTGGCGGCCCTCCCAAGGACAAAGACGAAGAAATACCACCCTCAATAGAATTGGTTGCTTCAGGAGGGTAAAACGGGACAAGTGGGGAGCACGCGGGTGCTCTGCAGTGCTCCCCAGCAGGGCCGCCGGCTAGTGGCCTCCTCCCGACGGGTCGATGTGGGCCCCGTCCTTGCTTTGCGCCGGCGGCTTTGGAGCCTCGCCGGTGGGGCGGTCGGGCGCCAGGACCGAGGCAATCCACTCCATGATGGCGGCTAGGAAGTCGCCCCTGCCGCTCTCAGCAGGGGCGGTACGGAAGCTTGGCGGCAAGGCCCCTAGGCTCCCGCAGGTTAGAGAAGCGATGACCAGAAGGGCGGCGGCAAATCGGAACGTGCGTGACATGAAATCTCCCTCCTCCTTGGACAGTCACTCGGTAGCCATCTCGGCCACGCGAGGATCGCTTCGTGTGAGTAGTGCGCTCTTCTGAACAAAGGACCTGCATATCGGCTGGTCCTCATCTGCGCTTTGGGAGGTCCAGTTTATCGAGGCCGACAATATAGATTACAGAAGTTGCGCCCATCAGACAATCCGCTGGCGAGGCTCGCTGGAATCCTCTACGTTCAGGAGCCGGCGGCACCTATCGAAATCAGGTCTTTGGAGACGAGCTCGCTCTCGCGATTCGCATTGGCGGCGACAAAGCCGTCCCGCGCCCTGGTCATGAGCGCCACGGCCTCTTGGGTCTGGCCAAGGCCCCACTTGATCTTGGCCTCGACCCACATGCGCCGGCTTTGAGACCGAGGCTCGTTGAACCGTTGGTAGATCGGGCCGGCCTGTCTGAAGACTCTCTGCGCTTCCATGAAGCGTCCCGCGGACGAAAGGTGATCCATCAGGCATTGCAGAGCGCTGAGAACCACACGGGGCTCGCGCGGCGGATCGATCAGATCGAGGGCTTGACCGAGCACCGTGATCGCTTTTCCGTGGTCTCCGAGATCCCCTTGCGTGATCGATAAGCTCACGAGGGCTCGCCCGACCAAGTGGTCGTCCTTGGCCTGGCGGAAGATCGCGATGGCCCGGCGCGAGAGCCGATGCGACTCATCAAAGCGCCCTTGAAACCTCAAAAGGACAGCTTGGTGCTCAACGACGAGCGCTCGCTCCAGGATATCTCCTGTACCTTTCCGCAGGCGGAGGAAGGCCTCTTCGAACGCCTCCTCGGACGCCGGCAGATCCGGGCTCGCCCGCAGAGCATTGCCAATATGGCTCCACGTTCGGGCCCGTACGTCCTCTGTTCTTTCCCGGCCGTAGATCGACGAGTCGAGATGAGTGGAGACCTCCAGAGCGAGCCGGAAGAGCACCTCCGCATGGGTAGGATCGATAAACATTTCTTCCCGCCCCAGCTCCATCAAGAGCTCCCAGAGTCCCCACTGCTGGAAGCGTCGGCTGTTGCGGAGAAGGATCTGCTGTCTCTCGGGGATGAGGCCGATCAGGCGGGCGAGGAGCTGGGGCGCTTCGCCACGTTCCCGTTCCAGGGCGGCCTGCCGTTGCTCGAGGGTCAGGAAGGACCGCTCGAATGCCGACCCGTAGTCGGCCGAGCGGAAGCGGTCTGCCGAAGCGCGGAGGGCACGTTTCGCCTGGCACTTGGGACATTGTTCCACGTGCTCGAGGACTTTAACGGAGATCTTGGAGCGTCCCAGGACATCGCACAGCAGGGCGTCGTAGGGATGGATTCTCATCGTTGCTGACTCAATCTCCTCCCTCGTAGAAACTCCGTCATCAGCGCCCACAGCCTCTCCTTGCGATCCGTCAGGCGGTGGTCGCCGTCCGCGAAGAGGTGGAGCTCGATCTCCGGGAAGGTGCAGCGAACGGCGAAATCGGCGACGCTGCGCCAGGAGACCGAGGCGTCCTGCTTGCCTTGGAGGAGGAGGCAGGGAGTGCGGTAACGGGCGAGCAGCGTGTCGAGCGGGTGGGCGCGGAGGTCCTCGATCAGGGTCCAGCCGAGCTCGCAGGAGACGAATTCGTTCTGGAAGTGGATGGTGCCGGTCTCCTGCCACCGGCGCTCCCTCTCCGGTCCGGCCCAGGCGAGGAGGCCGCGTTCCATCTCGAGCGCCGGAGCGATGTGGAGGCCGGCCACGATCTCCTCAGGATGAAGCGCCGAGTACCAGAGCGCCGTGCCGCCGCCCATCGAGGAGCCGATCAGGACGAGCCGCTCCTGGCTACGAGCACGCAGCAAGTCATGTACGCGCCGGACGTCCTCCAGATTGCGCGTCAGGGTGACGGCAGCGATCTCACCCCCCGACTGGCCGTGGCCCTGAAAGTCGAAGGAACAGAAGCCGAAACCCGCGGCGAGAGCCCGCTGCCGGAAGAACTCCGCCTTCTCCCCCGACTGCTCCGAGCCGAAGCCATGAAGATAGAGGAAGCAGGGCCGGGCGGGCTCGCCGCCGTCCGGCGGCGGATCGAAGCGCACGGCGAGATGAGACACCTCGCGGCCGTTCTCCAGGACGGGGATTCTCTCCATCGGATCTCTCCGGGCGGAGGACTGTGACACCAGGGGACGGACGTGGCAAGAGGTGTTATCCTCCGGCGCGATTCTTGGCGCAGGACAGACCTTTCAGGAGACCAGGAAATGGGGTATGGCGATCGGCGTGAGATTGCTGGCTGGCACAGTCCGATCCTGGGGCAGCACATGCCTATCGTGTCCTATGGGTATTGGGGTCATCCGCTGCTGCTCTTCCCGACCGCCGCCGCGGACTTCCTGGAGAACGAGCGCTTCCACCTGATCAGCGCGGTCGACGAGGCCCTGGACGCCGGCCGGGTGCGCGTCTTCTCGATCAACAGCATCAACCAGCAGGCCTGGATGGAGGACAGCCTTCCCGTGCCCGAGCAGGCGCGACGGCAGGCGCTCTACGCCCGCTACATCGAGGAGGAGGTCGTCCCCTTCATCCGCACCGTCTGCCAGTCGCCGGACATCCGCGTCGCCACCTGCGGCGCCAGCTTCGGCGGTTTTCACGCCGCCAACACCCTCTTCCGCCGGCCGGACCTGTTCGACGCCGTCATCGCCATGAGCGGCTTCTACGACCTCGGACCGGACTACCTGCACGGCTACGGCGATGACAATGTCTACTTCAACAACCCCGCCTCCTACCTGCCCAACCTCGAAGGGCAGCCGCTCCACCTGCTGCAGACCGCGTGCAAGATCCACATCCTCACCGGCCAGGGTGCCTATGAGGCGCCACAGGCCTCGCGGCGGCTCTCGGAGCTCCTGAACCAGAAGGGCATTCCCCACTTCCTCGACGTCTGGGGGCACGACGTGGACCACGACTGGCCCTGGTGGCGCAGGATGCTGCCGTACGCGGTCGATTGGATGGGGTGGTGAGGCCTCAGTCTGTCGCGATGCCTCTGGCTTTGCCGCGATCTCCCCGGACTTTGTCGCGATATCCATAGACGCGCCGGCGATGCCCGCGGAAGCGCTGAGGAGGCGAGCCGACGCAGGCGCCGAGGCCGCTGAAAGTCTCAGGAGGACGCGAGACATCGGCGCGATGTCCTGGGATCCGCGGCAGTGTCTCCTCGCAGGCTCAGGAGGCGGAGCTCGCGTCATCTTCGGATCTGCAGACATCGTGGCAGTGTCCCGAGACGTCGTAAGGATGTCTCGGGATCCACGGCGATGTCCGCTCGCACGGTCAAGGAGGCGCGCTCGTATCGTCACCGCGTCTGCAGACATCGTGACGGTATCCCGAGATGTCGTCAGAGAGTCTCGGGGATCCATGGTGACGTCCACTCCCACGCTGAGGAAACGAGCTGACATTCTCATGATGCCCCGGGACATCGGAGCAACGTCTCGGGATCTGCGGCGATGCCACCTCGCCATCCCAGAGAGCGAGCTCGCATCGTCAGCGCATCCGCAGATGTCGTAACAGTGTCTCGGGACATCGCCAGAACGTCTCGGGATTCATGGCGAAATCCGCTCGCGCGATCACGACGTGAGCTCGCATCGTCAGCGGGTCCGCGAACGTCCCGACGGTGTCCCGCGGCATCGTCAGCTTGGCCTCGGGATCCGTGACGATGCCGGCTGGCGGTCTCAGCCGGTGAGCGGACGCCGAAGGCGAGCCGGCGGGCATGGAGACGACATCGGCAGGCGCAGCGAGGATGTGCCGGGATCTCGCCCTGAAGCCCAGGCATGCGTCGCGATCTCCGCTCGCATCGCGACAGTCTCCAGGGATCAGAGGCGACGTCCGCTCTTGTTGCGACGATGTCCGGGGGAACTCCGGCTCTGTCGAGGCGTTTTGGATGGAGGAGCCCAGGAGGACCGATCCCATGAAGAGATCCTGCCTCGCCGCCGCCGCTCTCGCCGCCTGCCTCTTCCTTGTCACTGCCGCGGAAGCTCAGATCCAGATACGCCGGGAAGGTCCGCCGCGGCCGTTCGACCGCTCGGAGATGGCCTCCACCTCAACGGAGATTCCCATGCTGTCGGCGGAGAACGTCCTCGTCGAGGTGCGGATCGACGGCAAGGGACCTTACCGCTTCGAGCTCGATACCGGCGCGGCGGGAGGAGGCCGCATCGGCCGCGATCTGGCGACGAAGCTGGGCTTGAAGACCGTCGGCCAGGCGATCTCGGGAGATCCTTCGGGGAAGAACCGGGAGACCGTCGACATCGTCGAGGCCGGCTCGCTCGCGATCGGCGACGCGACCTTCAGCGCGGTCAAGCTCGCCGTCCGCGACCTGCCGGCGGCCCCTGGCCGTCCCGCGCCCGACGGCATCTTGGGATTCGGCCTCTTCCAGGACTACCTTCTCACCCTCGACTATCCCGCCCAACGGGTGCGGATCGAGAAGGGCGAGCTGCCGCCGGCCGACAATCGCGAGGTCCTGGATTTCGTGGAGCGCCGCGGCATCCCCAGCGTCAAGCTCCAGGTCGGCGATCTGGAGGTTTCGGCGGACGTGGACTCCGGCAATTCGCGAGGCGAGCTGGTGCTGCCGGGCTCGTACATCGGCAAGGTTCCGTTGGAGAAGGAGCCGGTGGTCGTCGGCCGCGGCCGGACCGTTTCCAACGAGTTCGAGATCAAGCAGGCGCCCCTCAAAGGCGCTGTCCGCATCGGAGCGCAGTCTGTCGAGCGGCCGCTGGTGGACTTCGTGGAGATCTTCCCCGTCGCCAACATCGGCCACGCGTTCCTGCGCCGCTTCGCCGTGACGATCGATCAGAAGAATCACCGCATTCGTTTCAAGATGCCGGCGGCGCCGTGAGGTGCCCCGTCCCCGAATCCCCCATCTCCACTCCTCCCGCCGGGAAATACTCCTTCCATCGCCGGCTGACCGTCGCCGCCGTCTCTTCGTCCGCGAAGAGCTCCTTGGGGAATCCGGGCTTCAGGCGAGCGTCGATGAGGATGGGCGCGCGGTAAGAGAGGTGGTGCCGCAGCACTTCGACGCCGGCGGCGTGGATGTCCGCCGCGGGCTCGAAACGGGTGAAGGTAGTCCATAGAAAGTTGATCGGGCTCGCGGCGGCGCGGCGGGGCTCGTCGGTGAGCACGACGAGCGGCCAGCCGGCAAAGGCGGGATGGGCTGCGAAGCGGGCGGCGGCACCGGGATCGTCCTGGTATGACGGCCCGCCCACGACCAGGCAGCCGGGGCAGAAGACGTGCGCGTCCGTCAGACCCTGCGGCGTCTCGGGCGCCGTGAAGCCGCGCGGCAGATCGCGCACCGGATCCCCCAGTCCGAGCCAGACTCCCTTGGAGCCTTCGTTGACCCGTGGTCCCGTGTAGTCGAGCGTGTCCATGGAGAGGTTGGCGAAGACGTAGAGATCGGTCTCGGGATGGGTTCTCTCCAGGATGTGGGCGAGCGTCGCCGGGAAATCCTTCAGGTTCACAGAACGGTCCGTCACCAGGAGGAACTTGGTGAGGGAGAGCTGGCCCTCTCCCAGGATGCGAAACGCGGAGGCCATCGCCTCCCGTTTGTAGCGCTGCTTGACGATCGCCGCCGCCAGCGAGTGATAACCCGTTTCGCCGTAAGACCAGAGCTGCTCGACAGCGGGCATCACCATGGGGAAAAGCGGCGAGAGCAGTTCCTGCAGGAGGTCGCCGATGTAGAAGTCCTCCTGGCGGGGCTTGCCGACGACGGTCGCCGGATAGATCGCGTCGCGCCGGTGGGCGATCCTCTCCACCTGGAAAACCGGATAGTCGTGCTGGAGCGAGTAATAACCGTAGTGGTCGCCGAACGGTCCTTCCGGATGACGAACGCGCGGCGGCACCTTGCCGATCAGCGCGAATTCGGCGGCGGCCACGAGCGGACGCGAGCCGGGGCCGGGCGCGACGAGCTTCAGGCGCTCGCCGGCGATCAGCGAGGCGAGCACCAGCTCCGGGACGTTCTCCGGCAGCGGCGCGACGGCGGCGAGGATCAGCGCCGGCGGTCCGCCGAGGAAGACGGTTACCGGCAGATCCTGTCCCCGCGTTTCGGCCACCGCGTAGTGAAAGCCCCCACCCTTGCCGATCTGCCAATGCATGCCGGTGGTGCGCTCGTCGTAGACGTGAAGGCGGTAGATGCCGAGGTTGTGACCCTTGCCGTCCGGATGCTCGGTGTAGACCAGCGGCAGGGTGATGAAGGGACCGCCGTCCTCCGGCCAGGTGGTGAGGACGGGCAGGCGATCGAGCCGCACGTCGGAGGTGACGACTTCGGTGACAGGTCCGGAGGTCCGACGCCTGGAGCCGATCCGCAGTGCTTCGCGGGCGACATCGCGAGCGTCCCAGAGCTTGCCGGGAGTGGGCGGCAGGAGCGTCTCGGCGAGTTGGACCAGCCGGCGGATGAGCCGTTGCGGCCGCTGGCCGAACGCCATCTCGGCCCGGCGCTGCGTGCCGAAGAGATTGGTGGCCAGGGGGAAGTCCGCGCCTTTGACGTTGGTGAAAAGGAGGGCCGGCCCTCCGGCGGCGATCACCCGGCGGTGGATCTCGGCGGCCTCGAGGCGGGCGTCCACCGGCGCCTCGACGGTGACGAGATCGCCGTCGCGGCGGAGCTGGTCGAGAAAGGCGCGGAGGTCCGGAAAGGTGGCGGCGGACATGGCGGGGAGAGTGTATAGCCGCAGAAAGGACAACAGGGACAGCGGAGACAGCAAGGACACCAGCGTAGACTAGAGCGCCCAGCCCAGGAGACGATTCATGGCCCAGCCTCTGCCTCTCCCCGAACCCGCCGCGCCCGTCGCCGTTCGCCGGCCTCGCCGCGTGCTGCGCCGCTTGGCGCTGTTCTTGGCGGTCCTTGTTGTCCTTGGAGTCCTTCTCCTGCTGGCCGGCGGATTCTGGTTCCGCAGCCGCATGCAGGCGAGCCTGCCGCAGCTCGACGGCAAGCGGGCGCTCGCCGGGCTCTCCGCACCCGTGGACGTGGAACGGGACGATCTCGGGGTGCCGACGATCCGCGCCGCCGGCCGGATCGACGCCGCGCGGGCTTTAGGGTTCCTTCACGGCCAGGACCGCTTCTTTCAGATGGACCTGCTGCGCCGCCAGGCGGCGGGCGAGCTGGCGGAGGTCTTCGGTGGGGCGGCGGTGGAGACGGACCGCCAGCACCGCGTCCATCGCTTCCGCGACGTGGCACGCCGGGTGACGGCGGGTGCTTCCGCGGAGGACCGGGCGCTGCTCGCCGCGTATGCCGAGGGGGTGAACGCCGGCTTGGCGGCGCTGGAGGAGAAGCCCTTCGAGTATCTGCTCCTGCGCGCGGATCCCGCCCCGTGGCGGCCGGAGGATTCGATCCTGGCCGTCTACGCCATGTTCTTCGAGCTGAACGACGAGACCGGCCGGCGCGAGTCGAACCTGGGAATCCTCCATGACACCCTGCCGCGCGAGATGTTCGAGTTCCTGGCGCCGCCAGGCACCGAGTGGGACGCGCCGCTGGTGGGCGAGGCGTTCGCGCAGCCGCCCATCCCTGGACCCGAAGTTTTCGACCTGCGGAAACCGCACCGAGCGGCCCGCGGGGGCCAGGGTGAGATCGAGGAAATCCCGGGCATCGGCAGCAACAACTGGGCGGTGGCCGCCAGCCATACGGCGGACGGCCGCGCCTGGCTCGCCAACGACATGCACCTGGGAATCCAGGTGCCGAACACCTGGTATCGGGTCTCGGTGGTCCGCCCGGACGGTGCCGGCGGCAGCATGCGCATGACGGGCGTGACGCTGCCCGGCGCGCCTCTGGTAGCCGTGGGCAGCAACGGCCACGTGGCCTGGGGATTCACCAACAGCTACGGCGACTGGACGGATCTCGTGGTGCTGGAGACGGACCCGCGGCATCCCGGCACCTATCGCACGCCGGAAGGCCCGCAACGCTTCGTGACGGTGAACGAGCGAATCCGCGTCAAGGGCGGCGATGACCAGACGCTGGAGGTGAAGGAGACGATCTGGGGTCCGGTCATCGACAAGGATCATCTCGGCCGCCTTCGCGTCCTCGCCTGGACCGCCCACCATCCCGAGGCTGTCAACCTGGAGATCGGCCATCTGGAGAGAGCGCGCACGCTGGAAGAGGCGATGGCGGTGGCGAACCGTTCCGGCATCCCGCCGCAGAACTTCGTGGTGGCCGACGAGACGGGCCGCATCGGCTGGACGATCATCGGCCGTATGCCGCGCCGGGTGGGCTTCGACGGCCGGATTCCGACCTCCTGGGCGGACGGCTCCCGCCGCTGGGACGGCTGGCTGGCGCCCGAGGAAGTCCCTCGCATCGTGGATCCGCCGGAAGGACGGGTCTGGACCGCCAACGCCCGCGCGGTGGACGGCGGCATGCTGGCGAAGATCGGCGACGGCGGCTACATGCTGGGAGCGCGCGCCCGGCAGATCCGGGACGATCTGAGGAAGCTGGAGAAGGCGACGCCGCGCGACCTGCTCGCCATCCAGCTCGACGACCGCGCTCTCTTCCTGGACCGCTGGCGCGGCGTGCTGCTGCGCGCCCTGACGCCGCAAGCCGTGGCCGCCGATGCGCGACGCCGGGAGCTGCGGCGGCTGGTGGAGACCACCTGGACCGGCCGCGCCTCGATCGACTCGGTGGCCTACCGCGCCGTGCGCGGTTTCCGGAGCTTTCTCGAGGAACAGGTCTTCACCGCGCTCACCGGACAAGGAAACGTGCCGGAGGAGGAGCGCTTCGGGCCGACCGAGCAGTTCGAGGGGCCGCTCTGGCGGCTGGTCACCGAGCGCCCGGCCCATCTCCTCGATCCGAAGCTCGAGAGCTGGGACGAGCAGCTCCTCGCCGCCGTGGACGCCCTGCTGGACTATTACGCCAGGCAGGGGGCGAACCTGGCCGACCGCACCTGGGGCGAGCGCAATGCGACGCACATCCGGCATCCCCTGAGCCGGGCCGTGCCCTTCCTCGGCCGCTGGCTCGACGTGCCGTCCCGGCAGATCCCGGGCGATGAAGACATGCCGCGGGTGCAGGGCCTGAGGTACAGCGCCTCGGAACGGCTGGCGGTCTCCCCCGGCCACGAGGAGGCGGGCTACTTCCACATGCCCGTTGGCCAGAGCGGTCACCCGCTCTCGCCGTACTATCGCAAGGGCCACGAGGCTTGGGAGGAAGGAAGAGCCACCCCCTTCCTCCCCGGTCCCGCCGTGCACCGGCTGCGGCTGGAGCCCGCTTCCTAGCAACGCCTCTGTGCTAGCATCCGCCGCGAATTCTTCGAAAGGAGGCCACCTTGGCCGAACCGGCTGCCGGACCTCGCCATCAACCCTTCGTTCCCGAAACGGTTTCGATGACGGAGTTCACGCTCCGCGCCGTGATCCCCGGCCTCCTGATGACGCTCGTGCTCGGGGCCGCCAACGCCTATCTGGGCCTGCGCGCGGGAGTGACCATCGCCGCCACCTATCCGGCCGCGGTGATCAGCATGGCGGTCCTGCGCATTTGGAAGGGATCCATCCTCGAAGAGAACATCGCGCGGACGGCCGGCTCGATCGGCGAGTCCGTCGCGGCCGGCGCCATCTTCACCCTGCCGGCCTTCGTCATCGCCGGCGTATGGCCATCCTTCACCCCGAAGGATGCGTACTGGAAATCCACGGCGTTGATGCTGGTCGGCGGCGTTCTCGGCGTCCTCTTCGTCTCGCTGGTGCGCCGCGTGATGGTCGAGGACCGCGAGCTGCCGTTCCCCGAGTCGGTGGCCGCGGGGGAGATCCACAAGGCCGGGCAGCGCGGCGCCCAGGCTGCCAAGTACCTCTTCTACAACATGGGCTTTGGCGCGCTGATCTACATCCTCGGAGTTTTCAAGCTTTTTGCGCCGGACAAGGATTTCCTGGTCCGGATAGGCGCCCTTGGGTTGAGTAAAGTGCGATTGGGAGCCGCCGCCGACGCTCCCGCGCTGAGCGCCGGAGGCGTCACCACTTTCGCGGCGCCCACCGTGAGCCCGGCCTACATCGGCGTCGGCTACATCATCGGTCCCGAGCTGGCGGCGCTCAACTTCTCGGGCGGCGTCCTCGCATGGGGCTTCATGGTGCCGCTCCTCATGTTCCTGCTCGGGCCCGAGATCCAGGGCTTCCTCCCGCCGGGAGCGGAGGCCGAAGGCTGGGCCGGCCAAGTGGGCCTCGTCTGGCGTTTCATCGTGCGGCCGATCGCCGTCGGCGGCATGCTCGTCGGCGCGGCGTACACGCTGTACCGGATGCGGAAGAACCTGTTCGGCGGGCTCGCCCGGGCCTTCGCCGAGATCAAGGGGAAGGCGGCGCACGAGACGACGGTCGGGCGTACCGAGCGCTACATGAGCTCGCGCACGGTCTTCTCCCTCATCGCCGTCGTCTTCGTCCTCATGGTCTTCCTCTACGTCTACATGTCCGGTCTGGTGATGGGGGCCATCGTGGCCGCCATCGTGATGTTGCTGGCCGGATTCTTCTTCGCCACCGTTTCCGGCTACCTCGTCGGCCTGATCGGCTCCTCGAACAACCCGATCTCCGGCCTCACGCTCTCGACGCTGATCATCGCCGCCTTGCTGATGGTGTCGCTCGGCGTCTCCGGAACGAGCGGCGTCGTGGCGGTGCTCGGGGTGGCGGCCGTGGTCTGCGTCTCTTCCGCGGTGGCCGGCGAGCTGCTCCAGGACTTCAAGGTCGGCTACATCCTCGGCGGCACGCCGCGGACCATCCAGATCGTCGAGCTGATCGCGGTGGTGTGCGCGAGCCTCGTGATGTTCTTCCCGGTGATGGTCCTCCACGTCGGCAACATCAAGGCCGGCGGCATCGGCTTCGGCGACCCTCAGCTCCCCGCGCCGCAGGCCGGCCTGATGGCGTCCCTCGCCCAGGGCATCGTCGGAGGGAACATGCCCTGGGCCCTCGTCGTGGTCGGCGTTCTCATGGGCGTGGCCATGATCCTGCTCAGGGTCCGCAGCCCCATGCTCGTCGCCGTCGGCATGTACCTGCCGCTCGCCACGACCTTCGCGATCTTCGTCGGCGGCATGATCCGCTGGCTGACCGATTCCATGCGGGAGCGCAAGGGCTTCAACGAAGCCCAGAGGGCACGCGTGGAAAACGTCGGCGTGCTCGTCGCTTCGGGGCTGATCGCCGGCGAGGCGCTCATGGGATTGGTGGTCGCGGCCTTCAACTTCTTCGAATGGCCGCTGCCGGAGATCTTCAAGAACCCGTCCTACATCTTCGGGCTCGTGGTGATGGCCCTCATCGCCTTCCTGCTGGTGCGGATTCCGCTGGCGAACGCGGGGAGCCCCGACGAGCCGGCGCCGCCGGTGGCGATGATGTAGACCTGTAGGGGCGGCCCTATGTGGCCGCCCTGTCTTGGTGAACGCAGACCGTCCCCGCCCAGGGCGGCCACATAGGGCCGCCCCTACAACTGCTGGAACGTGCACTGCTCGGGTTTTTTATCCGGCCGCCAGCGCAGGAACTTGGTGCCGTGGCGGAAGCGGCCGCCGGAGAAGTGGTCGTAGCGGACCTCGCAGACGAGCACCGGCCGCACCGGTTCCCATTCGGTGGAACGCCCTTGCGCCCAACGGCTGGGACCGCCCGGCGCCTTGCCGGTGAAGCCGGGCGGCTCGCGCAGAGGCAGCAGGATCGGCTCGAGCTCCACGCGCTCCTCCGCGGTGAAGCTGGAAGAGAAGCCGACGTGGTCGAGCAGGCCCGCCTCGTCGTAGAGGCCGAGCAACAGCGAGCCGATTTTGCCGCCGATCTTTCCCCCTTTCTGGGCCCAGCGGAAGCCGCCCACCACGCAGTCCGCCGTGCGCAGCCGCTTGACCTTGACCATGGCGCTGCGGTCACCCGAGAGATAGGGCGAATCCGCACGCTTGGCGATCACGCCATCGAGCCCGCGGGTTCCCAGCTCCCGCATCCAGCCCTCGGCGGCCTTGCGGTCCGGCGTGGCGGGCGAAAGGATGACGGAGGCTGATTGCTCCAGCTTCCCGAAAAGCTCTTCCAATCGTTGCCGCCTCTTCCCCAACGGCAGATCGATCAGCGATTTCCTCCCGGTGTCCACCAGAAGGTCGAAGGCGTAGTAGCTCGCCGGGGTCTCGCGCGCGAGCTTGCGGATGCGGCTCTCGGCGGGGTGGATGCGCTGCAGCAGGGCATCGAAGTCGAGGCCGCTCTTCCCCCGGATGACGATCTCGCCGTCGAGGACGAACGCGGTCACCGGCAAGCCGAGAAAGGCTGCGGTCAGCTCCGGGAAGTAGCGGTCCAGCGGCTGGCCGCTCTTGGACTGGAGGGCCACCGTCCTGCCTCGCCGGAAGGCGAGGCAGCGGAAGCCGTCCCACTTCGGCTCATAGAGCCAGCCCTCGCCGCCGGGGATGCGTTCGGCCGACCGCGCCTCCATGGGTGGATAGGGCGGACGGATGGGCAGCTCGACGGCAGGGAATTCCGCCTCCAGAACCTCGGCTGGAACGGCGGCGGTTTCGATGCGGTCGGGCCTCGTCCTCGCCATGCAGGGGCGAGGCGCTGCAAACGGCGGGCCTCAGTTCACCGCGTGCGGCACCGCGAGCGAGAACGGGGCGATCTCCGCTTCGAAGCTCTCGCCGCTTTCGAGGACCATGCGGTAGGAGCCGTGCATCGTGCCGACTGGAGTCGGCAGGGGACAGAAGCTGGTGTACTCGAAGGCCTCGCCCGGCGCGAGCACCGGCTGCTCGCCGACGACGCCGCGTCCCTGCACCCGCTGCGTGTCGCCGTTGCCGTCGGTGATGTACCAGTCGCGGCTGACGAGCTGGGCGGTGGCGCCGCCGACGTTCGAGATTCGCACCTGATACGCAAAGAAGTAATAATTCTCCTCGGGAGAGCTGCGATCCTCGTCGTAGTAGCTCTCGGCCTGGATCCGGATGCCACGGGTCGTGGTATCGCTCACGCTGGCGGGCATTATCTCATGAGCGCGGCCGGCGTCCGGGTTACAATCCCGCTCTCCCCGGAGGGTGAGGGAGGATCGCCATGGACTGGTTGACTCAACCCGAAAGTTGGATCGCACTCCTGACGCTGACGGTGCTGGAGGTCGTGCTCGGTATCGACAACGTGATCTTCATCTCGATTCTCGTCGGCAAGCTGCCCCCAGCTCAGCAGCCGAAGGCGCGCCGGATCGGGCTCGGGCTCGCCATGTTTCTGCGCATCGGCCTGCTCGCCTCGCTGGCCTGGATGGTGAAGCTGACCTCGCCGCTCTTCACCGTGCTCGGGCAGGGGATCTCGGGCCGCGACCTCATCCTCCTGGTCGGCGGCCTCTTCCTCCTCTTCAAGGCCACGCGCGAGATCCACGAGCGCCTGGAGGGCGAAGAGGGGCACGCGAGCGCGCGCGTGGCCGCCTCGTTCGCCTCCGTCATCATCCAGGTCCTGCTGCTCGACATCGTCTTCTCCCTCGATTCCGTGATCACCGCCGTCGGCATGGCCAACGAGCTCGCGGTGATGGTCACCGCCGTCGTCGTGGCGGTCGGCATCATGATGCTCGCCGCGGGCCCCATCGGCGACTTCGTGACCGTCCATCCCACGATCAAGATGCTGGCCCTCGCCTTCCTGCTCCTCATCGGCATGTCGCTGATCGCCGAAGGGCTCGACTTCCACATCCCCAAGGGCTACGTCTACTTCGCCATGGGCTTCTCGATCTTCGTGGAGATGCTCAACCTGCGGCTGCGCAAGAAGTCGGTCAAGCCGGTGGATCTGCGCGAGCCGTACGTGTAAGGCGCGGCTTGAGCGCCGCCGCACCCGCCGCCAAACCCAACGCCGCGAGAACGCACCCCCAGAGAAAGGCCCGCGGCCGATACAGCAGATCCACGCGCCAGCGCCCGGCCGGCAGGGGAGCGGCAAGAAAGGCGCCTTCGGAGATCGCCGTCGGACGCGCGCGGCCTTCGAGAAGGAGCCGCCAGCCGCCGTCCTGGTAGAGGCTGGAGCTTAGCTGCGCAGGCCCGGCGTGGACCCGCGCGGTGATCCAGGAATCCTCCAGACGCGGGATGACCACGCGGCCGGCGGCGCCAGGAAGGAACAGCCGCGGCAGCGCGCCGGGCCGCTCCCAGATCGAGCCGTCCGGATCAGCGTAAACGCGTTGCAGCGGAGGCGGGAGCATCGCACCGGGCTCGGCCATCAGGTAGCGCACGCCGAGCCGCGGGTAGAGCGGATGGCCGGGATTGCCGAGCTCCGGCAGCTCTCCCCACCAGGCAGCGGTGATCGGCGCCGTCGCCTCCACGTACGCCTGAGGCGCCATCGGATTGTAGATCCTCGCGTCGGTCAATCCATAGAGAGACGCCAGGTTGGGCGGGAAGGCGCGGCCGAGCGCGGCCATGCGGTAGTGGGAGTCTCTCCCTAGCCTTGCCTGAAGAAAACGGATCGGTCCGGTGATGGGCAACGTCAGGCGGCGAGGCATGGGCGGATTGGCGGGACGGTGAATCATCAGCAGCTCGGCTCCCACCACCGCCGCCAATCCCACCACCGCGACCGCTCTGCCGCGCCGCCGCCAGGAAACCGCGACGATGAGCAGCACAGCGGCAAGTGCCAGGAACCGGAGCTGCCAGCGGAGCCAGCCCATGCGGAACACCTCGAGCCGTCCCGGATCTGCGGGATCGGGATGCGCGAGATAGCCCCAGACGAGAACGAGGCCGAGGCCCAGCGCCGCGATCAGCACGGAGCGGCGACGGACCTCTCCTAGCCTGAAGCGCTCCAGCGTACAGGCTCCGAGGTAGCAGAGGCAGAGAGAGAGCGGGAGCAACAGGCGCGAGGAGAGTCCCAACGGGGCGAGCAGGACCAAACAGAGCGCCGCGATCCCCAGCGCCAGCCGTTCTTGCGGGAATCGTCGTTTCGCGCCGACTGCCAGCAGCGCGGCCAACAACGTGGCTGTCCCCACGAAGCCGCTCGCGTCCTCGTTGGTATTCGAGAGGCCCCAGTAATGGATGAACCGGCTGTTGCCGTAGGCGTTGGGCGCGGCGATGGGCAGCCAGCGGAGGGCGATCTTTTCTACGAAAGGCGGCCCCCCCCAATGTAGAGACGCCCCGTGGGGCGTCTCCGAGGCGGAGAAAGCGGTACGACCCAACGAAGGGTTCCGCGGGAGGTTGCCGTCTTTGGAGGGATATCGCCGCTGCGGAGACGCCCCACCGGGCGTCTCTACATTGGGGGGCACCGATATCGCAGCGCGAACCTGCCCCAGACGCGCCGCCCGCAACGTCTTCGGCATGTATTCGAGCGCCGGCAGCAGGACGGGCGCCGCGATCAGGCCGGCGATCGCGAGGGCTCCCCCCGATCGCACGAGCAACGCTCTCCGCGAACCCCTGGGCCGCCGGCGCGCCTTGTCGAGGAGAAAGGCGAGGGTGAGTCCCAGGGCATACAGCACGGTCTCCGGATGCCCGCCGAGGAGGAGGGCCAGCACGGCCAGGGTGAGCAGCAGCGCGTCCCGCCGTCCTCCAGGCTCGTCGCACCTCGCCACCGCGTAGAGCACGAGCGGCAGGAGCGCCGCGGAGCTCGCGATCGGCCAGCCCAGCCACAGCAGCAGGAAGCCGCCGAGCCCGTAGGCGAGGGAACCGGCGAAGGCGGGTGCTTCCGTCAACCCCTGCCGCCGCAGCCAGAGAAAGCAGAAGACCAGCGCCGCCAGCACGCGCAGGGCCGCGGTCACTCCGGCGGCGCTCGGCAGCGGTAAGGGCAGGCCGAGGAGCACGAGAGGCTGCAGCGCCTGCGCCTGCGGATCGGCGAGAAGCGGGACGCCCGCTCCAGCCTGCGCGTTCCACAGCGGCCAGCGGCCTGCCGACCAAGCCATGCGCACGGCGGCCAGCGAGGGGGTGACGAGCTGGATCAGATCTCCCTGCAGGAAGTTGCCGTGCGGCTCCGCCGGCGGCAATCTCTGGAAAGGGACCTGGCCGCGCAGGTTGTCGAGCGGCAGCAGCACCTTGCCGCCGAAGAGCACCGGGGCGAAGAGCAGCAGGAGAACCGCGGCGAAAGCAGCGAGGACCCGGCCCGGCACCGGATCGAACCATCTCCGGAGCCCGGCGGCGAGCAAGGCCCCCAGCAGCCCGACCCAGACGCCGGGCAGGAGGTCCAGCGGACTCCAGTCGGGGGAGAGGATCAGAGTCGCCAATCCCGCGATGATACATTTCCCTCCTCCTATGTTCCGGGTCGCCTTTCAGCTCTTCCGCTTCCGCGGCCTTCTCGCGACCCTCACCTCCAGGGAGCTCAAGGCCCGCTACCGCGGCTCGGTGCTCGGTTTCCTCTGGTCGCTCGTCAACCCGCTGCTGCTGCTCGCGGTGTATACCTTCGTCTTCAGCATCGTCTTCAAGCCGCGCGGCGGCATGAGCCCCTACGCGCTCTTCCTGGTGAGCGGGCTGTTCCCCTGGATCTGGATCTCCGCCTCCGCGCTCGAAGGCTCGATGTCGCTCCTCGCCAACTCGGGGCTGATCCGCAAGGCGGTCTTCCCGGCCGAGCTGCTGCCCATGGTCTCCGTGCTCTCCAACCTGGTGCACCTGCTGTTCGCGCTGCCGATCGTCATCGTGGCGATGGTGGCGGGGCGGATCCTCGGCTACCCCGTGGGCGGCGCCTCGATCGTCGCCCTGCCGGCGATCCTCCTGCTCCATCTGCCCATGGTGGCGGGCCTGGCCCTCGGCGCGTCGGCGCTCACCGTCCATTTCAAGGACGCGCGGGACCTCCTCGCCAACCTCCTGACGCTGATGTTCTTCCTGACGCCGATCCTCTACTCGCTCGAGACCATCCGCGGCCTCGGTCCGTTGCATTGGCTGGTGCTGATCAACCCGTTCACGCCGTTCATCCGGGCCTATCAGGAGGTGCTGTTCCACGGCGTTCTGCCCGAGCCTCTGCTGTGGATCCAGATGGCCCTGGTGAGCGTCTTCGCCTGGGCGATGGGAGCGGGTCTCTTCGAACGGCTGCGCGAGACGCTGGTGGAGGCGGCGTGAGCGAGCCTCTCCCCGCAGCGGCGGTCCCGGACGCCATCCGCGTCGAGCAGGTCCGCAAGCTCTACCGCCGGACGCTGCCTGGCGACCGGCTCCGCACCTTGAAGAGCGCCCTCGTCGGCCGCAGCCTGACGCGCGATCTCAAGCCGGAGGAGGCGATCACCGCCATCGAAGAGGTGACCTTCACGGTGGGCCGCGGCGAGGCGTTCGGCGTCATCGGCGGCAACGGCTCCGGCAAGTCCACCCTGCTCAAGCTGGTGGCCGGCATGCTCAAGCCCACCGCGGGACGCATCACCGTGGCCGGCCGCGTGGCGGCGCTGATCGAGCTGGGAGCGGGATTCCACCCCGAGATCTCGGGACGGGAGAACGTCTTCATCAACGGCGCCGTGCTCGGCCTCTCGCGCAAGCAGATCCAGAGCCGCTACGCCGACATCGTCGAGTTCTCGGGCCTGAGCGACTTCATGGAGGAGCCGGTCAAGAACTACTCCTCCGGCATGTACGTGCGGCTGGGCTTCGCCGTGGCCGTCCATACCGATCCTCAGGTATTGCTGGTGGACGAGGTGCTGGCGGTGGGCGACGAGGCCTTCGCCCACCGCTGCCTGCGCCGCATCGAGGAGTTCCTCGCCGCGGGCGGCACCCTGCTGCTCGTCAGCCACTCGCTCGACCTGGTGGAGGGGGTGTGCGACCGCGTGCTGTGGCTCGAAGGCGGCCGCCAGCGCTTGGTGGGCGAGCCGCGCCGGGTGATCGACGCCTATCGCCAGGAGGTGGCGGAGCAGGAGGGCGAGCAGCACCTCGCCGCCAAGCGGGAGCGCGAGCGGGCGGGCGAGGAGGTCTCGGAGGAGCTGCGTTGGGGGTCGCGCGAGGCCGAGATCGTCTCGATCCGCCTCCTCGCCGGCGCCGAGGAGCGCTATCACGTCGAGAGCGCGGAGGACGTCGTCTTCGAGATCCGCGCCCGGGCCGACCGGCCGCTGGAGGACTTCGTCTTCGGCGTCGCCATCGCGACCCCGCGCGGCTTCGAGGTGTGGGGCACCAACACGGACCTCGACGGCTACGTTCCCGGCCGTCTGGAGGGCGAGGTCACCGTGCGGCTCGCCTGCCCGGCGCTGCGCCTCGCTCCCGGCGAGTACGTGGTGGACGTCGCCGTGCACTCCAAGGCGGGCGCTCCCTACGATTATCAGCGGCGCGCGCTCGCCTTCACGGTGACGGCTGGTCAAGGCGGAGTCGGGGTTTACTTTCCGGAGCACCGGTGGGAGTTCGGGGAGGGGGTTCAATGGACCTACACGATCTCGCCCGGCGGATGATCGCCGCCGCTTTCGCGGCCGTGGACCCGGAGCGGCTGGCGCGCGAGGAGCTGGCCCGCCGCGGCGAGCGCTTCGCGGCGGTGCTCTCGCTCGGCAAGGCCGGCGCGGCTCTCGGCCGCGGGGTGCGCGAGGCGCTGGAGCCGGGCGCGCGGCGGCTGCTCATTCGCCCGCTGCGCGCCTCGTCGCTCCTCGATCCCGGCTGGGAGCAGAAGACCGGCGGCCATCCGCTTCCCGACCGGCAGAGCCTCGCCGCCGGAGAGCGCCTCGAGCGATGGCTCGCCGAGATCCCGCCCCGCCCCTTCCTCGCCATGATCTCGGGCGGCGCCTCGGCGTGCGTAGAGGCGCCGGCGGCAGGGCTCACGCTCGAAGACCTCGCCGCCACGCAGAGCGCCCTGCTGGCCTCGGGCCTGCCGATCCACACCGTCAACGCCGTGCGCAAGCACCTCTCGCGCCTCAAGGGCGGCGGCGCGCTGAGGGCCACGGGCGGCCGGTTGGAGCGGATCCTCGTCCTGCTCCTCTCCGATGTGCCGGGTGACGATCCGGCGACCATCGCCTCCGGTCCCTTCGCCGCCGATCCGACGACTTTCGCGGACGCGCTCGCGGCCATCGAAGGCCTGCAGGTGCCGGCGAGCGTGCGCCGGCATCTCGCCTCCGGCGCCCGGGGCGAGCTGCCGGAGACGCTGAAGCCGGGGCACCCCTCGCTGGCGACCGTCGAGACCGTCCTGCTCGGCAGCGCGCGCACCGCCGTCATGGCCGCGGCAGGCGAAGCGCGGCGGCGAAGTTTCCATGTCGCAGAAGGCGAGCTGAAAGGCGAGGCGGCACAGGCGGCGCGCCAGCTCGTCGAGCGCGGCCGGTCCCTCGCGCGCGCGGCGGGAGATGCCGGCGTGGCGCTGGTTCTCGGCGGCGAGACCACCGTTACACTGGGAGAAGAGACCGGCAGCGGCGGACGGAACCAGGAGCTGGCCCTCGCCGCGGCGCGGGAGATCTCCGGAGGCACGGGCGAGCTCGTCTTCACCGTGGCCACCGACGGCGAGGACGGCCCGACCCGCTACGCCGGAGCGCGGGTGGACGGCGGCACCTGGGAGGTGGTCCGGCGGGCGAGGATCGATCCCGACGCGGCGCTCGCGCGCCACGATTCGCGTCCCGCCCTCGCCGCCGTGCCGGGAGCCTTGCTGGAGACCGGTTCCACGGGGACCAACGTCGGCGATCTCGCCGTCTATCTCCGGGCCCCTGTTTAGCCCCTCTCCTTTAGGAGAGGGGTTGGGGTGAGGTCGAGCGGGCTTGCCCCCGTTGGGATAGCATCGAGGCACTCATTATCAGGAGATCTCATGGACGAGCCCGAAGCGGGCCTCAACGTCAAGATCAGCGACGACGAGCTGAAAGGCCGCTACTCCAACCTGCTCCGCATCACCCACACGCGCGAGGAGTTCATCCTCGACTTCATCAACCTGGCTCCTCCGCAGGGCATCGTGACTTCCCGGATCGTCACCAGTCCGGGGCACTTCAAGCGCATCATCCGCGCTCTCGCCGCCAATCTGGAGCGTTACGAGGAGGCGTTCGGGACGATTCAGGAAGCGCCTGAACCGGTCGGCGGCGACAGCGTGCACTGAGCGCCGGGATCTCGCGGGGTCCCGGATTTGAGGTTTGGTCTGAAGGGAGGAGGCGGTCGGACCGACTATGGCTGGAGGCATCCGCCTGCGCTGGCGCCTCGCCACGGTAGCACTGCTCTCGTCGCTCGCCTGCGGCTGCGGGTCCGCTCCTGCCCGCCTGGCCGGCGGCGCCGGGCTCGCCGATGGCCCCACTCGCTGGCTGATGCTGCCGGAGGAGGAACGCCAGCTCCGCCGACTCCACACCACGCGGGAGTCCGTCGACTTCATCGAGGCCTTCTGGCGCCGGCGGGATCCCGACCCCAACACGCCCGGCAACGAATTCTCCCGTACGTTCTATGAACGGGTCGAAGCGGCCGACCGGCTGTACTCCGAACGCGGCACCCGCGGCAGCCTCACGGATCGCGGACGGGCCCTCATCCTCCTCGGTCCGCCGCCCCTGCTGCGCTACAGTCAGAAGAAGGTTCCGGCCTGGGATCCGGGAAGGTCGGGCGCGCCTCCCGTCGTCCAGACCCACCTCGTCTCTCTGGAGTCCTGGGTCTACAAGGCCGACGAGCTCGAGCCGGCCATCCGGCAGCTCTTCGGGGAGGAGGGCGCGGGACCGGAGATCGTCCTCGCCTTCGTCATCGACCCCCAGCATACGTACCTGACGGAGGGCGAGGAGTATCTGGAGATGGCCGCGCGGGCCTCCGTACGGCGATTCGATCCGTCGTGAAAGGAGAAGCGGATGACGATCTCAGATCCCACGATCAATCCGGCCGCGGCACCGCCGCGCAATTGGTGGCAGCGAAACTGGAAGTGGGCCGTGCCCGTCGGCTGCGGCTCGGTGATCGTCCTTTTCGCGGCGTTCATCTTCTCGATCATGGTCTTCGTCTTCTCGGTGATCCGCTCGACGGACGTCTTTCGCGAGGCCCTCGAGCGAGCCAAGGCGGACCCGCAGGTACGGGCCGAGCTGGGCGAGCCGATCCGGGAAGGCTGGTGGGTGAGCGGCAACGTGGAGACGGCCGGCCCCTCCGGATCGGCGGACATCTCCATTCCGCTGAAGGGCTCGCGGCAGAGCGGCACCCTCTACGCCGTCGCCCACAAGTCCGCGGGGCGCTGGAACTACGAGACTCTGGAGGTCGAGGTCAAGGGACGGCCGGAACGGATCAACCTGCTGGTGAACGCGGATTCGTTCTAGGCTGCGCGGCCGGCATCGGCGGCGCAGCCGCCGGTCCACCGTGATGCGCCATGCGCCGCGCCACGGGCACCCAGCGCTGCAGCCAGACGAGGAAGAAGAAGAAGCGCACCAGGAGCCGGCGCGAGAACGACGGCCACCAGCGCCCGGCCACCGTGGTGACCACGGCGGCGAAAAGGTGCCTGCCGCCGCCGGGCTGAAAGAAGAGATCGCGGAAGTTGGGCGTGTAGAAGCCCACTACGAAGCGGCGGAACATGCGGTAGCGCCGGCGCTGGACCCGTTGAAAATCGGCGAAAGAGCGGGCTGAGAGATCTCCTTTGGCGAGCGCTGTATGGAGGGCGCGGCCGGCCTCGATGCCGGACTCCAGCGCGATCGTCACGCCGGTCGAAAACACCGGGTCGAGGAAAGAGCCGGCGTCGCCGGCGAGCAGCCAGCGGTCGCCGGCGTAGGCGCGCACGTAGTAGGAGAAATCCTTTTCCACCCGCACCGGCCACTCGCGCTTGGCGGCCCCCATGAGCGCCGCCGCCGCGGGCGTGTCGGCGACGGCGCGCTGCAGGATCTCCTCGTGGGAGAGCCGCGGCCAGGTGTCGAACACCCGCCGCTGCAGGACGACGCCCACGCTCATCAGCGTCTCGGAGATGGGGATGAACCAGAACCAGCCCATGTCGTCGCGTCCGACGATGCGGATGTCGCCGGAGCGCCGCCCCTCGGGCCGCGGCACGCCGCTGAAGTGAGCGTAGACGGCGATGTTGGCGAGCCTGGGCTCCTCCACCCGCAGCCGCAGCTTGCGGGCGAGGAGGCCCAGCCGGCCCGAGGCGTCGATGACCGCCTGCACGCGCACCGTCCGCCGGGCTTCTCCCGGTCCGGCAATGTCCAGGGTCACGCCGGCGGCGTCGAAGGCGACGTCCATCACCCGATGCTCCTGGCACACCTCGGCGCCGTGCTCCGCCGCGTGGTCGAGCAGCAGCTCGTCGAGCCGTTCGCGCGGCACCTGCCAGGTCTGCGGGTAGGGGATCTCGGGCGAGACGCTGAAGTCGGCGTAGCTCTCGGCGCTGCCGTCCGCCGGGCCGAAGCTCGCTCCCCACTTGCGGGTGAACCCCGCGGCCGCCACCTTCTCTTGCAGCCCGAGCTTCTCGAAGGCCTCGTTGCTGGTGGCGAGGAGCGATTCGCCGATGTGGAAGCGCGGGAAGCGGTCCTTCTCGAACAACACCACGTGGCGGCCCTCTCGGGCCAGCGTCGTGGCGGCGCTCGATCCCGCGGGACCGCCGCCGATGACGGCGGCGTCGTAATCGTAGGTGGGGTGAGACAAGCGAGAGGACTCCGGGGCAAGATTGGCCAATACCCGGCCGTATCTTACCCCCTCGCCGAAGAGAGCGTAGCGGCGGGCCCTACGTGCCCCGCCGTTCCTCCTCCGTTCTGTCCCTCCCTCCGTCCCCGCCTGTACCGTTTCTTTTGTGAGCGGTCCAGTCGTCTATCAGGCCAGCAGGGGGTTGGCCTGTCTCTCCAAGGAGGGCCCAGCATGTCGCAAAAGACCCGGATTCTCGCAGTAGCGGCCGTCGGACTCGCGCTCGTGGGAGCCGTGGCTCCCGCGGCGGCGCAGAGGCGGATCAAGGTGGGAGACGAGCTGCCCTACAAGGCCGGGACGCCCGCCGCGTATCCGCTTGGCGGAGCGGACCGTCCGGTCTCCTGGTCCGAGACCGTGGTGTCTCCAGGGGCTACGTTCCTCCGCATACACTTCCAAAAATTCAACCTGCCGGACGGCGACTACGTCACCGTGTCGAGCCCGGACGGAGCGGACTTCTGGACTTACACCGGCAGGGGACCGCGGGGGACGGGCGAGTTCTGGTCGTTCAGCGTCGAGACCGACACCGCGATCGTTGAGCTCCACAGCGGCAGCCGGCTGAAGGGGCGCGCCGGCCGGTACGGCGTCATCGTCGACCGCATCGCTCACGGCACCGCGCCGATCAACGAGGACGGCACCTTCCTCGAAAAGGTCATCTGCGGCACCGACGGCAAGGAGGACGTGGCCTGCCACACCAGCGTCAACGTGAACCCGGTGGCGCGCCTGTCGTTCCAGAGCGGCGGCTCGAGCTTCGTCTGCACCGGCTGGCTGGTGGCGGGCTCGAACAACAGCACGATGTTCACCAACAACCACTGCGTGGACAACCAGACCGAGGTGAGCACCGTGCAAGCCCGCTTCAACTACCAGCACACCACCTGCGGCGGCTCGACCACGGCGGCGACCACCACCTACGCCGGCGGCACCTTCCTGCGCACGAGCACCAGCCTCGACTACACGCTCTTCACGCTGCAAGGCAACCCGGAGGCCACCTGGGGCGAGTACACGGCCACCTCGAAGAGCCCGACCGTGGGGATGATCCTCAACTTCCCGCAGCACCCCGGCGGCGGCCTCAAGGAGATCTCCTGGTGGAAGGATACCGCCCACACCCTGCGCTGCAACGTCTCGACGATCAACGCCACCTATGGCGGCTCGGCGTCCGGCAGCCAGATGGGCTATAGCTGCGACACCGAGGGCGGCTCCTCCGGCTCGCCGGTCCTCGACGCCGGCACGGGCCGGGTCATCGGCCTGCATCACTTCGGCGGGGTCTCCTCCAATCCCTGCCTGAACTCCGCTACGCAGTTGAAGAACATCTGCCCCAACGCCGGCTCGCTGATCTCCTGCGCTACGAACTGAGCGAGCGATCAGATCTGTAGGGGCGGCCCTATGTGGCCGCCCCAGGGCACCCACGCCGGGGCGCCCCTACAGCCCAGCCGGTTCCTCCCACTCCGGCCGCCGCCAGGCGTTCTCCTTGCCGGGAACCTTCTCGAGCCCGGCGGCCTCCAGCCGCTCGCCGAGGAGATCGAGGAAGCGGTGCTGGCCCTTCACCACGGCCAGATTGATGAACAGCTCGCGCGCCACGCCGTTCCTTTCGACGACGAAGCGCAGGGCCTCCGTGCCGGGACGCGGATTGCAGGCCAGGACGCGGTCGAAAGGCACGCGTCGCGGCCGGAAGGTGTGGAGCGGCTGATACGAGAGCGCGTCGTCCTCCAGCGCCACCGCCGGGCGGCCGGCCGTCCACCAGATCTTGACCAGGCTCGCCCAGAAGAGAAGGCTGTAGGCGAGCAGCACGCCGAACGCCCGTTCCCACGCCTCGCGGTCTCCCGAGCCGAGCGCGAGCATGATGCCGCCGATGGCGACCACCACCGCGACGCCCCACAGCAGGGCCCGCCGGCAGGTGCTCCGCACCCACGGACGGAACGAAAAGGAGACGGCGGCCATCCGCGGCATGCTAGCGTAAGCGGCCATGCCAGCATCCCGCCCCCACGTCGCGGTCGTCGGCGCCGGAGCCTTCGGCGGCTGGACTGCGCTCAACCTCCTCCGGCGCGGCGCACGCGTCACCCTGCTCGACGCCTGGGGGCCGGGAAACTCCCGGGCCAGCTCGGGAGGCGAGACGCGGGTGATCCGCACGGTCTACGGCGCCGATCGGGTCTACGTGGACTGGACGGCCCGCTCTTTTCCCCTCTGGCGCGAGGCGGAGGCGCGTTGGAACCTGCCGCTCTACCGGCGGATCGGCGCCCTTTGGATGTGCGGCGACGACGAGGAGTACGTCCGCTCCGCCATCCCCCTGATCGAGGACGCGGGGCTGCGCGTCAGCGAGCTGAGCCTGGCGGAAGCGCGCCGGCGATTCCCGCAGGTGGACTTCGACGTCGTCCGCAGCCTCTTCCTCGAGGAGGAGGCCGGTTATCTCTTCGCCCGTCGCGCCTGTCAGGCGGTGGCCGCGGGCTTGGCGGCCGAAGGGGGCGAGGTCCGGCTGGCGGCCGTCTCGCCGGGTCCCATCCACGGCGGCGCGATGGAGCGGCTGGAGCTGCCCGGCGGCGAGTCCCTCGTCGCCGACCTCTACGTCTTCGCCTGCGGCCCCTGGCTCGGACGGCTCTTCCCCGAGGCCATCGGCGAGCGGGGGATCCTGCCGACGCGGCAGGAGATCTACTTCTTCGGCACGCCCGCCGGCGATCCGCGGTTCGGGGATGAAGCCCTGCCGGTTTGGTTCGATCTCGTGGAACGGGTCTATTACGGCATTCCCGGCAACGAACATCGCGGCTTCAAGGTGGCCGATGACACCCGGGGCGAGATCTTCGATCCCAGCGCCGGCGAGCGCCATCCGACCCCGGCTCTCGTAGAAAAGGCTCGCGCGTTCCTGGCCCGGCGCTTCCCCGGCATGGCCGGCGCGCCGCTCGTCGAAGCCCGCGTCTGCCAGTACGAGAACTCGCCGGACGGCCACATCCTCTTCGACCGCCACCCGCAAGCCGCCAACGTCTGGTTCCTGGGCGGTGGCTCCGGCCACGGCTTCAAGTTCGGTCCCGCCCTCGGCGAGTACGCGGCCGGGATTCTCCTCGCGGACGGAGCTCCCCTCGATATCTTCGCCCTGGACCGCGCCGGCAAAGCGAGAAAAACGCAGTTCGAGCGGTGACGCCGGGCTCCAAACGGAAGGGACGCCGCTTGAAAAGATTGACGGTCCTCAGCGCTTTCCTCGTCCTCGCATTGCTCGGAACGGCTGGCAAAGCGGCAAGGAAACCCTTGCCGCCTTCCGCCTCCGAAGCTCTCGCCGGCATCGTCAAGGAATACGACGCCCACCAGCTCGAGGGAAATCCTGCCGCCCGCATCCAACAGGGACTCGACGTCTCGCGGCTCCCCGACTTCTCCTACGAAGCAGAGCAGAAGGACGCCGCCTTCTCGCGCGCTCTGCGCGAGCGTCTGGCGCGGGTGGACGCCAAGGGATTGACCCACGAGGAGTGGCTCACGCGGGAGATCCTCGATTGGCAGCTCGGCCTCTCGGTCGAAGGTCTGGAGCACGTCCGGAACATCTTCCAGATCACTCCGTACAACTCGCCGTTCCGCTCCCCGCTGCACGAGGCCTTCACCAGCTTTACCTTCGACGACGAGAAAGACCTCGACCGCTACCTCGATCTCCTGCGGCAGTACGCGGTCGCCATCGGCCAGCTTCGGGCCAACCTGGAGGCCCAGCGCGGTAACGACGTCCTGTTGCCCAAGGCGCAGATCGAGCCGGTGGTGAGCTTCGTACGGTCGTTCCTCCGCGCGCCCGAGGAGAGCCTGTTCGACGTATCGGCCGCCCGTCTGGGCAAGATCGATCCGCAGCGGGCCGCGGCGTTCCAGGCCGAGGTGCGGAAGCTCGTCGAGACGGCCGTCAATCCGGCGCTGGAGAAGCTCGCGGCCGTGCCGGACTCGCCGGACTACCGCAAGGCCGCGCCGGACCGCGTCGGCATGGGGCAATATCTGGGCGGCCAGGAAGCCTACCGCTATCTGGTGCGCGCCCACACCTCCATGAACGTCACGCCGGAAGAGATCCACCAGCGCGGTCTCGAAGAAGTCGCCCGGCTCAATGCGCGGCTGGAGGAGATCCGCAAGAAGGTCGGCTTCGAAGGCAGCCTGGAGGATTTCCGCCGCTTCCTGAAAACCGATCCGCGATTCTTCGCCAAGACTCCGGAAGAAGTCGCCGAGCGGTTGATGGCGCCCATCCGCCGCCTCGAGCCTCGCGTCAAGGACTTCTTTCTCCGCACGCCCAAAGCGCCATACGGCGTGGCGCGCCTGGATCCCAACCTGGAAGGCTTGATGACCTACGGCTACTACCAGCAGCCGACGCCCGCGCGCGCCCGGGGCGACTACATGTTCAACGGCTCGAAGCTCGACGCGCGCTCGATGCTCTCCGCCGCCGCCCTGATCTTCCACGAGCTCATTCCCGGCCATCACTTCCAGATCTCGTTGCAACTGGAGAACGACAAGCTTCCCGAGCTCCGCAAGAATTCCTATCCCACGGCTTTCGTCGAGGGCTGGGCCATGTACGCCTCCGGGCTGGCGGAGGAGATGGGCGGCTACGCCGATCCTTACGAGGTCGCCGGCTGGCTCGCCAACGACCTGTTCCTTTCCTCACGTCTGGTGGTGGACACGGGCATGAACGCTCGCGGTTGGCAGCGCCAGCAGGCGATTGACTACATGAAGGCGAACACCCTCGAATCGAGCACCCAGATCGGCACGGAGACGCTGCGTTACTCGGCGGACATCCCCGGCCAGGCGCTCGCCTACAAGATGGGCTCGAGCAAGATCTGGGAGCTGCGCCGCAAGGCCGAGAAGGAGCTCGGAGCGAAATTCGATCTCCGTCGCTTCCACGACGCCGCCATCGGCAGCGGCGCGATGCCGATGACGGTGCTGGAGAAGCATGTGGAGTGGTGGATTGGGGAGGAGCGGAGGAGGTAATCAGGATTGTTCTTCGGGATCTCGCCCCGGCTCTGGCAGACGGTCGATGAGAACGAGCACGCCGTGCGTGTAGGGAGGATCGAAGTCGTTCGTCGCCTGAGCGAGCGTAAACCAGAGATCCCAGGCGCGATCCAACTCCTCAGGCGTCATATCCTTGAGGTTCAGGTCGTCTTCACTGAGCAGTTCCATCTTCGTGCTCCGCGTCCGTTAACGAAAGTTCCGACGAGCTGGCGCAGCTCGGAAGCAATGTGGCTCGCGCTCACACGAGATTTCAGGAGAGATACTTCTTGGCCCGAGCCTTGCCAAGCGCATGATGTGCTCGAGCTGCAGATAGTGCTCGAGCTCCGAGGTTTCCTCGGCCGTCAAGCTACCCGCCTTTTCACGCCCGACGAGATCGGCAACCCGCGCCCTCGCCGACTCAGAGGGCCGGAAGGCGATGACCTTGCTCGGACTTCCAGCCGCGATGAAATCGACGATTTCTTCGTAGGCCTTGGTCATCTTCATCAGCCACCCCGTGCTTGGCAGTATACCCCGGATCGGGCCGCCTTCAGGCGCGGCGCGAATGGAACAGTCCGATGCATTCCTCCGCTGTAAGGATTGGCAGCTTCGCCGGCCGGTAATCCTCTTTATTGCGCGTCACGATAGCGTCGAGGTTCTGGGGCAGGGCTGCGTAGTATTGGATGGCGTCCTCGAAATCCGTGAATGATGAAGCCAAGGCGAGATCGATGGTCTCCTCGTCAATTGGAAGAACATGCGTGAGCAGCCGCAGCTTGCGCAAGGCCGCGAGAGCCTCCGGACCCGAGAGCTTTTTCCTCAGGACATAGAAAAGATTCGAGAAAATCAGGGGAGAAACAAAGCCTTCGATCTTGCTATCCTGAATCAGCAAGAAGAGACGGGTCGCTCCAGGCACGAACGGCTCGCGAGCAAGGAGGAGATCTAGGATGACATCTGTATCGATGAGATCCGCATCATGAGTACTTCTTGGTGAGGTACTCGGTATAGGCTTCCTTCTCATCTCCAATCTCGGCTCCCGCAAGGAGGCCCGCCAACTCGGCCACAACTCCTCTGGGCTCCGCTTCGTCTCGCCGCTGTTCCCGTGTGAGACCGAGAAAGTAGCTCTCCACCATTCGCGAAAGGCTCTCGCCTCGTACCTCTGCGTAGGCTTTGGCCTTCTCAATAACTTCGCTGTCCAGCTTCAAGGTGAGCTTGGCGTCCATATGGAGCCTCCTGGTACGTATAAAGTCTAGCGGTTTTGTACGGCCTCGTCTACTCAGGCGCAGCCCGCTATCCAGCACTTGCTGTCAGGGGCACGTCGCGAACGCGTTCGCATCGCGGACGGAACGGAAGGGCGTCCGCGGCGGGTTGTCGTAGGCCTTCACCTTCCCCGTGCGTGTATCCGTCACCGTCAGCCGCACCTGGACGTCGGTCAGCCCGCCGGCGTAGAACGCGAAGCGCTCGGTGAGGGCGCAGGAGTTGAGCACCTTGGCGAACACCTCGATGTTGCCGGCGTTGAAGAACCAGAAATAGCCGGTCGTGGAGGTCAGGGACACGGCACGGCCAAAGCCGGTAGTGCCCCGCGCCGTCCACTGCGCTTCCACCTGGAAGCGGCCGCCGTGGAGGCAGAGGCGGAAGTCGCCCGGCTCGCAGGAGCCCGGCGCCGGCGTCGAGGAAGGCCGCCAGCCGAGCTGGACGACCTCGAAGTCGCTCGCCTTGAGGCTGGCGAAGGCGGGGTTCAGCACGTCGTTGTCCCAGCGGGCGTCGTAGGCGCCGGAGATATACATGTTCGAGCCGTTGTCGGCGACGATGAGCCCGTAGGTCTTCATCGCCTGGAAGATCCTGCGCACCTCCGGCGGATATCCCGAGATGTCCTTGCTCGCCTTGAGGCGCAGGCGCCCGCCCATCGGCAGGGCGCCGGAGGAGTCGCCGGCTTCATGGGAGGCGGGGAAGACGTAGCCGTCGCTCTCCTCGACGGTGAAGCGGAAGGCATGCCGGATCGGCTCGGCGCCGAAGGCCTCGTCGTGGCGCACGAGGCCGGGCAGGATGGCGAGCCCCGCGGCATCGGCGCTCGTCCATCCCTCCGTCCGGCGGTGGTTGGAGTCGAGAGGGAAGACCGCTCCGGAGCCCGCCTCCCAGCGGTTGCGGGAGGCGCTCCAGCGCGCGTGGTAGAGCTCGAAGAGGATGCGGTGGTCGCGGTCGACGATCAGCATGTGCCGGTCGCCGCCCGGATCGGCGTTGCCGGGATAGCCGCCCTCGATCCATTTCGCCTGCGCCTTGGCCTCCTCCGGAATGGGATAGCCGGGCGGCCGGTCCGGAGCTCCGGCGTCGCTCTCGTCGCCGTACTCGACGAAGGTCACCGGCACCAGCGGCTGGGTGCCGGGCACCACGAGGTAGACCATGCCGTAGATCTCGGGGAAGGAATCGGCGTCGCCCCCGAAGTCGGGATGGAGCCCGACGTTGCCGCCGATGAAGTCGATGAAGTCCGCGCTGTGAGGATCGACCGGCGCCGAGCTGACGTCCACGTTCCACCAGTTGTCCGGCGGCAAGATCGGCAGCGGACCGGGCAACGCGCCGCCGGGCTGGGGCGGCTGGGCGAGGGCGGCGGCGGCGAAAAAGAGAGCCAGAATCCCTACTTGTCTATGCATGTCAATGATGAGTGTACAGGAGGGGTTGCCCTTCAACGGGCCTGCCCTTCGAGGCCTCACCCCCTGTCCCCCTCTCCCTGACGGGCGAGGGGGACGCCTGCGAAGAGTCTTGCCGAAAAAAGTGGCCTCCTATTGGCAAAACCGGCTGTGATT
>JBIOVX010000146.1:0-16700 GCA_044868005.1 Thermoanaerobaculia bacterium | reverse complement strand
CTCTCTTCTGGGTCAGGGCCGGCGAGACGCCGGCGCTCCCAGGACGGCCGAGCGAGGACAGGATCTCGCCCACCCGTTCCGCCGAAGGTGAACGCGCCAGTTTCTCGGCGACGGTCTTGCCCGGCAGGCGTTCGACGACAGCCGCCGCAACCGGAGCCCAGAGGGGAATCGAGGCGTCGGGAGGCTCCTCGGCGGCCAGGATCTCGGCCGCTTCCGGAAGGACCCGCACCGCGGCGAGGAGCGACAACCAATCGGGATACGGCCGGCCATACCAATCCCGGGAGAGCCAGAGGGCGGCGCCGCGTTCGAGAGCGATGGGAGCCTTCCCCGCGAGACCGGCCCGCGCCAGCAGCACCCTCGCCAGAGCGTAGCGGTACAAGGGCTCGTCGGCGGCTTGATACACCAGATGGAGGTCGGTCTCGCGCCCGCGCACCGCTTCGCCGATCTCGCCGGTGCGGCGGCCCTGCTCCACATAGTCCGGCTCGACGACGACGGTGATCGGCGAGGCGATCGTGACCGGCACCCGCGGCGCCATCTCGGAAACCGCCCGGTCCAAAACGGCAGCCAGATGGACCAGCGCGGAATGGTTTTGATCGCCGGGAGAGACGAGCAGGGTGACTCGGCCGCTACGGATCGGGGTCAAGGCTGGCGCGGGACCACCTCGAACGTCGCCGGCGCAGCCGATCAACACCACAAGGAGGAGGAAAGGAAATTTCCTGTCCTTGCTGTCCCTGTCGTCCTTTTCGTCCTTGTTCGTCCCCTCGGCACGCCGCATTTCACCCGCCGCCCGAAGGCTTCTCGGCCGGCTTCTCCACCGGCTTCGGCCGCGGCGTCAACACCTCGTGGATCAGCTTCCAAGGGCCTCCCGGCTGCTTCTTCCAGATCCTGAAGTAGGTGTCGGCATCGAACCAAGCGCCATCGACACTGCGCCGCTTGGCGATGCCGTACGTGGAGCCGAGATCGCCGGAGCTCGCGACCACCGCACCCGCCGGCTCCCAGGTTCTCGGTCCCGCATCCTCGGCCAACGCGGCGCGGATCGCCTCGCTGCCCACGAAGGGCGGGTGACCTTCACGCTGCAGGCGGGCCTGGTCGGCGACGACGCCGAGGTAGGCGGCGGCGCTCCCTGTCTCCGCGGCCTTGGCGAAAGCGCGGTCCGCCGCCAGGAGGGCCGTTTTCTCCGCCTCCGCGTCGACTTTGGGCAGCGCGCTCCTTTCGACCTTGGCGGGATTCGCCGGCGCGATCGAGACGGCCGCCACGGAGGAAGGCTTCGGATTCTCCGTCCCATGATCGAGAAGCGCTTTCCATGAGCCGTCCGCCTGCTTCCTCCATATCGTCGCGAAGTAACCGTAGGCCGCTACTTCCGGGTCGTCCTTGCCCTTGGCGCGAAATTCCCAGGGGCCGGTCGTGTATCCGAGATCGCCGTCCAGGGAGACCTCGGCAAGGATGGGGTACCAGGAGAGCAGGGCCGGCGAGGCCGGACGCCCCCGCATGAACTCCTTGCCGTTGACCGGATCCGGCCGGAAAAGGAGCCCGTCATCGGCGAGAAAGTCGAGAAACGCGCCGCGGAAACCCTTCTCCTCCGACGTCTTCGCGAAGGCCCTCTCCGCCGCCACGAGTGAATCGAGAGCCGCCTGCCGGTCGATCGTCTCCGCGAGAACCGCGCCGGTGGTGAGCAAAGCCGCGAGCCCGAGAACGCAGATGTTTTTCATAGGTACCTCCAATGCCACAGTCCGCGGCATGGTACTACGGGAGAGCGGGGGCCTACACCTCGATCCGCCGCCCCTCGAGGAACGTCTCCACCGGATGGCCGCGGAGCTTCCAGCCGTCGAAGGGAGTGTTGCGCGAGCGGCTGCGGAATCCAGCGGCGCGGATGGTGGTCTCTTCCTCGGCGTGGAAGACGGTCACGTCCGCCGGGCTGCCGGGCTTGAGGGTGCCGCCCGGCACGCCGAGCACCCGCGCCGGTCCGGTCGAGAGGAGCTCGACGAGGCGCGGAAGGCTCACAATCCCGGGCTTGACCAGACGGTCGAGGCAGAGGCTGAGCGTCGTCTCCAATCCCAGGATGCCGAAGGGGGCGAGGTTGAATTGCACGTCCTTCTCGTCGGCGTGGTGGGGAGCGTGGTCGCTGGCGATGCAGTCGATCGCGCCATCGGCGAGACCGTTGAGCAGGGCCTCGCGGTCGCGCTCCGAGCGCAGCGGCGGCTTCATCTTGGTGTTGGTCGAGAAGCCGCTCTTCGCCACCTCCTCGTCGGTGAGGATGAGGTGGTGCGGCGCCGCCTCGCAGGTGACCCGCATGCCCTGCGCGCGCGCCCGGCGGACCATGTCGAGGCTGCGTGCCGTGGAGAGGTGCGCGACGTGGTAGCGGCCGCCCGTGTCCTCGGTGAGGATGAGGTCGCGCGCCACCATCACGTCCTCGGCGGCGCCGGGGATGCCGGGCAGGCCGAGGCGCGTGGACCACTCCCCCTCGTGCATGACGCCGGGGCCCGTCAGGTTGAGGTCCTCGGCGTGCTGGATGACCGGGATGCCGAAATGCTGGGCGTAGAGCAGGGCGCGGCGCATCAGCTCGGCGTTCATCACCGGCTTGCCGTCGTCCGAGATCGCCCGGGCGCCGGCGCGCACCATCTCGCCGATCTCCGCCAGCTCCTGCCCTTCCAGCCCCTTGCTGATGGCGCCGATCGGATAGACGCGGGCGAAGCCGTGGCGCCGCGCTTCGAGCAGGATGTGCTCGGTCACCGAGCGGTTGTCGTGCACCGGCTCGGTGTTGGCCATGCAGGCCACGGCCGTGAAGCCGCCGGCCGCCGCCGCCATTGTGCCGGTGCGCACGGTCTCCTTGTACTCCTGCCCCGGCTCGCGCAGGTGGACGTGGATGTCGATCAGCCCGGGAGAGACCACGAGGCCGGCAGCGTCGAAGATCTCGGCGCCCGCGGGCGGCTTGATGCGGCCGTCCATCTTCGCCACGCAGCCGTCCTCGATCAACAGGTCGAAGGAGCCGTCGAGGTCCTGGCTCGGGTCGATCACCCGGCCGCCGTGGATCAGCAGCTTCCCCATCAGTCTCTCCACCTTCAGGCCGCCTCCTCGTAGCTGCCCGAGAGAAGATAGAGGACGGCCATGCGCACCGAGACGCCGTGGGCCACCTGCTCGAGGATCACCGAGTACGGACCGTCCGCCACCTCGCTGGCGATCTCGACGCCGCGGTTCATCGGTCCCGGATGCATGATGATGACATCCTCCTTCGCCGCCGCGAGGCGCGCCGCGTTGAGGCCGAAGAGCTGGAAGTACTCGCGGATCGACGGGAAGGACATCCGCCCCTGCCGCTCGAGCTGGATGCGCAGCATCATGATCACGTCGGCGCCGCGCACCGCATCCTCCAGCGTATAGGCGACCTCGACCCCCATCGCCTCGACCGCCACCGGCATCAGCGTGCGCGGGCCGCCGACCACCACCGTGGCGCCCATCTTGGTCAGCAGGTGGATGTTCGAGCGCACCACGCGGCTGTGCTCGATGTCGCCGATGATCGCCACCCGCAGCCCGGCGAGCCGCCCCTTGTGGCGGCGGATGGTATAGGCGTCGAGCAGCGCCTGGGTGGGATGCTCGTGCGCGCCGTCGCCGGCATTGATCACCCCGGCCTTGATGCGCTTCGCCAGCATGTGCGGCACGCCGGGATGCCCGTGGCGGATGACGACGAGGTCCGGCGCCATGGCCTGCAGGTTGAGCGCGGTGTCGATCAGGCTCTCGCCCTTCTCCAGCGCCGAGCCCGAGGTGGAGAAATTCACGTTGTCCGCCGACAGGCGCTTCTCGGCGATCTCGAAGCTGGAGCGGGTACGGGTGGAGGCCTCGAAGAAGAGGTTGATGACCGTCTTGCCGCGCAGGGTGGGGACCTTCTTGATGGGCCGCTCGCCCACCTCGCGGAACGACTCGGCGGTGTCGAGGATCAGCTCGATCTCGCCCGGCGAGAGATCGGCGATCCCCAGCAGGTCCTTGCGGCGCCAGCGGATGGGGGTCTCCGCCGTCATCCGGCCGTCCCGCGCTCCAGGATGCGCACCTGCTCGGCGCCGTCCGTCGCCTCGAAGGAGACCTCGATGATCTCGTGCTGCGACGTGGGCACCTTCTTGCCGATGTAGTCCGCCTGGATGGGCAGCTCGCGGTGGCCGCGGTCGATGAGCACGGCGAGCTGCACCGCCTTCGGCCGCCCGAAGTCGATCAGCTCGTCGAGCGCCGCCCGCACCGTGCGGCCGGTGTAGAGGACGTCGTCGCAGAGCACCACGACGAAGTCGTCGATCGGCCCCGGCAGCCGGGTGCCCTTGACCTGGGGCTGCGGGCCGACCGTCGAGAGATCGTCGCGGTAGAGGGTGATGTCGAGGATGCCGACGGAGACCTTCTGGCCCTCCATGCGCTCGATCTCGGCGGCGATGGCCTCGGCGAGCGGCACGCCGCGGGTGCGGATGCCGGCGAGCAGCAGTTGGGAGAGGTCGCGGTTGCGCTCGACGATCTCGCCCGCCATCCGCCGAATGATCCGCGCCATCTGCTTGGCGTCGAGGATCGTCGTCTTCGGCGTCAGGTTCTTAGCCATGCGTTGGGGTGGGGCCCTGACCGGACCCGCGGCATCGTATCAGCCTTGGGCGCGTTTTGCCAGACCAACCCGCTAGGCGTTCCGGGCAGCCTGTGAAAGAGTGAGGGCATGCGAAAGGAGGAGCCTATGTCCGTTGCCAAGATCATCGAAATCAGTGCCGAATCCCCAAAAAGCTTCGAGGACGCGATCCGGGAGGGGATCAAACGCGCCAGCAAGACGGTCAAGAACATCAAGAGCGCCTGGATCGGGGACCAATTGGTGGAGGTCAAGGGCGACAAGGTCGTCAACTTCCGGGTCCATATGAAGGTCACCTTCGTGCTCGAATGAGCTCTGTACCCCGCCGCGGCTTGCGGTAGGGCGGGACAACGACTTTCCCGCGATGATGGCCGTCCCTCGATGCAACCGCACGTGGTAAGGCGGGACGGTCATCGTCCCTTCCTATCAGGCAGCCGAGGAGCCCTGCAGCGCCAACCTGATCTGCTCCAAGTGATGCTCGTTGTGAGCGGCCACCTTGTCGAACTCATCCTTCAACGTCCGCACCCCCGTCACACTGTGCACGAACTCGAGGTGGCCCTTGCTCTCGTAGTACAGGCCGGCGTAGTGGATGACCGCGCCGCGAACCGACTCGTACACCCGTCGCGAGACGTCGAGAGGCACCTGAGAGCAATCGAGCCCCTTCGCCCAAGCATCCGGATCGAAGACCCAAAGGACGGGCCGAGGCTCGCTCAAGGTCCGGCGAATGCGCTCGAAGAGGACCGTCTCGCTATCCGCGAGGTGAAGGAGGACGAAGCGGACGGACCACTTGCCCGGCCCGTAGGTGCGCGCCAGATCCTGCTCGTCGAGCGAGAAGTACTTCAGCGTCTCGTCTCGGGTCTTTTCGAGGTCTTGGATGATTTGCATGGTGCTCCCGTAAGAGTCTATCCGAAGGCTACGCTCGGCCGCCGCGGCTTGCAACCGCCGCGAGCATGATCCCTGGGCTTGACTTCCATGCAAGTTATGCTATTTAATCATGTCGAGCAAAGCGTCAACCATCAACAGATAAGGAGTACATGCCCCTGTCCAGAAAGCTCTTTCTCGTCTCGACCTGCTTGTTGCTGACTCTGGGAGCGATCCTGTCAACGCCTCGCAAGGCCGCCGCGCTGGCGCCGCTCGCCTTCGATTGGTGGTGTCCCGATGGCGGCACCTGCTACTTCACCATCACCACCAGCAATCACGCGGCGTACAATTGGAACTTCGGAGATGGTTCGTTCTCCGGCACGACGACGAGCTCGACGGCATCCCACCACTACAACCTTCCCGGTCCCTATACGGTGTACCTGATCGGCTACGCCACGAATCCCCCGGGCAGCCCCGATAACATCGTCGGCTGCGAGATCGAAGCGCAGGGCCCTGGCCCCGGGGGCAACCCTGGCGCCAGCGGCCACTGCAGCGGCTAGCGTCAGACCACGACGGCGGATCCGTCGCCTGACGGATCCGCCATCAGCTCCGGTACCGTAACGCGGCAGCCCCGAGTCGAAAAGATCCAAGGCAGGGGGAATGTTCCATCGAGCGGGGGAACGTCTCCCCCGAACGGAGAGGATCCTTCCCCCGAGATCTAGAATGTTCCCCCGCGCGTCTGGAACGCTCCCCCGGAGATCTGGAACATTCCCCAGACATCTGGAACGTTTCCCCCGCGCGCCTGGAACATTGCCCCAGAAAGGGGGGACTTCCCCCCGACCGGGGGGAACATTCCCCCCGAAGGTTGAGGCATTCCCCTAGCAGGGGGAGACATTCCCCCAGCGGGGGGAGACATTCCCCTTCAAGGGTGGAACATTCCCCCTCGTGGGGGAGACACGCCCCTCGTGAATTGGAACATTCCCCCAGCTGGGGGCGTGTCTCCCCTCGCGAGGGGAATGTTCCAACTTCAGAGGGGAAGGTCCCAACTCCAGAGGGGAAGGCCCGCCGCTCGTCGGGGGAGCCCCTTTCTGCCAATGTCAGGTGAGACACGAGGAGAGAAGAAATTAGGGAAGGGCGGTTCATGGCTGCGGTTCGCCCTGGGGCCAACGCTCGAAACCCCGACACCCGATCAGGACGCTTCGGCGGAAGGGCGTGCACTCGCCCGGCTGGCTCTCGGTGAAGGTCTGTCCGAGATTGGGCACCGGCGAGAGATTTAGGTTCTTCCCCGGCGGCGTCACGTCGGTTCCTGCCAGGCAACAGCTCAGCGTCTCAAGGGCCCGACAGGTCACGGTGAAGGTGTTCTCGTCGTTGAGCTCGACGTCACAGTCGCACTCGGTGCGGATCGCCGCTCCAATCGCCGCGGACAGCTCCGTCGCGGTCTGTGCAGCCGTCTTGCCCGTCGCGATCGGGATCTCACCGCCAAAGACGACCTTGCCGCAGTCGCCACCCCGAACGACGTTGACACCGACTTTGCCAGCTCCCGTCGCATTGCTCGCCACGGTGACACAGCAACCACTCTCCTTCAGCGGGGGAGGGGGCGCCGGCTCCGCGTCGACGACTTCGTGCTGCAGGTGTTTTGTGGTGGTGACCGGCACGAGCACGCCGGTACAGCAATCCCGATAGGTAGTGGTTTGGGTCACCTGGCCCGCGACGTAGGTCGTGCCAATCGGCGGCACGCTCTCGATGCTCTCTGCCTGCATCGTCACACCCGTCTCGTTGCAAAACGTGCCGCCGCTGGTCGCGACCTTGAAGGAACCGGGAGGGAACTCGAAATCGCTCCTGGCCGGAAAGCCGCCCCGCCCGCGCAACGAAGTGATTGTGCCCTTGACGGGAGTGAGATCGAAGCTCTTGCCGCCGGCCTCCGCTCCCGCCCCAGCCACCAGGAGCACGGAGCCGGAGCTGTTCTGCATAACCATACAGGCCATCTCCGTCGATACCTGCCTGCCCACGGGATTTTTTCGCTCGACGCCGGCTGGACCGGAGAAGTCCACACTCTGCCCGTTGACTTCGATCTTTGCCTTGGTCTCGAACACGTCCTGCCCGGCCCGAGGCAGGGGTCTGGAAGAGCACCCCGAGAAGAGCAGCGCTCCTGTGATTGCGAGGGCCAGCGTCGGCACGACACCGAGCCGACAGCGGAACAGAACCACTGCCTGACTGCTTTGCGGTTGCATACGTGACCTCCTGGCTGGTTTGAACATTTCCCCGCGCCCATTGCTCCTTCATTCAAAGCAGGCGGAAACGAGCCTGCGCCTACTTCCGGCAGCTCGGCGGTCTTGGGGTCCTTCGTGGCGGGGAATCCGTCGCGAAGAAAGCGAGGATCCGTAGCTTTGCGACGCCGACTTTCGCCGGCTGTGCCTTTATCGGAGGTTGTTAGTATTTATATCACAAACCACGGTCGCGCACAAGACCCAGGCCCGGATCTCCCTCGACCGCGTAATCCTGGCTGCCGTGCCAGCGACTATCTGGCGAAGATCCTCCCGGCCTTAAGCGGTCGGGCATGGCAGCCACCTGCTACCCTGAAGTCATGCGAGAGAAAGAGGTCCCCAGCCCTTCCTGGGAGAATCGGTCCCGGCTCAGTCGCGAGCAGGAGGCACGCTTCTTCGCCAGCATCGAGGAGGCGGACCGATTCTTCAGAGGTGAAGCCGCCGTGCAGCGCGCCACCGGGAGAATTGTCCGCCTGCTGGAGGAGAACGGTACTCTGTACGCCATCTTCGGAGGCATGGCTCTCAATGCTTACGGATTCATCCGCGTGACCAACGACGTGGACCTCTTCCTCAACACGGATGGACTCGAAGCGTTCAAGGTGCTCCACCCCGAGCCCGAGGAGCTGGGCGTTCGGATCCACATCGTTCTCGCCGGGAAGTATCCTGGCGACGGTCATCCCAAACCCGTGGCTTATCCGGACCCGGCGACGGCCGCTATTCGTGGCGAGAAAATGGCTTTGCTTCCCCTAGCCCGCCTTCTCGAACTCAAACTCGCTTCGGGAATGGACGGGCTCCACCGGTTGAAGGACTTGGCAGATGCCCTCGAGACAATCCGGGCCCTGAAACTCCCCGCGGAGCTCGCGGACGAACTCGATCCCTACGTGCGCGAGAAGTTCCGGGAGCTATGGCAGGCGGCGCAGATTCAGGACCCGGAGTAGAATCCCTCCCCGATGTCGCGCAAGAAAGACGTTCCCTCACGCCCGACGGCCCCTGCTTCGGCCATTCCCTTCTGGCGCCGCAATCGCCGGGAGCTGACGTTCCTCATCCTTTTCCTCGTGCTGCTCGCCGGCGGCTTCACGGTGATCTCGATCAATTGGGTCAACGACCATGCGGTGGAGCCATTCACCGCCGGCGTCGCGCGGGCGAGCGGCGCGATGCTCAACGTGCTGGGACAGAACGTGACCCTCAAGGGTACGGTCATGCAGAGTCCCCGCTTCGCTGTCAACATCCGCAACGGCTGCAACGGGATCGAGGCGATGCTCATCTTTCTCGCCGCCGTGCTGGCCTTTCCGGCGCCTTGGAGGTCGCGGCTGATCGGTCTGGCCTTGGGCATCCTCGCCATCCAGATCGTCAACCTGGTGCGCGTGGTGGCGCTGTTCCTCACCGGGGTCTACTTCCCGCGCATCTTCGACAGCTCGCACACCGTGATCTGGCAGACGATCGTCATTCTCTTCGGCGTGCTGCTCTGGATCTTCTGGGCCAACCGCTTCGCCGCGCCGGCCGCCCCAGCCGAGCCGGCCACCTGATGACCCCGCCCAAGGCCGCGCCGCGGAGCTGGGCGTTCCTCTTCACCCGCAACTGCCTCCTCTGGCTGCTGCCGTCGGCGCTGCTGTGGGTGCTCGTCACACCCTTCTACAACAAGTTCCTGCTGGCGAGCGGCGAGAACCTCGTTCACCTCAGCGAGAGCCCGAACGTGACCTCCCTGCTGCGCCGGGACGTTCACTTCGCCTACGTCTCGCGCCGCGACTTTCCGCCGTCGCGGAGCCTCGTCCATTCTTTCCGCGTGACCGACGTGCACTTCCATCTGGTGATGCTGATCGCTCTCTTTCTGGCCGTCCCGCGCCTCTCCTGGCGGCGTCGCGTGGAAAACCTCGGTTGGGCGTTGCTGATCACCGTTTTCTTCGACATCCTGCTCGTCTTCTTCTACGTCAAGTTTGCTTACGCTACCCAGCTCGGTGCCTGGAGCCTGGCGCACTATGGAGCTTTCGCCCGCAACTTCTGGGGCTTGGGCAAGCACCTGCTCGACCTGCCGCTCAAGTTCTCGCTGCCGTTCCTGCTCTGGTCGGGGTTCTACCTGCGGGAGCTGCGGACCCTCACTCCTGGCCCCTCTCCCGTCCGCAGCGCATAGAGACGCGCGTTGGCGTCTCGGTACACAAGCTGAAAGCTGCGCTGGAGCTCCGCATCCGCCAAGGGTCCGGAGGATCCGGCAATGCGCACTGGAACCAGCAGGTGGGTGGCGCCGAGACGGTGCAGTCTGCGGTGGAGGGTCGCGGCGTCCCGCGTGCCGGCCAAGACACGCCCAAAGCTGGCAGGACCGTTCCAATCGCCGAGGAACCGGCCGTCGGCGTAATACGCCAGGTTCTCGGCGTGAAGAGCATAGAGGGAGTAGCCGCTCCCCCGGGTCCGGTTGAGCCAGGCGAGGGCGGAATAGGCCGGCAGGCATCGCGCGAGGTAGGCCTCCCTCGCGGCCGGCGTCATCGGCGGCTTCCCCTGACGCTCGACGCGGTACAGGGCATAGAGCCAGCCGGGGAGCAGGCAGGCGAAACAGAGCCACGCGACGGCGGGGCGGGCCAGACTCCGGCGCGCCGCCATTCCCACAGAGCCCGCGACCGCGAGGCTCATCAAGGGCAGGACGGGAAGGAGATATCGGCTGTCCGCCGGCAGCCAGGTGAAGATCAGCGCATAGACCGAGGAGATCCCCAGCAACCATCTCGCCCGAGGGCGCCGTAAGGCGCCGAAGATCAGCACGGGGATGGCCGCGAGGTAGACCGGCGAGAACGGCGGCTGCCGGTTGTACAGGTCGCGTTGGAACACCAGATCCCACGGCAGCCGCAGCCAACGTATCAGCCGCTGCGGCAGCGCATCCTCGATCTCGTGCCCGGGAAGCTGCCAGAGGTCGCCGCCGCCGAAAACCCCCGGCAGGTAGGGGAAGATCGGATTGCCCGTGTGGAGGTAGATCCTGAGATACCAGGGGAGGAGGAAAACCAAGGCGACGGCGGCGAAGAGGATGCCGTCACGAAGCCGCGCCGGCGCGGAGCGGGAACGCCCGCCCGCGACGAGCACCGTCAACGCGGCGATGCCGAGGAAGTAGAGTCCCAGGTACTTGACGTCCGCGGCCGTGGCGCCGAAGAGAGCGGAGAGCGCGAGCCATCCTCTCTCTACCGTCTCGCGCCAGCGATCCAGCGCATAGAGCGAGGCGGCGGCGAACAGCGTGAGCCCGGGCTCCACGTAGGCCGTGCCGGCAAGGTGGATCACGATCGGATTGCCGAGGAAGACCGCGGCCGCCAGCCATCCCGCCGGCTCGCAGGAGGGAAAAACCTTCCTGCCCCACGCCACCAAAAGGATCGCGGTGAGCAAGGTCGCCAGGAGCTGCACGCCCTGGGCCGCCACATCGCGCCCGAAAAGCATCACCGCCGCGAACAGGATCTCGTTGGCCTGGGGAAACACCGGGAAGCGGCGGTCCGCGAGATAGGGCACGCCGCCGGATTCGGCAAAGGCGCGGGCGAATGGCAGGTGGTACATCGTGGCGTCGAAAGCCGTCGGCGGATACAGCGCGAGCAAGACGAGAGGCGCGAGACCCAAGAGAAGGACGGGCCAGAGCCAGCGCGGCGCGGAGATCCCACGCAGATCGGTCCACAGCTCGCGCCACACCCGAAACCCGGCAGCATGGATGCCCACCGCGAGGAGGAGGACAGGCAGGGGCCGCAGCAGTCCCACGAAGCCGAGCAGCAAGAGAAGGTGGGCCGCGAGGGCCAGCCCGAGCGTCACGGAGACCGTCCCACGTTCCAGACGGCCGGCGAACGCCAATTGTCGGGTCGCCAGACGCCCGAGCACCCAGGCGGTGGCGGCGAGGGCGAGGAGGGGGAGGAGGAAGGCGAGGAGGAGCATGGTGGCGGGGGAATCATCGCCGATGCGACCGTCGTCTTGACACCGCGGGTTTCCGCGCCGCCGGGCCCCTCGGTACGGACGCGAAGACGTTCCGCTTTGTAGGGACGGCAGAATCGGGGTTTGGCGCGTCGTCCCCCTAACTCCCGAGCCCCGCACCTTGTTGAACGCGGGGCTTGTTGTTATCAAGGTCCAGCAGGAGAATCGGTCATGCGGGTGCTCAAATTCGGCGGAACGTCGGTCGGCAGCGCGGAGCGGATGCGCGGCACGGCGGAGATCGTCGCCGGCCAGGCGCGGGACTCTCCGCTCCTGGTGGTGGTTTCGGCGGTGGCCGGCGTCACCGACGTGTTGCTGCGCGGCGCCGAGGAGACGGCGGCCGGCGGCTCCGTGGTGCCGACGCTGGCGCGCTTCCATTCGGTGCACCGCGAGATCCTCGCCGGCCTTCGCCAGGAGCTCGGCGCCGCCCGCGCCGCCGAGGCGGAGGCCGATCTCGGCGCCCTGGACCGCGAGTTGGAGAATCTGCTGCGCGGCTTCGCCCTGCTCCTCGAGCAGCCGCCCGGCGCTCTCGCCCTGCTCTCCTCGCTGGGCGAGCGGGCCTCTTGCGCCCTCGTCTCGCGGCTGCTCGCCTCGCGCGGGCTCGACGCGCGCCTGCTCGACCCCAAGGCCCTGGTGCGCACCTCCGGACCGCCGCTCGCGGCGTCGCCGGTGTGGCCGGCCATCCGTGAGAGCTTCGCGTCCCTGAAGGCCGCGCCTCCCGCGATCGCCGTGTTGCCGGGCTTTTTCGGCGGCGACGGCAACGGCCGTGTCAATCTGCTGGGCCGCGGCGGCTCGGACTACTCCGCCGCCATCGCCGCCTGGGCGCTGGACGCCGAGCTGCTGGAGATCTGGACCGACGTCGACGGCATCTACAGCGCCGATCCACGGCTCGTTCCTCACGCCGCCGTGCTGCCGGAGGTGAGCTACGAGGAGGCCATGGAGCTCTCCTTCTTCGGCGCCAAGGTGCTGCATCCGAAGACGATCCAGCCGGCGCGCGAGAAGGGCATCCCGGTGCGGGTGCGCAACAGCTTCTCGCCGCAGAACCCCGGCAGCCTGGTACACGGCGCGGCGGCGCCCGCCGAGAGCGGCGCGCGCGGCCTCACCTTCCTGCCCGGCGCAGCGCTGGTGGACGTCACCGGCTCGGGCATGGCCGGCGTGCCGGGCGTCGCCGCGCGCGTCTTCCAGGCCATGGCCGCGGCCGGCATCTCGGTCATCCTCATCACCCAATGCTCCAGCGAGTGCGCCATCTCGTTCGCCGTGGCCGAGAGCGACGGCGCTCGCGCCGCCGAGGCGTTGCGCGAGACTTTCGCCGCCGAGCTCGCCGCCGGCCTCCTCGACGCCATCCAGATCCGCCCCGGCTGCTCCGTCGTCTCCCTGGTGGGCGACGGCATGCGCGACCGCCTGGGAGTCGTCGGCGGCTTCGCCGGGGCCCTCGCGGCGATCGGTGTCAACATCGTCGCCCTCGCCCAGGGCTCCACCGAGCGCAACATCTCGGCGGTGGTGGCCGCGGCGGAAGCGCCGCGCGCCGTGCGCCACATCCACGCCCAGCTCTTCGAACGGCGGCCGGAGCTGCAGCTCGTCGTCTGGGGCGTGGGCAACGTCGGTTCCAAGCTGCTGCGCAAGATCGGCGAGCACCAGGCCGGCAGCCGCCGCCGCGTGGACCTCAAGCTCTGTGCAGTGGCGAACTCCAAGCGCCTGGCTTTCGACGCCGAGGGGCTCGACCCCGCCGGCTGGGCTTCCCACCTCGCCTCCGCCGTTCAGCCTTCCTGTCTCGAAGCTCTGCTGGACGCTCTGGCCGGCGCCCGGCTGGTGAACCCCGTCTTCGTCGACTGCACCTCCGACGACGGCGTGGCGGCCGCCTACGGACGCCTGTTCGCGGCCGGCCTGCACGTGGTGACGGTGAACAAGAAAGCCAACAGCGCCCCGTTCGAGGACTATCTCCGACTGCACCAGACGAGCGATCTGCTCAAGCGCTGCTTCTTCTACGAGACCAACGTCGGCGCGGGGCTGCCGGTGATCGGCACGCTGCAGAGCCTGCTCAAGGGCGGGGACCGCATCCTGCGGTTGGAGGCGATCCTCTCGGGCTCGCTCTCCTTCCTGCTGGGCGCGCTCGAAGAGGGCGTGCCCTTCTCGCAGGCCGTGCGCACGGCTCGCGACCGCGGCTTCACCGAGCCCGATCCGCGCGACGACCTCTCGGGTCTCGACGTGGCGCGCAAGCTCCTCATCCTCGCTCGCGAGCTGGGTGCTGCGAGCGATCTCGCGGACATCCAGGTGGAGGGCGTGCTGCCGCCGGACTACGATGCCGCGGGCAGCGTCGAGGAGTTCCTCGCCGGCCTGCCGCGGCTTGACGCTGCCTTCGAGTCCCGCCGCGCCCGACTGGCCGCCGAGGGCAAAGTGCTGCGCCACGCCGCCGTCATCGAGGCGGCCAACGGGAGCATCCATTGCCGCGTCGGCCTCGAAGCCGTAGGGCCGGAGCACCCGCTGTTCGCCGTGCGCGGCGGCGAGAACGCCTTCTCCTTCCTCACCGAGCACTACTGGCCGACGCCCCTGGTGGTCCGCGGCTACGGCGCCGGCGGCGAGGTGACCGCCGCCGGGGCTCTGGCGGATTTGCTTAAGATTGTGGCATGAGGGCCCTCACCTGGGAGCGCCGGCGTCCCGCCGGCCCTGACTGCGCTCTGAAGAGCCGGCGAGACGCCGGCGCTCCCAGGGTGAGGCCATGACCGTCCGCGCCTACGCCCCCGCGGGCATCGGCAACTTCGCCGCCGGCTTCGATCTCCTGGGCGCCGCCCTCGCGCCTCTCGACGGCTCGCTGTGGGGCGACGTGGTGGAGGCCGGGGTCGCCGCTGAAACCTCCCTCGGCGTCTCCGGTCCCCACGCTGCCTCCTTACCCGCCGATCCGTCGCAGAACCTGGTGCTGCGGACTTTCATCCTGTTCCAGGAGGCACTGGCCGAGCGGGGACTCGATCAGGCGCCCGTGACCTTTCATCTGGAGAAAAACCTCCCTCCCTGCAGCGGACTGGGATCGAGCTCGAGCTCGGTCGTGGCCACCCTGACCGCTTGCCAGGCTCTCTTCGGCGAGCCCTTCTCCACCGTCGAGCTCTACGAGCTGGCCGGCCGGGCCGAAGCGCTCGTCTCGGGCTCGCCGCACCTGGACAACGTCGTGCCGGCGCTCGCGGGCGGCCTGCAGCTCCTGGTGCCCGGCCCCGGCGGCAAGCCTGAGGCGCGGGCGCTGCCCTGGCCCGACGATCTGGTGCTGGTGCTGGCTTCGCCCGCCTTCGAGTTGTCCACGGAGCACAGCCGCAGCGTCCTTCCCCCCTGCTTCAGCCTCGCCGAGACCCTGGCCTTCGCCCAGAACCTGGCCGCGTTCGTCCTCGCCCTGGAGTCGGGAGACCGCGCGCTCCTCCGCCGCTGCCTGCGCGACGTGCTGGCCGAGCCGCACCGCGCACCTCTGGTGCCGGGCTTCCGCGCCGCTCAGGCCGGGGCACTCGCGGCGGGCGCGCTCGGCTGCACGCTCTCCGGCGCGGGGCCGGCGCTCTTCGCCGTCGCCGAGCCCGCAGACGGCAGCGCGGTCGCCGAGGCGCTGCAACGAGGCCTGCGCGAGGGCGGGCTCGGCGCGGAGATCCGGCTGTGCGGTCTCGACCGGCGGGGAGCCCGGACCCTGCCGTGAGGCTCGTCAACACGCGCGATCCAGGCGCGACCGCCACGTTCCGCGAGGCCGTGCTGGCGGGCGTCGCTCCCGGCGGCGGTCTGTGGAGCCCTGAGCCCCTGCCCGCCTTCGAGGACTGGCCGGACCTGCTGGCGATGGACTGGAGCGGCCGCTGCGCCGTGCTGATGGACCGCCTGCTGGCGGGCGAGCTCGGGGGCGACGCCGTGGCCCACGCCGTGCGCTCGGCCCTCGATTTCCCGGTCCCCCTGGTGCCCGTGCGGCCCGGGATCTTCTCCCTGGAGCTCTTCCACGGGCCGAGCCTGGCTTTCAAGGACTTCGGCGCCCGCTTCTTCGCCGCCGTGCTCGACCTCGTGCGCGAGCCCGGCCGGCCGGTAACCATCCTCACCGCCACCAGCGGCGACACCGGGGCCGCGGTGGCGCAAGCCTTCTGGCGGCGGCCAGGAGTGCGCGCGATCGTGCTCTATCCGCGCAGACGGGTCTCCGCCCTGCAGGAGAGGCAGTTCGCGACCCTGGGCGACAACGTCACCGCGCTCGCCGTGGAAGGCAGCTTCGACGATTGCCAGGCGCTGGTGAAGGCCGCCTTCGCGGACGCCGGTCTCGCCGCCCGTCACGGCCTGACCTCGGCCAACTCCATCAACGTCGCGCGCCTGTTGCCGCAGACCCTCTACTACGCCGAGGCGGTAGCGGTGCTCCGGCGCCAGGGCTATTCCGATCCCCCCGTGTTCAGCGTGCCCAGCGGCAACTTCGGCAACCTCTGCGCGGGGCTGCTGGCGCGGGCGATGGGCCTGCCGGTGGCGGCCTTCGTGGCGGCCACCAACGCCAACACCACCGTGCCCGAATACCTGGATACGGGCACCTATCGTCCCCGGCCGTCGGTGCCGACGATCTCCAACGCCATGGACGTGGGCGCTCCCAACAACTGGGAGCGCATCGAGCGTCTCTTCAGCAACGATCTCGACGCCTTGCGCCGCGTCCTGCGCTGGGGGTGGCGGAGCGACGCGGCAACTGAGGAGGGCATCCGCGATCTACGCTCCCTCGGCTACCTCGCGGACCCGCACGCCGCGGTGGCCTATGGAGTCCTCGCCGAGCGCCTCGCACCCGGCGAGATCGGCGTCTTCCTGGCGACTGCCCATCCCGCCAAGTTCCTGCCGGTCTACGAGCTGTTGGGGATCGAGGTGCCGATCCCTGAGTCCCTCTCGGCTTTGCTCGACCGGCCGCTGCTGGCGCGGGAGATGCCGAATGATTTCGAGGCGTTGCGGGAGGTGGTGGAAGATGAACGGACCTGCCCTCCGAAGCCTCACCCCCTGTCCCCCTCTCCCTGACGGGCGAGGGGGGACGCAGACGAAGGGCGATGGTCAAAAAAGCAGGCCTCCTATCAGCAAGAAGGCTGTGAATCGTCCCCCCT
>JBIOVX010000145.1:0-41533 GCA_044868005.1 Thermoanaerobaculia bacterium | reverse complement strand
CCGTCTGGGTTGGCACCAATTCCTAGACAGACTACTATGAGACCATTCGCCATGCCGAAGACCCTGCGCAACGCACCGATCCGCACCTGGGAGGCCGGGGACAGCGTCCAGGGCTTCGCGCTGCTCACCCGCAAGGAGCCCCGCCAGGACCGCAACGGCAAGAGCTTCCTCGACCTCGAGGTGGCGGACGCCAGCGGCTCGATGGTGGCCAAGGTGTGGTCCGACAGCCCGGCGCTCAACAGCCGCTTCGAGGCCCACCAGTTCATTGCCTTCCGCGGCTCGGTGAAGAACTACCGCGATCAGCTCCAGCTCACCATCGACGAATGCCGCGAGGCGACCGAGGGCGACCGGCACTACGGCTTCGACGAAACCAAGCTCATTCCGTCCACCCGCGAGGACATCGATGATCTCTGGATGCGACTCCAGCGCCTCTACACCGAGGAGGTCGAGAGGCCGGTGATGCGCCGGCTGGCGGCCGAGACGCTGGCCGCCTATGGCGCCGGTCTGCGCGAGCATCCGGCGGCCAAGTCCATGCACCACGCCTATCGCGGCGGCCTGCTCGAGCACGTGGTCTCGATGGGCGAGCTGGCGCTGCTCGTCTGCCGGCACTACCGCGACCTCGACCGCGACCTCATGCTGCTCGGCGTGCTCTTCCACGATCTCGGCAAGCTGCGCGAGCTCGGCGCCATGCCCGCCAACGACTACACGCTCGAGGGGCGGCTCGTCGGCCACGTGGTCATCGGCCGCGATCTGCTCGTCGAGCGCTGCGCCGCCATCGAAGGCTTCCCCGAGGACCTGCGGCTGCTGCTCGAGCACATGGTCCTCTCGCATCAAGGGAAGAAGGAGTTCGCCTCGCCCGTCGAGCCGATGACGCCCGAGGCGCTGGCGCTCCACTTCATCGACGATCTCGACTCCAAGATCAACCAGCTCCGCAACTCGCGCGAAGCGTTGACCGGCATGCAGTATCACCGCGGCCTCGGGCGCTTCGTCTACCTGCCCCCGCCGCCGTCCGCGCCCGCGGATCTCCTGGAGGAAGCCGCCGAGATTGAGGCGATCTCCGCCGAGCCGCACGAGCTGGAAGCACGCGAGATGGATCTGCCGGAGCCGGATGCAGCGGAAGAGGTTCAGGCGCCTTTGTTTCAGGGGGAGTGAGCGGAACGGATCCGTCAGATCGGACGGATCCGTTACCCCTACCTCCCCGCCGGCGTCTCCCCCAAAACGAACTCCTTCCGCAGGTACGAGGTGGCCGCGGCCAGCTCGTCGCGCACGCCGACGCCGAGCGCGTAGGTGCCCTTCTTCAGCGCGATGCCGATCTCGTACGTGTACTCCTTGGTGGAGACGGCGGCGAAGTCGCTCTCCGGCACGTTCAGAGTCACCAGCTTCGTCTGCCGCACCGGCGTCGTGGTGCCGCCGCCGCTCGCCACGAGGTAGAGGCGCAGACGGCCGGAGCGCTTCCCTTCGCCGGGCTGCAGATAGAGCTTCGCCATCGGCACCTTCACCCGCACCGGCACCAGCACCGATTCTCCCTGCTCCTTGGCGGCGCCGATCTCCAGCCTCGCATCCAGCGGGTTGTCCTCCGGCCCGAAGCGCATCACCGCCAGCGTGCGCTCCGCGATCGACTCGCTCAACGGCTTGTCGCGGTACCACTGGCGGTGGCGCACCTGCGTGCCCTTGGCCTTCACCTTCACCTCGATCTTGTGCTCCACCTCGTCGCCCGGACGCTGCGGCTGATAGCCGAGGGAGTAGTAGGTGGCCAGGTCCTCGCCCATCAGCCGCAGCGCCGCTTGCGGATCGCCGATGTTGAGCATCGCCCGGCCGCCCGTGTCCTGGGCGAGGAAGCGCAAGCCGTTCTGATGGTTGGTGACCAGCGCCTCCTGGATCATCGTGCCCCGCACGTCCTGCGTGCCGCCGCCCTCGATGGGGTAGATCGTCACCCGGTTGCGGCTGGCCTGCGCGGTCAGCTCGCGGAACCGGCGGGTGGCGTCGAACTCCTGGCCGGTCAGGCCGGAGATGGTCCGTGCGGTCCGGAAGGATATTCGGTTATTCGCCGAGTGCACGGCCGCCCATTGGAAGAGATCGTCGCCCGGCACCAGCGGGAGCCCGTCGCTCACGTAGAGGATCGCCTTGCGGCCGGAGACGCCGCCGAGCCAGCTCACGACCGAGCCCAAGGCGTCCAGGGCCCCCGCCAGGCGCTGCGTTTCCCTGCCGGCATAGTTCCTCAACATCGTCTCGATCGAGAGGTCCCAACTCTGAGTTTCGAGGACGTCGCGGACGTGCTCGAACGCGTTCTCGCGCGTCGCATCCCGGCCGCCGAGATCGGATGACAGGCCCCTGAGCGCCTCGACGTCGGCCTCGATGCGCGCCAGGTCGCTGGTGAATTCGCGGCGGATATCCAGCGACCGGGCGTAGCGCACCAGCATCACCTGGTCGCCGGGCCGCAGCTCGGAGCCCAGGAAGCCGCTGAGCCGGTCGAGGATCTTGCCGCGGCCGACGGGCGCGGTGTTGGCGTCGTCGACGAAGATCACCAGCCGGAGCTGCTGCTCCGGAGGCCGCACCGCCGGCGCCTCCGCGGCAGCTCCCGCCTCGCGGGAGGGCAAGACGGCCGAGCCGCTCTCGGCATAGAAGTTCGTGATCTCCACCGGCTTGCCGTCCTCATAGATTTCGAAGTCCTCCCGCCTCAGGCCGCTGACCGGCTGGCCCTTCTTGTCCGTCACGAAGACGTCCAGGTTGACGATGCTGACCTCGATCGCTTCGGCGAAGCTCTCCTCCGCCACCGGCTCCTGAGCGCGGAGCGGAACGGCGGGAACCAGAAACAGAGCGAGGGCGATCCCGGCGGCGGAACGCATCCAACAACAACGGGAGGTCATGACAGGGTCCTCCTTAAGGAACACGGAGCAGACGATTCCCTGAGATAGCTGCAAAGAGCATACCGCGCCCTGGCCCGCTCGGATACCACCCCGGCGGGGCGAGTTCTTTCTTGTAAGATCCTGGTCCTGGGGAGGAGACGGGAATGGCGACGGCAATCCAGATCTCAGGACCGGATACTTCAGCGCGCGAGCGCGTGCTCACGCCGGAGGCGCTGGCCTTCGTAGCCGACCTGCAGGACCACCTCGGCGCGGCGCGCGAGGACCTCCTGAGGCAGCGGCTGCTGCGCCAGGAAGACCTCTCCCGTGGCATTCCCCTGGCCTTCCTCGAGCACACGCAGCCCATCCGCGAATCCCCCTGGCAGGTGGCCCCGGCGCCGCCCGATCTCGAGGACCGCCGCGTCGAGATCACCGGCCCGGTCGAGCGCAAGATGATGATCAACGCGTTCAACTCGGGCGCCAGCGTCTTCATGGCCGACTTCGAGGACGCCCTCTCGCCCACCTGGCAGAACGTTGTCGAGGGCCAGGCCAACCTGCAGGACGCCGTCCGCCGGCAACTGGAGTTCCGCAGCCCCGAAGGCAAGGAGTACCGCCTCAACGAGCGCATCGCCACCCTGCTCGTGCGCCCGCGCGGCTGGCATCTCGTCGAGCGCCACGCCACCATCGACGGCGCGCCCGTCTCGGCCAGCCTCTTCGACTTCGGCCTCTTCTTCTTTCACAACGCCGAAGAGCTGGTGAAGCGCGGCTCCGGTCCCTACTTCTACCTGCCCAAGCTGGAGAGCCATCTGGAGGCGCAGCTCTGGAACCGCGCCTTCGTGTTCGCCCAGCAGAGACTCGCCATCCCTCACGGCACCGTCCGCGCCACCGTGCTCGTCGAGACCATCGCCGCCGCCTTCGAGATGCACGAGATCCTCTGGGAGCTGCGCGACCACGCCGCGGGCTTGAACGCCGGCCGCTGGGACTACATCTTCAGCATCATCCGCAAGCTCCCCGCCGGCGACGTCGTGCTCCCCGACCGCTTCCAGGTCACGATGGCCGTACCGTTCATGGCCGCCTACACCGATCTCCTGGTGGCCACCTGCCACGAGCGCGGCGCGCATGCCATCGGCGGCATGGCGGCCTACATCCCCAGCCGCCGCGACGAAGAGGTGAACCGTGTCGCGCTCGAAAAGGTCCGCGAGGACAAGGAGCGCGAAGCCCGCCAGGGCTTCGACGGCACCTGGGTGGCCCACCCCGACCTCGTGCCCGTCGCCAAGGAGATCTTCGACCGCCATCTCGGCGACCGGCCACACCAGAAATCTGTAATGCGAGAGGATGTGGATGTCGCCGCCGAGCAGATGCTCGACTTCCACGTGCCGGAAGGCCGCATCACCGAGAACGGAGTCCGCGCCAACATCTCGATCGCTCTGCAATACATCGACTCCTGGCTGCAAGGTCAGGGAGCCGTCGCCATCCGCAACCTGATGGAAGACGCCGCCACCGCCGAGATCTCCCGCTCCCAGCTCTGGCAGTGGATCTGGCATGACGCGCGAATGGACGACGGGCGCCAGATCACGTCCGAGCTTTATCGGCAGTTCCGCGATGAAGAGCTGGCGGCGCTGGGGGGAGTGGAGACGGGACGGTTACGCGAGGCGGCGGAGATCCTGGACCGGCTGGTGCTCAGCCGGGAGTTCGTGCCGTTCTTGACGATTGAGGCGTATGGGTATTTGGACTGACTGGAGAGGTAATAAAGCTCCTGCGCTTCCGAAGACAGACTCTATCGAGGAGCTGGCCCTGCTTTGGTGCAAAGGGCTAGGAGGCAGGCCATTCAGGCGGTAGACCTTCTTTCTTGATGTGTCGAAACGCCAACCCAGACGCTTGGTGAGCAGCCGCGAGCATCTGGTTTGGCAGGAACTCCTGCGTGCCCGCATCTGACGTTGCGTACATCAGCTGCCATCCAGGAGGAAGGAACTCGCCTGTCGGCAAGGGTGTCTCACGCCGATTGAAAGCATCTAGCAGGCTAAGGTTGGCATCTACGACGAGGAGGCGGTGCGACGAAGGTGCGAGTTCCACGCTCTGAACGAAATCGAAAGCGGTCCACCAACCCATAGCCTCCGCGTCCGCCGTCGAGGTGTGCGTCAGGAAGGTGCGCAGGTGGTGGTACTCGCTGAGCGAGCTACCGGAGCCAGCCACAGGAGTGACTGCCCCCCAGCAAATGGAAGTGATGAGTACGCGCTGTGTTCCCACCATCTTAGTATTGGTGTCCACGGATAAGAGACGATCAAAGTGGCTCAGTGAAGTGTGGATATCAGCGGTTGGGCGTACACCGCTGAGAATCAGTCGATTCAGCACCTTCTCCCTCTTGCGGGAGTTACCCCGAAAGTAAAGATTCTCCACGACTGAACGGACGGGAATGACCTCGATTCCGCGGGAAGCGACACGAATTGGAGAGCCGTCGTGCGGTAATAACACATGATCGATTGGTAATGGCTCATGCAGTTCTAATGAGACGCGGGTTAGACGACGTGCGGCAAACGGTGTGCGCTTAACCGGCTTCGGCTGAACCACAGTTCCATCCATTGTTAGAGGCGTGATGGTCTTCTCGTTGTTCTTGACTTCCACCTGAAGGTACCGCGTCGGCAAAGCATTGATCGGGAAAACATAGACGGAGCCCTCGGGCGTGTTGTGGTGTCCGGGTGGGAGCCGTAGGCGGACAGGTTGCCACAACAAGTCACCACGCGCGAATGCGAGGGGGCGCCCTAGCACTGCACCTGTGTTCCTAGGAAATCGGAGTTCGTGGCCCACAGTGGCTCCACCACAGCATACCGAGTAGGCGGCCGTCCTCGTAAGTCAGCTTCCGAGGGAGATCACGAACCGCCATTACAGCGCCTCCTAGCGCAGAATTATGCTAGCACGCAGCCGCAGTGCAAGACCCGCCCCGAAGGGGCACAGGCATAAAGCCTGGCGTTTTAACGCCAGGAACGCGCCAACCCTGACCTCAGGAAGCTCCGACGGGGCGCAGGCAGCAAGGCCGAAAGGCTGCCTACACCCCTTCGGGGTTTCGGAGAAGATATGGTATCCCTTACCTGGCGCTGAAGCGCCAGGCTTTATGCCCGTGCCCCTTCGGGGCAGATTTGCACCGCGAGGCTGATAATGGCTAGGAAGCACGCCCTTGAGGCGAGTCGTCTAAACCTGCCCAAGACGACCTCTATCGAAGAGCTGGCCCACTTCTGGGACTCCCACGAGATAACTGAGTTCGAGAACCAGTTGGAGGAAGTCTCTGAACCGGTCTTTGAAAAGCGCGAGGCCGCAGAGGTCCCTCGCTTGGAGCCCGAAGAATGAAACTCAAGCGGCCTCAGTCGCCTCTGAGGAAGAAGGCTCGGCGAGGCTTCCGCGGCTATCCGGCGGCTACTATCGCCTTCTATGGTCCCGACGCCTCTCACGCGACGAAGGTGGCGGTGGGCATCGTCCGGACCGAGGGTGGCGATCCCGATACTTTGGAGCGCTGGTTCGCAGAAGAAGGCGACATCCGTAATGATTCGGCGGTTTTACAGGAGGTTCTCGAACTCCTCCAGCGCGAAGGCGTGCTCACCGTGGTGATGCCCGAACAGATCATTGGCTGTCCACACGAGGAGGGCATTGATTACCCTGAAGGAGAGGTTTGTTCTGCGTGTCCTTTCTGGGCCAACCGCGACCGCTGGAGTGGAGAATTGCTTCAGTGACGATGGGCTGTATCCCTCGACGACGGACCGTCGTCGATCAGTGACGGCCTATATCTTTTGACGACGGGCCGCCGACTGTGGAGATGAGCCCTATCCTTCGGCGACGGCTGTAACTTTCGCCGATCCCTGCGGGTGGGCTGGCCGAGAGCTACTTTTGTCCCTTACTTTTGATGCACTATGTAAGGGAGGTGAATCCATGACTCTTTCCACCGCTAAGTTGACGGAGAAGTACCAGATCACGATTCCAAGTGAGGTCCGCCGCCGGCTCGGCCTTCGAGCTGGAGACCTCGTCTGCCTCTCTCTCGAAGGCGATCAGGTGGTGCTGCGAGGGGTCCGAGGAGGCTGGACCGAATCCACGCGCGGGCTCGGAGCGGATATGTGGAAGCGAGAGGGCGGGGTGGAGGCTATCGAGCGCGAACGGGATTCTTGGAAGTGACACCCGCAAGCACGGCCCCGGAGCCATCCGGGCTGGCGCGGCGGCGTTCGTTACGGGGGACGGTAGGTTGAGCTGCGTGAGAGAGATACGGATTCTTCGGCTGGACGAAATCCCTTGATTCAATGATCTCCAGCGAGGGCCAGCCGGAACGCGGCCATCTCCTCGCCGTTGCGCACCAGCAGGACATCCCCCACCAGCACCGGGTGGTTCCACGTCTTGCCCTCGATCGCCGGGAACGTCGCGAGCTCCGTGAACTGGTCGGGGGCCGCCTTGACCAGCGCCAGCTCACCCTGCTCCGAGAGCACCAGCAGCAAGTCCTGGTCGGGCAACAGGACGAGCTGGCCGTTGCCGTAGCGGCCGCCTTTCCACTTCCGCGCGCCGTCCTCGAGGTCGATGCACGAGAGGATGCGGGCGTCGAAGCCGAAGGCGTGGCCATGGTGAACGACGAAGTCGTTGAAGTAGGGCTTCAGCCCGCGCGAAGTCCAGCGTTCTTCGACGGTCCATCCGCCGGGTCCGTGCGCGACCGCGAGGCGGCGCGTGCCGCTTTCAGCGCTGGCGGAGATCAGGACGTCGCCGTCCGCGGTCAGGGCCGGCTGCACGATGGGGCTGCCCCGCCAACGGTGTTCCCAGAGCAGCTTGCCGTCGGCCGGCGCGACGCTGATCGTGCCGGCATTGCTCATCATCAGGATCTGCGGGACTCCGTCGATCGTCGCGAGATGCGGCGAGCTGTAGCCATGGTCGGCCGCGCCGGACCAGCGCGGCTTCCCGGTGGCGAGGTCATAGGCGGCGAGCTGGCCAGCCGCGGCGACGACGACGAGGTCGCCGACCACCAAGGGCGAGCTCGAGAAGCCCCAGTACGGCACCTCCGTCTTGGTGTCGGACGCCACGTTGCGCGACCACACGACGGCGCCGGAACCGGCGTCGAGAGCGTTCAGGATTCCGGTGGCGCCGAACGTGTAGACGCGGCCGTGGCTGAGGGTCGGCGTCGCGCGCGGGCCGGCGCCGGCATTCGCCTCGAAGAAGCGGGCTGTGTCGCGGTGAAGCCATACCGGCTGGCCGGTCGTCAGGTTGTAGGCGGACACGACCTCGTCGTCACCTCGCTGCTCCTGCGTGTAGACGAGATTGCCGCGGACCGCGAAGGACGACCAGCCCGGTCCGACCGGCCGGCGCCACAGCTCGACGGGCGGCGAGGCAGACCAGTCGGTGTCGATCCGCACGCCGTTAACGATGCCGTCGCGCTGGAGTCCGCGAAAGCCGGGCCAGTCGGCACCCGCCTGCGTTGCTGCCGGAGCCACCGGGAGCGCCGCTGGCGCGTCGGCGGTTGGGGCCGCAGATTCTTCCTCGCTAGTCTCCGCTGCTGCCGGAGCCGGCGCGTCGCCGGCTGGCGCTACGAGCCGTTCTCTGGGAGCGCCCGTCAATGCCGGAGCCGGCGCTGGCGCCACCGGCGCGTCGCCGCCTTGGGCGATGATCCTCTCCTCGGCGGTCTCCGTCCAACGCCACGCGAACAGCGCGACGTGGTCGCCGGTGATGCCCTCGCTCCGCATGAGCATCCACACGCCGCACGCGAGCAGGATCGTCGCAACCATCACCGCGCGCCGAGGTCCGTCGGCGAGGCGGCGGCTGGCCACCGCTGAAGCGACGAAGGCGAGGAGCAGGATCGGGATAGCCCAGCCGAAGATCCAGGCCGGTCCCATCGACTCGTGTCTGAGGAGCCATGCCGCGCCCAGGCCGGCGGCCATCAGCACGATGGCGCCCACGCGTTCGAACCAGGCAGCCCGGCTGAAGAACGCCCACCACAGGAGGATCAGCAACACGCCGCCGAGCGCGCCCTGCACTGCCCAGCCAAAGACCTTGATGCCGGGAATGACGGCTTTGATGCCAAACCGGGCCAGCCACACCAGGATCGCGAGGACCACGCCGGGCCACAGGCGGAGCAGCTTCCGGGGGTGAGGGATCGGCTCGGCGGTCTGAGAGATGGCCATATCAGATTCAGCGCCCCGCGAGGGCGAGCCGGAACGCGGCCATCTCCTCGCCGTTGCGAACCACCAGGACGTCGCCGGCCAGCACCGGGTGGTTCCAGGTCTTGCCTTTGATCGCCGGGAACCGCGCGAGCTCCGTGAACTGGTCGGGGGCCGCCTTGACCAGCGCCAGCTCACCCTGCTCCGAGAGCACCAGCAGCAAGTCCTGGTCGGGCAGCAGGACGAGTTGGCCTTGGCCGTAGTGTCCGCCTTTCCACTTGCGCTTGCCGTCCTTGAGGTCGATGCACGCGAGGAGACGACCGTCGAAGCCGAAGGCATGGCCTTTGTGCACGACGAAGGAGCTGAAGGAGGGCTTCAGCCCGATCGACGTCCAGCGCTCCTCGACGGTCCACCCGCGGGGTTCGTGCGCGACCGCGATGCGGCGCGTGCCGATGGGAGCGGCGGCGCTGTCGATCATGCTGATCAGGAGGTCGCCCTCCGCGGTCAGGGCCGGCTGCACGATGCCGACGCCCGGCCACGGGTGCTCCCAGAGCAGCTTGCCGTCGGCCGGCGCGACGCTGATCGCGCCGGCATGGTTCAGCAGCAGGATCTGCGCGATTCCGCCGATCGTCAGTAGATGGGGCGAGCTGTAGCTGCCGCCGGCCGGACCGAACCAGCGCGGCTCGCCGGTGGCGAGGTCGTAGGCGACGAGCTTGCCAGCATGGACGATGACGACGTCGTTGACCACGAGCGGCGAGCTCACGAAGCCCCAGAGCGGGGCCTTCTGATCTTTATCGGCGTCCTTACCGGTGTCCGACGCCGCGTTGCGCGACCACACGACGGACCCATCACGGGCGTCGAGCGCGTTCAGGATTCCGGTCGCACCGAAGGTGTAGACGCGACCATTGCTCAAGGCCGGCGTCGCGCGCGGACCGACGTCGACATGGGGGTCCCAGAATCGGGCCGCGTCGCGGTGCATCCACACCGGCTCGCCGGTGGTCACCTTGTAGCAGGAGACGATCTCGTCCTCACCGCGCTGTTCCTGGGTGTAGAGGAGGTCGCCATGGACCGCGAAGGAAGAAACGCCCGGCCCGATCGGCCGGCGCCATAACTCGACTGGCGGTGATGAAGCCCAGTCGGTCTGGATCCGCACGCCGGAAATGACGGCGTCGCGATGGGGTCCGCGAAAGCCCGGCCAGTCGGCTCCTGTCTCCACTGCCGCCGGAGTCGGCGGGAGCGTCGCCGGCGCGTCGCCGGCTTGGGTCACGAGCCGTTCCTCAGGAGTCTTCGCTGCTGCCGGAGCCGCCGGCGCGTCGTCAACTTGGGCCCCGGGCCGTTTCTCGGGAGTCTCCACTGTTGTCGGAACCGACGGGAGCGCCGCCGGCGCGTCGCTGGCTTGGGCCAGGAGCCGCTCCTCGGGAGTCTCCGCCCACCGCCACGCGAACTCCGCAGCGCCACCGCTGGTGATGCCCTTGCTGCGGACGAGCGTCCACACTCCGCACGCGAGCAGGATGGTCGCGGCCATCCACGCGCGCCGAGGCCCGTCGGCAAGGCGGCGGGTCACCACCGCCCAAGCGACGAAAGCGAGGCTCAGGACCGGGATAGCGTAGCCGAAGAACTGAAACCCCATGTTCCCCTTCGCCACCGACTCGTGAAGGAGGAAGAGCCGCGTCCCGGCCAGCGCGGCGATCATCAGGGCGAGGGCGCCCAAGCGCTCGGACCAAGGTGCGCGGCTGAGGAACACCCACCACACGACGACAGCCAACACGCAGACGAGCATCCCAAGAAGACCGATCATCGTGGCTTCAGGCACGACGATGAGTACAAACCCGAACAGTACGAGCAGCACCGCGGCGGCCACGCCGGGCCAGAGCCGGAGCGGTCTCCGGGGAGTCGGTTCGTCGGTCTGAGGGGTGGTCATATCAGATCTCCCATGAGCCGCCGGGAGGGTCATTCTCGCGCGGGGGTACACAATCTCCTACGGCGCCCGCGCCGAAATATTACGGGGGGATCCTCGGCAGCGCGCTATGCGCGAGCCCAACGCGCCGGATCGGCGAAGAGGAGGAGCGGCCGCTCGGCGACGCGGAAGGTCGCCTGGGCGCCGAACGGGAAGCGGACCGCCATGCGCGCGCCGTCGATGAAGAGCCAGCCCGCCGTCATGGCCGACTCGACGACCAGCTTCTCGCCCGGCTCCACGAAGCCGGCTTCCAGGCTCGCACCGAAGCCGCGGGCGCGGTACAGCTCGCGGGCGCGGAACTGGAGCCGGCGCGCGTCGAGCGGCATCGCCTGGCCGCCCGCCGAGCGGATCCCCGCCGTCGAGCCGGCCGCCGTCGCCACCCACAGCCCGGAGCTGCGATGGTCCTCCGCCCGGCGGCCGAGGCGCAGCCGGTAGCGGCTGGTGGCCGCCGGCTGCTCGTGCGCGATGAGGACGTCGTTGAGCGCCGGCGGCAGGGTCTTTTCTTCGAGGGCGACCTCCAGGCGGGCGACCGGGTGCGGCAGCAGGGTCCCGCTCGCGATCCGTCGCAGGATGCGGGGCAGGCTCGCGCGGCGGGCGAGCGTCAGATAGCCGATGCTGGAGCGTGGCGCGGAGTTGACGCCGAGCAGCATGGCTCCGGTCACCCAGTGCGAGGCCGCGAGGAGGGTCCCATCGCCGCCGACGGAGATCACGAAGCGAGCCGCCGCGATGGCCCGGCGCGCTTGGGCATCGAGGGCCTCGACCGAGACGGTGGCCGGCGTGACGCCGAGACGGGAGAGAGTCTCCAGCAAGGTCGCGAGGGTGCGCTCCTGCTCGTCCGCCGCTGCCGCGACGTTTCCGGCGAGCCGCCGCCCGGTCCGGGCGAGCCGGTCCGCCACCGGCTTGCGGGTGGCGACCGGCGTCTTGACCACCAGGACGCAGGGGGCGAGGGGATGGTCGGTTTGGCGTGCCGGCACGCGTAGAGACTATCGCGTCACGCCCGCGTCGCGACGATTACGTCGAACGGGCCGGGGATCACCCGGATGTCGACGAATCCGAGCGCGCCGAGCGCCTCGGTGTACCACTCCACTTCGCGCAGGCGGCTCGTGCACGCGTCGACGCCGACGAGGAAGTAGGTCCAGAAGAACTGCACGGCGAGCCGGTCGCGGGTGCGGAACTCCTCGCACACCACGAGCCGACCGCCCGGCCGCAGCGCGCGATGCGCCTTCTCGAGGAGCGCGCGGGCCACGTCGGCCGGCCAGTCGTGCAGCACGCGCACGAAGGAGAGCACGTCGTAGCCTTCCGGGAGCGGCTCGGCGAGGAAGTCGCCGGCGACGAAGCCGAGCCGCTCCGCGAGTCCGGCGGCGTGGGCCCGCTCCTCGACGAGCCCGGCCACCGGCGGCAGGTTGAAAACGTCGCAGGTGAGCCGCGGATTCGCGCGCAGCAGCGGCTCGGCCGCCGTGCCGTCGCCGCCGCCCACGTCCAGCCACCGCGTGTGCGAGTCGAAGACTTCGCCGTGGGCCGCCGCCAGCGCCTCGATGATGGGTCCGCATCCCGCGGTCATGCTGCGCTCGAAGCCGCGCACGTCTTCGTCGCTTTCCGGCGGCCAGGCGAAGCTCGCGTCGAGCCCGCCGGTGAGAACCTCGCCGAGCCGGCCGTGGATCTCGCGCCACGCATACCGGTTGCGGTCGCGCTCGATCGAGCGCTCGCCGAGCACCGCCTCCACCGCCGGCGCGAGCGGCTCCGCGGACACGTACTCGGCGGCGAGCAGATCGTCCGACTCCTGTTTTCTTTTGACCAGCCCGAGGCTCTCGAGGCCGTCGAGGAACTTGTAGAGGCGCAACGGGCGCGCGCCCATCGCGCCGGCGAGCTCACCGAGCTTGACCGGCCCCGCGTCGAGCCGCGCCAGCAGGCCGAGATCGCTCGCCGTCTGCACCAGGTCGAGGGCCTTGTCGGCGTGGAAGAGCAGAGCGAGAAGGGAGCGCGCGTTCATGCTGCCCTCCGCACGCGCAGCACCAGCTCGTGCATGAAGCGGTCGATTTCCTCGACGGTGTTGTAGAAGTGCGGCGCTATGCGGAGACCGCTGCGGTAGCTGCAGACGAACCCGCTCGCGACGAGCTCGCGTGCCACCGCCTCGTCGCCGGGGAAGCGCAGGGCGACGATACCGCCGCGCCGTTCGTACGCGCGCGGCGTGGCTACGGCGATCTCCGCATCGTCGGCGCGCGCGATGATGCGATTGGTCTGCGCCAGCGATCGGCGGCGGATAGCATCGATGCCGAGCTTGCGGATGATGGCGAGCCCCGGACGCGAGAACAGCGCCGGCAGCACCGCCGGCGTGCCGCCCGCGAAGCGCCGCGCGTCGGCGGCCCAGCCGGCCGGCGGCCCGAACGACAGCGGATCGGCGGCAGCGAACCAGCCGGTGAACGCCGGGCGGAGCCGCGGCAGCAGCGCGGGACGCACGTAGAGGAACGCGCTCTCGTACGAGCCGCACAGCCACTTGTGCGCCCCGCCGAGCACGAAATCGACGCCGCTCGCCGTGACGTCGAGAGGCACCACGCCGATCGATTGATAGGCGTCGAGCGCGACGAACGCGCCGACCTTGCGCGCTTGGGCGAAGATCGGCGCCAGGTCGAGGAGCGCGCCGGTTTCGAACGTCGCGTGCGACACGCACACGAGCTGCGTGCGCTCGTCGATCTCGCGGGCGAGCCGCTCGGCGTCGATCTCCACCTGGTTCCGCGACGGTACGATCACCGGCTCGGCGCCGTAGCGCTCGAAGGCGCGGAGGATGTGCGGGACGGCGGGGAACTCGCGATCGCTGGTCACTACGCGCGGACGCTCGCGGTAGTCGAAGCAGCTCACCACGCGCGAGAGCAACGTCGAGACGTTGGCGTCGCAGATCACCGAGCCGGCCGGCGCGCCGATCAGCGCCGCGAGCTCGTCCGCGTACGCGTTCAGGTCGATCAACCATTGCTCCCAGGCCTCGTCGCGCCACCGCTCGATGGTGCGCCAGTACTCGTCGAGCGCCGCCTTCGCGCCTCGCGGGGTGGCGCCGGCGGAGTTGCTGTTCAGGTAGACACAGCTCTCGAGGAGGGGGAACTCGGCGCGCAATGTGCTCAGCCTTGCCGGCGGCACCATGTCATGCCTCCGCGTGCCGGCTGGCGTGCCGGCAGACCGGCCCGGCGTACGACGCGCCGCGCGGCTCGCCAGGGGCGTACCCGCCCTCGCGCGACCACGCGCGGGTCATCTCGACGCGCACGCTCCACAGCTCGGGAAACAGCGGTTTGGTCATCCGCGCGCCGAGCGCCACAGTGGGGAAGCCGTCGAGCGCGCGCACCGTCTTGTCGATTCCCATCGTGCGCCGCACCAGCATGAAGTGCTCGACGAGCCAGGTCTGGAACGTGCTGTCCCAATCGATGAAGCGCTCGGCGAGACGGTGCAGGTCCGGGTAGGAGTCCGGGTCCTGGTAGACGTCGAGCAGCGTCGTGCCGCGGCGCGCGATCAGGCGGTCGAGCGCTCCCTCGGCCGCGTCCGCCGCGGCGAGAAGCTGGTTGTAGCCGGGCGACTCGAGGCCGCTGCCGTTGCCGAGGCTGCGCCGGATGACCTGGAACCGCGCGGGCGAGAGCGTGCCCAGCACGCGGATCTGATCGCGGAGGATGGTCACCAGGGGCACGATGCGGTCGAGCGACTCCAGCGCGGAAAACAGCGCGTCTCCTTCGAGGTGCTCTACCAGGTTCGCGGTCTCGAATACCGCGCACTTGAGCCACAGCTCCTGGGTTTGGTGCATCACCTGGAAGAGAAGCTCGTCGGGAACGACCAGCTCGTTGGCGGGCGTCTGCAGCGAGAGCAGCTCGCGCGTGCGCACGTACACTTCGTAGTCGAGCTCGCCTTGCCCGACGTCCTTGCGCAGGACCTTGTTGTGGATCGGGCAACCCAAGGTTGCCCGCAACGTTGCCGCTTCACTTCTATGATTCATGGTGGTTCCTTTCCAAGTTGAAAACAAGGACTGAAGGGACAGCAAGGACTTCAAGGACGCGGAAGAAGCCCGCGCGCCGGGCCGTTCGGCGGCGTCAGATGGCAGAGCCCGCAGTTGGTGATCTTGCCCAGGGATGCGAACCGGTCCGAGCGGTCGTGAACGGTGTGGACTCGTATATCGATCGCCGCGTCGGGCTCGAAGACCAGCGAAGAGTGACAGGCAAAGCAGGCGCGGCGGTCCGCCAAACCGTGCCCAAGATTCGGCAGGCTGGAGGGGCCGGTATGGCAGGTGCTGCACGGGCCGGTCTTGGCGACGAACGGCGTCGGAGTCGCGGTGCCAACTTGGATCTCCTGGGTCACCGCGCGGTTCAGCGCCTCGCCTCCCCATTCGCGCCGCGCCTTGAGCGTCGCGAGGTAAGTCCCCGGCAGCGCCTCCCGCGGGATGGTGATCGAAACGACGTCCGAAACCGGCGTCTCGTCGTCGGCCGGATCCCCGCCGAACACGATGGGGTTGGGCGGAATGTCCGCGAAGAGACTGGTGAAGCCGTCCGCGGCGGGCGTGGCGAACGTCGCCTGCGGGCCGCCGAATTCTGCCAGCCCTACCGTGGTTTTCGCGGTCTTCAAGCGATCGAGCGGACCGAGGAGCGAGACGGCCATCAACCCTTCGCGATGTTTGAGGGCGTAGTAGAGCGTCGGGAACAGGGCAAAACCGTTGTAATAACGGAGCCCGCTCGGCACCTCGCCGCGCAGGAACTGACCGTAGGTGGGCAGGGAGCCTGGCGCATGCAGGCGGTTGCCGGCGCCATCGCGGAAGGTCGCGCGGAAGCGCACCGTCTCACCGGGCACGTAGTAGCGGCTGTTGGCGGGAGGATCGATCGCTTCGAGAGCGGGCTGGAAGCCGTAGCCATACGGAAAGTCCGCCGGCGAGGCATGGGTGACCGCCACCGTGCGGCGCACCGTGGGCTGCTCGGACCACCAGAGGACGAGCTTGGTGGCCTGCGGCGGAATCGTTCGCGCGCTCTTCACGGCCGCGAGCGAGTCGCGCAGTTGTACCAGCCCCTGCACGACGAACTTCGCGCCCGTGCAGTCTCCCTGCGACGGACAACCGAAAGCGCTCTGCCGCGCGGCAAAGCGGCGCACGAAGCCGTCATCCTGGGAGCCGAGCTGATCGTCCTTCCCGGCGTTGGCGAGGAGAGGCGGGCCGACCGCGCGGCCGGCGTCATCCGTGGGCGTGACCCGGAAGAGGCTCGGTCGTTCCATCCACCGCGCCCCGCGATAGAAGCGCTGGCGGATGAAAGTGCCGTCGCCGGCCGGCCGCCAATCCTCCTCGACCATCTTGACGCCGGACCAGTCGAGCGAGGCCAGCTCGCCGCCGGTCATGAGCGGTTGAATCCCCTGGTCTTCCTGAGTGGGCACAGAGGCTGTCAGGTCGATCTCCTGGAGATAGCGCGGCGCCTCGCCGACGAGCGTGATGGGCGCCATGGCGCTGTTCTGAAACAACAGGCTCAGCCCGACGGGGTTCTGATCGTCATGGGTGCTTGCAATGAGGCTCAGCCCGGTGAGAAGACCGGCAACGAGGATCCAACAGAGAACCAGCCCTTTCCTACGCATCTTTGCTCCTTGGTTGACGACATCATTCAGGGGAGACTGGAAACGCTCGGAGATCGGAACGCTCGGGACGAGGGTTTCCCCTCACCCCGCGCGACGGAGGGAGGCGAAGCAGCAAGGCGGGTTTTTGAAAACGATGCTGGCCGGCTTCGACCGCGACGAGGCCGCCAGTACCAGGGCCGGCGTTAAGGCCGGTAATGGTAGCGGCAGGCGATGATCGTCACCTCGGTCGACGTTGCGGTGTAGACCAGGCGATGTTCATCGCTGATTCGGCGAGACCAGTATCTTGCAAGGTTACCCTTCAGGGGTTCCGGCTTACCAATGCCTTGAAATGGCGTGCGGAGGACATCCTTGATCAACAGATTGATCCGCTTCAGAAGCGTCCGGTCGTGATCCTGGAACCAGAGATAATCTTCCCATGCGGAAGGTGTGAAACAGAGCTTCATGTTTCGAGCAGCGCGCGCTCTTGTACGTTGCCCGCCTCCGCTTCGGCGATCGACCGGCGAAGGTGTTCTGCGTTGGCTGGATTGGCCAGGAGATAGAGCGTCTCTTTCCAGGAGTTGTACTCATCGAGCGGCAGGAACACGACCTGCTCGCCACTCTCGGTTACGACTATCGTAGCCTCCGCGTCCGCGATAACCCTCTCGACGAGCTCTTCCAGGTTGAGTTTGGCTTCTTTCAGAGTCACTGCGTTCATGGTTCCACCTTTCAGCAGGCGTAAAGTCTAGCACCAGCCGAATCCTAGCCTCTACTCCTCCTTGCGGATCAGCCTCCAAAGCGCCTCGCGGTCGGGCTTCAGCAGCTCGGCGATGCGGGGATGGTTCACGTCGGCGACGATGATCTGCCCCACCTCCTGGTTGACCTCGCGGAAGATGCCGTGGGACTTCATCTTCTCCGTCTGATAGAGGTTGTCCTCGGTGGGGGTGACGTAGTGCACCGAGTCGGCCTTGAAACGGTGCACCAGCCAGAGGTGGATCAGCGTCATCAGGCGCTTCTTGCGCAGCGGCTCGCCGAAGGTGTTCTGGTCGCGCACGGAGAGGATGCTGCGGCCTCGCCGGTCCTGGATGGGAGCGAAGATCACGTTGGCGAGCTTCTCCTCGTCCGCGCCCCTTTCGCCATAGATGCCGAGCTCGAGCAGCTCCGAGCCGGCGCGCTGCGGCCTTAGCTGCACGCGGAGCTTTTCGCCGATCTGGTAGTGCTCGCTCCACATCGCCAGCCACTCCTCTAGCAGCTTCCGCGGCACCTCCGTCTGCACCAGGTGCTGGTGCTGGGTGGAGCCTTTGCCCATCGCCTTGGTGGTCGCCGTGCGCCCGGAGGAAGCGAGCAGCGCGGCGTCGCTGCGCGGTCCGCCGACGAGGGTCTGCGGCGTGCGGTAGGGCGACTCGACCATGCGCAGCTTGCGCTGCAGGCGGGCGAGCGCCAGCATGCCGTCCTGCCTGAGGGCGGTGGCGAATTCCTCGGCTGCGACGCCGTCGATCTGGTGGCCGCCGTAGGTGATGAAGTTGAAGACGAAGCCCATTCTGCCGAGCTCTTCGGGGAAGCGCTTCATCTCCTCGTCACTCATGCCGGTGGTGTCCCAGTTGAACGAGGGCGAGAGGTTGTAGGCCAGCATCTTGTCGGGAAACTCGGCGTGGATCGCCTCGGCGAACTGCCGCGCCTCGGCGAGATCCGCGATCTTCGTCTCCATCCAGAGGATGTCGGCGAACGGCGCAGCGGCGAGCGACTTGGCGATCGCATAGGGAATGCCGCCGCGGATCTGGTAATACCCTTCGGGGGTCTTCGCCAGCTCGCAATCCCAGCCGGTGTCGGCCCCCAGCTCCTTCGCCTTGGCGCGGGCGGCGTAGAGGGAGGCGCGCTCGGCGAAGCGGCGCCACTCCGCGGGGCTCATGTCGAGATCCTCACCTTCGCTCTCGCGGAACTCGAGCACGTCCGCCACCGCCTCGCCGTAGGTCTTCAGACCGGCATCCTCCTGCCAGGCATCGACGAACCGCGACTCGACCTTGTCGAAGAGAACATCGATGAACTTCTCCGCGCCTTCCCGCCAGGCCGCGGCAGCCTCGGCCGCGGCGCTCAGCAGGCCCTGGCGCTCCAGCCAGGCGCCCGCGGCGGCGTACTCGCCGTCGGCAAGAGAGTAGAGAAGATGACCATTCAGCTCCTTGATTCCCAGCTCGTAGAAACGCCGCATGAGCGCCAGGAAGCAGGCCTTGTAAGAGGGGATCTTCAGGTTGGTAACGCCGAGGAGGAACGGCTGGTCGCGCTCGTCGGCACGGCTGTCGATGAGGTTGGCCGCCTCGGCGTCGGTGCGCGCGACGATGATGCCGGGCACCCGCATCACGTCGAGCTGGAAGCGCGCGGCGTTGAGGCGCTTGATCTGCTCGTCCGAGGGCACCAGCACCTTGCCGCCCTGGTGGCCGCATTTCTTGGTGCCCGGGCGCTGGTCCTCGATGTGGTATCCCGGAACGCCGGCCTCGACGAAGCGGCGGATCAGATTGCGCACGTGCGGATCGCCGCCGTGGCCGGTGTCGGCGTCGGCGATGATGAACGGGCGGTAATCGTAAGGTTCTGTCGCGGCGCGTTGCGCTTCGCTCATGCGCAGCCGCAGGTACTGCTGGTTGCGATCGGCGGTGAGCAGGGCGCGCACGAGCGTCGCGGCCTCGTCCGGCACCTGGCTCAGCGGGTAGCTGGCGAGATCGGGACCCGGATCCTCGCTGGTGGAGCCCTTGGCGGAGGTCGCCCAGCCGCCGAGGTAGATGGCCTCGATTCCCATCCGCTTCAGGGTCACCGCCTGGCCCGGCGAGTAAGGACCGAAGGTGGTGACGCTCTTGCGCTCGGCGAAGAGCTCGCGCAGGCGATCATAAAACGCCGCCGCCGCTTCCCGCGCCACCGTGTAGTCGGCGGGGATCGTGCCGCGCTGCTCCACGACCTGGCGGGCCGTGTAGAGGCGGACGATGCCGGCAAAGCGCGGACTGTCGAAGTACCGCTGCGTGGCGGCGACGTCCTCCTCGAACGGGGTGCGGGTCTCTACGTCCGCTTCGGCGATGGCCATGGTGGCGCTCCCACCTGCAGTTTACATTCCAACTCTATCGCTTGGATCCCGGCGGCACCTCTTGCTCTTCCCCCTCGCCGCTGAGCGAAAGCTCCCCGGCCTGATCCGGGGCGAGCGACAGTTGCCCCGCTTCGTCTTGCACCAGCGACAATTGGCCCGTCTCGGCTCCGGCGAGCGACAGTTGACCGGGAGTGGCGCCCGGCAGGCGGGATTGGATCTCGGCGATCGCCTGGCGGGCGGCCCGGCGGAGGTCGGGGTCGAGCCGCAAGCGCTCGGCGGCCTCCTTCAGCGGCGGCACGGACGCTACCGAGCCGACGCGGCCCAGCGCGTTCGCCGCGGCCACGTGGACCTCCGTATCTTCGTGATGGAGGGCCTGAATGAGCGGCGGTTCGGCGTCCGCATTTCCCAGCGTTCCCAAGGCCACGGCTGCGGCGGTGGCCAACTCACCTCTTTCACGCGCCATGACCTCTGCCAGGAGCTCGACCGCCGCGGCATCCTCGCTGTGGCTGAGCGCCTCCAGACACGCAAGGGCCGTCCGGATGCGGCGCTCGCCCAGAGCGCGGTCGAGGATGGTTATCAAGCGCTCTACTGGCAGCTCCCGATCCAGAATCGCTATGGCTTGCGCGCTCACGGCATCCTCCACCCTGATCTCGGCAAGCTCGAGCAGGACGCCGCGGCCCTCGTCGCCCAGCGTCTGGGCCGTCCACAGGCGCACCCGCGGGCTCGGATCCGAGCAGGCGGCGCGGAGCACCGCGGCGGTCCTCGGATCCCGAGCGTGCTCACGGACCAGGAGGAGCATTTGGTTGATCCGTACTCCGGCCGCGGGATCCCGCCGAGCGCTCTCGAGCAGGCATTGAACGAGGTCTCTCTTCTGAGCGAACCGCCGCCCCAGATCGAGAAGGAGGGGCAGGATGAAAGGCACTTCGCTGTCGAACATCTCCGCCCGGATCTCTCCGCCGGCGATTTCCAGGTAGCACTCGGCGTTCACACGGAGGAGGATGCGGCGCGTCTCCGCGTCGAGCACCCCATAGACGAGTTGCATCGGCCCTTGGATGAAAAACGTCCGGTCGAAATCCTCGTCTCCGCTCTCGATCCCGCGCAGCCCGTCCGCCTGGTGGCGGTGAATCCTCACCTCGCGAAAACCGGGCGGCCCTGGGGTGGCGATGACGATGTGCGAGTCGGCATTGTGGGCTTCGAACCGCACCGCGAGAGGGTCTGCTTTCGCCTCGAGCTTCGGGCTCCAGAAGCTGATGTTTCTCACGTCGGTCAGACCGCACGCCGTGGCCGCCCCGCGCCAGATCGCCAGGCGCCGGGCGTGGACAGGATTCAGCCCCGATCCCATGGGCCGGCCGCGCCGCAGGACACCGAAGCCGACGGCGCCGGCGGCTGCAAGAAGGACCAATCCCGAGATCGGGTCCAACTAAGGGGTCCCTCCAGGAGCCGGCTTCGGCTCTTCCTCCTCGCTGAGCGAGAGCTGACCGGTCTGATCGACGGCGAGCGACAGTTGGCCCTCGTCTTGCGCCAGCGACAACTGACCCGTCTCGGCTCCGGCCAGCGACAGTTGACCAGGTGTGGCGCCCGGCAGACGGGATTGGATCTCCACGATCGCCTGGTGGGCGGCCCCGTGTAGATCGCGGTCGAGCCACGAGCGCTCGCCTATCTCCTTCAGCGGCAGCACGGCCGCCGCCGAGCCGACGCGGCCCAGCGCGTTCGCCGCGGCCGTCTGCACCTCCGTGCTCTCGTGCTGGAGGGCCAGGATCAGGACCGGCTCGGCGGCCGTGGAGTCCTCGCTGAGACCGAGCACCTCCAGGCAGGTGCGGGCCGTCTGGATGCGGTGCTCGCGCAAGGCGCGGTCGAGGATGGCGGAGACGCGCTCGAAAGACAGCTCCTGACCCAAAGCGAGGACGGCTTGTGCGCTCCGAGCGTCGTCCTCAGTGCTCTCGGCGAGCTGCACGAGGACATCCCTGCCTTCGGCGCCAAGCTCCTTGGCCGCCTGCAGCCGGACCTCGGGACTGCTGTCCGAGCAGGCGGTGCGGAGCACCTCGACGGTTGCCGGCTCCCCAGGCAGCTCACGGATCAGGAGGAGCAGGTTCTGGAGCCGCACTCCGGCCGCGGGATCCCGGGTGGCGTTCTCGGCCAGGCGTTGCGGGTCGGCGTCCATGGATTGCATGAACCGCTGGCAGATGTCGAGGAGGAGCGGCAGGAACCGAGAGACCTCCTCATGGGGCACCTCCGCCTGCAGCCAGCCTGTGGAGACTTCCAGCCGGTTCGCGGCATTCGCGGCACGGCACAGCAGACGGCGCGTCTCCGCGTCGAGCAAGGCGCAGAGGGTCCGCATCGGCCCCTTGAGCCAGAGGATCTTGTCGAAGGCCGGGTCTCCGAGCTCGATCCTCTGTACCCATGGCGAATGCATCAGCGGCTCGGGGCCGATCCTCACGGCGTGGAAATCCGCCGGTCCCGGAACTTCGATCGAGACAAGAGCTCTGGACGTATTTCCAGCTTCTTCGATGCGCACCGCCAGTTGTCCCTGTTTAGCTCTGGCCTGGAAGCCCCACCAGCCGAAGCCGCCGGTCGACACTTCCTGCAAACCGCACGACACCGCGGCATCCCCCCAGCACCGCCGGTGCCGATATTTTTGGACGCTGCTCCAGAGAGCTTGGCCTCCTTTCGCTCCCAGAACCCCAAGGGCAAGGGCGATCTCCCACATCGGCGTCCGCCTAAGCGGCGTCTCCAGGCGCCGGCCCGTCCGGCGCGAGCGAGAGCTGGCCTGCGTCCGCTTCCGTGGCCAGCGACAGTTGGCCCGCCTCGGCTCGCGCCAATGACAACTGGCCCGCCTCGGCCCCGGTCAGCGAGAGCTGGCCGGGCGAAGCGCCCTTGACGCGGGACTGGATCTCCGCGATCGCCTGGCGCGCGGCCCGGCGGAGCTCGCCGTCATCCGAGCGCTCGGCCGCTTCCTTCAGGGGCAGCACGGCCGCTGCCGAGCCGACGCGGGCCAGCGCGTCGGCCGCCGCCACGCGCACGTCCAGGCTCTCGCGCTGGAGAGCCAGGATGAGCGGCGGCTCGGCCGCCGGGCTGCCGGTCGCCCCGAGGGCCACGGCCGCGGCGTGGGCCAACTCGCCCTTTTCGCGCGCCAGCACCTTCGCCAGCGTCTCGACGGTCGCCGGGCTGGCGTGACGGCCGAGCCCCTCCAGGCAGGCGAGGGCCGTCTGAATGCGGCGCCAGCGCAGGGCGCGGATGAGGATGGCGCGCAGGCGCTCCGGCGGCAGCTCGCGGCCCAGGAGGGTGACGGCCGGCGCGCTGCAGAGGTCGTCCTCGACGCCCTCCGCGAGGGCCAGGAGAATGGCGCGGCCTTCGTCGCCCAGCTCGATGGCCGCCCGCAGCCTGACCTCAGGGTCCGGATCCGAGCATGCGGTGCGCAGGATCTCGAGAGTCTGTGGATCCCCGGGGAGCTCACGCGCCAGGAGACGCAGGTTGCGCAACCGCACTCCGGGCTCGGGATCGAGCTGGGCGTTCGCGGCGAGGCAGCGGCCGAGGTCGATGGGACGCGCGATCCTCCGGCCGGCGTCGAGGAAGAGGAAGAGGACGGCGGAGACCTCGCTGTCGTACATCTCCGCCCGCAGCTCGCCCCTGGCGATCTCCAGCCGGCTCATCTCGTTGGCACTGAGCAGCCGACGGCGGACGTGCGCATCGAGCAGCGCGAAGACGAGCTGCGTCGGGCCGTCGACAAAGAACGCTTTGTCGAAGCTCTCGTCTCCGATCTCGATCTCGCGCACTCCCCACGGCCTGTGCGCTTCGCGGCGGATCTTCACTTTGGAGAAGCCTGGAGGCCCCGGGACTTCGACGGTGAGAAGCGTCGTGAATCCTTTGTGGCGAGCTCTCTCGATCCGCACCACCAGCGATTCCGCTCGCGCCTCGACCTTCATTCGCGGGTTCCAGAATACGGAGCTCACCCCCTCGCCCAAGCCGCACTCCTCCAGCGCGGCTTGCCATCTCCACATGCGGAAGCGGTTGACGAGCAGACCGAACCAGACGGCGGCGCCGCCGGCTCCTGCAACCACGTAGGCAGGGATCAGCTCCCACATGCCGCGATCTACCTGGTCTGCGTCTTTCGTTCGCCGCCTTCTTCGGCTTCGCTCAGCGAAAGCTCTCCCGGCTCCGTCGACGGGAACGATACTCGTCCAGCCACATCGGCGGCGAGCGACAGTTGGCCAGCCTCGGCTTGCGCCAGCGACAACTGACCCGTTTCATCTCCGGCCAGCGAGAGCTGACCGGGCGAGGCACCCCGGGCCCGGGATTGGATCTCGCCGATCGCCTGACGTGTGGCCCGGCGGAGATCGTTGTCATCCGAGCGCTCGGCTGCTTCCTTCAAGGGCAGCACGGCCGCCGCCGAGCCGACGCGGGCCAGCGCGTTGGCCGCCGCCGCGCGCACGTCCAGGCTCTCGCGCTGGAGGGCCTGGATCAGCGGCGGCTCGGCGGCCGCGCTCCCGCTCGTTCCCAGGGCCTGAGCCGCGGCGGCGGCCAGCTCGCCCTGTTCGCGTGCCAGCACCTTCGCCAGCACGCCGACGGCCGCGGCGCCTCCATGGCCGAGCGCCTCCAGGCAAGCGCGCGCCGTCCGGACGCGGCGCCGGCGCAAGGCGTGAATGAGGATGGCCTGCGTGCGCTCGAACGGCAGCTCTCGGCCGACGACCGACAGGGCCTGCGCGCTCCAGACGTCGTCCGCATCGCTCTCCACAATCTCCAGGAGGGCATCGCGGCCTTCATCGCCCAGCTCCATGGCCGCCCGCAGCCGGATCTCGGGGCTCCCGTCCGAGCAGGCGGCGCGCAGCGTCTCGACCGTCCTCGGATCCTCGGGGAGCTCGCGGGCCAGCAGCAGCAGGTTCCGGAGCCGCACCCCGGGCAGGGGATCGCGAAGAGCGTTCTCGCTCAGCCGCTGCGCCGCGTCCACGGGATAAGCGAACCGATGGGCGAGATCGAGGAGGAGGGGCAGGATGATGGGGACGTCTCCTTCGTATGTCCCCGCCCGCAGCTCGCCGCCACCGATCACTACTGGGCACTCGGCATTGATGTCGGAGAGCAGGCGGCGCGCCTCCACACCGAGCAGCGCGAACACGAGCCGCGTCGGTCCCTCGATGGAAAACGTCTTGTCGAAAGTCTCGTCTCCAACCTCGATCTCGCGCGTCGGCGACGTTCTGTGCAGCTCGCGGCGGAGCCTCATGCCGGTGAAGCCCGGCGGGCCCGGCACCTTCACCACGAGCAGAGTGCTGTAGCTTTTGCTCGTGGAGTCCTGGATCAGCACCTCAACCGACGCCGCTCGCGCCGCGAGCTTCAATCGCCGCCATACCCCGGGGCTGGGGGTCTCCACCACCTCCAAACCGCAGGACGCCGCGGCCTCCAGCCAAGTCCGCAGGCGCCGGCGCTGGGTGCTGAGGGTGGCCCAAGTTGCGACGCCTCCCAGGCCTGCGATGTACGAGGCCGTGAGAGCCAGGAACCACCACATACCGGCACCTCCTCAGACCAGCCGCACGACCGGCTCCTCGCGCATCAGCTCCCGCTGCGTGAGGAGGTCGCGGACGGTCGCGATCAGCCAGCGGCCGGAGTTGACGCCGAACGCGATCTCCAGACGAGGGCGGCGGTCGCGCGGCGAATGCGGCGGATCGAGATAGCCGAGGGTGGGGCTCGCCGCGTTGAGAGGCACGACGACCTGGGCGTCGCCGGAGGTACCGCCCACCTTGTGCACGTCCCCGGCGGCATCCCAGACGAACCGCCGCTCGTCGCCGTCGGCGCGCGAGACCTCGCAGATGAGCAGCTTGAAGAGGCTCTCCGGCTCGCCGAGCGCGCACGTCGGCACCAACTGCCGTTTCCACAGCTCGGGAGAGGTGGGGAACCGCGTCCCTCTGGGCACGACGACCGTGTGCTCGGGGGCGCCCGTCTTCGGATCGTGGGTGACGAACGCGTAATCGTGGATGATGAAGTCCAGCGCGTCCATCCGCTCGCCGGCGAAGCAGGCGGCGCCGTAGGCCACCGCCTCGAAGGGTTGCCAGGCCCGCACCCGGCGCCGTTCGAAGCGCTCCTCGAACCACGAGAAAAAGCCGGGCAGCAGCGTCGAGCCGCCCACCAGCAGCACGTCTTCCACCTCGCTCACGCCGATCTTGCCCTGTTCCAGGACCTCCTCCACCGAGGCGGCGAGGCTGCGATAGAACCCCTGCTCGTCCAGGATCTCCCGCAGCCGGCCGCGGGTGAGGGTGACGAGCTCGCCGCTCCGCCGGGGGGCGCCGCGCGAGCTGAAGCCGCCCGGGCTCATGAGGAACGCCGCTTCCTCCGCGAAGAACACCGCTTCCTTCACCCGGCAGGCCTCGGCGAGCATCAGCCGCCGCCACAGGCGGGCGATCTCATCGTCGTCGTCGCTGAGATCCTGCCCCGCCTGGCCGCAGAGGTCTTGCAGCACCCAACCATCGACGGCGTTGCCGCCGAGCGGGCGTCCCCGTTTGGCCAGCACGGTGGCCTGGCCGCTGAGCGCCTCCTGCGGCGAGAGACGGACGAGGACGACGTGCATCGTGCCGCCGCCGACGTCCACGACGAGCACGGTGCGCGCGTGGCCGAGGCTGATCCCGTAGCCGAGCGCAGCCGCTACCGGCTCGTCGAGGAAGCGCACCCGGCGCACCCCCAGCCGGCGCAGCAGGTCCTGCAGCTCCGCGCGGTACGTCTCGAACGCCGACACCGGCGAGGTGACGACGAGATCGCGCACCCGCTGGCCCGTCTCTCGCTTGACCTCGCGCAGCAGCTCGCGCAGGAAGGCATAGGCGGCATCGCGGCTGGTGAGGCTCTCGCGCCCGACGCGCGCCAGCGGACGCAGCGGCTCATCCGTCAGGCCCGGCTTGAAGGTCGGCACGAACGAGGGATGGACGTTGCCCTCGTTGCGGTCGAGCGCCGGGCGTCCGATGAGCGCCCGGCGGCCGATGAAGAACCGCCGGGCCAGCGGCGGCCAGCTTCCCAGCAGGTCGAGCAGTCCGGGATCCGTGAGGAAGTGGACGGCCGACGGCACCAGGCGCGGCGCCTCGAGCGGGTCCGTGGCGTCCGGCTTGCGGCAGACGGCGGGCAGCTCGATGAGGCGCGGCTTGCCCAGGACCTCATCCCAGCGCGCCACGCCGGAGTTCGTGGTTCCTAAATCGAGCGCCCAGCCGGTCATTTTGTGAGGATTATAAGCGGCTCAGCGAACCCCAGGATGCGACTAGGGCCGCGCGGCGCTATCTCCCCTTCGGCACGCCCAGATAGGCCTCCGCGGCACGCACGTAATGCCAGATCTCGTCGGCGTTGCGCGCCAACGCCTTGGCGAAGAGCTCCTCGCCCTTGTCGCGCTGGCCGTTGCGGATGTACCAGGCGCCGACCTCCGACTGGCCCGTGTCATCCTTCGGACTGGCGGCGAGCGCCTTCTGGAAGCAGGCCTCGGCCCGGTCCTTCTCTCCCGCTTCCGCGTAAACCTCACCGATCCGCTGCCAGTCGCCGCCCTCCGGCTTGCGGCCGGTGACACGATCGAACAGCGCCTGACCCTTCGCCTTGTCTCCCGACAGGTAGTGGACGCGCCCGACGGCGATCAGCTCCCAGGAACCGTTTTCCGCCAGCCTCTCGGCTTTCACCAGCGCAGCTTGTCCCGCTTCCTTCTCACTCTTGCCGCGGAACAGGTTGATCCCTCCGGGAGCATCCTTGGCCCAGAGCCCGAGGCTGATACCCAACAGGAAAAAGAGCGCGGAGCACAGAACGACGTTGCGGTGTCTCATCTCGCCGACCCTCCATCGAAGCTCGATCAGTAAAGGAATTCTATCGTCAAGCGCCGAGCAGCGGCCACACGACCCCTGCCAGAAACGGCCGGTGGAAGAGGATCGGCAGCGGCAGCACGAGCCAGAACAGGGTCCACGCGCGGCCGATCCAGGCGTGGCGCCACACGGGATGACCCGCGCGCTCGAGCCGCGTCTCGGCCAGCCGCAGGAGACCGTGCAGGGCGAAGTAGGAGAGAGGAAGGCCGAAGCCGTCGTTCACCGGCAGACTGATGGCGATCTCGTGGAGGAGGCCCGAGGCGAGGAAGGCGGCCGCCATCGCCGCCGGCCGGCCCACGCGGGGCTCGAGCGGACGATAGATGCCGAGCGCCGTCATCTCCGAGAAGGCGAGATTCCAGCGCCGGCCCCAGAACTCCGTCAGGCTGCGCGAGCGCAGAGGAGCCCGGAAGAGCGCGTCGCAGCGGGCGCCGAGCAGACGCCATCCGCCCGCCAACAGATTGAAGATCCCGAAGTGAAGCATGAGGCTCAGGGCCGGCAGGGCCAGCGCCGTGGCGACGAGGATGGAACCCGCCGCCCACGCGCGGCGGGCGGCGACGAACAGGAGCGCGCCGATGGCGAAGCGGACGAGCCCGTTCCGGATCAGCCGCCAGCCTCCGGGCAGCGGCCGGCCGCCCAGGCTCGCGAAGAGGCTGGGACGCATCCCCGGCCAGGCTATGGCGAAGGCGAACCAGCGGACCGGCGAGAGCACCGTGCCCGTGGCGATGCGCTCCTCCACGCTGACCACCGCTTTCATGCCGTAGAGGAGCGCTCCGAGAAGGCCGAGCATGCGGAACCCCGGGAGCTCGTCCGCCGTGAGGTGCTCGGCGGCGGCGAAGACGAGGGCCACGAGAGACCACGCCGCCGCCCGTGCCGGCTGCGAGGCCGCGAGGCGCGAGATCGCGAAGCCGAGCGCGAGCGTCAGGAGAAGGAGCGCCGCTCCGACCCATATCAAGCGAGGATCGGACGGCGCGAAGGTGCTCATGCTCCCCGCAGATGGCTCACCAGTGCGGCGCCGTAGATTGCGGTGAGGCTGATGAAAAGGGTGACGAGGCCGATCTCGGCCGCCACGAAGAGGGGTCCGCGCGGCGCGCCGCTGCGGCCGATCAAGGTGAACTGTAAGACGAGCCGCACTCCCCAGTATACGGCGATGAAGCCGCAGACCGCCGCCGCCAAAGGCGTGCGGTCGAGGAGCCACTCCGGCGCCAGGGACGAAACGAGCCCGAAGCACACGTGGAAGCTCAAGATGTAGCCGGCGTAGGTCCAGAAGATGTGCCGCGTGAGAGGCTTCAGCTTTGCTGTCTCCTCGCGCCATCCGAGGACGACAGGGATAGCGAGGCTGGCCGCGGCGAGAGCGAGCTGGCCGAGTCCCGCCGCGATGAGGAGGGCGCGGAGCATCATTTCAGGACGCGGCGCCTGTCCACCGCAAGGAAGATCGCCAGGCCGATGACGTTGGTGACGACGATCAAACCCGAGATCTTGATCGCGAACAGCAGACGGCTCTCCACCTGGATGATGGGAACGATGGAGAGCGCCACATAGAGGATCGTCATCAGGAGGCCGGAGAGGGCGCAGATCCTCAACCAGAGCGCCGGTCGCGGCTGGACGCCTTTCAGGCCGAAGAGCGGGATGGCGAACATCGCGAGGTAGGTCAACGCGTAGAACACTCCGGAGGCGTTCCACAGCAACTGGAAGGCTTCCTGCTTGCCCACGCCGATCAGGCCCACGATGCCCAGCACGAGCGTCGCGGCGCCCACGAAGAGAATCGAGTTGACGGGCGTCCGGTAGCGGGCGTGCAGCCGCGTGAACCACTCCGGCAGCAGGCGGTCCCATCCGGCGACCATCGGCAGCCGGGTGTTGCCCGCGAACATGACGCTCGACTGCGCGATGCGGATGGAGAGCAGGGAGAGAATCGCCAGCGGCGCCACCGCGGCCACGAAGCCGAGCGGGCGGAAACCCACGCTCAGCACCTGCGGGATGGGCGCGATGAGATCGATCCGGTCCTGCGGAATCAGCGCCAGCACGGAGCTTGTGCCGAGGATGAACATCGCCGCGATGACCGGCGCGGCGAGCAGTACGGAACGCGCGATGGCGCGCACCGGGTCTCTGCATTCGCCGGCGTGAAGGGCCACGTACTCGAAGCCGCCGAGGGCGCCGAAGCCCATCTTGCCGAGGAGGTTCAACGTCATCAGCGACAGCACGGGCCTTTCGATCCGCAGCGGGTGAAACTCCGCAAGGGTCCCCTGGGCGCGGTTCAGCCACGGCAGGAGCAGGATGGCGGCGAAGGTGAGGAGCATCAGCGCGCCGCCCGCCTTGTGCACCCATTTGCCGACGCCGAGACCGATGGTGGTCACCAGCACGAGCGCGCCGACGATCACCAGATTGGTGAGGCCGATGAACCACGCGCTGCTCGTCAGCGCCTCGCCGCCCGGCCCGAGGATGTAGCCCAGGTATTGCGTCACCTGCAGCCCGATCTCCGAGGTGTTCAGGATGGCGAACAGCCACAGGTTCCACGCCACGAGAAATCCCAGCAGCTCGTTGAAGCCGAGCTTGGCCCATTGATAGAGGCCGCCCTCGAGCGGCATGAGGCGGTTGAGGTAGGTCACCACGACGGCCGACGGCAGGTAGAAGAACACCATGGCGAGCAGCCAGAGAACGACGTGCGAAGGCCCTTGCTTGGCGGCGACGCCGATCCAGGGGAGCCCGACGATGAAGAGCACTTGGGTGAGCGCGAGGTCGGCGAGCCCGAGCTCCTTCTTGAACACCTCGCTGCGGGCCTCGACGCGCTCCTCCTCGCGCTGGAGCTCCGCGGTGGCGCTGCCGTCCAGGTTTTCGGCCATGAGCGGGCCGATTATGTCTCAGAAGAGGATCACCAGCGCGTTTCGTCGGCCTGGGCTGCCGGGCGCTCCAGATGGGCTCTCCCCCAGAGTCGGATCTCCTCGACCAGCGGCATCAGGGACCGGCCGTAATCGGTGAGCGAGTACTCGACGGGAGCCGGGATCGCGCCCTTCGGTTGGCGGTGCGCGATACCGTCGGACGGCCGGTTGCGCCTCGACGCAGCCGGCCGACCAACCCGAGCTTCGGGGGCTCAGTCCCTAGCAGCTAGGCGAGCAGCCATGCCGACAAGGCAGAGGTGGCGGATCGACTTCGCAGGCTGAGCAGCAGATCAGGGCATGGGCTGGCTTGGCGACGGGGGCGTTCAGAAAGGCCACAAACGCCGTCAACAGCGCGAGCAGAAGGACCAGCTTCCGAAGGGGGTTGAGCACGACAGGATTACGCATTGACGTTTTCTCCTTTCCGCGGGCGGTTTCGATTTCGTCTTGTGCCCACTTGGGCATATAACGAAATGAAAACCACAACCCCCTCATTCCCCGGTGGAAGAGCCGCATCCAGCACGTGACGGCGCCGTGAACGCCGGCGTTCACCAGGCGTTGCGGTCATGAATAAGCCGCGGAGGTTGGGACTACTCGGTGTATGCGACGACCTCGACGATCATCTGCACGGTGCCGTTGCCGGCCACGAACGGTAGGACCTCGAAGGTGCCGGGATCGCTCGCCGACAGCGGCAGCGTCAGGCCGGTGTCGCGCACCTTGCCTTTGTCGAAACGGAAGGTCCCGCCAAGTTGGGATTTGCCCGAGTAGAAGCGCAGGTTGCCCTTGCCGGTCGCCCGCAGGACGGTGATCTCGAGAGTGGCCGCAACGGCGCTGGACGGCAGCCCGCATGCGTTGCGCACGCTGACGGCGCGCCGCGCGCCGGAACGGAGCGCCGGTGCGTAGGCCGGCTCGCGCGTGTCCAGGAGCAGGCAGCGCACGAAGGTAGCGGGCCCGATCGAGGGCTCGGAAGCGAGCACGTAGACGTCCCACTCGTTGTTGCGGTCCTCCGGCACCAGCGCGGCGGAACTGCTGAAGGCGACCGCGCTGCCATCCGCCGAGATCTCGGAAACGATCGTCAGGTAGTGCGGCTCGGAGATGCCGGGCCGCCAGCTCTGGCCGACGAGCGAGGTGAGGCCCTGGCCTTCGGCGCCCATGAACAGGAAGTGGTTGGTCCACGACGCCGGATCGGGCTGGCCCTGGACCAGGTCGCCCGAGGTGCTGGAGAAGGAGAGGCGGGTGCCGTCCGCGTTGAGGCGGGCCCACGCCGCGCCCCGCTGCGACGCGCGCGCATTGGAGGCGCTGGCGTGGCTGATCAGGCGCGTCGTGCCGGTCAGCCGATCGAAGAGGAACACGTCGTCACTGGCGTTGCTGTCGTTGACGCCGGCCACCAGGTCGGTGGCTTTGCTGTGAAAGGCGATCCACCGGCCGTCGGCGCTGAGCGAGGGCACGTACGAGTTACCGTTGGCGGCGCTCGTCGGCGAGGCCTGGGAGCGGCTCAGCAGCGTCGTCTGATCGGTGGCCCGGTCGTAGATGAAGAGGTCGTGGTTGGCACCCGCGTCGACCTGCCCGGGCACCAGGTCCGTGGCATAGGTGCCGAAGGCGATGGTGCTGCCGTCGGCGCTGATCTCGGGATAGGGGGCGATTCCCGAAGGTCCGTTGGACGGCGTCTGCGGCGCACCCGCGGCATGGCTCACCAGCTTGCGGCTGGCGGTGAGCCGGTCGTAGAGCCAGACCTGTCCCTGCCCGCCGACTGAATAGACCAGGAAGCGGCCGTCGGCGCTCATCCGAACCCAGCCGTGGTTGTCGTCGTCGACGAAGGTGTTGTTACCGGTCAAGCGATCGAAGAGCACGAGCTTCGGTCCGGCGTTGCGCTCCCGTCCGATAGCCAGGTCGAGGGCGTTGCTGGTGTAGGCGACGAAGCGGCCGTTGGCGCTGATGGCCGGGTTGGGCCACTCCAGGGAGCTGGTGCCTTCGGTCGACGAGCCGATCCGATGGGTGACCAGCGTCATGGTGTCGAGCTTGCGGTCGTAGAGAAAGACGTTGGGGGAGGTCGGTCCGCTCTGGCCGGGTACGAGGTCGCGGCGGTGGCTGACGAAGGCGACGTACCGGCCGTCGGCGCTGAGGACGGGCAGTTGGCTGTCGTCCTGGCGGTTGCCGAGCAGCCCGCCGGTGGTCGCCGAGGAGCTCGAGCGGCTCACCAGAAGGGTCCGCTTCTCGAGCTGATCGTAGAGGAAGACGTCCAGGCTCCCCGGCGCGAAGGGGGCGTCGAGCTGACCCTGGACGAGATTGGTCGCCGGGCTCATGAACAGGATGTAGCGGCCGTCGCCCGAGACGCCCTCGACGGAACAAGGCCCGTTGGCGTCCTGGGAGACGAGCTTGAGCGGGCCTGCGGTTGCGGCGGAGGTGATCAGGGCGGCCAGCAGCGCGAGGCCCGCAGCGTGAGGGGCACGGTGGAGGCAGCCGCAGGGGCGCGAGGACTTCTCGTTGCTGTCGTTCATGGCTAGCGCGGACGATACCAAAGCTGGGCGGCGCTGGAAAGGCGCCACGCCATGCCCTGATCGGCGCGCTCGGTCAGCTTCCGGTGATGCTCTTCGGGGGCGCTTCGTAAGGTCACGTAGTTGAACGTGATGTACATATCCCCAAGACGCCGCCAGCCAAGGCGGTAGCAATGCTCCCGATCCAGAGCCAATAGCCAAGACCATAGCCAGTGATCCTTGAGTACGTTGGCGCCTCACTCGTTATGATGGTGTCATGGCGCAAGAAACTCAAGGAGAAGCAAAGGGCGGTGACACCTGCAACAACAGCCACTTTATAACTGGGACGAAACCACATCGCAATCCAGGCCACAAGCAGCGCAGGATTCGCGAGCCAAGCATAAACGCCATCAAAGACGGCAATCCAGCCAACTAACAATAGACCGAGGCAGAGAGACCAGGCGCGCGGGTCGTCCGGACGGTCAATGTAGAACCCGTCCTGAGTCAAGCTTGCCACGAACAGCAGGATACTCACGACGAGAGTCGCGACGACCGCGCTCGGCCGCTGGCTTGTCGCCTTGGAATTCTCGTTGCTCATCAGATTATCACTTGTTCTAGCCAGAGTCTTGTCGGACCAGCGGCATCGGCTAGGACTTCCACTCCGCGTCGGTGGTTCCCGGCGCGATCGAGAAGCCCTTGCCGGGCTCGAAGTCGACGCAGAACGTCGCGGCTTGGACGAGGACGAAGAGCCGACCTTCCGAGTGGCGACGGAACCACGAGATCGCGGCGACGTCGCCAGGGTTGGAGCGCTCGATTTCGTCAGCCACCTTGCCCGCCCGCGTGTGGGTCAAGCGAGCGATCTCGACGCGGCCTCCTCCCCACCCCAACGCGCGTGCCCCCTCTTTCGCCGTGCGATCGGTCACGGGGTCGGGCCCGCCGATCTCGTAGAAGATGAGCGCGACGTCGCGCTCGACGCAGATGCGCGCGAGCGCGTCGACGTTCGGCATGATCGCTTCGGCGTGCACGCGGTCCAAGAGCTGGACCAGCTGCTCGTGCTGCGTGTTTTTCGCAGCGGACACCGGGCGGACGGTAGGAGTCAAGGAGAGAAAGCGGTAGATGGCGGCCTTCAAGGACACGTTGTTTCCTCGTCTAACCGTTCAATAGGTGAGCGGCGGAACCGCGCCTTCTGCGGTTTCCGTCCGCTCGACCGCGGGGTTGGCGGCCTCCACAACTTCGGCCGAACAACGGGCGCGAATAACTCAGTGTGGGCTGATGCAGCGAGAGTTAGGTTCATTTCAACTCTCCGCTACCTGGGAAACGGCTAGTGCGTGTTCAAGGCACTGCCGGCCTTGGTCATCGGTCGTACAAGAAAGTGTGAAGAATTCGAAGGAAAAATCAAAACGAGCTTCATGGCGATCTCCACCGATATCCTTGTAAGCGATAGAGAGCCGGAGCGGCGGAAATTCAGGCCAGTCGGTCTGGTCGGGGGAGCGCGTAAGGGCGAGTGCGTGCACAGCCAGCGCTATGACGTCCAAGTAAACAGGCGGAATGGCGATGCTAAACATGCTGCAGTAAGATTGCGACGACTGCAGGGGAAGGAGCAGGCGGGTTTCAGCGTGGGACTGGGCGTGTAGGAAGTGAGTCGATTGGAGCTCGTGATTCTCCTCAAAGTTGACCACAAAGCCGGCAGAATCAAGCGAAACTGTGTAGGCCGTCGAGCTTAAAAATGGTGACGCTGCGGCAACAAGGGCTTGCGGATCGAACGACCACGTTGCGACCAAGTCGCGAGCGCCACCTAATCCAACATTGACGCAGTCCACGAGAGGATGTCCCGGGCGTGAAGTATCGGGTGAAACATCGTCTCGTCGGCACGCGACGGGAAGGAAGCCTGGAGCGGCTGAAGAACGTTCGAAATGAAGTCTGGGGGGCGCGAGGGTGAGTTGGGGCTTATAGCTGATGACCCGCTGGCGCCGCATTTCGAGAATCGTAAGCAGCGCTGCCATAGCTGTCAGCAAACTAGCCAAGCTTGAGAGTCCGACGAGCGTATCAGTGTTCACCGTCGCTGCCTCGGCCGCCAACGCTATGCCGATGAGCGGCGGAACCGCGCCTTTTGCGGTTTCCGTCCGCTCGATCGGTGGTGTTGGGCGTTATTCCCGCGTTGGGTCTTCACAAGGACTCCAATATAGCATGCACAAGCAAATCCTACTTTATACCCAATTTACCAGTTAGCCAGGCTACAAGCAATGCAAAGACTGACCCTAGGGCTGACCCAAGGACATAAAGAAGAAACTGCCTCTTGGTTTCCCAGCGCTTTCGATAGCAAGCCCTACCTCCAATCCTTTGAACCTCACTTTGTTCATAGTAAGCCCTATTTCACGCTCAATCCTCGAGCTGCATGCCGTTGTTGGGCGGCGCTCTACTAAGCTCCCAACTAGAGGTACGCCAAAGTGGCAGTCACCCCGGCAGCGGCACAAAAAAGAATACAGAGCAGCATCACTAGGCGTACAACTCTCCTGGCACCCCAGAATGGAAACTGCTCCATCTCCAATTCCTCGATCATCCCACGTATGACGCGTTCCAGGTCACACACCCACTTGTCAGACCAGTAGCAGGCGTAGCCACCCACACATGAGATCAGCATGACGAAGATACAGAGAGCTACTTGAAGGGGAAGCCTTGTTCCGTCCTTGAAAACGAGGCCGGCCACTGTGCCTACGATAGCTAGATAGACGGCAGTGCCCTTCACGAAGAGATCGAAATGGTGCTTGTACACATCCATGTACAGTGCGACTTGCTTTCCAAGCGCTTCAGGATCCCGCCTTGGTTCAGACTTCACCATTCTGGCGCTCTCCTCTTAGCGTCCGCCCAACGATACGGGCCTCAGCGGCGGAACCGCGCAGTATGCGGTTTCCGTCCGCTGCAGGCCTGGAGTTGGGCGATTCCTCGAGCGATCCCCTCGATCTCAACTACCTCCCGGGAGCGCAGAATTATACGCCTTTTCATCGTCATATGTGTGTGAATAGCGGGACCACATAATTTGAAACTGGTTCATCCAAAAGGCGCCTTTCTTTGTGTGGACAGTGGAGCGATGGAAGAGGAAGTCATTGGCCCAATTGTCGACATGCACAGGAGTTGGACCCCAGAAGACGGATGAGTCTACTACTGCTATCCATCCCGGATGATGACCATAGCAGAATCTAATTGGTGCTTCGGTACGGCTGCCTTGCACAAATGGTGCAACCGACCGCCTAACAAATGCTTGTGCCTCCGTGACTTGCATGCCGCGTCCTGCTATCCTCGCGAAGATAGGTGAGTCAGGTTTGAAGGAGGCCAGGAGCAAACGGACATCAGGAGCGCGACTTTGAACGATTCGGATAGCATCAGTCTCCGTTCCGGGTAACCATGTTTGGGAAATCCAAATCCTGTCGGATGCGGCATCGATTGCCTCGTGGAGTTCCCCACGTGAGGATTGTTCGAGGAGTTCGAATTCGGAAAAACCGATTGTAACCCATCGTACTACCACGGCAACGAGAAACGCGAACGCGATCTTCTCCGTGAGCTGCTTAGCAAACGGGTTGATCAGTACCTGCGACCACAGCAATGCAGCACACATTATGAGTACAAGGATGGCACTGACCGCCAGTTCGGAACCACGGCGGCGGAGTACCCTATCGATGATCACGGATAGCATCTAGCCACCTATTCGTTCGCCCAACCTCGCACTAAGCTTATCCAGTCTTTCCCAACCTATCCCGGAGTGCTTACCGACAGGACCGCATAAGCTAGAATCGCGGCTTATGTTCTTCATTCTATGGAACATAGGAATTCTATACCTCGATCTGGCTTGCGTCAATCGGGCCTCGGCAGTCGGATAAGCATCGGGTACGACGGACGAGCCAATGTGTCAATTCTGTCAGCTCTGGCCTGAGTCCTCAGAGTGCTATGCTTCTGAAAGTGCTGGGCTTGGCGGCACGCTGCGACGGGAACCGGTCGTATAAGCGTACTCTTGAGGCGGGTGGTGGAACGATATCCGACCACGCTGAGGCCGATATGCATTCCCGCCCAATCGGCAGCCAAGCCGCTAGGTCCCTTGGATTCTGCTGGTTTCGCAGTTCTCCTCGGAGCGCCCGGACGCTTATGCGCACGGTGGACGGCCGGATAAGCAGCCGGAGCAAGGCCGCGACTAACGGCCGCCCTGGCGTGCGCAGCCGCCCCGTTGCGGCGACCGCCGGTTGGGATGTGCTGTACGAGGGTTGCGTTGCGACGTGCAAGGGTTGGGATGTACTGTGCATCGGTCGGGACAGCTCGTCCAAGGGTTGGGTATGCAGTGCGCCTGTTGGGACATGACGTACAATGGTAGCATTATGACATCCATGGGTTGGAATATGCTGTGCATCGGTGGAGATAGTCCGTGCAAGGGTTGGGATCTGCCGTGCAAGGGTTGGGACGGGATGTCTTTAGCAACGGCAAGAGTCCCCGAGCGGCCGCCGGTTCTCCGGTGCAGCCGCGGGCGCGTCTGCCCTATCCTCTGTTGAAGACAGTCTTTCCAACGGCAAGAGGCCGTCAGGCCTTGGCGTACAGCGTCTCGTGGTGGGGCTGTCCCTTGCGGGCCACGCGGAGCTTGCCGGCTTCGCACATCCTGCTGAGCGCGATGGAGACGAACTTCTTCGTGACGCGCCCGCGCAGCCGGTTGCCGTAGTGCTGACGGACCTCCTGCAGGATGACAGTCGTCCCGAAGACGTCGCTCGGGGATTTGATCTCCACGATCCGCTTCACCATCTTGGTCAGGGAGGGGTGATAGCCGACGTCCTGGCTCGGCACGGGCGGCGGCGCGGCCGGCAGGGCGACTTCCCGCCGGGCCAGCTCCATCGCCTTGTCGGAGGAGGCCTTGAAGGCCGCCAGGTTCGAAGTCAGCGTCTCGAGCTCGGCGGCGTGGACGGCCCGCTGCTCGCGGTGGTGGGCTTCCTTCTCGGCATGGAAGGCCTCCCGTTCGCGATGGAATTCGATCTGCGCTTCAAGCCTCTCGACGATCGCGGCCATTGAAAGCTCAGGTGACATTGTGGCCTCCTATGGGCACGAGTTGAGCCGGCTCTTCCAAAATGTCCAGGATTGCTCTCGCGCAGTAGACACGATCTCTCTTCGCGTCGGTCAAGGGCGTCAGGATCGATGCGTCCACGAGCCTCTCGACGGCGCGCTTGGCCGTGGTGTAGGCCACTCCGAGACGCTCTGCCGCACCGGTGATCGTCCAGAAAGGGTTCTCGCCGAGGAGTCCCACGAGCGCGGCTGGGGTCGGTGAAGCCCCTCCCGCGACGGCCAGCCGCCATTGGTCCAGGAGAGCGTTGATTCGGCTGGCGCGGCTGAGGACGTCCTCCGACTGGCGGGAGACGCCGTTCAGGAAGTACTCGATCCAGGCCTCCCAGGCTCCTTCTTCCGTGACCTCTTGCAGCCGGGCGTAGTACTCCCGGCGCGTGGCCTCGAAGAAGGCGCTCAGGTAGAGAAGCGGGCCTGGCAGAACCCCGCGTTCCATCAGGAAGAGGATGACGAGCAGCCGGCCGACGCGGCCGTTGCCGTCCAGGAAAGGATGGATCGCTTCGAACTGGTAGTGAACGAGAGCCGCCTGCACCAAAGGCGGCAGATTCCTGTCGTGAAGGAAGCGTTCCAATTCCTCGAGCGCGTCCAGCATCTCGTTCGGCGGAGGCGGGACGTAGGTTGCGTTCGCCAGGGTGCAGCCGGCCGGACCGATCCAATTCTGACCGCGCCGAAATTCGCCCGGGGAGGTCTGACCTCCGCGGACTCCTTTCATGAGCCGCGCGTGCAGCTCGCGGATGAAGCGAAGAGAGAGCGGCAGGCTTCCCAGACGCTCGACGCCGAATTCCAGAGCCTCGACGTAGTTCGCTACTTCCCGGAGATCCGCCGGACTCTGATCCACGCTCGCGCCGGCCTCCGCGGCCAGCAGCTCGCTCAGGCTCGTCCGCGTGCCTTCGATCCGGCTGGACAGGACCGCTTCACGCCGCAGAAAGGGGCGGATCAGGAGGCGCGGATCGGGAAGTCTCAGTCCTTCTCCGGCGAGACGTCCGACGGCGCGATCCGCATCCGACAGGGCCCGGACGAGACTGGGCCGCCAGGTGAGCGCCGGCGGCAGTGGGGACGGCACGAAGGCTCGGGCCCCCTCGAGCCCCTTGACGTAACGTCCGGGAATCCGTGCCGGCATGGGCAAAGTCGCCGTTCTCCCTTGGCGGGTGAAAACAGTCGCCGGCTCTTATTATCGCCGGAGGCCGCTGGCGATAATAGGGGCTTCTCTATTAGCGGCGTGAAAGGAGGTTCTGACAGATCAAGAGCCTGCTTCTGCCCCCACCGCCCCCTTCCCCGTCACCTCCAGCCCCGCGACGATCCGATATCCCCGCGGCAGCACATTGCCGCGCTGCGCCCGTTTGCCCGCGAAGGCCTGCCATTCCGAGGGCTTGAAATTCAGGTAGCGCTTGCCCGAATGGACGATCAGGTGCGCCTCGTCGGAGAGGACGGCGCAGTAGAGCAGCGATTCCCTCTCTCCCTTGGAAGGCAGGCTGAGGATCTTCACTCCCTTGCCTTTGGCGAGCAGCGGCATGTCGCCGACGGGGAAGACCAGCAACCGCCCGCTGTCGGTGACGGCGGCGAGCCAGTCGTTGTCCGCGTCCTCGACGCGGACCGGCGCCAGGACCTTGCCTCCCGGCGGCACCGAGACCACCGCCTTGCCGGCCCGCTGCCGGGTCTGCAGATCCTCCAGGATGGCGAGGAAGCCGTAGCCGAAGCTGGTGGCCAGGAGATAGATGTCCTTGTCGCCGCCGATCATCACGCCGGCGAAGGTGGCGCCCGGCGGCGGCGTGACGTGGCTGGAGAGCGGCTCGCCCTGGCCGCGGGCCGAAGGCAGAGAGTGCGCGGCGAGGGAGTAGGTGCGCCCCGTCGAGTCGAGGAACACGGCGGATTGGTTGCTCCTCCCCTTGGCCGCCATCAGGAAGGCGTCGCCGGCCTTGTAGGAGAGCTCCTTGGGATCGAGGTCGTGGCCTTTGCCGGCGCGCACCCAGCCTTTTTCGGAGAGCACGACGGTGACCGGCTCGGTGGGGATGAGCGCCGTCTCGTCCATGGCCTTGGCGGCCTCGCGCTCGACGATGGGCGAGCGGCGGGCATCGCCGAATTTCTCGGCGTCGGCGGCAAGCTCTTCCTTGACCTTGCGGCGGAGGCGGGTCTCGGAGCTCAGGATCTTCTCCAGCGCGTCCCGCTCCTTCAGCAGATCGCTCTGCTCGCCGCGGATCTCCATTTCCTCCAGCTTGGCGAGGTGGCGCAGCTTGAGCTCGAGGACCGCCTCGGCCTGCGCGTCGGTGAGCCGGAAGCGCTCCATGAGCTTCGGCTTGGGATGGTCCTCGGTGCGGATGATGCGGATCACCTCGTCGATGTTGAGGTAGGCGATCAGATAGCCGTCGAGGATGTGGAGGCGGGTGAGGACCTTGTCGTAGCGGAACTGCAGCCGGCGCCGCACGGTCTCGACGCGAAACTTGAGCCACTCGCCGAGCAGCTCGCGCAGGTTGAACTGCCGCGGGCGGCCGTCGAGGCCGATCATCGTCAGGTTGACGCGGTAGGTGCGCTCGAGGTCCGTGGTGGCGAAGAGGTGGGCCATGAGGCCTTCGAGGTCCACGCGGTTGGAGCGCGGCGTGATCACGATGCGCGTCGGGTTCTCGTGGTCGGACTCGTCGCGCAGGTCCTCGACCATGGGGAGCTTCTTCGCCTGCATCTGGGCGGCGATCTGCGCCTGCACCTTGGTGCCGGAGACCTGGTAGGGCAGCGCGGTGATGACGACGTCGCCGTCCTCCACTTCCCAGGCGGCGCGCAGGCGCAGCGATCCCGCGCCGGTCTCATAGATCTTGCGGATCTCGTCGCGCGGCGTGATCAGCTCGGCGTCGGTGGGGAAGTCGGGGCCGAGGATGGCCGCGTAGAGCTCGTCGTCCGCGAGCCTCTTGTCGTCGAGCAGCCGGATGCAGGCGTCCACCACCTCGCGCACGTTGTGCGGCGGGATGTCCGTGGCCATGCCGACGGCGATGCCCGAGGCGCCGTTGAGCAGCACGTGCGGCAGCCGGGCCGGCAGCAGCTTGGGCTCCTGGAGCGTGCCGTCGAAGTTGGCGCCCCACTCGACGGTACCCTGCTCCAGCTCGGAGAGGAGCGCCTGCGCGAACGTCGTCATCCGCGCCTCGGTGTAGCGCATGGCGGCGAACGACTTCGGATCGTCCTGCGAGCCCCAGTTGCCCTGGCCGTCGATCAACGGATAGCGCAGGGAGAACGGCTGCGCCATGAGCACCATGGCCTCGTAGCAGGCGAGGTCGCCGTGCGGATGGTACTTGCCGAGCACGTCGCCGACGGTGCGGGCCGACTTCTTGAACTTGGCGCTGGCCGAGAGCCCCAGCTCGGACATGGCGTAGACGATCCGCCGCTGCACGGGCTTGAGGCCGTCGGCGACGTGGGGCAGGGCGCGGTCGAGGATGACGTACATCGAGTAATCGAGGTACGCCTTCTGGGTGAACTCGGCGAGCGGCTGCCGCTCGACCTCGGCGTACGGCGCGCGGAACAGTGGCCCGTCGCCGTTGGCGGATTTTCTGCGGGAGGTTCGGGGCATGGTCTACGAGGCCTGGGAACGACTACTTCTTATTGTCTCCCGGAAACCTGGCCTCCGATTCCGTCGTGGTCTTCAATCTCAGCTTCGTCGCGCCGCCGGCCCTCACCTCCCCTACCCCTCCTCTCCCCGAGGGAGAGGAGGGAATAAAAAAGAAGCTTTCTTTGGTCTTTCTCCCCTCTCTCCCTCGGGGAGAGAGGG
>JBIOVX010000144.1:0-11051 GCA_044868005.1 Thermoanaerobaculia bacterium | reverse complement strand
GAAGCTTGCGGCCTTCGGCGCGGCACGGTTTCCGACTACGAGCGGGGAAAGATGATCCCGGGGTTAAAGACGATGGAGAGACTCCTTACTGCCCAGGGATACCCCTTCGCGGCTCTCGACGAAGCCTTGGCCTTCATACAGCGTGTGCGGGCGGCACAACTTGGAGTCGCTTCAACCGAAAGTAGCGCCGAGGCAGGTCCGCCGGCTCGTCGTCGCGAGCTCGAGGAGGCTGCTGTCGCCGCCGGAGCTGTCCTTTCTCAAATCCTGCGCCTGCTCTTTAGGCAAGCTAACCCACCAGCCGGGATACCCACTGCGCAGCCGAACTCACATCCTAAGGATGGCGGCGACGGAACTCATGAAGGGAACGCTGGAGGGATCGATCCTTGATGGACCGCGACGGGCGGCCGCTCCTGGCCTTGCGGCCGCGGCGGGGCCCTGGATCCAGACTGAAAACGGTAGCGACCAGATCGTTCCGCTGTGCCACCGCTGTGAAGCGATTTCTGCAAATTCGGGTGTTAGCCTCTATCCAGCCAGTCCAGCAAGGCAATCTCGTCAATTAGAATTTTTGAGCCTTTCCGAACCATGACTCGATCGAAGCCATTCCCAGGAATGGTTGTCAACTGCCGATGGTTCCAGGAGCGTCGTTCCCTCGCGTTAAAGATCCAGTAGCGTAGGGTCCGCTCAGTGATTCCAGGATGCCGTTCACTCACTTGCTTAACAGTCAGGAGGCGTCTCTCTAGCCTTGGCTCCATTCCAATCCTCCGGCAAGGATCGTCCAGAGCCGCCGTCTTCTCCGGGAGCTCCAATCAGACTGCGCCGGATCATTCGGTAACTCTACGAGTTACTCTACACCATTCCAAGGAAGACCGCAACAGGTGGGCCGGGTGAGTATCCAAGTTGCACTCCAGTCACACTCGGGGGTGTAAATCTACAGCAGCCAGTGGTAGCGGCTGACAATAGAGGGTTTGCCTAAGTATCTGATTCCATTGACATACGATGTCATAGGTTGTCATCGATTGCCAGGCTAGAGGCTGTTTCCTAAACTCTTGGTCGGGGGTTCGAGTCCTCCCAGCCGCACCATGCCCCATCCAACAAGCCTGGCCCGCAACCCTATGGGGTCACGGGCTGTTTCCAGCAGATCGTCGCCTCCGTCCTGGTAGGTCGCGGGATTTTTCTGCTGGGTTGCGGGCCGCGACCCATGGGGGTCACGCGGTTTTTCTACTGGGTCGCGCAGTTTTTTCTACTAGGTCACGCACCACGACCCAATGGGTTCGCGAAAATTCCTACTGGGTCGCGGACCGTGACCCAATGGGTTCCGGGATTTTTCTACTGGGTTGCGTCTCGCGACCCAATGGGTTCGCGAAAATTCCTACTGGGTCGCGGACCGTGACCCAATGGGTTTCAGGATTTTTCTACTAGGTTGCGCTCCGCAACCCAATGGGTTCGCGAAAATTTCTACTAGGTTGCGGCCCGTGACCCAATAGGTTCAGGAAAATTTCTACCAGGTTGCGGAGCGTGACCCATTAGGTTCCGGAGTTTTTCTACAGGTTTGCCGTAGGTGACCCACCAGGTCGGGCCCGATTTCCAGCCCGTCGCGGCCCGCGATCCCCGAATCGGCCTCCTCGAGACGACAGCCCTCGACGATCGTCCTGGGAGCGCCGAGCCTCCGCCGGCTGCGATGCGGCCTGTCCTTCAGCGTTCCGCCTCTTGCATAATAGGGGCTTACTCTGAGCGACCCGGAAACCGGCCCATGTCCGCATCGGCTCCCGACACCCATATCCCGTACGGCGTTGACGTACTGCGCGTCTACGGCGAGGGCTTTGCGGGACGCGAAGAGGAGCTGGCGGCGCTCGACCGGGCCTGGAACGAGGGGGCGGTGCGAGTCTTCGTGCTGTACGCCGAAGGAGGCGCCGGCAAGACCCGGGTAGTGGCCAAGTGGCTGACGCAGATGCGCGACGGCGGTTGGCGCGGGGCCGGGCGCGTCTTCGTGCACACCTTCTATAGCCAGGGTAGCGGCGAGCAGCGGAATGCCTCGTCGGAGCTCTTCTTCGAGAAGGCGCTGAGCCACTTCGGCCATATCGGCCCGCGGCTTACCGATCCCACCGAGCAAGGCCGGACGCTCGCCCGCTTGCTAGTCGAACAGCACGGTCTGCTGGTGCTCGACGGCATCGAGCCGCTCCAGCATCCGCCATACTTCGACCAGGGCCGGATGAAAGATCCGGCCATAGATTCCCTTCTGCGTTCCCTGGCGATTGGCAGGATGGGCGATCCATCTGGCGGCGGCCTGTGCGTGGTTACCTCGCGTCAGCCTGTCGTTGAGCTTCGGGACAAGATCGGTAGGACCGTTGTGCAACAGCCGCTGGAGCAACTGGATGCGGCAGCCGGAGTGGAGCTTCTACGGCAGTTGGAGGTTCGTGGCCCCGAGTGGGAGCTGCGCGAAGCGGTAGAGGACGCCCGCGGCCATGCGTACTCGTTGATGCTGCTGGGTTCGTATCTGCGTGACGCCACGGATGACCATGAGATCCGACGGCGACGCGAGATTCCGCTACTCTCCGAGGACGAGTCGCACCGCTACCACGCGCGTCATCTGTTCGGGGCATACATACAGCATCTAGGTGAGTCCAGCCCGGAAATCGCCGTGCTACGCCTGCTGGGCTTCTTCGATCGCCCGGCGGAGGAGAAACTGCTGGCTGTGCTGCGCGAGGCGGATGACTCCGAGCTGAACGTTCTCACTGCGCCGCTTCGGGATCTATCCTCGGACGGTTGGCGCCGCGTCCTGCGTCGCCTGACCGAGCTGCGTCTGATCGACATTCCCGTCTCTCCGGCTCCTCCCATCGACTCGCACCCGCTGCTCCGAGAGTATTTTGCCGAGCAGTTGCGGACACATTTTCCCGAGGCGTGGGAAACCGGTCACCGGCGGCTTTTCAAGCACCTTTGCGACACCACCGAGCACTGGCCCGCCACGCTCGCCGGCCTGCAGCCGCTCTACCAGGCTGTGGCCCATGGTTGCCTGGCCGGGTTGCATCAGAAGGCGTGTGACGAAATCTACCGTGATCGCATCTTGCGAGGCACCCGAGGTAGCGGCTTCTATAGCACAGGAAAGCTCGGTGCGATCGGTGCGGACCTAGGGGCAATCGCGTGTTTTTACACAACGCCGTGGACCACCCTTGCGCCGAGCCTCAGCCCCGCCGCCCAAGCGTGGCTGCTCTCCCTCGCGGCAACCAGTCTGCAATTCCTGGGCAGATTAACCGAGGCGGCTGTGCCGTTACGAATTGGGCTGAATAGTGATGTTGAACGAGAAGACTGGCCGAATGCAGCTATCAGCGCCAGCAATCTGTCCACTTTAGAGCTCATGAGAGGTGAGATCTCGGCGGCAGTCACCGTCGGCGAGCAGTCGGTAACATATGCCGACCGCAGTGAGGAACCGAGCGAGCAATTACTCAACCGCGCAGCACTGGCGGACACTCTGCACCAAGCAGGCCGTCTCGCCGAGTCGCGGCGGCTGTTCGAGGAGGTGGAGTCCCGGCAAATTGCATATCAGCCGAAGTATCCCCGGCTCTACTCACAACAGGGTTTCCACTATTGCGAGCTCCTGTTGTCCGATGCAGAACGCGCGGCGTACCTAGCCGTTCTCGGAGAGTCCGAACTTGGCGACATGCTCGCGAGATCCACTGCCGCCTGCGACGGCGTCAGAGAACGAGCCCGCCTGACACTTGGGTGGATGACGAACGATCCAAACTCACCGCTAATTACCATGGCAGTGGACCACCTCACCCTGGCTCGAGCCACGTTGTACAAGGCCTCGGTGACGGCTAGTGCGGAGTGGCATTCCGCGCTCGCGCAAATTACCGCCGCCGTCGACGGCCTCCGTGCAGCTGGCATTGCAGATTACCTCCCACGTGGCCTACTAACGCGCGCCTGGCTGCGACGTCTTTCGGGCGACCACGCGGGTTGCCAGGCGGACCTAGACGAAGCCTGGGAGATAGCCGAGCGAGGGCCGATGCCGCTCCACCAGGCTGACATTCTGCTCTATCGCGCCCGGCTCTTCCGCGACCGCGATGCTTTAGTCGAGGCCCGCCGCCTGATCGAGAAGCATGGCTACCACCGGCGGGACGGAGAGCTTGCGGATGCTGAGGAGGCGGCGAAGGGTTGGCCAGAGACCCAGACGAGCGAATCGCCACAGCCCAATATCGAACTCAAACCGAGCGAGGAATTCGTGCGAGATCAAGTCTTCATCAGCTACAGCCATCGGGATAAGAGGCTTTTGGAAGAGCTTCTCACGCACCTGAAGCCTTACCTGCGTTCAGGTACTATCAAGGCCTGGTCGGACCAACAGATCCCTTCAGGGGCCAAGTGGTTCAATGAAATTCAGACGGCCTTGGGAGCGGCAAGCGCTGTGGTATTTCTAGTGAGCCCAGATTTCCTGGCGTCCGATTTCATTCACGACCACGAGTTCGGGCCGCTGTTGAAGAAAGCCGAAGCGGGGGGAATCAGGATTCTGTGGGTACAGCTCCGCGCGTGCGGCTACGATGAAACACCGCTCAAGGACTACCAGGCTGTCGTCTCGCCACCGGAAAAGCCCTTAGCAAAAATGAAGAAAGCGGGCCGGGAGGAGGCGTGGCTTCGCCTTTGTAAGGAGATCAAGAAAGCCGTAAACCCTTGACCGGCTCATCGGATTCCGCCGACGACGAAACACTGGAAGATAAGGAGCCGGGCGTGCCCACAAAGGTGTTTGTCAGCTACAGCCACGACAGTGACCAGCACTCCCAGCGAGTCTTGGCGCTTTCCAATCAACTGCGCAAGCATGGCGTGGATGCCGCGTTGGATCAATACGAGACGCGTCCGCCTCGGGGCTGGCCGCGATGGTGCGAAGAGCAGCTCCGGCCGGAGAACTCCGAGTTCGTGCTTGTCGTCTGCACCGAGACGTACCTCAATCGCATCGAGGGAAAGGTTCCGGCGGACGAAGGTCGCGGCGTCTTCTGGGAGGGTAGCGTCATCTACAGCTACCTCTACGAGGAGAAGAGCAGCGGGAGGTTCATTCCCATTCTGTTTGACCGTAAGGACGAGCCGTACATCCCTCGTCCGCTGAAAGGGGCCTATTACCGGCTCGAGGCCTTCGATCTTGCGGACGCTGGGTATAAGGCGCTGTATCGCGAGCTGACGCATCAAGCTCTCCAGAAGCCGCCGCTCGGTGACGTCGTCAAGCTGGAAGAGGCCTATGCCGTGCGCGGTGGGGTGGTGGACGATGTCGTGGTTCTTCCGCCGGTGGATCGAAAGGAGGTCCGTTCGGCGTTTCCGGTGAGCGGATCAGCCGTCAAAGTGTGGCAGGAGAAGCTTGGGTTTCTCCAGGAGCAGGAGGCGATCACGGTTGACCCGGATCAGAAGTTCCGTCTGCGGAAGCTCATCGAAGAGGCGCGGCAGAAGATCCGCGAGCTCGGAGGCTAGCCGTCAACCCTTGATGGGCCTGTATCCGTTCTGCAGAGACGCGATGGGGCGTAGGAGACGTAGAGACGTTCCAGCCCGTCCACGACAACGCACCGCAGACCACGGAGACGGCGGAACGTCTCCGGAGGGCAAGGGTGATCATTGTAGGGCACGGCCGCAGGGGTTCTCCCGACGGTCATCGGGTTGGCGACAGGCGACGCGGCGATCCCTTCGAAGGAGACGTTCCGCCGTCCCGTGGCCTGCGGAGATTGGTCGTGGGCGGGTTGGAACGTCTCTACAGGCCGGGACGCCTCGGCTCGTTCTCCGGGTGACGGTTGCGGTGGGGATTCCGCGGGGGGCCTGCTGCCCCCGAGCCGCCCACTCTGGTATCATCCCGCTCTTGTTTGGCGCTCCGGCCGGCTCGGTGTATCCGTGTGTCCGTTCGGCCTCTTCCCGAGAGAATTCATTCTGGGAGTTTTTTGATGACTCGTCTGACTCGCAAAGAAATCAAGCAGGACGACTTCCGGGCCGCCGTCGGCCGCAGCGTCGAGTACGCCGAGAGCCACGTGCGGACCATCATCTACGCCGTGGGCGGGGTGGTCGCGCTGGCGGCGCTGGGGGTCGCGGTCTACTTCTACCTGGGCCATCGCCGGCAGGGAGCCAATGAGGCTCTGGCCGCGGCGACGAAGATCTACCAGGCCCCGATCGCCGCTACGGGCGCGAAGCCCAACGATCCCGACGCGCCGACCTTCGCTACGGATGCCGCCCGCCGGGCCCGCGCCAAGGAGCTGCTGGAGAAGGTGCGCGACGACTACGGCATGAGCGACGCCGCGGACGTGGCCAGCCTCTATCTCGCGCAGATCGCCGCCGACGAGGGCCGGCTCGACGACGCGCGCAAGCTGTGGGGCGATTTCGTCGACGAGCACGGCGACAGCATGCTCGCCGGCGAGGCGCGCCTCAACCTGATCGATCTCGACCGCAAACAGGGCAAGGCCGAGCAGGTGGTGAAGGATCTGCAGGCGATGCTGGAGCAGAGCGACTCGCCGCTGCCCCAGGACGTGATCCTCAACGAGCTGGGCAAGACCTTCGAGCAGCTCCACCGGAAGCAGGAGGCGATCCAGTCCTATCAGCGGATCGTCGACGAGTTCCCGCAGTCGCCGTATCGGCAGGAGGCCCAGCAGAAGGTCGCCGCCCTCGATCCGACGCGGGCTCCGGCCGGCATGGCCCCTCCCCCCGGAGCTCCCGGCTTCCCCGGCTGATCCGCAGCAAGGGGTCCAATCACGCGTTGACACCACACCGTCCTACCCTCCGAAGCCTCACCCCCTGTCCCCCTCTCCCTGACGGGCGAGGGGGAACGCCTGCGAAGGAATCTTGCCGGGATCGAGGCCACCTTTTTGGCAATCAGGTTGTGAAGGGTCCCCCCTCTCACGTCAGGGAGAGGGGGACAGGGGGTGAGGCTTCGGAGGGCAAACCCATCCGCAGCCCTCAGGCCAAATGAGCCACTCCCTCCTGCCCTATCGCATCCTGGAGCGCAAGCGCGCCGGGATGCGGCTCGACGAGGAGGAGATCCGCTCCGTGGCGCGCGGCGCCACTGACGGCTCCTGGAGCGAGGGCCAGCTCGCGGCCTTCCTGATGGCCGCCGCCATTCGCGGGCTCGACGCCGAGGAGACCCGCGCCCTGACGCTCGCCATGCTGGAGTCGGGCGAACGCTGGGAGCTGTCGCGCGAGGTGCCGTTGCTCTGCGACAAGCACTCCACCGGCGGCGTGGGCGACAAGGTCTCGCTCGTCCTCGGGCCTCTCCTCGCGAGCTGCGGCCTGCCCGTCGCCATGCTGACCGGCCGCAGCCTCGGCCACAGCGGCGGCACCATGGACAAGCTGGAGAGCATCCCCGGCATGGAGCTCGGCCTCAGCCGCGCCCGCTGCCTGCACCTCCTCGACCGTTGCGGGCTCGCCATCGGCGGCGCCACGGAAAACATCGCTCCCGCCGACCGCCGCCTCTACTCCTTGCGCGACACCACGGCCACCGTCGACTCGCTGCCGCTCATCACCGCCAGCATCCTGTCGAAGAAGCTCGCCATGGGCGCGGCGGCGATCGTGTTCGACGTCAAGACGGGCAACGGTGCTTTCATGCCCGATCTGGAGAGCTCGGTGGAGCTGGGCCGTGGCTTGGTGGAGACCGCCCGCGCCCTGGGCACGCCCACCTCGTATCTGGTCACGGACATGAGCCAGCCCCTCGGCCGTTGGGTCGGTCATACGGCGGAGGTTCTGGAGACCTGGCAATGCCTCGCCGGCGAGGGGCCGGCGGATACCATGGAGGTCACCTTCGCTCTGGGTGAAGAGGTCTCGCGCCTGGTCGGCTCACCGGTCAGCCGGGGGCAGATGGAGGAGGCCCTTTCCTCCGGCCGCGCCATGGAGCGCTGCGAGCAGTGGGCGGCCCTCCAGGGAGCGGACCCGGACTGGCTGCGTGCTCCGCAATTCGACCTGGCGCCCGTCGAGCGGCCCCTCCTCGCGCCGCGCTCCGGCCGGCTCGCCGCGGTGGACGTGCGCCAGCTCGGCCTGCTGCTCGTGGAAGCCGGAGGAGGCCGCAGGCGGCACAACGACGCGGTGGACTTCGGCATCTCCCTCGAAACCAAGGTACGCCTCGGTGACGAGGTGCGGGAAGGAGATGAGCTCGCCCGCGTCTATCTGCGGCGGCAGGACGAGCGCATCGCGGGTCTGGTGGCGGCGTGCTTCAGCGTCAGCGATGAAGGCGAGGCGCCGGCTCTGATCGCGGCACGGGTGTTGTAGAACGGAAAACAGGAGGCAGGACGTAGGGGCGGGGCTTGTCCCCGCCCTCTTGATGATCCGGTCGGCCTCCACCTACCCGGGCGGGGACAAGCCCCGCCCCTACGAATTCTTCTCAGGCGGTGAGGGCAGGGCGCGCCTTTACAGAACGTTATACTGGTCGCGCATGTCCGCCCCCCTGCCGGTCACGTCCCTGACGCCCATGATGCGCCAGTACCTGGAGGTCAAGGCGCAGGTGGGCGACGCCCTCCTGATGTACCGCATGGGCGACTTCTACGAGATGTTCTTCGAGGACGCACGGCGGGCGGCGCCCATCCTCGAGGTGCAGCTCACGGCCCGCCACAAGGGGTCGGAGAACGAGGCGCCGATGTGCGGCGTCCCCTATCACGCTCTGGAGGCCTATCTCGGCAAGCTCCTCGCCGCCGGTCTCAAGGTGGCGATCTGCGACCAGGTGGAGGACCCCGCCCAGGCCAAGGGGCTCGTCCGCCGCGAGGTGACCCGCATCGTGACGCCGGGCACGGTGAGCGATCCGGGCCTGCTCGAAGGCAAGGAGGAGAACCTCCTCGCCGGCCTGGTCTGGGAACGCGAGGCGGGGGCCGGCGCCTTTCTCGACATCTCGACCGGGAGCTTCTTCGTGCGCCGCTGGCGCTCGGCCGAGGAGGCGGTGGAGGACCTCGCCCTGCTCCGGCCGCGCGAGGTGCTGTTCGACGCCGCGGATGGCTTCCCCTCGGCGATCCTCGACTGGGCCGAGCGGGACTGCCCCTGCCGCACGCCGCTCGCGGGAGACCGCCTCTTCGATCCGCAGCGGGCGGGCGATCTGCTCCTGCGGCAGTTCGGCGCCGGCACGCTGCGCGGCTTCGGCCTGGAGGAAGGGGAGCCGGCGGTGCGCGCCGCGGCGGCGGCTCTGGCCTACGCCCAGGAGACCCAGAAGAGCGGCCTCTCGCACGTGCGCGGAGTCGCCGTGCGCGAGGCGCGGGACCGGCTGATCCTCGACGTCTCGACGCTCGCCAACCTGGAGGTGTTCGCCAGCCAGCGGGCGGCCTTCGCGGGACCGGGCCGGCGGCGGAGCACGCTGCTCGCCGTGCTCGACCGCACGGTCACGCCTCCCGGCGGTCGCACCCTGCGCGAGTGGCTCCGCCGTCCCCTGGTCGATCCGGAGGAGATCGCCGAGCGGCACCGGGCCGTGGGCGCGCTGGCGGCGGACAATCCGCGCCGGGAGCGCCTCCGCGAGCGGCTGGCCCGCACGGGAGATCCCGAGCGCCTGGTGGCTCGCGCGGTGCTCGGCACGCTGACGCCGCGCGAGGCGGCGGCGTTGCGCGACGCGCTCGGCGAGGTGCCGGACCTCCTCGCCGAGCTGGCGGCGCTCGATCCTGCCGAGACGCCGCTCCTCGCCCGGCTCGCCGAGACCGATCCGCTGCCCGAGCTGCACGCCGAGCTGGTGCGCATGCTGGAGCCCTCCCCGGCGCCCAATCTGCAGGAGGGAGGCGTCATCGCCGCCGGCGTGGACGAGGGGCTGGACCATTACCGCTCGCTCACCCGCGACAGCAAGCGGCACATCCTGGCGCTGGAGGTCCGCGAGCGCGAGCGCACCGGCATCTCCTCGCTCAAGATCCGCTACAACAAGGTCTTCGGCTACTACCTGGAGGTGACGCGGGCGAACCAGGAGCGCGTGCCGGCGGACTACATCCGCAAGCAGACCCTGGTCAACGCCGAGCGCTACGTGACGCCGGAGATCAAGGAGCTGGAGGAGCAGATCCTCGCCGCCGAGGAGCGGCAGGTCGAGCTGGAGCAGCGGTTCTTCCGCGAGCTCACCGGCCGCATCGCCGCCGAGGCGCCGGGGCTCACGGCGCTCGCCGGAGCGCTCGGCACCCTCGACGCGCTGGCCTCCTTCGCCGAGGTGGCGGCGCGGCATCGCTACGTCCGCCCGAAAATGGCGCCGGCCGGCTCGGCCATCGTCATCCGCGAAGGCCGCCATCCGGTGGTCGAGCAGGCGAGCCGCGACGCCTTCGTGCCGAACGACGCCGAGCTCGACGCCGAGCGCTCGCAGATCGTGCTGCTGACCGGGCCCAACATGGGCGGCAAATCGACCTATCTACGGCAGGTGGCGCTGATCGTCCTCATGGCCCAGGCGGGGAGCTTCGTGCCGGCGGACGAGGCGGTGATCGGCGTCGTGGACCGCATCTTCACCCGCGTCGGCGCCTCGGACGATCTCGCCCGCGGCGAGTCCACCTTCATGGTGGAGATGATCGAGACGGCGAACATCCTCCGCCACGCGACGGAGAACAGCTTGGTGATCCTCGACGAGGTGGGCCGGGGCACGGCCACCTTCGACGGCCTCTCCCTCGCCTGGGCGATCGTCGAGCGCCTCCATGAGCACGGCCGGCCGAAGACCCTGTTCGCCACGCACTACCACGAGCTGACGGAGCTCGCCTCGCTGCTGCCGCGGGTGGTGAACCGGACGATGGCGGTGAAGGAATGGGAGGAGAGGATCGTCTTCCTCCGCCGCGTGGTGCCGGGCAGCGCCGACAAGTCCTACGGTCTCCACGTGGCGCGCCTGGCCGGCCTGCCGGCCGAGCTCATCGATCGGGCCGGGGAGATCCTGGCCAATCTGGAAGCGCAGGAGTACGACCCGAGCGGCAAGCCCCGCCTCGCCCGCGGCAACGCCCCCGAGACCGGCGCGCCGGCGCAGCTCACCCTCTTCGTGCCGCCCGAGCAGGTGGTGGCCGCGCTGGTGCGCGAGTTGGACGTGGATCAGTTGACGCCGGTGGCGGCGTTGAATTTGCTGCATAGTTTGAAAAGTCGGTTGGGGTAGGTTTTCCTGGGAGCGCCGGCGTCCTCGCCGG
>JBIOVX010000143.1:0-19494 GCA_044868005.1 Thermoanaerobaculia bacterium | reverse complement strand
CCACGATCTTCACAGTGCCGCCGCCGCGGCCCGCCCAGCGACCGCCACCACCGTTCTCGAGCGGGAAGTAGACGCTGCCGAACGTCTCCGCCGGAGCATCGAACTGCGGACCACCCTCGCCCAGGTGACTGCCGCCGTTGTCGCCCAGCGGCACGGCGTGACCCGGATAGGTGACGTTGTTCGCATAGCCACGCGATGAGACGTCGATCGCGCCGCCCGTCTCCACCACGAGCTCTCCGACTTCGAGCGTCAGCGACTGCGGGGCCGTCGACGAAGGCGTGAAGTGCTGCGTCAGCACGGCGCCGGGCTTGACCACCAGCTTGCCTGCGTTGATGTAGGTCGTCTCCACCGCTCCAGCGATCACCTGCTCGCCCGCGATCCGGATGGGATCGGCGCTGTCGAGTTGCACGCTGCCGCTGACGGTCAGGCGGTCGAAGCGATAGACGCCCTGCCAGGCATCGCCCGTGTCGACGGTTACCGGCTCGCTGTCGTTCGCTGCGAGCGTGACGGTGAAACCGTTGGCGCTGATCGAGCTGACGCGCCAGGTTCCTTCGAGCACGCCGGCCGCGTTTCGCACCTCGACCCAGTGGCCCACGAAGTACGCAGGTATCGCCTTCGACCGGCCGGTGACGAGGGTCACCCCGGAGCTCCCCGCCTGCGCCGTGCCCTTGCCCAGCGAGGGCAGGATCGTCCGCCGGTTGCCCCCGACCGTACCGTTGTTGATGGTCAGGTCGCCGTAGGTGCTGATCGCGCTCTTGACGTAAACCGTCCCGGCGCCGCCCGTCGTCTGGGTTGAGCCACCCTGCGCCTGGGCATTGGCGAGCAGCGTCGAGCCGGCATCCAGCGTCTCGTACTCGATCGCGATCGCGCCACCGCCGCCCGAGCCGTCGCCACAGCAGCCGCTGTTGCCACCCTTTGCCTCGATCGTCCCCGTACCCGCCAGAGACAGGCTTTGGATCCACACCGAGCCGCCGGCACCCGAGGGCGTCTGGGTCTCGCCGTTGGCGCGAACCGCGCCGTCCACTTGGACGCGATCGGCCACGATCTTCACCGTGCCGCCACCGCGGCCCGCCCAGCGGCCACCGCCGCCGTTCTCGCGCGGGAAGTAGACGCTGCCGAACGTTTCCGCCGGAGCATCGAACTGCGGTCCGCCCTCGCCGAGGTGGCTGCCGCCGTTGTCGCCCAGCGGCAGGGTATGGCCCGGATAGCTGACGTTGATCGCATAGCCGCGCGCCGAGGCGTCGATCGAGCCGCCGCAGCCAACGTAGACCGGTCCATTGACGGTCACCTGGAAGCTCTTCGGGCTGGTGTTCGACGGCGTCGCGGTGTGGACGATCTTGGCGCCGTTGAGCACCACGAGGCCGGCGAAGGTCACCGGCGTGTCGATGGTCAGCGTGCCGGTGCGCAGCGCCACGATCGACGTCGTCAGCGTGGCGTAGTTGTTCGTGCCCTGGCCGTCCGCCTTGAGGTTGACGACGGTCACGCGCTGGATTTCGATCACCTGGCTCGACACCTGGCCGACGGTGTCGGTCGCCTCGACGCGGAAGCGCACCGTCGTATCCGTCGTGGTCGCCAGGTCGAAGTTGGCGCTCGCGGTGGTGGTGAGCGGCGGCGTGCCGGTCGGCGTGAACGTCGAGAACGGCGTCGTCGCGTCGCCGAGGTAGAAGCGCACCGCAGTCACGCCCGCGTTGTCGGACGCGGCGGCGCTGAGCGCCACCACGTAGTCGGTAGGCAGCAGCGCACCTGTCGTCGGGCAGGTGAAGCTCACCGTGGGCGGCGGATCGGCGGGCACCGGCGCCGTGTTCACGACGCGCGACGCGGTGCCCTGGTTGCCTTCGCCGTCCGTCGCCTTCGCGGTGAGCGTGAACGGCGTCGGTCCGGCGACCGCCGGGATCGTCCACGGATAGGTGATCGGCGCGCCTGACGAGGTGTTGGTCACGCCGTCCACCGTCAGCTCCAGGGCCGTCACGGCGACGTCGTCCGTGGCGCTGGCGGTGACGTTTACCACCTCGCCCGGGCGATAGACGCCGCTCGCGCCGCGGTCGGGGTTGAGGGTGATCGTCACCACCGGCTTGTCCACGTCGGCGACGATCTGGAAGGTGAACGGCGCCGTGTCCGCCGTGCTGCCGACCGCGTCGCGCAGCGTGGCCGTGACGGTCACGGTCTGCGGCGTCGCGTCGGCGGCGGCGGTCAGGGTGAAGGTCGTGCTGACCGTCGTGCCGGTGACCGTCTTGGTCTGCTCGGGCTGCGTCACGGCGCCCACCGCATGCAGATCGATCTTGGTGAGGCCGTCCGGGTCCGTGGCGTTCACCACCACGGTGGTCGTCATGCCCGGCTCGATGGGGTTCGGCGCGCCGGCGGCGAGCGCGACGGAGCCGCTCGGCGCGCCGTTGGCGACCAGAGGCACGGTGAGCGCGGCCGTCGTCGAGGAGCTGCCGAAGCGGTCCTGGATGGTGGCGGTCACGCTCAAGGTCTGCGGCGCGGCGTTGGCAGCGCCGGTGATGGTGAACGTCGCGTCGTGCGTCGTCGGATTGCCCGTCAGCGTCTTCGTCTGGTCGGGCTGCGTGACGGAGCCGGCGACGTGCAGGTCGATCTTCGCCAGGCCGTCGGCGTCCTCGGCGTGCACCGCGATGGTGGTGGACTTGTTGGCCTCGATCTGCGCCGGCGCGCCCGCCGCGATGGCGACGGTGCCGGTGGGCGCGCCGTTCGCCGCCACGGGCACCTGGAACGCCGTGGTGGTCGTCGAGCCGCCGGAGGCGTCCTCGACGAGCGCCTGGAGGACGATCGGCTGGCTGCCGTCCGCGGTGGCGGGCACGTTGAGCGTGAACGTCGGGCTCGCGGCGATGCCGGTGACGGTCGCCGTCTGCGTCGTGGGCGTGACCGGTCCGGTCGCGGTGAGCGTCACCTTGAGCAGCCGCTCCCGGTCCGTCGCCTGCACCACGGCGGTGAACGGATAGCCAGCCTTGACCGGCGTCGCCGTGCCGGCGGCGAGGGTCACCTGGCCCGCGGGCAGCGCGTTCGGCAGCACCGGCCAGGAGGCGGTCGTGCGCGTCACGCGGCCGGCATTGTTGCGCGCCTCGACGGTGTAGCTGACGCTGCCGAGCGTGCTGTTGATGGGGATCGCCAGCGTCGTCGGCGAGGCGCTCGACACCGACGTCTGCTCGTCGAACAGGGTCTGCACGACCGGCGTCGGCGCGAAGGTGTTCTCCGTCTTCGTCTCGGCGAGGCCCAGCGCGTCGGTGACCTCCCAACTGACCGTCGCCGAGGAGCCGAGGATCAGGTCGGTGGCCACGGCGGGCGTGGTGGTGAAGATCACCAGCGGCCCTTCGCCGCGCAGCATGGCGCGGGCGCCGCGCTTCAGCAGCACCTGCGAGCGGTCGTTGAGCACCGGGGCCGCGGCCGGCCCGAGCAAGAGGTCGTCGTCCGCCGTCAGCCGCACGGAAGCTTCGGCCTCGACGGCGAGGAGCCGCGACACGCCGTGGAACTTGACGGCGCCGTTGCCCAGCGCCCCGGCGGCGGGATCGAGCTCCGCGGGCGTGGCCGCCACGGTGAGGTGGATGCGGAAGCCGCCGGAGGCGGAGGCGTCGGCCACCCGCTGCTGCTTGACGATCGGGAAGCTGCCGAGCGAGGCGCCGTCCGCGGCGGCGAGCGCGACGTCGTCCCCCGCGAGATCGCCGTGCACCGCGGGAACGTCGAGCACGAGCTTCGCGTTGGCGGCGTCGATCGAGAACACGTTGCCGTCGCCGAGCGCCGGCAGCGGCGTCAGCGCGGTGCGCACCGGCTCCAGCGGGTTTTCGACGAACAGCTTGCCGGGCGCCGGGCCGGTGTCGGGATCGACGACCTCGACGAACACCGTGCCGGCGCCGCCGCGGCGGTCCGCGCGGCTCGGCACCGGCGCATCGTTGATGCCGCCGGAGGCGTCGACCTTGTTGGCGAGGTCGAAGGCCGGGGAGATCTCCTCATAGCTGATCGAGATGCGTCCGCCGCCGCCGCCGCCGGTGGTGTTGAAGAAGGTGCCGCCGCCGCCCATCGCCTGGATGCGGCCGCTGCCTTCGAGCCGGCGGGCCGTGAGGCGGACCGCGCCGCCGGCGCCGCCGCCGCTGTTGCCGCCCGTGCCGTTGCCGCCGTTGGCGACGACGTCGCCATCGAGGCGCACGCGCGCGTCCTCCGCCAGCAGGCGGATCACGCCGCCGCCCGCGCCGCCCGCGCTGGCGTCGGCGCTGCCGCCGCCGCCGCCAGGCAGGTACGGCTCGCGCAGGTTGTCGTACTGCGCGCCGGCGAGCGTCAGGTCGGTGCGGTTCCAGCCGCCGGGCGAGCCGAACCAGCCGCGTCCGCCGTGCGAGCCGCCCGCCTTGGACTGCGAGACGGGTTCTCCCGGCAGCTCCATCTTCTTGGTCGACGTGCTGCCGAGCAGGCCCTTCTTCGTCATGTCGACGCGGCTCTCCACCGCCACGCCGATCTCGTGATCGACCGCCAGCTCGAACGGATGGTAGAGGATCGCCGAGTCGTAGGTGGTGATCTCCGGCGCGGTGAGCACCGTGGGCTTCACCACCAGCGTGCCGGTGTCCGTCGAGCCGCCGGTGTAGAGGAACAGGCCGCCGATCCGCCGCACCGGCCGGCCGGTCGCCGTCTCGGCCTGCGGAATGATGGAGAGCGTCGTGCCGTCGAGCAGGAACACCGGACCGTCGGGATTGCCCGCCGGCGCCAGCATGGCGTCGGACGCGGAGACCGAGGTCAGAGCGGCCTCGTAGACCTGCCGGTAGGCGACCGCGGTCATCGTCACCCGCGCGATCGTCTCGGTGCCCGCCGAATCGAGCAGGCGCGTCTCGAACGGGATCTCGGTGCCCGCCGCGATGCCGTTCGGCACCCGCCACATCCCTTGATAGACGGCGCCGGCGAGGTCCTCGGTGCCGGGCACCTTCGCCGCGTTGGTCCACGCGGCCGCCATCTCCAGCGCGCCGGTCGCCGCGTTACGCACCGGGCCGCGGAGCTGCACGGTCACCAGCTTGCCCGGGATCGGGTTGCCGTCCGCGTCCTCGTTCGTGTCGCGGGCGTAGAAGCGCAGCAGGATGGCGGCTCCCGCCGACGACGACACGGTCGAGGTGTAATCGGCCGGCCAGAGCGCGCCCTGCCACGGCAACTGCCAGCGCGCCTGCGGCGCCAGCGGATCGCGCTCGGGGCCGACGTTGAACACCGTCGTGCGCTCGACCGAGTTGCCACCCCAGTCGTCGATCTTCACCTTCGCGGTGACCGGGATCGGGCTCGACATCCCCGGCGGCACGGTCAGCATGCCGGTGCGGTAGAGGTCCGTCGTGCCGGTCACCTTGGTCGCCGAGATCGGACCCGGGAAGAGATCGGTGCGGTCGAGCTCGAGGACCAGCGACTGGATCGCCGTCTCGGCGTCGCGTGCCTTGATCTCGAGATAGAACTCCTCGCCGATGAACAGGTGCGTCACCGGCGCGCCGGCCAGCCGCGCCGAGAAGTCGTCGATGGCGGGCGCCGCCGCGTCGTCGGTGACCGCGAGACGGTCGCTCTCCTTGAGGCCGGCGGAGCCGTTCGAGTCGAGGACGCGGGCGCGCGCATAGAGCCCCGTCCCCTCCGCGACGTCGAGCGGCAGCGTGAATGTGAAGGTCTGCGACGGCGCGTCGTTCCAGCCGCTCGCCGGCCGCTGCACGAAGCGGGCGGGGGCCGTGAACATCGGCGCGCCGTCGCCTTCCTTCCACAGCTCCACGAACAGCGTGAGCTGCGAGCCGTCGAGGTCGTACAACCCGTCCACGGTTGCGATCAAAGTCGAGCCGGCGTAGGGGATGCCCGGCACCGGCGCGGTGGCCGCCACGCCGACCGTCTCGATGTTCGGATCCGTGTTCGGCAGCACCACCATGTTGGCCAGCACGACGTTGCTCTTGTTGGTGCTGGTGTCGACCGCCTGCACCCACACCGGGAACGGCCGCGGCGCGGTGCCGTCGCCGACGTAGGCGGCGACGAAGGAGAACGCGTACGGGAACGTCTTCGCCGAGTAGGCCGGCGACACCGGATGCGTCGGGTCCGTCGGGTCCTCGAAGAAGTAGTCCACGCGGTCGACGTCGCCGCCCGGCTTCTGCGCGGTCACGTCGTCGAGCGAGGAGAGCAGCGGCGAGATCGCGTAACGCTCGCTCTGCAGGAGCTGGCCGGCCGGCGCCGACGGCGGGTAGGGCACGGCGTCGATGCGCGGCGCGTGGCCGTCGTAGATGCGGAACGTCCGCTCGTAGACGGGCATCTCGTTGTCGTAGACGTCCTTGAGGCCGGCGAGCACGATGCGGCGCTGCAGCGTGTCGCCTATCAGCTCCAAGCCTTCAGCCGCCTGCACCATGAGCGAGTAGTTACTGCGCGTCAGGAAGGTGATCACCGGCAGGCGCACCCACGCCGGCGCGGCGCCGCCCGGACCGTCGGCGTCGCGCTGCCAGTAGAGCTCGGCGGCGTCGCCCGTGAGGTCGCCGTCGAGCTGCTCGTCCGTCGCGCGCACGCCTTCGCTGAAGTCGAAGCGGATCGGCACCGCCGGATCGACCGGGCGAGCCAGATCCGGGTTGGTGCCGATCACCGCCGGGCCGACGCTGTCGGAAGTCTTGAAGGTGGAGCCGACGTTGCCGGAGCTGGTGAGCGGCCGGCCCATGCGGTCGCGCACGCCTCCGGGCCCGCCGGCCACGTTCAGGCTGTAGGTGGTGAAGTTCTCGTACGGCGTCGAGGGCACGAACCGCACCACCTGCTGGCCGGCCGCGTTGAGCGACGAGCTCCACAGACCCTGCGCCCAGGCGCCGGTGGCGGCGCGCAGCGAGAAGTACGCCGACGGGTTGCCGGCGTTGTTCGGCAGCACGCCCGCGAGCAACGGCTCGCTGAAGACCAGCTCCACGGCGGCGGTGCGCGAGACGCCTTCGAAGCCGGGCGGCGGCGCGATCGACAGCAGCCGCGGCGGTCCGGCGTCGAGGATCATGGAGGGGATGGCGTTGTCGTTGCCGTCGGGGCCGACGAGCGTTCCCGCCACCGAGGCGAGCTGATCGCCGTTGTTGTTGCGCGCCGTGATGCTGTAGCCGCCGGTGGGCAGGCCGGCGAAGCGATAGCTGCCTTGCGCGTCGGTCAAGACGAGCTGCGTCTTGTTCTTCGAGTCGCGGATCTCGACGATGATGCCCGGCGCCGGCGCGAGCAGCGCGGGATCGCCGTTCCAGACGTCGTTCGGCACCGGCAGGTAGACCACGCCGTGCGCCGCCACGGCCGGCGCCAGCGCCACCGTCATTTCGATCAGGTCATCGTCGAAGGTCAGCGTCGCGGTGGAATAGCCGCTGGTGCCGGTCGAGAGCGAGCTGGCGGTGGCGTTGAGGCCGCCGCTCGGCACCGCCGCGAAGGTGACGGTGCCGTCCGCGCCGGTGACCGAGGGGAAGCCGCCGCCCGAGGTGTTGAGCGTGACGTTGGCTCCCGCCACCGGCTGGCCCACCGCGTTGCGCACCGACACGCGCACGACGCCCTTCGGGCTGAGGACGAGCTGGTACGGATCGGCTTGCGTGCCGGTGCCGGCCACCGGCGGTGCCGCGGTGAAGTTGCTGAATGAGGCCCCCGTCTTCCGCCGCTCGCCGGTGAGCTCCTCGGCGGAGAAGCCGCCGCCGCGCGAGACCAGCACGTTCGGGAACTTGAAGCGGTCCGTCCCCGGCACCGGCGCGAGCTGGGCGAAGTCGTAGACCGGGAACTGCACCAGCCGCGTGCTGAATACGCCGGAGGTCAGGTTGACCGCCGAGTTGCCGGCCTTGAGCTTCTCGAACAGCCGGAAATAGCGGTCGCCGATCGGCTCCAGGAACATGTTGATGTCGACGATCGGCGAGGTGGCGGTGATGGCAGCGGTGGCCGAGGCCCGCTGCGGCGTCGTGGGATGCGCCGCTTCGAGCAGGAACGTGCCCTCCGGGATGCCCTGGAACTCGAAGCGTCCCGCGGTGGCGGCCTCGCTGCTGGTGGTGGCGAGCGCGGTGACGCGGCCGCCGGCGGTGTCGCCGTCCAGCCGCACGATGCCGCCCTCCACCGGGTCCGTCTTCCCGGCGTCGTTCCACAGCGTGCCGCGCACGTCGCCGCGCTGGTCGAGGTAGACGGTGCGGGCCACCTGCTGGCCCGGCGAGGTGAGCTGGACGTTCGACAGCCGCCCGCTCTGGCCGGTCGGCGCGTAGAAGGCGTAGATCGAATAGGTGCCGAGCGGCAGCGCGTCGAAGAACGCGATGCCTTCGGAGTCGGTGACCGTCGCGTCGTTGTTCGACAGGCGCACCTGCGCGTCGGCCACGGGTCCGCCGGAGACCGGGTTGCGCACCGTCAGGCGCAGCGAGCCGACGCTCGTCACCATCACGATGTCGGGCATCTGCAGGTTCTGCCAGTCGAACGCCAGCGTGCCGCGCACCGAGCCGTAGCGGCCGACCTGGCCGCTGTCGCGCGCCACCACGGTCACCGCGCCCGCATAGACCTGCGGCACGGAATAGTTCCCCTGCGCGTCCGTCACCCTCCAGGCGCCCTCTTCGGGGATGCGCCGGTAGGGGAAGGTGTCCTCCTGCAGGTAGTAATAGGCGTGGGCGAGCGGGCGCACGACGCCGTTGAAGTTCTCCATCACCCGGCCGGAGACGGTGCCCTGCGCCTTCATCTGCACGATGATTTCGAGCGTCTGGCCCGCCGTGCCGACGTAGCCGATCGTGCGGCCCACCCGCTCGACGGTGCCGGCGAGGCCGGTCGCCGTCACCATCACGCGGCCCTTGGGCACCAGCTCGTAGCGGAAGCGGCCCTGCGGGTCCGTGCGCTGCGTCTGGCCCTTGAGGCCGTTGGCTTCCATCACCACTTCCACGCCGGGCACCGGCGTGACCCCGTCGACCCCCACGACCATGCCGGTGACCGTGGCCGCGTCCTCGAACACGACCTCGTGATGCTTCACCTGGCCGGCGTACTCGATCGCGCCGTTGATGGTGACCATGCCGTGGAACGGGTTGTAGGCGATGAGCTCGTAAGGGCCGACCGGCAGGGTCACTTCGAGCTGGCCGTTGGGGTTGGTGCTCGTCTCGATGTACGCGCCCTTCATGCGGATGCGGTATTCGACCGTGCTGTAGTAGGTCGGCTTGTAGTAGATCGGCGTCAGCACGCCGGTGGCCGTGGCGGTGCGGGTGAGCACGGTCACCACGCCGGCGCCGCGCATGCGCACGCTGACGAACGGCCGGTGGCCGCCGTAGACGATGCTCGCCGGCGCGTCGCCGAAGTAGCCGAATTTGCCGGGCTGCAGGCCGTCGCCCACGTGCGCCACGACCGTGTGGCCGCCGAGCGGCAGGTTATTGAACGAGAAGCTGCCGTCCGACCCCGAGGTCGTGGTGCCGTAGGGGAACACCACCACCTCGGCGCCGCTTACCGGCCGGCCGAGCGGATCGAGCGCCACGCCGTCAATGCCGCCCGACATCTGCTGCAGGACGATGCTCTGCGCGGCGACCGGATCAGACGTGACGTCGAGGATGGGCGGCAGCGAGACCGTGCCCTCCAGCTTGCGCGTGAAGTCGATCGCATGGACCTCGTAGTGCTCGTTGGCCCCCTGGACGGGCACGCCCTCGATGCGGTACTGGCCCGTGGCGTCGGTGTAGGCGAAGACGCCTGGCCCCGAGATGAACGCCACCGCGCCCTGGATCGGCACGTTCGTGTTGGTGATCGGATCGTGGAAGAAGACCGAGCCGGTCACGGTGCGGCTGGCGCCCTGCGGCAGCCGCAGCTCGACCTCTTTCGTCTCGCTGGCCGCCAGCAGCAGGTCGGTGAAGATAGAGACCCGGGAGACGGCCCAGTTCGCGGCCTGCAGCGACACCTGGCCCTCGGGCACGTTCTCGAAGCGGAAGCGGCCGAAGGAGTCGGTCTCCTGCGAGTCGAGCGAAGCGCCCTTCGAGTAGACAGCGACGCGGGCGCCGGCGATCGGCGCGCCGTCGCTCGCGCCGACCACGGTGCCGGCCACGGTGCCCAGGCCCGGGATGATGCGCGGCATGCGCAGCAGCACGTCGACCACGTCGCCGGGCTGCGCCACGCCGACCGTGGCATAGACCACGCGGTTGTCGCGGTCGCGGGCGGTGATCGTGATCGGGCCGACCGGCACGCCCGGGATCGCGAACGTGCCGTCCGCCTTCGCTTGCACCGACTTCTCTTCGTTGAACAGCGTGCTGGTCGCCCGGATGAAGCCGGTGTTCACCACCGAGCCATCGTCCGCATAGACCACCTTGCCCTTGACGGTGCCGCGGCCGAGCAGCGCGATGTTGATGCGCAGCGCCTTGTTCTGCAGGCGGATCGTCGAGGAGACCTCCTGCTTTTCCTCCGGTTGCAGCTCCGGATCGGCGCCGGCCGGGATGGTGGCGCGCAGCGTGAAGCTCGGCAGCACCTGGCGGTCCCAGCTCGGGTTCTCGATGAAATCGAAATAGAAGACGCCGTCCGCGCCGGTCGTCATCTCGCCCAGGAAGTCGAGCTTGGTGACCGTGTCGGCGATCGTCTCCCAGAGCAGCGGCCGGATGAGCTGCACCTTGGCGCCGGCCACCGGCTCGCCCGTGCCGCGCACCACCTTGCCGGTGACCAGGCCGCCGAAGTGGAGCGGGAACGTCTCGATCGTCGGCGCCGGCACGTTGGCGTCGAGGTGCTCGCCCCAGGCGTCCCTCAGGCCGCCGGTGTCGAGGAAATGCTGGTGCGTGAGCAGCGGCGCGCCGGTCGCCGGCACGACGAGCGCGGAGAGCGGCGTCGAATAGCGCACCGCGACCGTGCGGCCGTCCTCCTGCACCCAGGCGCCGCTGCCCACCTTTTCGGAGACTCCGGACGCCGGCTGGCCCGACGTGTCCTGGCCGCTGAACGTGGAGCGGATGCGGAAGTTCTCCGGATCCTCGGCGAGCGCCTTCTGCGGCGGCCGGTTGAAGAGGTAGAGCACGCCGTTGCCGTAGCGGTTCGGCCGGTGCATGTTGCCGAGATCGTCCGGGCCGTCCTCCTTCAAGCGGAAGTCCTGGACGGCGCCGATCAGGCGGAACGGCGGGCGCACGACGGCGCGCTCGGAAGGCGCCGGGCTCGCCGGCGCGCCCGTCGCCGCGTTCACCGCCAGCGGATTGGCGACCGCCGCGCCCACGCGCACCGTCACCGCGCCGCCAGCCGGCACGGCGAGGTCGAACTCCAGCCGCCGGTCCTCCCGGCCGTCGCCCTCGGGGACCACGATCACCAGCGTCCCATGCGCCGCCTGCGCGGCCGGGTTGCGCACCGTCACCAGCAGCTCCTGGTCGAGCGCGACGTGGCCGACGAGCGCCAGCGGCACGGTCTCCGTCCCGGCCGTGGACCGCAGGAGGGGGAACACCTCGCCGAACGGCAGCGTGCGCTGGGCTCCCGCCGCGCCGGCCGCGCCGCTCAGGCTGCCGGAGATCCCCTCGAAGCTCCCCTGGACCGTGAGCTCGAGCGCCTCGCTGCCCGTCTGCGGCAGCAGCAGCGCCGCGAGGTAGGGGTCGGTGTACGTGGTGGTCTCGGCGAGCTGGTCGAGGAAGTCCTCCGCCGAGAGCGAGCGCGAGGCCTGCTGCGCGCGGAACAGCTTGGCCAGCTCGGTGCCCACGGCGAGGCCCTTGCCCGTGCCGCGGCGCAGCTCGTCGATCTCGACGAGCCCGTCGCGGTTGCCCAGGTAGTCGAGCGCCAGCACCTCCAGCGATTCGAGCAGCGGCTCGTGCAGGTAGGTGCGCATGCCGGCGAACGCGAAGTCCACGGCGCGCTGCTCGACGTCGGTCTTGATGACCCGCGGCAGGCCGGCGGGGGTCAACGCCGCAGGCGCCACCGCCAGGCTGTAGGCGAGGCCGAGGAAGCGCAGGTGCGCGCGGTAGAAATCGTCCGAAGAGAGGTACGGCTTCTTCAGACGCTCGCTGAAGCGGGGCAGCACGAGCGTCGCCGGCGAGAGCGGAATGCCGAGCTCGCCGACGCCGGTGCGCAGCTTGATCGTCCCCTGCCCCGCCGACGAGGTGGACTGGAACGTGGTGGCCACCACCTTGCCGTTGAGATCGGCGACCAGCCGGTACTCCAGCGTCTCCGCCTGGCCGGGCGCCAGACTCTGGATGGTGCGCTTCAGGTTGTCCGTGGGATCGGCGCGGTGGGCGCCGGTGATGTGCGCCTCGTCGAGGTCGACGGTGATCAGGTTCTGCGTCGCGCGCGACAGGTTGGTCACCGTGACGAAGAGCGAGTACTCCTCGCCCTCGCGCACCACATCCGGATGGCTGAAGGTCAGGTTGAAGCGGGCGTCCACCACCTCGATCGCCGCCTGGATGCGGGAGAGCAGCGGGAACGGATCGCGGCCGGCTCGCGCCAGCGTCGCGTTGATGTCCATCGTCAGCGTGTAGGTGCCCGCGACCAGGCCCTCCACCGTCCACGCCGCGCTGCCCTGCTCGCCGGGCGCCAGCACCCGGTTGCCCCGCCCGTCGACCACCGGCACCGCCTGCCCGGGAGCCACGGAAGGCTCGCTCTGCACGATGCGCACGACGTTGTTCGGCGGCAGGCGCAGCGAGCCGGTGATCTGCTCCAGGAACGCGCCGGAGCCTACGGGAACGCCGTTGGCGACGATCAGCTTGGCCTCGAAGAACTGGTTGAGATAGGAGACCGTGCCGGGAATGACGATGGCGCCGAACAGCGGCAGGTTCAGCTCCTGGTCCTCCTCCTCGCACCTCGTGTGCGCGCACAGCCCCTCCTCCTCCGGCACCTCCAGCTTGAACGGCACGATGTTCGGCGGCTGCCACCGCCTGACCTCGTGCGCGATGTTCTCGGGCAGGCCGTCCAGGTTCACCTTCGGCTTGGCCAGCGGCTGGACCGTGCCGTAGCCCGAGTAGACGATCGGCAGCTCGATCTCGACGATCTCGTCGCCGAACGCGAAGCCGACCGCGAAGTTGAACGCCTGGAAGTTTTCCGCCGTGAAGGTGATGCCGCGGGCGCGCAGCTCCTCCAGCGACAGCGTGCGCACGGACGCCGAAGCGAGGAGGATCTCGCGGACGTGGAGGATGGCGAGCGACGGCTCGGCCGTGGCCAGCACCTGGCCGCTCGACTCCTCCACCAGCCGGATGTTCTCCAACCGGTAATCGCCTTCCTGTTGGAAGCCGGGAAGGATGAACGTGCCGCCCGGCACGGTCTCCAGGACGATCGGCGTTGGCACCTCGGGCCCGCGCAGCTCGCCGCGCACCAGCAGCCCGGCGATCCGCGGATCTCCTGGAAACGCGGCGCCGCAGGCCGAGCCCGACGCGCCGTAGCACGTGCGCACGCGGGCGCGCTCGCCGACGCTGACCGTCTGGTCGGCGTCGGTCGTCAGGTCGTCGGCATAGATCGTCAGCCGGTTGCCCTGGATCTGCAAGGCACCGGTCGCGATCGGCCCGTCCTGGGCAGCCCAAACGGGACGGCCCGCCACCAGGGCGAGCACGAGCCCGGCCGCGCTCAGCAGCCGCTTCACGGCCTGAATCCCTTCCGGCTAACGCACATAACCCTTCCTCACCACTCTCCTCCACAGGCAGCGGGCGATGTAGGCCGGGGGTAACGGGGAACTGCCGGGCGAGCAGAATCCCGACCAAACCCTGCGCGTCTTGGGCAACAGGATCGCGGGAGGGTAGTGAAGCCCGGAGGCTCTGTCAAGCCTCTTCTTGACGGCCAGCAAAATATCGGCGCCGACATCTGCCATCGACCTTCTTTCACGCACCTTTCCAGAATGCGGAGCCTCGCTTCAGCAAGTCTCGGGCCGAGCAGGTCGGAGGGCTGTAAACCTTTTAAAACAAGGGATGTCGTGCTGGAAGCAAAGCCTCAGGGTCTCATTTTTGGACCCTCTGAAGGCCGCCTCCGTCTCAAAAATGGAACGCTACGTCCCCGCGTTAGTACCCTATATTCGCCACAAGAAAATCAATGATATAAAAGAAAGAATTACTTTCTTCGATGAACTCCTGGGATCTGTCGCTCCGTGCGGACGGTGGTTGTAGGCGGCGTGGCGATGGATCATTGATCCAGCCATCCGTTCGAGGAGACGACTCGGTTTGGATCTAAGGGAAGAGAGATTGGTCGGGACGCCGGGATTTGAACCCGGGACCCCCTGAACCCCATTCAGGTACGCTACCAGACTGCGCCACGTCCCGACCGGAAATGCGGGCTCAAAGATCTTTCGGCCTGAGCAGCTCGAGAAGCTCTCGGGCTTCCTGCAAGGCCTCTTCGATCCCCGAGACGAGCCTTTCTACCCGTTCGTCGCCGCCCGTGTCAAGCGCGGACGGCACGGCGGGCTCCGCGGGCTCGGCGGACCGCCGGCGAGGCGGCGGGGGCGGCGGTTGGAGCGGCAGATCCTCGCTCACGCTCCCGTTCTTGATCTCGCCCAGGGAACCGGCCGCGAGCTCCCCTTCGAGCTTCTTCTTGGCCCCGGCGATCGTATAGCCCTCCTCGTAGAGGAGCTCCTTGATGCGCCGGATGATCTCCAGCTCTTTCTCGCTGTAGACGCGCTGGCCGGAGCGGCTCTTGCTGGGCGTGAGCGCCGGGAATTCGGTCTCCCAGTAGCGCAGCACGTAAGGCTGGATGCCGAGGGCTTTGCAGGCCTCGCCGATCTTGTAGTAGAGCCGCTTCTGGATCCGGGCCTTGGAAAGCATCCAGGCTTACTCGGGTTTGGCCATGCCGTCGCGCAGGCGCCGCGCCGGCTTGAAGCTCAACCCCTTGTGCGGGCGGATGAACATCTTCTGACCGCTGACCGGATTGACCCCCATGCGGCCCGGCCGCCGGGTGACCTCGAAGGTGCCGAAGTTCTTGATGCGCACCGGCCGGCCGTCGGCCAACGAGACCTTCACGGTGCGGAAGATGGCGTCCACGATGTCGGCCGCCTCGTCCTTGGTCAGACCGCCGTGGCGGTCATAGACCACGTCGATGAGATCGGCTTTGGTGATGCCGGGGCGTAGCGATTTGTTTGGCATAGGGATCGGGCCAGAGCGTGGTCGGCGGTCAGGGGGCTGAAGAAGCACCTGAAGTATATGGAATCAAAGTGGCACCGGCAAGGGTGGACCCACGACCGGCCTGCCCTCCGAAGCCTCACCCCCTGTCCCCCTCTCCCTGACGGGCGAGGGGGGACGGCTGCGAAGGAGTCTTGTGGAAAAAGGTGGCCTCCTATTGGCAAAATCGGCTGTGAATCGTCCCCCCTCGCCCGTCAGGGAGAGGGGGACAGGGGGTGAGGCCTCGAAGGGCGACCGGTTCGATTTATTGACCACCCAACGCCGCCACGTACCCTTCCCGGTACCTCTCCGCCACAGCGTCCCAGGTCAGCTCGGTCTCGGCCTTCCGCCGGCCCCGCTCCCCCATCGCCCGGGCCTCGGCGGGATCCGCCAGCAGCCTCCGGAGAACCCCGAGCAGCGCCGCCCGATCCCCCTCCGGCACCAGCAGGCCGGTCCTGCCGTCTTCCACGGCCAGCGGGATCCCCGAGATCCCGGAAGCCACCACCGGCAGGCCGCTCGCCATCGCCTCCAGGATGACGTTGGGGAGGCCGTCCACGTTCCCCCTGCTGTCGTGCACGGCGGGGAGCACGAAGAGATCCGCCGCGCGGAAGAGGTCCGGCAAAGTGTCGCGCTGCACCGGGCCGGGAAAATGCACCCGGGTACCGAAAGGGCGTACCGCCGCGCGGAAAGAGTCCAGCAGATCCCCGCCGCCCGCCAGCACCACGTGCAGATCCGGAAACTCCCCGAAGAGCCGCGGCAGGATCTCGAGCAGCACCTGAAACCCCTTCTTGGTCGCCATCCGGCCCACGCCTAGTAAGAGGGGAGCCTCCTCGGGAATCCCCAGCCGCCGGCGCCAGAGCGTCCGCCGCTCCGGCGCCGGGGAGAACGTTTCGACGTCCACCCCGTAGGGAATCACCCGCGATCGTTCCGCCGGAAACCCTAAGATCCGCACGCGCTCGACCAGCTCCGGTGAACAGCCGGTGAGCAAGCGCGCGCGGGAGAGCGCCCAACGGGCCAAGGACCGGACGCCTCTCTTCTCGGCCAGGAACACGTCGCTGCCGTGAAGGCCGATGGCGAGTGGCGCGCCCCCGCCGGCCATGGCCGCCGCGATCCCGTTGGGCACGATCCAGTGGGCGTGGACGAGGTCGAACCGGCGTTCGCGGAGCAGTCGGCGAATCGCCTGGCACCCCGCGAGCAGATAGAGCGGCGCCGCCAGCGCGGCCTTCCCTTTCACCCGTTCGTCGGCTTCCAGGGTACGGCCGTAGCCGAGGACCTCCTGTCTGACCGGCGCGTAGCGGAAGGTGACGACCTCGATACCGCCGTCCTTCCAGCGCGGCGCGAGGCCCGCGGTGTGGGGCGCCAGCACGGTGACGCGGTCTCCGGCGCGCACCAATCCCCTGGCCAGGTCGCGGATGAAGGGGCCGGCGGTATCGCCCTCGAAGCGGGGATAGGTCTGGGTGAGAAAGAGAAGGTCGAGGCCGGCGCCGTCCGTCACTCCAGCCATTCCTTGATCGAATAGCTGTCGCGGCGGCGGAAGTTCTTGAAGGTGATCATCTCGCCGATCAGGCCGGTGGTCAGCACCTGGATGCCGAGCAGCATCAGCAGGATGCCGAGCAGGAGCAGAGGCCGGTTGGAGAGGTTCTGGCCGCCGAACCAGATCCACGCCAGGTAGGCGTTGATGCCGAAGCCCGCGGTGAGGAAGAGCAGCCCGAAGGCGCCGAAGAGGTGCAGGGGCCGCCGCGTGTAGCGGGTGATGAAGAGCACGGTGATGAGGTCGAGGAGCCCCTTGTAGAAGCGGTCCCAGCCGTACTTGCTGACGCCGTGCCGGCGCGGATGGTGGGTCACCTGGATCTCGCCCACCGCGAAGCCGCGGCGGCTGGCGAGCACGGGGATGTAGCGGTGGAGCTCGCCGTAGACCGCGATCTCCGCCAGCACTTCCCGCCGGTAGGCCTTGAAGCCGCAGTTGAAGTCGTGGATGTCCACCTGCGCGAGCTGCCGGGTCACCCAGTTGAACAGGCGCGAAGGCAGGGTCTTGCTCACCGGGTCCCGGCGGCGCCGCTTCCAGCCGGAGACGAGGTCGAGGTCCTTCTCCTCGAGGGTCGAGAGGAAGCGCGGGATCTCGTCCGGATCGTCCTGCAGGTCGCCGTCCATGGTGATGACGATGCGGCCGGCGGAGTGATCGAAGCCGGCGGAGAGCGCCGCGGCCTTGCCGAAATTGCGGCGCAGCCGCACCAGCTTGACGCGCGGATCGCGCTCCCGGGCGGCGCGCACGCGCGCCGGCGTGGCGTCCCGCGAGCCGTCATCGATGAAGATGATCTCGAAGCTGCGCCCCTCGCGGTCCAGAACCTCCGCCACCCGTTGCGCCAGCTCCTCCACCGTGCCCGCCTCGTCGATCACGGGAATGAGCACGCTCACGTCCACCTCCGCCGGCTCGGGCGCCGTCTGGACAGGCGGACGGAGGGGGATCGGCTGGCTGGCCATCGGGAGGGTATTGTAGCAGCGCCCTCCCCCCGCCCGAACCCTCACCCCTAGCCCCTCTCCCGCCCCCTCCCTCCCGCCCTCACCGGGAGAGGGGAAAGAAATTTTGGAGTCCTGTTGTCTTTGGCGTCCTTGTTGTCCTTTTAGTCCTTGTTTTGTTTTCTCCCTCCTCTCCCGGTGTGGGTGGGAGGGAGGGGGCGGGAGAGGAGGGCCGGGGAGGTGAGGGCCGGGCGGGGGATCGGCTGCGTTGGAGGCTGAGATGCCGCCCATATAATCCCCCGCCATGCAACGCCTCGGGAGCTGGGCCGTGCTCGGCCTTCTCCTGGCGGCGACGCTGGCCGGGGCCGCGTCCCTCGACCGGCGGCGCTGGCCGGGGCTGGTCGGCGACGAGGCCACGTACCTCATGCAGGCCCAGAGCCTGGCGTGGGATCACGACCTGCGCTATACGCGGCGGGACTTCGACCGCTTCGTCGAACAGTGGGGAACGCGGCCCGAGGGTTTGATCCTGCAGAGCGGTGACGGCGGACGGACCCTCGCCTACGCCAAGCCAGCTTCCTACGCCGCGTGGATCGCGCCGTTCCTGCGCCTCTCGCCGACGCGTGGCGCCGCGGTTGCCAATGCCCTGCTCCTCGTCCTTGCTGCGGTGGCGGCGGCGCGCACTTTGTCTCGGCGCCTCGGGCCCGCCGCTCCGCTCTGGGTGGCCGCCTGGATCTTCGCTTCCGTCGCCTTCGCCTACGTGTTCTGGGTACACTCCGATCTCTTCCTGATGTGCCTCACCGCCCTCGCTCTGGCGCTGGCCTACGGCGCTCCCAAGGACGGCGAAGAGACTCGCCTCCGGGCGGCGCTACGCTGGCTCGCCGCCGGCGGCTTGATCTCTCTCGTCGTGATGTCACGGCCGCTCTATGGGACCCTGCTGATTCCCCTGGCCCTGGCGGTCCCGGCCCGACAACGGAAGCTCGCTCTTTCTTCTCTCGTCCTCATGGCCGGCGTTCTGCTGGCGGCCTCCCTCTTCACCAACCTCGCGGAGGGTGACGCCTGGACGCCCTACGGCGGCGAGCGCCTGAGCTTCGACTCCCACAGCGGCTTTCCGCAAGTCGATCTCACGACAAGCTGGGAGGCGCAGATCGCGGCAGGCGGCAACCGCTCCTGGAAACCGGCGGACGAATTCGACCTCCGGCAATCGGCGTGGAACGTCCTCTACTTCCTGGTCGGGCGGCACGTGGGCCTCCTGCCCTACTTTCTGCCGCTCCTCCTCGGCGTCGCCGCGTTCCGCCGGGGCGAAGGGAGAGCGTGGCTGATCCTCGCCGCGCTCGCCGCATGCGCCGGCTTCCTTCTCGCCCGGCCGTTCAACTTCTACGGCGGCGGCGGCGCCATCGCCAACCGCTATTTCCTCCCCTTGTATCCAGCCCTCTGGTTCTGCGCGGGCCGGCCGGCCCGCGCCGCCTGGGCCTTCGCCGCGGCGGCCCTCGCCGCACCGTTCCTCTGGCCTCTGTGGACGCAGCCGCGCGCTTTCTTTCTCGATGACGACGGCGGCTACCGCTACGTCTCCAGCTTTGCCCGGCGGCTGCTCCCTTACGAGACGACGCAATCGCATCTCAAACCTTCGGGCCGTGAGGATTTCGTCCACAACGGCCTGTGGGTCAAGCCGCTGACGACGAGCGTGCGCGCCGAAGACGGCGGCGTTCGTATCAGGCTCGATTCTTCCCGAGACGGCCAGATTCTCTTGGGGAGCCCACAGCCTCTCGACGGCGTCCGTCTGCTTCTTTTTCCCCCAACGCCCCAGCGTCTCGAGATCTCCGGAGCCGAGAACGTAACCAGCCTGCCGCGGCCCCGCGGGGCATCCCTCCGCCTGCTCCACTTTCCGCGTCCACGCGCGGTGCATCGGATGTGGTGGGGGCGGGAGGCGGTGTATCTGTATCAGATTGGATTGAAGGTGCCGGCGGGGAGCGGCGGTGCGGTGTTCGTATTACAGCCGGTTGCGCGCGAAGCCTCACCCCCTGTCCCCCTCTCCCTGACGGGCGAGGGGGGACGATTCAGAACTGGTCTTGCTGATAGG
>JBIOVX010000142.1:0-8270 GCA_044868005.1 Thermoanaerobaculia bacterium | reverse complement strand
GGAACCCAGTGTTCCGCTTGAACAATAGCCGGCGCCGCGACGTTTGATCCTTGATCCGGATCGCGAGGCGATTGCGCGCGCGCGCTGTTTCATACGATAAAGGTCGCCCATGACGCGGTACATCTTCATCACCGGCGGCGTCGTTTCCTCCCTCGGCAAAGGGGTGGCGGCCTCCTCCGTCGGAGCCATCCTGGAGGCGCGAGGATTCTCGGTGACGCTGATGAAGTTCGATCCGTACATCAACGTCGATCCGGGCACCATGTCCCCCTACCAGCACGGCGAGGTGTTCGTCACCGACGATGGCGCCGAGACCGATCTCGACCTCGGCCACTACGAGCGCTTCACCCACACCCGCGGCAGCAAGCGGCACAACTACACCACCGGCAAGATCTACGAGTCGGTGATCAACAAGGAGCGGCGCGGCGACTACCTGGGGAAGACCGTGCAGGTGATCCCCCACATCACGGACGAGATCAAGGAGGCCATGCGGCGGATCGCCGACGAGAACGATGTCGTCATCGTCGAGATCGGCGGCACGGTGGGCGACATCGAGTCGCTGCCCTTCCTGGAAGCCATCCGCCAGTTCCGCCAGGAGCTGGGGCGTGGCAACGCGGTCAACATCCACCTGACGCTCGTCCCCTATATCGCGGCGGCCGAGGAGCTGAAGACCAAGCCGACGCAGCACTCGGTGCGCGAGCTGCGCGAGATCGGCATCTCGGCCGACATCGTCCTCTGCCGGGTGGACCGCGCCCTGCCCGAGGAGATGAAGAAGAAGATCGCCCTCTTCTGCAACGTCGATCCGCGGCAGGTCATCGCCGCGCGCGACGTGTCGACCATCTACGAGGTGCCGCTCATGTTCTGCCGCGAGGGGCTGGACGACGTCCTCCTCGAGCTGCTGAACCTGCCGCATTACGACCGCGACCTCTCGCGCTGGGAGAGCCTGGTCGCGCGCGTCAAGAACCCTCGCCATCGCGTGCGGGTGGGCATCGTCGGCAAGTACGTCGAGTTCCCCGACTCGTACAAGAGCCTGAACGAGGCGCTGATCCACGGCGGCATCGCCAACGACGCGAAGGTCGAGCTGGTCTACATCGACGCCGAGGAGCTCGAGGGCGGCGGCTGGCCGCGGGAGCTCTTCGAGGTGGATTCGCTGCTGGTGCCCATCGGCTTCGGCAGCCGCGGTACCGAGGGGAAGATCCGCGCCATCCGCTTCGCGCGCGAGCACAAGGTGCCCTTCTTCGGCATCTGTCTCGGCATGCAGTGCATGACCATCGAGTACGCCCGCAACGTCTGCGGCATCAAGGACGCCACCTCGTCGGAGTTCGATCCCGAGACGGACCATGCCGTCATCTACAAGCTGCGCGATCTGCTCGGCGTGGAGGAGCTGGGCGGCACCATGCGCCTGGGGGCCTACCCCTGCCGGCTCAAGGAGGGGACGCTCGCCCGCCGCATCTACGGCGCCGCCGAGATCAGCGAGCGCCACCGCCACCGCTACGAGGTGAACCAGAAATACCTGCAGGCGCTGACGGAAAAGGGCCTGATCGTCTCCGGCCTCTCGCCGGACGGCAAGTTCGTCGAGATGGTCGAGCTGGCGGACCATCCCTGGTTCCTCGGCTGCCAGTTCCATCCCGAGTACAAGTCGAAGCCGACGGAGCCGCACCCGCTCTTCGTCTCCTACATCGGCGCGGCCCTCGCCGAGCAGCAGCGGCGCGAGCGCGGCGAGATCGAGGCCCCCTCGCGGTCGCGGATCCTCTCCGAGGGACCGGCCGTGACGGTGGCCGCCGAGCCGCCGGAGGTCCCGTCCGAGGTCCAGGTCCAGGGCTGATGGCGATCTCCCCCGTCGAGCTGGCGCCCGGCGTCGTGGTCGGCGGCGGTGATCCGTTTCCCGTCATCGCCGGCCCCTGCGTCCTCGAGAGCGAGGAGCTGGCGGTCGAAATGGGCCGCACGCTCGCCGCCATGGCCGGGCGGCTGGGCGTCGCGCTGGTCTTCAAGTCCTCCTTCGACAAGGCCAACCGCTCCTCGGGCGACAGCTTCCGCGGACCGGGGCTCGAGAAGGGCTTGGCGATCCTGGCACGGGTGAAGCAGGAAACGGGTCTGCCCCTGCTCACCGACGTTCATGAGCCCGAGCAGTGCGGGCCGGCCGCGGCCGTCTGCGACGTGCTGCAGATTCCGGCCTTCCTCTGCCGGCAGACCGATCTGGTGGTGGCCGCGGCGCGGACCGGAAGGGCGATCAACATCAAGAAGGGGCAGTTCATGGCGCCGGACGACATGCGCCGGATCGTGGAGAAGGCCCGGGCGGCGGGCAACGACCGCGTCACGGTGACGGAGCGGGGTGCCTCCTTCGGCTACCACAACCTCGTCGTGGACATGCGCAGCTTCGCCTGGCTCCACGACGACGGCATTCCGGTGATCTACGACGTCACCCATTCGCTGCAGCTCCCCGGCGGCGGCACGGAGAGCGGTGGGGCGCGCCGCTTCGCCGAGCCGCTGGCGCGCGCGGCCGTAGCCGCCGGCGCGGACGGCGTCTTCCTGGAGGTCCATCCGGATCCCGAGCACGCCCTCTCCGACCGCGCCGTGCAGCTCGATCCGCAGCGGGCGGAGGAGCTGCTGCGATCGTTGATCGAGATTCGGCGGGTAATGTCATGAGGACTCCCAGGCAGGTCGCCGCCGAGGTCCTGGAAACCGAAGCGGCTGCCGTCCGCGGTCTCGCCGACCAGCTCGACGAGCGCTTCGACCGCGCCGTCGATCTGCTGCGCGCCTGCTCCGGCCGCGTGGTCTGCACGGGGATGGGCAAGAGCGGCATCGTGATGAAGAAGATCGCCGCCACGCTCTCTTCCACCGGCACGCCCGCCCTCTTCCTCCATCCGGTCGAGGCCGTGCACGGCGACCTCGGGATGATCGTGCCCGGCGACGTGGTGCTCGCCGCCTCCTACTCCGGCACCACCGAGGAGCTGCTGCGGCTGGTCGAGACCCTGAAGCGGCTGGGGGTGCCGCTGGTGGTGATGACCGCCAACGCCGCCTCGCCGCTGGCGCGCCATGCGGACTTCCATCTGTCCGTGGCGATCGATCGCGAGGCCTGTCCCCTCGGTCTCGCTCCCACGGCTTCGACCACCGCTACGCTGGCCATGGGCGACGCCCTGGCCATGGCGGTGCTCGAGGCGCGCGGCTTCACGCGCGAGGATTTCGCGCTCCTCCATCCCGCCGGCCAGCTCGGCAAGCGACTGCTGCGGGCCGACCAGCTCATGCACGCGGGCGACGCCCTGCCGCGGGTGACGCTCGACACACCCATACGCGACGCGATCTACGAGATGTCGAAGAAGGGGCTCGGCATCACCGCCGTCGTCGACGCCGAGGGGCGGCTCACGGGCTGCATCTCCGACGGCGATCTGCGCCGGCTCCTGCAGACGGACGACGACGCCATCCTCGGCCGCACCGCCGGCGAGTGCATGACCCGCAACCCGCGCACCATCGCCGGCGATGAGCTGGCGGCCGCGGCGCTCCGGACCATGGAGGAGCGCCACATCACCTCGGTGTTCGTCTGCGACGCCGCCGGACGGCTCGAAGGCGTGGTCCATCTGCACGATCTGTGGGGGCTGGAGCTGTTTTGATCGCCGACGACGAGCTCGCCCGCCGCGCCAAGGATCTCGAATGGCTGCTGTTCGACGTGGACGGCGTGTTCACCGACGGCCGGCTGCTCTACGGCGCGAAGGGCGAGGCGTGGAAGGTCTTCCACGTCCGCGACGGCTTCGGCCTGCGGCTCGCGCAGCGGGCCGGGCTCAAGGTGGGAATCCTCTCCGGGCGGGGCAACGCGGCGCTCGATTTCCGCGCCCGCGAGCTCGGATTCGACGCGCTGATCCTGGAGCGCTCGGACAAGGGCACGGCCTTCGCCGAGTTCCTGGCCGAGCAGGACACCGCGGCCGAGCGGGTGGCCTATCTCGGCGACGACCTCCTCGATCTCCCCGTCATGCGGCGCTGCGCCCTCTCCTTCGCTCCGGCCGACGCCGTCTCCGAAGTGCGCGAGAGGGCCGATCGGGTGCTGGCGTGCCCCGGCGGCGCGGCCGTGGTACGCGAGATGTGCGAGCTCATCCTGCGAGCGCGCGGGGATTGGGAGCAACTCGTCGCGCACTGGCTCACCTGAGACGCATGCCCCGCCGCAAGAAGAGCCGTCTCCAGGCCCATCTCGAGCCGGCGCTGCTCAACGCCGGACTGCGGTTGCTCACCTCGACTCTGGGCCGTCTCTCCTGGCCCGCCGCGCAGCGCGCCGGCAGGACGATCGGCGCCGCGGCGTGGCGCCTCTCCCGGCGCGACCGCCGCCGCACCCTGGATCATCTGGCGCTCGCCTATCCCGAGATGCCGGACTCGCAGCGCCGCGCGCTGGGTCGCGATTGCTTCCGCCATCACGGCGCAACGCTCGGCGAGTGCCTGCACCTGTTCCATCGCGATTGCGGTTTCGTCCAGTCCGCCGTCGAGGTTCGGGGATGGGAAGAAGTCGAACGAGCCCGCGAGGAGGACCGTCCCATCCTCATCCTCACCGGCCACTGCGGCAACTGGGAGCTGCTCGCCGCCGTCATCAATTGCCGCGGCCTGGGGATGGCGGTGGTGGCGCGTCCGCTCGACGAGCCGGACCAGCAGCGGATGCTCGCCGGTCTGCGCCAGCGCTTCGGCACCCGCACCATAGCGCGCGGCAGCGAGGGGGCGGCGCGCCAGCTGCTCGGAACCCTGCGGCGCGGCGGCGCCCTCGGCATGCTGATCGATCAGGACACCAAGGTGGACGGTGTCTGGGTGCCCTTCTTCGGCCGCCCGGCCTTCACGCCGGTGGCGGCGGCGAAGATCGCCCTGCGCCAGCACGCGGCGGTGATCCCCACCTTCATCGAGCGCCTCTCCGACGGCCGGCACCTCGCCACGTTCCACCCCGTCCTCGATCTGCCGGAAGATCCCACGGCAGCCACCGCCTTGATGACTGCGAAGATCGAGGAGCAGGTGCGCCGCCATCCGGAGCAGTGGGTGTGGATGCACCGGCGCTGGCGGCGGCAGCCGGAGCCTCGCCCTCCGGGGGAGTAAAAGGGCCGGTGCTACACTCCCCCGCCGTGCGCCCCAGCCGTGCCGTCCATGTAGTCCCTGCTGTCCTTGTCGTCCTTGTTCTCTCCGCCTGCCGGCAGCAAAGCGGTTCATCCCCGGAAGCCTGGGAGCGGCTCGATCTCTGGCGCATGAAGCCGGCCGTCGAAGCCACGCCCGCGGAGTGGCGCAAGGCGGTGCGGCGGCAGATCTCCTACCTCGGCTCCGAGGAAGTGCGCGACATGCGCCTCGTGCCGCCGAAACAGCTCATCGCCTTTCCCAAGCGGACCGCCGGGCAGGTGAAGGCGCTGGAGGTGCGGGCCAACTCGCGCGTGCGGTGGACGATCGAACCGGGCCGCGACGCCTACTTCTCCTTCATTCCGCTGGGGACCACGAACGGCTGCATCTGCACGTACTGGGTGGGCGTTCGCGAGACGCCGGACAAGCTCGACAAGCTCTACCACGTAGACGCGGAGCCGGTGGGGCCCCTCGCTCCGGCCGCGGTGGCGGTGGATCTCTCCGCCTATTCCGGCAAGCGGATCGACCTGCTGATCCAGATCGACGGCTCGTCGGCGCACGCTCCGGACCAGCCCGTTCCCAGCGTCCTCTGGGGAAGCCCCGCCGTCTACAGCCGCAAGGATCTCCGCACTGCGCGGCGTGACGAGAAGGACCATCCCAACGTGCTGCTCATCGGCTTCGATACCCTGCGCGCCGACGCTCTCGGAGCCTGGGGAAGGAGCCCCAGCCTCACGCCCTCGCTCGACCGTCTGGCCGAGCAGAGCGACGTCTGGCTCGAAGCCTTCAGCACCTTCAACGTCACCAACCCGAGCTTCGTCTCGATCCTGACCGGACTCTATGGCAAAAACCACGGCGTCTACGACCTGCAAACGCCGCTTCCCAAGAGCGACACCACGCTGGCCGAGCTGCTCGCCGGCGCCGGTTACGACACGCTGGCCCTGATCGCGGCCAGCCACCTCGGCGATCACAACTCCGGGCTCGGCCAGGGCTTCGCCGAGGTGAGCACCGCGAGCGAGCACTACGCGGCCGAGATGCCCGTCGACATGACGATGGATTGGCTCGCCGCCCGCGCCGAGAAACCGCGGCCGTTCTTCGTCTGGCTCCATCTGTTCGATCCGCATACGCCTCACACGCCTCCCCAACCTTTCGCGCTGGGCTTCAGGCCCGCCACGGCCGCAGGCCTTGCGCCGCCGAGCGCCTGGATCCCCTTCCGCCAGCCGGCGCCGCGGGGATTCGTCGATCCGATCCTCGGCGGCAACCGCGACCTCTACGACGGCGAGGTGGCCTACCTGGACCGCCAGGTCGGCCGCCTGATCGATTTCCTGGAGAGCCGCGGGCTGCTGGAGAACACGGTGGTCGCCCTGGTGGCGGACCACGGCGAGAACCTCGGGGAGCACAACATCCGCTTCCGTCACATCGGACTGTTCGACACCACCACGCACGTGCCACTGATGATCCGCTGGCCCGGCCGCCAGCGCGAGGGCCGGCGCGTCACGGGGCTGGTGCAGACGATCGATCTCTTCCCCACCCTGCTCGCCGCCGCGGGTGTCGAGGCGCCGCCGCAGGACGCGACGGATCTGCGCGAGCTGACCGGAGAAGGGCGCCAGGGCCGGCGGGCGGTCTTCTCCGAGCACGCCGGCCGCCTCGGAATCTCGCTGCGCACGCGAGAGTACCGCTACGGGCTGAGCCAGGGGAACGCACAGTTCATCCCCGACGGACCCTACCTCTACGATCTCAAAGCCGATCCGGAGGAGATCCAGAACCTCGCCGGCCGTGGCTTGGCCGTCGAGAAGGAGCTCAACCGCCTGCTCCTGCGCTGGCTCGCCGACCGCCGCAAGAATGCCAATCCGGAGTCGCGGACCCTCACGGAGGAGGAGGAGAGAAAACTGCGGGCGCTGGGGTACGGAGGGTAAGCGTCTATTCCGCCGCCATCTCGGCCTGCCGCTTTTTCCGCAAGCGCTCCGCCAGGAAAGCCGCCCCGATCCCCAGGAGATAGAGGCCGAGGGCCGGCACCGCCATGATGCAGAGGTTCACGACGTCCGGAGTGGGCGTGATAACGGCGGCGACGATGAAGATGACCACCACCGCGTGCCGGAAATAGCGCAGCAGGAAACGCGGCGTCACCACGCCGAGGAGGGAGAGCAGGAGGATGAAGATCGGCAGCTCGAACATGAGGCCGAGCCCCAGGATCACCGTCAGCAGGAAGCCGAAGTACTTCTCGATGGTGATGACCGCCTGGAAGTGCTCGCCCATGCTGAGGAGGAACTTCGCCGCGAAGGGGAAGGCGACGTAGTAGGCGAAGAGGCCCCCGGAAAGGAAGAAGACCGTGGTGAAGAAGACGAACGGCACCGCCATCATCCGTTCGCGGCGATACAGGCCGGGGGCCACGAAAGCGTAGACCTGGTAGAGGACGAACGGCGAAGCGACGAAGAGCGCCGATAGCGCCGCCACCTTGAAATACAGGATGAACGGATCGGTCAGCCCAAGGAAGGCGAGGCGGAGGCCCGGCTGGATCCTCTGCACCGGCGCCGCCAGGAAGTCGAAGATCTTCCGCACGTAGATCCAGCAGGGGACGAAGGCGACGATCAGCGGCAGGAGCGACCAGAGGATGCGCTTGCGCAGCTCCTCCAGGTGCTCGAGGAGCGACATCCGCGGCAGCTCCTCGGGCTGACGGGAGCCAGGGAGCTGCTGACGCTGAGGAATCATCGGCAGGAGTGCTTGGCCGCAGCCGGGGAGGAGATCACGAGGGCTCCGCAGGATCCGCCGGCGGAGCCGGGAGGGAGCGGGCTTCGGTCAGGGCAGGCGGCTCCTCGGGCGGCTGTACGGGCACGGCGGCGGTCTCGGGTCGCGACGGCACCGGTTCATCGTCCTCGAAGGCAAGCGAGCGCAGCTTCGACGGCGTGGGGATCTCGTCGAGCGCCAGCTCGGTGTTGATCGACCGCTTGAGCTCGTTCGTCGCCTTGCGGAACTCGGCCATCCCGCGGCCGAGCGTACGGCCGATTTCGGGCAGCTTCTTGGGACCGAAGATCAGCAGGGCGAGGATGAAGATGAAGGCGATCTCGGTGAAACCCAGGGAACCCATTGGACCTCCGGGCTCCGATCATACGCGCCTCCCCCGTGTTTAGGGTAGGGGCGGGTCTGGACGGCGGGCGGCGTGCCCTCCGAAGCCCTCACCACCCCGGCCCTCCTCTCCCAGAGGG
>JBIOVX010000141.1:0-14839 GCA_044868005.1 Thermoanaerobaculia bacterium | reverse complement strand
GTCTGTTCCGGCAATGAAAAGGGCGGCCACGCAGGCCGCCCCTACAACGGAATCGCGGTTTCGAGAGGTTCGATCCCTACAGAACCGTGCCCTTGAGCTCGACTTCCAGCACGGGGACCTTGGGGCTGTCCGTGTGGATCTTCAGCTTGCCGTTGAAGGCGCCCTTGCCGAGATTCTGGTTGAGCACCAGCCGCACCTGGTATTCGCGGCCTTCCTGCAGGGGCTCGACCTTGGCGTCGACTCCCTTGACGGACTCGACGCTGGTGATCCGGATCGGCTCGGTGGCGAAGTTCTGGATGTTGATGGAGGTCTTCACGGGTTCCTTGAGGCTGATGCTGCCGAAGTCGGCGCGCGGCGGGGTGACCGCCATCACCGGCCGCACGAAGCCGCTCACCGGGATCTGCACGATCTTCTGCTTGGGATGGGTGGTGTGGATCGTCACGTAATCGGCGAGCGCGCCCACCTTGGCCTCATCGTTCGACAGGGTCATATCGACCCGCCACTGCCGGCCCTCGGCGTTCGGGATGCGCTCTTCGGGCTTGGCCTCGTGATACGCCACCCTCATGAAGGGCCACGGCGACTCGACGCCGGTGACCTCGAACGGCGTACCGTCCGGAGCCCAGAGCGTCTGGGCGATAGTGCCCTGCACGCTCTCCTTCTGGACGACGATGTAGCGGGCGTAGCCCGGCTTGACCGCGATGCGGGGCTCCACCCGGGCATGGATCGTCAGCTCGATCTGCGGCGTGTCCGGATCGTTGGTGAATACCGTCACGCCTTTGCCGATCGGCCCGCCGAAGTCCGTCGTGTCGAGGACCGCGTGCACCTTCCCGGTCTGGCCGGGTGCGATCGACTTGTCGAACTCCACGACCGTGCAACCGCAAGCGGGCTGGACGTTCGTGATCTCGAGGACGGCGTCGCCCTCGTTGCGGATGACGAAGTCATGGGTGATCTTGTCGCCCTTCGGGATCACCCCCGCGTCCTTGAGCGGCTCGGTGACGACCGCCTTGGGCTTGCCCGCCGCGAGAGCGCTGGCGGTGACCAAAAGGACGGCGCAGAATGCCAAAATGGCGGTCTTGATGTGACGTTGCATGCTTGCCTAGCTCCTTCTCACAAAGTGGATGAAAACTCCCGAAATGCTACACTCCCGGCCCGCAACTGAGAAATCCTGCCCGTGAAGTCTGCAAAGCTCGACATCTACTGCATGGCGATCGGCGGTACGGGGATGGCTCCTCTCGCCTGCCTTTTGCAAGAGCAGGGCCACCGCGTCCGCGGCTCCGACGGCCCGCTCTATCCGCCGATGAGCACCCTGCTCGAACGCGCGGGGATCCACCCGCAAGTCGGCTACGCCGCCGCCCACCTGGAGCCGCGGCCGGACCTGGTGGTGATCGGCAACGCCATCCATCGCAGCAACCCGGAGGCGGTCGAGGCCGAGCGGCTGGGCCTGCCCATCGTCTCCATGCCGCAGGCGCTCGGCCGCTTCTTCCTCGATCACCACCGCTCCCTGGTGGTGACCGGCACGCACGGCAAGACGACGACGACGGCCATGGCAGCCTGGGTCTACGCCGCTTGCGGTCGCGATCCCGGCTACCTGATCGGCGGCGCGCCCTGCAACCTTCCCGCGAGCTTCCACGACGGCGCCGGAGACCGCTTCATCATCGAGGGAGACGAGTACAACGCGGCCTACTTCGACCGCGGGCCCAAGTTCCTCCACTATCAGCCCCATACCCTGGTGCTCACCAGCGTCGAGTACGACCACGCCGATCTGTACGCGAGCCCCGAAGCCCTCTGGGAAGCCTACTCCCGCCTGCTCGCGCTGGTGCCCGGGGACGGCCTCCTGGTCGCCTGCGGCGACAGCCCGAAGGTGCGCGAGCTGGCCGCGGCGGCGCGCTGCCGCACCCTCTTCTACGGTCTGGACGAGAGCAACGACCTCCACCCCGAGGGAGGCATCGAGGCCCTGCCCGAGGCGAGCCGCTTTCGCATCCGCGACGCCGCGGCGGGCGAGGTGGAGGTCTCGCTGCCGCTCGCCGGCGACTACAACGTGTCGAACGCGCTGGCGGTGTGGGCGGCGGCCCGCCACGACGGCTTGCCGGCCGCGGCGGTGGCCTCCGCCCTGGCCCGCTTTCACGGCGTGAAGCGGCGCCTGGAGGAGCTCGGCACGGCGCGCGGCGTGACGGTCGTCGACGACTTCGCCCATCATCCGACGGCCGTCGAGAAGACCCTGTCGGCCCTGCGCCAGCGCTACCCCGGCCGGCGTCTGGTGGCCCTCTTCGAGCCGCGCAGCCTCACCGCCGGCCGCCGCTTCTTCTACGCGGCCTACCGCCAGGCCTTCGCCGGTGCCGACCGCGTGCTCTTCGCGCCCATCTTCCACAGCAACCGGCTGGCTCCCGAGGAGCGCCTGGACCTCGGCGCGCTGGCCGCGGAGCTCACCGCCGCGGGGGTGCCCGCCGAGGTATGCGCCGGCGACGGCGAAATGCTGCGGCGGGCCCTGGCCGAAGCCGAGGAGGGAACCGTGCTGGTAACGATGTCCTCCGGCTCCTTCGAAGGAATGCCTTACCGGTTGATGGAGGGGCTGCGGGGGAGCTCCTGAAGCCGCTCCTCCAGCACCGGCAGCGGCCCGGGCAACAGCAGCGCCTCCGGCGTCAGTCCGCGAACCGCCTCCGCGGGCACCAATCCGATCACTTCCGATTCGACGACCCGCGTGCCGAGGGCCTCCGCCTCCTGCCGCACCCTCTCCAGCGCGCGGAGGATCGAGGTGCGCCGGTAGTCGACCAGGTTCATGCTCACCTGGGCGCGGTCGCGGCTCGCCAGGTAGACCCCCATGGCGCGCACCGCCGGCAGCCCGCCGCCCGACTCGCGGACCTTGCGCGCCACCGCCCGCGCCACGGCGACGTCGGGGGTTTCGAGCACGGCGTTGAAGGCGATGAGGAAGAAGCGGGCGCCGATCACCGTGACTCCGGCGGTCGGATGGACGCGCGGCGGGCCGAAGTCCGGAGCCCAGGCGGGATCGGCGATCTTGCCGGCGAACCCTTCGAAGCCGCCGCGCCGGATGTCGGCCAGCGCCGTCCTCTCCGGCCGCCGCGCCGCGCGCTCATAGAGATAGACGGGCAGCCCGAAGCGCCGCGCCACCTCCGCCGCGAGCCGTTCGGCCGCCGCCACCGCCGCCGCCATGGGTGTGTCGCCCAGGGGCACGAAGGGCACCACGTCCACCGCCCCCACCCGGGGATGCACGCCCTGGTGGCGCGTGAGGTCGATCTCGGCGAGCGCCGCCGCGTAGAGCGCGAGGAGCGCCGCGTGCAGCCCGTCGGCCTCGCCGGCGAGGGTCAGCACCGAGCGGTTGTGATCGGGATCGGACGACACGTCGAGCAGCCGCACCCCGGGCGCTGCGGCCGCCGCATCGGCAAGCCTCGCCACCACGTCCAGCCGGCAGCCTTCGCTGACGTTGGGGACGCATTCGAGGGGCAGCACGCGGGGCAGTGTATAAGCCTCGACGGGTAAGAGGTCCTCTGCTAGGATACCCACCGGTTTTTTCTATACAAGCGATACCTAGCCGAATACCCCGCCGAGATGAGCTACTCCGGTAACCCCTCCCTTTCCTCCGAGGTCAAGCAACGCATTCTCAGCACGTTCGATCAGACGGTGGATCTGGCCCGGGAGGGGAACCGTCAGGAGGCGCTCCTCGGCTGCGACTTCGTGCTGCGCATGGACCCGCAGTTCCAGCCCGCCCACATCCTTCAGGAGCGGCTGCGCTCCGGAGACGGACCGGTGCCGGTGGACGACCTGAAGGGTGTTTCTCCGCCGGCTGCGGAGGCCGCGCCGGAGGATCCGTTCGGCGATCTCGACCACCTCAGCCTCGATCTGCCGGATCAGCTCCCCGACGACAGCGCCACCTACCTTCGTGACGAGCTGCAGACCCTGTTCGATCAGCGGCGCTTCCAGGATCTCCTGGCCACCGCCGAGCGCGAGCAGAGCACCATCGCCCTGCATCCCGAGCTCCGGCGCATCGTCGGCGCCGCCCAGGAACGCATGGAGGCGGAGCCCTACCTCCTCAAGTTCCTGGAAGGGGCGCGCCAGGCGCAGCAGGCGGGCCAGGACGACGAGGCCGGCCGGCTGCTCGACAAGGCCCGCTCTCTCGATCCCGACCATCCGGGCATCGCCGTGCTGGAGCGGACGCGAGGCGCGAGCGTAGCGCCGGCGCCGGCCGTCGAGCTGCCGTCGCCCTTCCCGACGACGACCATGCCGGTGAGCATGGATTTCGCCGTCGGCGATTCCGAGAGCGACCGCCGCATCCAGGAGCTGCTGAGCGAGGGGCAGACCGCCTTCGACGCCGGCGATCCGCAGGGCGCCATCGACGCCTGGTCGCGCATCTTCCTCATCGACATCGACCATCAGGAGGCCTCGCGGCGGATCGAGGCGGCGCGTAAGCTCAAGGCCGAGAGCGAGCGCCAGGTCGAGGAGATCTTCCACGACGGCCTCTCCCGTCTCGAGGCGGGCGACGCCGCGGGAGCCCGGCAGGCGTTCCAGCGGGTGCTCGAGATCCAACCCGGCTACTTCGCGGCCCGTGAGTACCTCCAGCAGCTCGACGCCGGCACCGTGCCCATTCCCCCCAGGGCGGCGGCCACGCGCGAAGCCGCTCCGGCCGCCGCGGAGCCGGCGCGGCCCTCGCCCGCCGACACGGCCGCCGCGAGCCAGGAGCTCAAGGAGGAGATCCTCGTGCCGCCGGAGCCCGGCGAGCAGCCGGTGCAGGCGCCGGAGCGCCCGGGCAAGCGGATGGCCGCGGCGCGCGACAGCGGCCGCGCCCGGCGCCTCTTCCTCCTCATCGGCGGCGCCGTGCTGGTGCTGGCCGCGGCAGGAGCCTGGTTCGCCTTTCAGAACCGGGAACGCCTCTTTCCAAATTCGCAAGAAGAGGCGACTCCCCCCGCGCTGTCGCAAGATCCCATCGCCCGCGCCAAGCGTCTCCACAAGGCGGGCAAGACGCCGATCGCGCTCCGGCAGCTCCAGCGGATACCGCCGGGAGACTCCCATTATCAGGAGGCGCAGAAGCTGATCGCGGAGTGGGGCGGCGCCGAGGCCGCGGCACCGGCACCGGCGCCGCCGCAGGCAGCTTCCGAGACGGCGCCCGCCCAGGCTGCGGCGGCCAGTCCGCAGAATGAAAGAAGGACGCTCTTGCTTGCGGCGGCCCGCAGCGAGTTTGCGGGGGCCAACTATCTGAAGGCCCTGCGGCGGCTCGAGCAAGCGGGCGAGATCGCCAGGCTCGAGGGCGACGACGCTCAGCTCCTCGCCGACACCAAGAGGAAGCTGGCGCCGATCGCCAAGCAGATCGAGTACTTCCGCCAGCGCGAATGGGAGCAGATCCTGCGCGAGCTGTGGATCAAGTACGACGCCGATCCGTCGAACCACGACGTCACCCAATTGCTGGTCGACTGCAACTACAACCTCGCGGTGCGCGACCTGCAGCGGAACGACGCCAACAAGGCGCTGACCTGGATCGCGGACGCCGCCAAGCTCCAGCCGGACGACCCTATCCTCCGGCGGCTCTATCTGTTCGCCCAGACCTACGAGGAGCGGCCCAAGGACCTGCTCTACCAGATCTACGTCAAATATCTGCCCTACCGCTGATGCGACGCCCGGACAAGCCGGTCGAGCCGGCCGACGAGCCCCTGCTCTTCGATCTGCCTTTGAGCGGCCGCGAGGAGACTGCCGCCGATCCTGAGCCCAAGCGTCCGGCGCGGGGCAGCCGCGCCTCGGCCGCGCCGGCGCCTCCTGACCTGCCGCTGCCGAGACCGATCCCGGTGCCGGCGCCCGAGCGCCTGGAAAAGCCCGCCCCGGCGAGCGAATTCGCCGGGCGGGGGAGCCGCTTCGCCGCCGGCCTGGCGGACCTCGTCGTCCACGCCGCGGTGGCCGTGGCGGTGCTCCTCGGCACCCGCTGGCTGGGGGTGCGGCCGGCGCTCACCGATTGGCCGGCGCTGGCCGTCTTCCTTCTCTCCTTCTCGTTCCTGTACACGGTGCTGCCGCTCGCCTTCTGGGGCTACACCCTGGGCATGGCCTGGGCGGGAATCACGGCGCGGAATCGCAACGGCGAGCCGCTGACCTTCGACCAGACGGCCCGCCGCTGGCTCGGCGGCCTGTTGACGACGGTGATGCTCGGGCTGCCGCTGCTCGTCAGGATCGGCGGCCGGTCGCTGACGGATTGGATCAGCGGCTCGGCGACGTATCCGACGGATTAGCCCGCCACACCCCGACCCCCATCCACGCATTTCCGGCCGCGGTGGCCAACGCAAACACCAGAAGGGGCGAGCCCCGCGGCCAGAGCGCGGCGAGGCCGCCGAGCTGGTAGAGGAGCCCACAGGTGCGGAGGGGCGGGAAGGCGAGGCCGCCGAGCATGTAGAAGGAGTGGCCGAGGAGGAGGAGCCAGAGCCCGGGGAGGGCCCACGCGGCGTCCAGCCATACGAGCAACGCCGAGAGCACCAGCGCGATCAACGAGAGGTTTCCCTGCAGGCGGAGCACCCAGGACGCCAGGGTGCCGGCCGTGGCCGGCCGGCCGGCGCGCCGGATGGCGACCAGCTCCACCGCGCCGCCGAGCAGGATCACGCCCGACCAGGCGAAGAGCACTCCGGCCGCGCCGCCGAGGCGGTAGGCGAGCGGCGTGGCGAGCGCCGCGGCGGGAAGCAGCGCGGCCCAGGTGAACCAGGACCAGGGGGAGCGCAGGAAGGGCCGGCTGGCGGCGCGGAAGTGGTCGCGGACCGGCTCGAGGTCGTCGTCGCCGGCCGCCTCGGGGGTGAAGAGCGGCTCGTATTCGGAGGGCACGTCAGGCGGCGCGGCCGTGCTTGGCCAGCAGGTGCCGTTGGACCTCGGCGCTCTTCACGGCGCGCTGGCGCGCCGCGAACTCGGTCTCGGTCACCATCGGCATGGCGCGCGCCTCCTCCAGGGCCCGCTCGATGGCGTCGTCGTCGAGCTCGTCGATCCGCCTGGCCTGCTCGGTGAGCAGCGTCAGGCGGTTCTCGACCATCTGCGCGAAGCCGCCGGCCACGAACAACACATGGTTGCCCTCGGGGGACTCCACCCGCAGCTCGCCGATTCCCATGCGGTAGAGCAGCGGCGCGCGGTTGGGCAGGATGCCGACCTCGCCGTCGTGCGCCGGGAAGGCGACGAAGGTGGCGTCGGTCTCGAGCACCGCGCGCTCGGGCGTAATGACGGAGCAGTGGAAGGTCTTCGCCATAGGTCTTGGGTCCTGGGTCTTGGGTCCTGGGTCTTGGGTCCTGGGCCGTGGATTCAAGACCCAAGACCTCAAGACCCAAGACGTTTTTTTATTCTTCCGCCAGCTTCTTCGCCTTGGCCTCCGCCTCCTCGATGGCGCCGACGTACAAGAAGGCCTGGTCGGGGAGGTGGTCCCACTTGCCTTCGCACAGCTCGTCGAAGGAGCGGATGGTGTCCTCGCGCGATGTGTAGTTGCCGGAGAAGCCGGTGAAGGTCTCGGCGACGTAGAACGGCTGCGAGAGGAAGCGCTCGATCTTGCGCGCCCGGCGGACGATGACCTTGTCGTCTTCGGACAGCTCGTCGACGCCGAGGATGGCGATGATGTCCTGCAAGTCCTTGTACCGCTGCAGGATCTGCTGCACGCGGCGGGCGACGCGGTAGTGGCGCTCGCCGATGTACTCGGGCGCGATGATGCGGCTCGACGAGGCGAGCGGATCGACGGCGGGATAGATGCCCTTCTCCGAGATGCTCCGCTCCAGGTTCACCGTGCTGTCGAGGTGGGTGAAGGCCGTCGCCGGCGCCGGATCGGTATAGTCGTCGGCGGGCACGTAGATCGCCTGGATGGAAGTCACGGCGCCGCGGCTGGTGGAGGTGATGCGCTCCTGCAGCTCGCCCATCTCGGTGCCCAGCGTCGGCTGGTAACCCACGGCGGAGGGCATGCGGCCGAGCAGCGCCGACACCTCGGAGCCCGCCTGCGAGAAGCGGAAGATGTTGTCGATGAACAGCAGCGTGTCGACGCCGGTCTGGTCGCGGAAGTACTCGGCCATGGTGAGGGCCGAGAGGGCGACGCGCAGGCGGGCGCCCGGGGGCTCGTTCATCTGGCCGAAGACCATGACGGTCTGATCGAGCACCCGTTTTCCGGTGTCGCCGATCTTCGCCTCCTGCATCTCCAGCCACAGGTCGTTGCCTTCGCGGGTGCGCTCGCCGACGCCGGCGAAGCAGGAGTAGCCGCTGTGGAAGCGGGCCAGGCGGGCGATCAGCTCCTGGATGATGACCGTCTTGCCGACGCCGGCGCCGCCGAAGAGGCCGGCCTTGCCGCCGCGCACCAGCGGGCAGAGCAGGTCGATGACCTTGATGCCGGTCTCGAACAGCTCGGTCTTCGAGGAGAGCTCGTCGAGCTCCGGCGGCTCGTGGTGGATCGGCCGGCGCTCGGTCGCAGCGATCGGCCCGAGGCCGTCGATCGTCTCGCCGACGAGGTTGAAGACCCGCCCCAGGGCCTCGATGCCGACGGGCACGGTGACGGGGGATCCGGTGTCGAGGATGTCGGACCCGCGCTGCAGGCCGTCCGTGGAACCGAGGGCGACGGCGCGCACGCGGCCGCCGCCGAGATGCTGGGCCACCTCGCACCAGAGGGTCTCATGGCTCGTCTCGCCGAGCACCGTCCGCTCCACTTCGACTCGCAGGGCGTTGTAGATGCCGGGGAGCTGATCCTCCGGGAACCGAGCGTCCAGCGTCGAGCCGATGACCTGCGTGACTTTGCCGTAGTTGCCGTTTGCCATGAAAGACTCCAATTATGAAGATCTAGCTCAGCGCGTTCGCGCCGCCGACGATATCGAGCAGCTCCATGGTGATCTGCGTCTGGCGGGCCCGGTTGTACTCGCGCGTCAGCGACTTGATGATGTCGCCCGCGGCGTCCGTCGCCGCTTTCATGGCGACCATGCGGGCGACCTGTTCGGAGACCGCGGCGTCGACGAAAGCCTGGAACAGCCGCACGCGCACCGTCGCGGGGAGCAGCTCGTCGAGAATCTGCTTCGGCTCCGGCGAGAACTCGTACTCGACCGGCCTTGCCGCCGCCGCGCTCGCCTCCGGCTGGAGCGGCAGGAGCTGCTCGACCACCGGCCGCTGCTGGCCGGCGGAGAGGAACTTCATGTAGGCCACGTGCGCCGAGGCGATCTCGCCGCGCGTGAAGCGGTCTATCAGCGCGTTGGCGATCCCCACGACCTCCTCGAAGCGCGGCTTGTCGCCGATCCCCGAGATCTGCTCGGCGACCGGCTGACGCAGGAAGCGGAAGTAGGCGATCCCCTTCTTCCCGACCATGTGAACGTCGGCCGTGACGCCCTGCGCCGTCTGCTGCTCGAGGTGGTGCAGCGCGGCGCGCAGGACGTTGGCGTTGTAGCCGCCGGCGAGGCCGCGGTCGCCGGTGAGCACGACGAGCGCCGAGCGCGGCACCTCGTCGTGCGTCTCGAGCAGCGGATGCTCGACGTCGCCGGCCGCGCGCGAGAGATCCGCCGCCAGCTCGGCGAGCTTCTCGGTGAACGGCCGGGTGGCCACGGCACGGCTGAACGCCGCCTGGAAGCGCGCGGTCGCGATGAGCTGCATGGTGCGCGTGATCTTGCGGATGTTGCGCACCGCTTTTCGACGCTTGACGAGAACTCTTCGGTTGGCCATGGCTCGAGAAATAAGAAGTCAGACGTCAGAACGGCGAAGCGAAAACAAGCACGCGCCTCTCCTCATTCGCCTTTTCCTCCTCGCGCGGCCTCTTGCGCCGCCGCTTCCGCCTCCTCCTCCGCCCGGACTCGGGCCTGCGCGTGCGTCTTGAATTCGCGGATCACCTCGCTGATGCGGTTCGCGAGCGCGTCAGGGATGTCGCGCTTGCTCTCCAGCTCTTCCAGGATCTCCTCGTGCTCGTCGCGGAAGTGCTTGAGCATCGCCCTCTCGAAGCGTGCCACGTAGCGTAGCGGCACATCGTCGAGCAAGCCGCGGGTGCCGGCGAAGATCGACAGCACCTGCTCGTTGACGTTGTAGGGCTGGTATTGCGGCTGCTTCAACAGCTCCACAAAGCGCTGGCCGCGGTCGAGCTGGCGCTGGGTCGCGGCGTCGAGCTCGGTGCCGAGCTGCGAGAAGGCCTCCAGCTCGCGGAAGGCCGCGAGATCGAGCCGCAGGGAGCCGGCCACCTTCTTCATCGACTTGCGCTGGGCGTTGCCGCCGACGCGCGAGACGCTGATGCCGACGTTGATCGCCGGCCGCACGCCGGCGAAGAACAGGTCGGGCTCGAGGTAGATCTGGCCGTCGGTGATCGAGATCACGTTGGTCGGAATGTAGGCCGAGACCTCGCCCTCGAGCGTTTCGATGACCGGCAGCGCCGTCATCGAGCCGCCGCTGTCCGGGAACTTGTGCACGCGGTATTTATCGGCGTCCGGCAGGCTGGCCCGCCAGGCCTCCGCCTTATTGCGGCCGTGCGGCCGGTGGTAGAAGCCGCCGGCGTCGTCCGGCCGGTGTTCCTCGGGAGCCGCGAGGCCCTCGGGATGCTTGAAGGCGGCCGCGCGGTCGCGGCTGTCGGCGGGCGTGTCCGCGGGCACGATCGCGTACTCGTCGCGCAGCTTCACGCTGCGCTCCAGCAGGCGCGAGTGGAGGTAGAACACGTCGCCCGGATAGGCTTCGCGGCCCGGCGGCCGGCGCAGCAGTAGCGAGAGCTGGCGGTAGGCCTGCGCCTGCTTCGACAGGTCGTCGTAGACGCACAGCGTCGCCCGGCCGTCCTGGTACATGAAGTACTCGGCCATGGCCGCGCCAGCGTAGGGCGCGATGTACTGCAGCGGCGCCGGGTCCGACGATCCCGCCGAGATGACGATGGTGTAGTCCATCGCGCCGAGCTCGCGCAGCTTGTCGACCATGCCCACGACGGTGGACTCCTTCTGGCCGATGGCCACATAGACGCAGATCACGTCGCCGCCGCGCTGGTTGACGATGGTGTCGAGCGCGATGGCGGTCGTGCCCGTCTTGCGGTCGCCGATGATCAGCTCGCGCTGGCCGCGGCCGATGGGGATCATGCTGTCGATGGCCTTGACGCCGGTCTGCAGAGGCTCGTTGACCGGCTGGCGCTCGGCGATGCCCGGCGCTTTGAACTCCAGCGGCCGGCGGTGCGGCGTCTCCACCACGCCGAGGCCGTCGAGGGGCCGGCCGAGCGGATCGACGACGCGGCCGATCAGCGCCGGCCCGACGGGCACGGAGAGCAGCTCGCCCGAGCGGCGCACCTCGTCGCCCTCCTTGATGCCGAGATAGTCGCCGAGGACGACGGCGCCCACCGAGCTCTCCTCCAGGTTGAACACCTGACCCTGGGCGCCGTTGGCGAACTCCAGGCGCTCGTTTGCCATGGCGTTGGTCAGGCCGTAGATGCGGGCGATGCCGTCGCCCACCTCCAGCACCTTGCCCACCTCGCTGAGGTCGACCTCGGTGCGGTACTTGCGGATTTCCTCTTCGATGACCGATGCGATCTCGTCGACTTTGAATCTCATGAAGGCTCCTTGCCTCGCTCAGCTCTCGGCAACGTAGGGCGTGCCGCTAATGATCTCTTCGGAGGCGCGATTCCTCAGCGCGTCTCTCACTTCGAGCAGCCGGGTCAGCACGCTGGCGTCGATCTTGCGGCCCTCGGCCTCGATGACGATGCCGCCGATCAGCGCCGGATCGACCCGCTCGGCCAGCGTCGGCTTCTTGCCGGTGGACGCGGCGGCGGCGTTCCTGACGCGGCTCCGCAGCGCCTCCGTCAAGGGCACCGCCGTACGGACGTGGACCTCCACCCAACCGCGCAGGTCGCGATGGGCGATGCGGTAGGCCTCGGCTACGGTGCGCAGAAAGGCGAGCCGCCCCTTGCGGTTGATCACCTGCAGCGAGTCCACCAGCACGTCGCTCGCCCGGCCGCGGAAGGTCTCTTCGATCACCTGGGCGCGCACCTTGCCGTCGACCAGGGGGCTGGCCAGGAAATCGTCGAGCCTGGGGTTCTGGTCGAGGAGTGCCACCAGCTCCTGGAGCTCCTCCAGCAGCGCGTCGCCCTGGCCGCGCTCCTCGGCGAGACGGAGCATGGCCTCGGCGTAGAGCCGGCCGAGGGGCAGGTCGCGATCGTCCACTTTCGCCATGGCTCAGTTCCGCTGCGCTCCCTCGATCTCGTCGAGAGTTTCTGAGATCAGGCGCTCGTGATCCTGCGGCGTCAGCTCCCGGCCGATGACCCGCACCGCCATCAGCATCGCCATCCTCGCCGAATGGACGTAGAGCTCCTTGGTGGCCGTGTCGGTGGCGATCTGGATCTCGCGCTTGGCGCGCTCGATGATGAGGTCCGCCTGGTGCTTGGCGTCCTCCTCGACGCGCCGCTTCACCGCCTCGGCGTCGCGCCGGCCCTCGTCGACGATGGCCGAGGCCTCGGCGCGCGCCCCGGCCAGCCGCGCCTCGTACTCGCGCAGCCGTTCCTCGGCCTCCTCACGGTCGCGCTTCGCCTTCTCCAGCGCCTCGCGGATGAAGTTTTCCCGCGTCTGCAGCGCGGTGAGGATCGGCCCCCAGGCGAACTTGCCGAGGACCACCAGCACGACGACGAAGATCAGCAGCGTCCAGAAGGAGTTGCCGAGATCGCCGGCGAAGAGGCTCGGCGCCTCGTGCTCCGCCTCGGCGGCCATCGCCGGCACCGCCGCCGCCAGCGCCACCAGTGCGATCAGTGCCCGTTTGACCATGCGCGCCTCACAGCGAAGCCAGAAGGCCGACGACGACGGCGAACAGCGTGGCGCCCTCGATCAGCGCCGCGGTGATGATCATGGCGTTGCTGATCTGGCCGGCGGCCTCGGGCTGGCGCGCGATCGACTCGACGGCGCTGCCGCCGATGCGGCCGATGCCGGCGGCACCGCCGATGATGGCGAGGCCGGCGCCAATGGCGCCGCCCAGCTTGCGGGCGCCGTCGGTGGTCAGGAAATACGACGCCTCACCGCCGGCGGGCGCCGCGCCGGCACCCTCCTGGGCGGTCGCCGGAGCCACGGAGACGAACATCAGCACGAAGCCGGCAACGATCATCAACAAAGCGAATCTGGCAGCTCTCTTGCTCATCGAAAAGGGTCCTTTCCTAAGGGTCCTGAAGTTGGCGAATCGAGTTCCTATCAGTGCGCCTCTGCTCCCTCGTGATGGCCGTCGTGGTGGAACACCACGGCCTGGCCGATGAACAGGGTCGTCAAGAAGGTGAAGATGAAGGCCTGCAACAGCGCCACGAAGATCTCCAGCATGGTGATCGCCACGCTGCCCAGCACCACCGGCACGGCCACGCCGAGCCCGGCCGCGATCCCCTTCGCCGCCGCCGAGAAGATGAAGCTCAGCAGCACGGCCAGCAGCACGTGCCCGGCGATCATGTTGGCGCAGAGGCGGACGATGAGGGCGAAGACGCGCGCCAGCAGCCCGACCACCTCGATGGGGATCAGCAGCCACGACAGCCAGATGGGGCCGGGATTGAAATGGGCGAGGAACTGTTTCCCCCCCAGCCGCAGGCCGTTGATCACGATCATCCCCAGGGTGATGAGGGCCATGGTGCCGGTGATCCAGGGATTCGCCGTCGCCGTGCCGCCGAGGTGCGCGCCCATCAATTTCAGCCCGCCGATCGGCAGCAGCCCCAAAAGATTGACCGTCAGGATGAAGAAGAAAACGGTCCAGATGAACTTGATGAAGCGGTCGGTATGCTCCTGCAGGGCCGGCCGCGCGACTTCCTTGCGCAGGTACTCGCAGATGGCCTCGACGGCGTTTCCGGCGCCCGTCGGCACCAGGGAGCCCACCGCGTCGGTTCCCCGGCGCCGGCGCACCCAGACCGGCAGCAGCAGGATGAGCAGAAATCCCGCCAGCATCAGCATCACGATGTGGCTGTCCAGCAGCGTGAAGCCGTTGCGCTGGATCATCGGATGCCGCACGATGTGCTCGAGCGGGTTCTCAGCCATGAACGCGATGAACATCCGGCCGTCTCCCCAAGGGAATCAGAATCCTCGCACCACGTACCATACGTCGAGCGCCAACTGCGCCATGTAGCCCAGGGCGATCCAGATCAGCAGCGGCCGCGTCGCGAACCAGCCGGAGAGGGCCGCCGAGAGACCCAGCGCCACGACCACCGTCAGGCGCAGCGCCATCGAAACCAGCATCCCCTGCAGCGTCGCCGTCCGGGCGCCGCGCCGCCGGGCCAGCGCCACCGGCACCGCTCCCACCGCCGAGGCCAGGACGCCGATGACGCACCCGGCGATCATCGCCGGCAGCGCCTCTTCGCCCCCCAGCCGCCGCGTCGGCGCGTATCCCAGCAGGACGAGCGCCAGCCCGACCGCGGCCGCCCACACCAGGAACCCCGCGACCGGAATGGCGGCCGCCGTTTCCGCTCGTTTCACCGCGCGCTCCTGTCAATGATTATTGGAGCCGCCGAGAGACGAGGAAATGAGACCTTAGTCTCATGGCCGCTTCCCCGGCCGGCAACCGGAGGACGGTCACCGCTCCCCGTCGCCCTTCATTGTCTTGATCCCGGAACCAGCTTCCCGGGTGGCCGCCAGCGACTGGCGGATCACGTTGTACATCCCGCCGACCACTCCCAGGACAGCGCCGGTCAGAACGCCCCAGGGGTGAGTGCCGAAATGCCGGTCCCACCAATAGCCGGCGAAGGTGAAACCCGCAATCGCCGCGACGAGCTCGACCCCGATGCCAGACAGCCTGGCCAGACTGCTCCGGGACGTCGGTTCCTCAGTCATCGCGAGCATACCACGCTTGTGCGATTTTTCACAAGCTCGTTTTGGTGGTCAATCTGGGGACTGCGATTTATGTAGGGGCGGCCCTATGTGGCCGCCCTGTTTCTGCCTTGTCCCCACCCCCA
>JBIOVX010000140.1:0-10062 GCA_044868005.1 Thermoanaerobaculia bacterium | reverse complement strand
TTCAGTTGGCTTGTGGATATCGGGCGGGTATGCCCTTCGAAGCCTCACCCCCTGGCCCCCTCTCCCTAACAGGAGAGGGGGAAACAAGAAAAGGACGTTGCTTTTTGCTGTTCTCCCCCTCTCCGGTCACGGAGAGGGGGTAGGGGGTGAGGCTTCGAAGGGCAGACCCTGAACCACCACGCGATTCCCCGCTGCCGCTACCTGCGCTGCCCTCCCCCACCCTGCGCCTTGCCGAACGAGAAGGCAAAGGCTTCCACCTGATTCCTGAAGAGCGCCCTGACCCAGCCGAAGTGGTTCGGGTACTTGGGGGTTCCATCAGCCCTCAGCCTGCCGTCGTAGGAGACGATATAAAACTCGTCATCGGGCACCACCAGCCTGCAAAGCCACTGGGCGTCGGCGTCGTTGATCTTGTCGGCGGCTTGCAGCGTGGGGCTCACCAGTGTGACGTTTCGCATCGCCGCGTCGTGCAGCGTGGTACCGGTGCCCTGGAACGCGGTCTGCGAATGCCCGCCGATCAGCATCGAGCTCAGCTCGACGGTGATGGGTGCGCTGCCCTCTGAATAGCAGCCGAGGAAGAGCGCTCTGCGGCTCCCTCTTTCGGCGCGATAGGCATCCTGGCCCTGCGTCGCATCCACGTGCCCGCCGAGCCACTGGCAACCGAGGAAGGAGTCGTCCCAGACGGCATGCCCGAGGCAGTCCGTGACCGAGGTGGCGATGGCGACGCCGTTGTTCGTATCCCCGCCATGGACGTAGATGCCATGAAGGCCGCACGACTTCACGAAGCAGCGCTCCATGAACCAGTTGTTGGCGTTGGTCGGCGGGGTCCTGTTACGGTCCGCCGAGATCTCGATGCCGGTGCCGTTGAACTGGTAGACGGTGAAGCGTCTGAGCTCGCATTGCGCTTCGACGAGCACGGCTCTGGCGATCGCCGCGCCGGTGCCGCGGCCGGGACCGATCACGGCGATGTCCTCGAGGCGGGATCTCGGGGCGCGGATGCTCATCGCCTGGACACCGGCGGGAAACCTGAGCCGCGTGCCGCGCCCCCAGTCGGCCATCTCCCCTCGCAGCACGACCGGCCGGGAGGCGTTGCTCGCACCGATTTCGATGGTGGCGTTGCATTGGAAAAAGTCATTGCCCGGATGGGGCCGCGGCGGGAAGGTGATGATCTCCTCAGGATGGGCCGCAATACAGTTGTTGATGATGGGAGCCCAATCGCTGACCTGGGACGGGTTCTGCTGCATGGCGATTGCATGGTCGATAATGCTGATACTCATGGGAAATATCTCCTTGGACGCCGGAGGGATATCCCCCGGCGCCGGGTCGTCTGATCTCTAGGCGACGACGACCGCTGTTTCAAAACGGCGGCGCCCTCTCGCGCGTATCAATGCTGTAGCGGGAGGCAGGTCATGAACGAAGGGACCCGTCCGAGAATCCTCGTGATCGTCCTCGGCGTGTTGGTGTTGAGCGCGGGGTGGCGGTTTCTGCAAGACCCTGAGAAGGCGAGGATGGAGCCCGCGAGCCCCTCCGGAGCCGCCGTCAAGGAACCTGCTCCGAGAGCTGAAGTCGTCAGCCTCCACCTGGCGAGCCTCGACGCAGCGCGTCCTCTCTCGGCCGCCGGGCGGGATCCCTGGCGTTTCCAGGATCCTCCTCTTCGTAAATCGCTGCCGCCGGAGGACGCGCCCATCCTCACTCCGCCGGCGCAACAGCCGTCCGTTCCGTCACAGCCGGCCGCGGCGCTCCCTGCCCTCACCCTGGAGTATCTGGGAAGCTTCGGCCCGCGCGAGAAGAGGATCGCCGTGCTCGGCGACGGCAAGCGGACTTTCAATGCCCTGGCAGGAGACGTCATCGACGGCAGGTTCATCGTCGAGCGCCTTGGTTATGAATCCGTGGAGATCCGCCGCGTGGGCATTCCTGGCCGGGTGGAGCGCCTGGGCCTTCGCCGGCGCTAGGCTCATGGTATCTTTCTCCTCTCCAACGCTCTTCGGGAGGCCACGAAAGGAAACGCTATGACCTATCCGGCTCAACCTACTCCACCACCTCCGCCGGGCGCGCCGACGCAGCCGCCGGCCAAGAAGGGGCTCGGCCCTCTCGGCTGGATCCTCATCGGCTGCGGCGGGCTGATCCTCGTCGGCGCTCTCGTGCTCGGCGCTCTCGGCTGGTTCGCCAAGCAGAAGATCGACCAGTTCGCGGAGAACCCCGCGTTCAACGCCGCCAAGCTCGCCGTGCAGATGAGCCCGGATGTAGAGCTCGTCAGCGCCGACGAGAAGACCAACACCCTCACCATCAAGAACAAGAAGACCGGCGAGGTGACGACCATCAGCGCCGAGGACGCCAAAGAGGGCCGCTGGTCGGTGGAGACCAAGGAGGGCAAGACCGTCGTGGACACCTCGGGCAAGGAGGGCACGCTCACCGTCACCAACGACAAAGGCGAGGTGGCGACGTGGGGCGCGGGGACGGTGAAGAATGTTCCCTCCTGGGTGCCGAGCTATCCGGGCGGCTCCGTGCAGGGGACCTTCGATTCCACCACCAACGAAGCCCGCTCCGCCGCCTTCACGGTGACCACCAAGGATTCCGTCGAGCAGGTGCTGAATTATTACGAGGAGCAGTTCAAGAACGGCGGCTTCAAGGCAGACAAGACCTCCTACTCCACCAACGGCGCGACCGCCGGCGGCTCGGTCACCGCCACGAGCTCCGACGAGAAGCGGACGGCGAGCGTGATGGTCTCCACCTCCGGCGAGGGGACCTCGGCGATCGTCACGTTTACGGAGAAGAAGTAGGCCAGCGGAGCGCCGCTCCCGCCCTCGGTTGCGGCGCTTCGCCCTCTCACTCCCCGCGGAACCAGAACCAGGCCTGGCGCCTTGCCCTGTTTATTGTGCAGCGCGGCAGAACGGCACCGGGCTGTCGAGAACGGGAAGGACCGCAGGGCCGTGCCAGATCTCGGCAAGCTCCTGGTGGTGGAGATCGCCGATGAAGACGTCCACTAAGCGGTCGCAGGGTCGCACGCGGAGGTCCGGATCAATCACCAGATGAGAATAGGCAGCCATGCACGGGGCGCCGTAGGCGCATCCCCGCTCCGGGGCATCATCGGCCGGCGTATCCACGTGAAGTCCGTGTGAGGAACGAAGGGCCGAGATCCCTTCCCAGATCGGCACCAGATCCTCCTCGGTCAGCGCCAGCTCGCCATCCCTGCCGGCGAGGGCCCGAACGGGTTGGACACTCATCACGTGAAAGTAACGAGTGTAGCGGGCGAGCTCGATGATCGAGCCTATAACCGTCGGCGCGTTCCAGCGATTGACTACGACCGCCACCACGATGTTGGCGCCCACGTCCCGGAGCCTTTCGAGGTTCTCCAGGATTCGCTCCGACCCGCTACGGGTCTGAGCGTTGATCTCCGACGACACGGCGTCGAGGGACACCTGTACGGGGAAGCCTCCCTTGGCACGAACGATGCTGGCGATCGTCTCCAGGACTCGCGGCCGCAGAATCGTCCCGTTGGTCAAGGTTACGACGTGCTGGAAGTTGTCGTGAGCGTGCACCAGGAAGCGCTCGATCTCGGGGTGAGTGAACGGCTCCCCGCCGCTCAGATTGACGAAGAAGACCCGCGCGCGGACAAGCTCCGCGATGACCTGGCGGAAGTCGTCCCATGCCATGGGCCGCTCGAGTCTCGGCTGGAAAAAACAGTACCGGCACTGCAGGTTACAGACACCCGTCACGTTGACCGTCGCGAAGAGCGGAGCCCCGGGACGGTTGCTCATTGGGTAGCTCTCCGGGTGATCTTCTCGAGGCTGCGGGTGAGCCCCTTGACCTCTTTCAGCGAAACGCGGTGACGGCGGGCGGTTTCGAGCTCGCTCAAACCGGAGTCGAGATCGATGAGCGCGTGATAGGCGGATTCGGACAGCTTGTACACGGCGCCGGTCCGCGGATCCCACATCATCGCGCCCTCGGGCTCCTTGCGCAACAGCAGACCCTTGAAGTCCGCGGGAAGAACGGCGTCGTCCCCCGGGCGCGCGAGTGAAAAGTCGAGAACGCAGCAGCTCTTAGTCCAGGATACATAGAAGTCGCACCCAGCCGCTTGGCCGACGGTGCGGATCATTTCCTGGTTGATCTTGTCCAGGAAGAGCTCAACCTTCATCGGGCTCGTGCGGGCTGGCTTATGCAGTTCAGGCATGGGTCACCTCCGAAGAGAAGCCGTTAGTGCTAGTTCAAACATTAACTTGAACGGTCCCCAAATCGCACACCCGCCGGGGTGGGATGCGCCGCACCGAGGAGTGGGAAGCTGGAGCCGCTCGACCGGCGACTTCAGTACAGCGCCGCCGCCGCTCTCATCTGTCCCAGAGCCAGGACGAAGAGAGCGGCGGCGAGCAGCGCCAGCAGAGCCACGGTCTGGATGGAGGGCATCGCGCCGAGCAGCAGGGCGCCCCGCCAGGCATCCACGGTCAGGGAGAGAGGATTGACGCGCGCGATGGCGGCCAGCCAGCCGGGCATCTCGCGGTGCGGCACCAGGGCCGTGCTGGTGAAGAGCAGCGGCATGTTCACCAGGTGGACGAAGGTGGCCATCGACTCCTGGGCCCGCGCCCGCAGCGCCACCGCGCAAGAGAGGCAGGAGAAGGCGGCGGCGAAGAGCGCCAGGCAGAGCAGAGCCATGACGAACGCCGCGGGCGCGAAGCGCACCTCGGCTCCCAGCAGGAGCGCCAGGGCCAGGACCGCAGCCGCCTGCAGGAGAAGGCGGAGGACGTCCGCCAGGAGCTTACCGGCGAGGATGGCTGCAGGGCTCGCCGGGGTATTCAACAGGCGCGGCAGGAAACCGGTCTGCAGGTCGCGGATCCAGCCGATCCCCGCCTGCGAGGCGCCGAAGAGCACGGTCATGGCGGAGACGCCCGGTGCCAGGAAATCGATGTAGGAGGCGCCGGCCGGCAGGTCCGCCGGCAGGAAACGGTGGAAGAGGAAGCCGAAGAACAGCATCCAGATCAGCGGCTGGCCGAGCGAGAAGGTGAGAACCACCGGCCGGCGCCAGGTGACCGTCCAGGTGCGCCGCGCGACGGCCGCGATCACCTCCAGAGTGAGGGCTTCGGAGGGCAGACCCAATAAATTCACAGACCCTTACCTCGTGGGGCAAGTACGGCCGGATCGCGTCCTGTCGCGCGCCGGTACAGCTCGGCGAGATTCGTGGGCTCCCCGATCGCGACGATCCTCCCTTCGTCCAGGATGGCGATGCGGCCGGCGTGACGCTCGGCCGCCGCGAGGTCGTGGGTCACCACGGCCACGGCGCGGCCTTCGCGGGCGCGGCGCGCCAGCTCGGCCCACAGGAAGTCGTTCCCTTCGACGTCGAGGCCGGCGGTCGGCTCGTCGAGCAGCAGCAGCTCGGGATCGTGGATCATGCCGGCCGCGAGGTGCAGGCGGCGCTTCAAGCCTCCCGACCAGATCCGCACCGGCCGCCCGAGATGGTTCTGCAGGCCGAAGGCGTCCGCGAGCTCGCCCGTCCGTTGCGCCCGGTCTTTCCGCGTCACGCCGTAGAGCGCGGCCAGCAGGGAGAGGGTCTCGCCGCCGGTCATCTCGGGATCGAGGGCCGGCTCCTGGGAGATGTAGGTCACGCGGCGGCGCAGCTCGCGGCGGCGAGACTCGGCGGGCTGCTGAATGCCGAGCACCTCGACCGTGCCCGCGCTCGGCGCGAGCAGGCCGGCGAGGATGCGCAGCAACGTGGTCTTGCCCGCGCCGTTGGCGCCGAGGAGGACGGTGAGGACGCCGGCCGGCAGATCGAGATCGACGTCGGCGAGGGCCCGCACTCTCGCCGCGAGGTACTCCTTCGAGGCCCCGCGCAGCGACGAGGATGGGGCGCTGGCTGCTTCCGCTGTCACCGGGGCCCGATTCTAGTGAATCGAATGGCCCCCTGGATGCTCCTCCGTCCCGGAGCCCGCGTCCGCCGCGGCCGGCGGGCAGGGGGGCGCCGCCGGGATCAGGTTCCCCGGCACGCACTCGGGCTGGCCGTACGGCGTCGCCTTGCCCCACTTCGTCGGATCGTCCTTGCAGACCGTCTGCACGTTGAACATCATGCCGCGGTCCTCATGGCCCAGGAAGTGGCAATGGAGCACGTACTCGCCGGTGAACTCCAGGTAGCGGTGGCGGAAGAGAACGTAGCCATTGCCCTCCGTGTACTGGCAGCCGCACACCGACATCTTGCCGGGCACGGTGGTGGTCCAGTTGCCGTTCCAAGTCCCGCCGCTTTTGTTCGAGCAGACACCGGGGCACTTGGCCTTCGCGTCGTCGTTGTTCCAGATCGGACCGGCGTCGACATCCCAAGCCACGGGAGCCGCCGGCGAGGCAACCACCGGCAGGGCGATGGTGTCCTGCCAGGGCGGGCTGGCGTACTTGACGAACGGCACGGGTTGACCGTTGATCACCTGGCCCTGCTCGAAGAGCTGGAACGGATTGATGTGGATGTGAAACGGGTGCGCCAGTACGCTGCTGTTCTGGACGAACCAGGTGTCCGTCGTGCCGAGCCGGGTGGTGATGTTGGAACAGTTGGGGTTGTACTGCAGGCCGTTGATCATGAACTGGTTGGTCGGATTGCCCGGGCCGGGAGGGGCGCTTTGAGAGGTTATCTCGAAGGTCAAGCCAAACTTGTCATCGGTCTTGGCCGGGACGTCCTTCAGATACCAGGGCATCGGAGGCCACTGCGCGGCCGGCGGGAACCCAGTGGCGATGGCCGGCTTCTGCGGCGCCTTCGCGGCGGGAGCCTCGACCACCAGCGTGACGAGGCCGAGCTCGGCGCCCTCCCCGGCCGCCTTGGCGCCGAGCCGCGCCGTCTCGACCTGGAGCAGGGCCTGGTCGCGCTCACGGATCTTCTCCGCTTTGCCTTCGCTCATCTGGCTCTTGCCGGCGAGGCGGTGGGTCACCCGGTAGACGCCTGGCTCGATGGGAGCCTGGACGAGGAAGTCCGCGCGGTTGCCCGGCGAGATCTTGAACACGCTGGGATCCCTCGGCTCGAAGAGCGGCTGCGTGGTGTAGTTCTCGGGCGAGAAGCGGACGCCGTCCATGGCGATCTGCTTCACCTGCACACCGGGCGGGAAGTTGAGCGAGACCTGCGCCGCCACCTTCATGGTGGCGTTGACGAACCGCCAGCGCTGCACTTCCCCTGGATTCATGTGCACGGTCGGGTTGACCTGGCCGTTGATGAGATTGGGCGGCGGGATTATATCGGTGTAGAGGTTGACGATCTCCGCGATCTGCTGCATGACGAGGACCTTCTCTTGCAGCTTGCCGCCGTAGTAGCCGCGCAGCCAATCGTCGAATTTGCCTTCGATGATCAGCGCGCCCGGCATGCCGTTGCTGACCTGGAGGGCCACCGAGCCGTGCTTGTGCGGGTGGTACCAGTGCGTGCCCTCGGCCTGGGTCGGCGGCGGCGGATCGACGTCGTACTGGAACTGTCCGTAGGCCACGGTGCCGCGGGGGTCCATGGGGTGGTCATCCGCCGGCGGATGGGTGCCTGGCGGCAGCTTGGGCTTCAATTCGAGGAGCACGAAGTCCTGCGGCGACTGCGGCGAGACGTGGGTGCCGTGGAAGTGGAGGTTGGTGGTGTTGTCGCCATGGAAGCACTCCGGGTAGGCCTGGCTCTGGTTGACCAGGCAGCAGCAGCCGGGGAGGATCTTCGGCGGCTTGGCGTGGACGGCGTTCACGCACTGCGAAGGCGTAGGGAGCGTGATCGTGGAGCAGTCCGTGTTGGTACCGGCGCACGCGTCGTCGCACTTGCCGTGCGGTGTCGTTTCGGGCGGCAGATTGTTGACGAGCAGGATCTTCAGGCGGTCGCCCGGTGTGAGCTTGTCCTTCTTGCCCTCGACCACCTCCTCCTGCTTGCGGATGCGGAAGGTGGGCCCGGGATAACCGTAGGTGTCTTTCCCCGTCTTTGGGTCCTTGTAGACGTAGGTGCGCAAGGACATCACCTGATACGACCAGGCCTTTGTCGTCGGATCCTGAACCGGAACGCACTGCGGCTTGAGCTCGACGTTGAAGATCGTGCTGAGCACGTGGTTGGCGTCGGCCCGCAGCTCTGGCAGCTCGCGCAGCTCCGCGCCTTGCGGGACCGTGGGCGGGCAGGTGATCGTGCCCTGCGCCAGTGCGGCTCCGGCGGACAGAGCGGTGCAGACAGCAAGACACAGCGCGTCTTTCCAGGGGATTAGCGCGTTTCGCGACATTTCCTGACCCTCCTCGCGGCCGCGCTACGGGGCGCGACCGTTCGAATCAAGGTGTCACGGTTTTCACTCTAGCTTCGGTATGCAACTCCTACCATACGGACCAGCAGGCGTCAAGGCGCATCCCGATGTACCACTGTCCCCACGTGCTCGCCCGCCAGCGCCTTCGCGATCCGCTCGGGATGGTGCCCGTTGACGATCTGAAAGCGGTCGAGCAGCCGGGCGTTCTGCAGCAGGTCGAGCAGGACCGGCTCGAAGGGAAGCGTCGGCAGGCTCCGCCGGCGCAGCTCGGAGAGGCCGATCTCCGGGATGAAATTCGCCGACGGCTCGCGCTTGGGATCGGCGTCGTAGAGGCCGTCCACGTCCTTGACCAGGGTGAGGCTGCGGCAGCCGAAGCACTCGGCCAGGAGGAACGCCCCGGCGTCCGTGCGGTGCGGCGGGATGCGGCCGAGGCCCGGCGGGTGCTCCCACAGCGAGTACGGCGGCACGCTGCTGAACACCACGCCCGGCGCGCCGTGGAGGAAGAGCGGCAGCAAGTGGCCGAAGATCTCCGGCGGGATGGCGACGACGCCGTACGGCGCGAGCAGCGTGCCGAGGATGTGGGCGTTGGCGAGCGAGTCGGCGGCGGCGAGCTGCGCCAGCACGCCGGTGGGCAGCCCGAGATCGATGCCGATCGAAAACACGTGGCGGGTGCGCACGCCGCCGCCGGTGCCGAGAATGAGCTTCCACTTTTTGAGGCACGCGGCCAGCGCCTCGACCACCGGGTAGACCACGTCCCGCCCGGCGTCGAGGATGGAGCGGCCGCCGATCTTGAGCACGTGTGCCTCGGGGAGCATGCGGTGCACCGGCCCCTCCGTCGAGCGCTCCACCTGGCGGTCGAGCAGGCTCTCGCGCATCAGCCGCGAGCGCACGTGATGGCGGGGCTTGGCGTCGGTCTCGGGATCGATCCTCGGGATGAATTCGGGTACGGTCACGCGGCAGAATCCCCTTTAATCGACGGAAATGATCGTTCCCACCGGCTCGCCGTCGAGGGCGCGGGTGAGGTTGCCCGGCACCAGGCCGTTGATGACCTGGATCGAGCGCCGGTGCTCGGCGTTCGCCATGAGATCGAGCACCGCCCGCTCGATGACGACGTCGTGCAAGTCCAGCTCCTTGAGCTCGGCGACGGTGATGCGCGGGATGAAGCGCGCGTCCGGGTCCTTCTTGGGATCGGCGGTGTAGAGGCCGTCCACGTCCTTGACATAGATCATCGAGCGCGCTCCCAGCACCTCGCTCACCAGGTAGCTGCCGGTGTCCGTGCGGTGCGGCGGGATGCGGCCGACCTCCGGGTTCTGGTGCCAGTAGATGTAGGGCGGCATGCCGAAGAAGATGACGGCGCCGCGCTCGGCGAGGTAGAGCGGGAGCTGGGCGAACTGGGCCGGCTCGATGAACGGGATGCCGTGCTTGGCGAGCAGGTAGTTGAGCATGCGGGCGTTCTGCATGCTGACGAAGGTGCCGAGCACGGAGAGCACGCCGGTGGGCATGCCGAGGTCGAGGCCGACGCTGTAGGCATGGCGCGCCCGCGTGCCGGCACCGGTACCGAGGATCATCTCGTGGCGGCCGAGGTTCGCCGCGATCTCCTCGATCAGCGGGAAGACCGCCGCGCGGCCGCGGTCGATGAAGCTCTGGCCGCCGATCTTGATCACGTTGGCGCGCGGCAGGATCTGGATCGCCGAAGGCCCCTCCGTGCGGTAGAGGAGGTCCTCATCGCTCAGCGAACCCTCCACCAGCGCCTGACCCAGCTCGGTCAACAGGTTGTCCATGCGGTCTCCTGATGTTAAATCATGTTCTTCGTAGGGGCGGGGCTTGTCCCCGCCCTGAGACCGGTTGGGCGGGG
>JBIOVX010000139.1:0-21661 GCA_044868005.1 Thermoanaerobaculia bacterium | reverse complement strand
TCGACCACGACGAGATTAACGTCGACCACGACGTGATCAACGTCGACCAAGACGAGATTAACGTCGACCATGACGTGATCGACGTGGACCACGACGTGATCAACGTCGACCACGACGAGATCAACGTCGACCAAGACGAGATTAACGTCGACCAAGATGCGGTCAACGTCGACCATGACGTGATCGACGTGGACCACGACGAGATCAACGTCGACCAAGACGAGATCAACGTCGACCACGACGAGATCAACGTCGACCAAGACGAGATTAACGTCGACCAAAGCGTGGTCGCGCGCTTAAATACGCTGGTCCCGACCGGACTAAGGCGCTTCCACCCTATGCAGGACAGCCGCGATGCGGCCCTGGATGGAATCCCGCTTCAGCGCTCCGAGGAGCGGAGTCGCGGCTGTTGAACCGGCTGTCGCCGAGGAGGAAGTCGCGCCCCCGGGGGACGACGGAGGGGGGGACCCGCGCAAGCGCTTCCGCTTCACCTCCAGGGATTGAGAGTGCCGACCTCGAATATCGCGAAGTCGCGAACGTTCCGCGTCACCACCACGAGGTGGTGAACGATCGCCGTGGCGGCGATCAGCGCGTCCTCCAGCAGGTCGTCCGAGCGCCGATGCATAAGCTTGGCCCAGGTGCGGAAGGTCCGTCCATCGGCCGGCAGAACGTTCCAGGTTTGCGCCACCTGGTCGATCCACGCCTCGATCTCGGCGGCTTTGTCCGGATCCTGTTCACGGGTGAGCTCGACCCCGGCCTGCAGCTCGCCAAGAGTGACGGCCGAGAGATGCAGGTCCTCATCGGCAGTTCCTTTCAGCCACGCCAGGACAGCGCCGTGTGGCTGCGGCCGGCGCAGTTCCGAGATGACGTTCGTGTCGAGGAGGTACACGAGTGTTCACTCCATCGCCGCGGGCGTCCGCCGGCGCCAGCCTCGCCGTGGAGGCACAGGGATCTCAGCCCGCGGTGACTCGGCAAGCAACAAATCCTTGAGCCTGGGTCGGGCCGCCTGCTCCAATTGCCGCCACTGCTCGACGGGCACCAACACGACCGCCTCCACTCCTCGCCGGGTGACGATTTGCGGGCCTTCCCTGAGGCTCGCCTCCAGCAGCTCGCTGAAACGCGCTTTCGCGTCCTGCACCGGCCAACGCTTCGTTGCCTTGTTCGGCGCCATACAACCTCCCTGGGAGACGCCTGGATTGAGCTAGTCATCTGACTAGTCAGGTTCATGTTAGCACATGGAAGGAGCCGCATTTGAATAGCCCGGCCGCAACGAAGGAATGATGAGGCCGGCCGCCGCTTGTCCACCGCAGGCGCCTCCCCTTGCAGGCCAGAGCTGCAAGACCGCCTTGCCTCTCAGGGTTGGGGGTAGGCTCTCTGAGGCCGGCTCCAGAGGAGCCGCATTTGAATAGCCCGGCGCGGAAGCGCCGGGTGGGCGGTCACCACGAACCGGCAAGCCCCGGCAGGGGCGGCAGGGAAGGTAGATGGCAATCCCTAAGCTACTATGGGCCAGGTATTTGCGTGGCAAACGGCTGGCACCTAGTTTCGGCGGCACCTCTCCCGGGCAACCTCTCCGCGTGCGCCTCCTCTAGGTGCATCTCTCAGGCGACATCTCTCCCCGCACATGAGCGTCCGTTTACGACAGGCCAGTATGGCCGAAGCCGCCGTCATCTCGGTCAGTCGGCGTCAAGACAGAAACCTTACACCATGATACTCTAGCTATCTTTTCAACTAGAAGTTGGGCAATCCGCATACCCCTCTTGACGGAGTAGGGCTCCTTACCGAAGTTGATGAGCAGAACCTTCACTTCGCCTCGGTAATCAGAGTCAATGGTAGCCGGTGAGTTCGCGACTCCGATGCCATAAGCCGCGACTAATCCTGAACGCGGCCGTATCTGAGCGGCGTATCCGGTCGGTAAAGAAAGTGCGAAGCCACAGGGTACTATAACAATCTCAGCAGGCTGAAGCAGTACGTCATCCTCTATCGCTGCATAAAGATCCATCGCCGCGGCACCCTCGGTCTGGTAAGCAGGAAGCGGGAGGTCCCTCGCATGAGCCAGAGGCATTATCGAGACGGTTATTTCGTCCATTCTTCGAAGTATACGACCTACAATGGTGATACTCCAGATGGCTTCCGGCTCTGGCCGTTAGCTCACTGACTAGGAGGTATGCTAAAATACGAGTCCAGGTGGCGAGGTCGATCTGGCTATGCCGGCTGTTCTTAAGGGCCTCTGCTTCGGAGCAGCCGCCTTGGCCACGAAGCGCAGAAAGCTCGGTTTGGGCCGGGTCATCGATCCAACGAGGGCTCTTTTGATATGGCGCATCTACGTAGATAGTACTACTCTTCTCTAGCGGTGAGGTCAAAGGTGTTTCACGAACGCGAGGTGACGCGTGTATTGGGAAAGCTAAGTTTCTTCAGAAAGGCGGCAATCTGGCCAGTCGAGATTACCATCGACCCAGAGGCTTGGTTGACTAACTTTGAGCCTGACGAAATTCCGGTGGCAATTGCGCTCCTTGATGCTTTTTCCTACTTCGCGCCCGAGATAACGAAAAAAATCCTCGCTGCCACATTTCATCGATTAAGTTCACATGTCACAGATCCCTCATTTTCGCCTGAGGACCGAAATAGGAAATGGCGAGAATTCCGAGCCAACGTAATTGTAACGTATCCCACCGACGAGCGGCCAGGAGCAACGGACAGTGGCCGCAGCTATCTCCGAAAAGCTAGAGGGCTCCTTGGGTTGAAACAGGAGCAGTACATGGATCCTCCAGACGCACTCGCGGCCCGCTTGAAAAACCCAGAAAGAGCTTTATTGTTTCTCGACGACTTCGCTGGAAGTGGAAACCAGTTCTGCCAGACTTGGATTCGGGAGTACTCGGTAGGTGCGGGTAGATCATCCTTTAGGGCCGCTGGAGGCTCGGGTTTGGTCGCATACCTGCCTGTTCTTTGTTCTTATCTTGCCGTAGAGGTTATAGCGCAATATGCGCCCGTAGTTATGCTCTTGCCGGGGCATACCTTGGACGAGGAGTATTCCGCATTTCACCCCCAGTCTTTGCTCTGGCCAACCGAAGAACTCCGTGCTCGGTCCCATAGTGTACTTTATGAGGCGAGCAAGCGTGCAGGAATACCACTTGGAGACGGCTCAAAACCGAACGACTGGTGCGGTTATCGAGCACTAGGACTCGCAGTGGCGATCGACGACACCATCCCAGATGCGAGCCTTACGCTCTTTCATTGGAACGCTAACGGGTGGCATCCATTGCTCAGGAGGCCATGATGCCTGACGACATCTTTGACGCGATACGTTCTGTATTCGGCCGTTACAAAGCTGAATGGCTGCGGAGCGATCTATTTAGGCTCTTTCAGAAGCCCGGGTATTTTCCTGAGCTCGAGGAACCACGACCGACCGCGCTAGTAGGAGGGCGCGGAACGGGTAAGACGAGTGTCCTAAAGAGCTTGTCTTATATAGGTCATTATGAGCTAAGCGGCAAGTCTACTGAGGCCGCTGCGAATGCTTGGTATGTCGGTTTGTACTGGTGTATTGACTCGAACCGGGTCACTGCTTTTTCAGGGCCTGAAATTGACTCTAAACAGTGGATGCGCTTTTTCGGTCATTATGTCAACTTAGAGATAATCGCCCAATTCTGCCAATACGTTCTTTGGTTCGAGGAGATCACCGGACTAAAGGTGCCCGTTGCGACATCTGGTCTCGCTAAAGTCGCATTGTCGCTTCATCTTGGCGCGATCAACTCTATCCAGGAGCTAGCGGATAAAGTCGGTGAGGCTCTTGTGATATTAGAGTCAAGGATAAACTCAATCGCAGATCTGAAAGCCTCTGCACTTAGTATACAAGGCGTGCCTATCGAGTATATGGCCAGTGCGTTAACTGCTACAGATGTGCTGAATAAAAAGATATTCTATATAATAGTGGATGAGTTTGAAAACTTAGATGAACGCCAGCAGGCGCTATTTAATACTCTCATTAAGCATGGCCGCGATAAATTTGCCTTCAAGATCGGACTAAAGGCTGAAGGCTGGCGAACGAAAGAAACGCTAAGCGGAGAGACGCTAATACATCCGGGCGACTATGATTTAATAGATCTATCGGATCGTTTTGGTGATGGTCAGTACCCGACGTTCGCTCGGGAAGTCTGTGATGCTCGGTTAGCTCACGCTCTTGAGCGTAGCGAAGTCCTGGATATGCCACATGACATTACATACTATTTGCAAGATCTTTCCGTGGATGAAGAGGCGGAGCGTCTTGGGCTTCAGCGTCGCATCGCTCCAATTCGCTTCGTAATGTCCAGCGCTCCAGAACTTCGCTCAGAGGATATTCCAGATCTGCTCTTGTACTACCTTTCTAGGCGTGCGCAGGCAGAGGGAGTTCCGCTAGTGGCCATCGTCAAGGAGTATTTAAAAGACCCCGATTCTTATATAGGCAATTATAAGGACAACTATAAACGGTCCCTTCTTTACACAATAAGTGAACATTCGGGGCTTGGAATTCAAAAATATTATACGGGATGGTCCACATTGGCGAAGGTTTCTGGGGGTAATATTCGCTACCTAGTCGAGATTATCGAGCGCGCGTTCGAACTTCACCGCGCGACATGCAATGACATTAGTATGCAGGTATCAGCCAAGGATCAAACTGAGGCCTGTATTGCGGTGGGCCGAAAATATGTACAGGAGGTCCAGGCGCTTGACCCGCAAGGCCATAAATTGACGTTTCTATTGCTTGGATTAGGTCGACTTCTTAATCTGCTTGCGCGCCACTCTGTGGGCAAGCAGCCAGATACGACTTCCTTTGTGTTAACGCACCCCCACTCCCAAGAGAGGGCACGCGAGGTAGATGAGTTGCTTCGCATTGCTGTGATGCACCAAGTTCTACGGAAATGGCCTGCTACGAAGTTGACTGACGATACGGAGTCGAGGGAGCCGGAGTATTCAGTCCATCCCGTGTTTTCCGCCTTTTTTGTATTCCCCTACCAAAAGAAGAGAAGAATTAAGATTGCGGGTGAGGATTTGCTATTGCTCTCGGTCAATCTGAAGGCAGGGCTGGCTGCGCTCCTAAAGTCTGCGGGTGAAGTTGACGATGGGTTGGAAACCCTCCCACAGCAACTCGGACTGTTTGAAGCTGCATATGGATGATTATCATCTTTCGCCGAGCTGCACTATACGCTTTGGCTCTCGCGCTGAATTTAAAGTACGCGAGAGTGCAGTATACGTTTATGGTGAGTCCGTTGAGAATCGAAGTCATCTGCCATCTGCTTGGACATCGACACAGGAGTGTCACTTTCTTAAAATCGAGGAGTTGGAATACGAATCTTTTGCTTTTAAATCGGGAGAGCGAGAGTATAAGCTTAGAAGCCGGATAGATATTGAGTCATTCATAGATAATCTCTTAGAAATCGCAAGAACTATATATGTCGACGTAACGGGTTTGAGTCACCATGTATGGGCACCAGTGGTTTCCGAACTAGTTCTGAGAACACAGTGCGCGACAGCAAAGCCCTTCCGGTTGATGGCGGTGTACGTAGAGCCCGTGCATTACAAAAAGTCGAGAATTCCACGGCCAGGAGACATCTTTGCGCTAAGTGACAGGCTGCATGGAATACGCCCACTACCTGGGCTGGTTCGCCTTAGGCGGCAGGGAAATGAGAAAACGATAATAGTGGCTTTGATTGGTTTTGAGGGTTGGCGGTTTGACGCAGTTCTTGCAAAGCTTGAGCCTGATGCGGGAACTGTTATTCCTGTAATAGGAGTTCCGGGATTTCGTGCTGAGTATCCATTTTATACCATCGAAGGTAATATGATACCTCTTGAGCGGGATGACAACTGGGTTCGCCGAAAATTAGCTACCGCTAATGATCCATTCGATGTGTTCTATATACTTAGAGGGCTGCAGGATCGCTATCCTGAAACTCTTCTTAGGATCGCTTTAGTTGGTACAAAACCTCATGCGCTCGGTGGCGTTATTTTTCATGCAGCTAGGCCTGAACTCAGTGAATTGATTTACGATAACCCGGTGAGAAGCATGGGGCGCACTGATTCTGATCGAACCGTCTTACAATATGACATCACGCGTTTTCTCGAGATTGAATCCTGTCGTGACGCGGAGCTTGTGCCAATGCCTTCTCGCTAGGCCCTGAGCGTGCCATGAGGCAGATAAATCGATCCTCCGCAATCCTGGCAGTCGATGCACATTATACACCTACCCACATCGCGAAGGAGCTTCTGTGCCACCTTCAACGGCTGCCTAGCGGTCTGATCGCTGATTTTGCAGTGGGCGGAGGTGAGTTATTGATCCAGGCCGCTCGCAGATGGCCGCGGCGTGAGATCGTTGCCTGCGACATTTCTCGTTGTGTCGTATCATCCATTTCTGAGAGATGGGAGAGTTGGCGTGTCGGTAGGTGCGACTTCCTGTCACCTCGTTCTCGCGCTTCGTCGCGAGTGCTCCGCGATGCAAGGGGAAGGGTGGCCTTATGTATTGCTAATCCGCCGTTCTCTTATCGCGGTTCGCGAAGTTGGCGCGTTGACACTGGAGATGGTTCCACTGTTCTTTGTAGCCCAGCGGTAGCATTCTTGCTCACTGCGGTCGAGTATCTCAGGCCTGGTGGCCACCTTCTGGCGATTGTTCCAGCGAACTCCGTCAGGAGTCAAAGAGACGAAGAGGCAATTAACCTGCTGTCGCAGATCGGCGAGTTTAGCGTTCTCGATCGCTATCCACGAGGTACTTTTCCAAGCTGCACGGCAGAAACGGTGAGTATCGATTTCCGCTCAGCGAGGGGAATAACTCAAGGGACGATTCGGAGTGACCAGGAATCTCCGTGGCGGCTGGAAGTTCAGTTGATTAGAGGCTGTGCTCCCATGCATCGAGTCGGGCCGCTGCGCAAGGGACTCATTCCCGTAGTTCATACAAGCAACCTAAATGGACATCGTGTTTACCAGCCCGCTTGTGGGGTCGCGGTGTCGAATAGATCAATCAAGGGCCCGGCCGTTCTTCTGCCCCGTGTGGGGAAGCCTACCAGCGGCAAGATATCTCTCTATACGGCCGATGAACCCGTTGTGTTGTCCGACTGCGTCTTCGCCTTGATTTGTCCCTCGGCAGCGCACGCGCTATATCTCTTAAACTTGCTGGTTGACAATTGGGTTATCTTGCGCCGTGGCTATCACGGAACCTGTGCTCCTTATATGACTACTGCGGACTTAATCGGCGTTTTATCCTCACTGAGTATTCGAGCCCGTGTCGGCAGTTTGCAAGAGCGGGGAGAAGAAGCGCGGCTGCCTGTTCAGTCGGGTGCGATGGAAGAGGTGCACTTTTCATCTTGCGGAGGAAGTACAGTACTCGATAGGTGCCAGCCGAATCCCAAGATAATGAACGGAAAAGAGATAGCGGCGATCATGTCTCGGTGAGCTGCCTCCGCCCCGTTGGGGCTAGGGATTCCTCCTGTTCAGCGCCAGAGAGGTGCCACGCGAATCCCAAGATACTGAGCGGAAAAGGGATAGCCGTGCCCTGAGGTTCCGAGCGGAGGCTGCGAGATTCCGTGGTGGACGAGTCATGAGACAGCCGCCTCCACGTAGGGCTGAATCACCCGGCGTACACGTCCGACCTCGGCGATGCGCAGGATCTCGTCCACCGTGACGCGACGGGTGGCGAGGGAGTCACGAAGAGCCTCCAGAGCCACATCGAGGCCGAGCTTGTTGCGGTAGCGGAAGCAATCCACCACCGTCCGCGCGGGCGAGGTGATGCGCACGGAGACACCCTGAATCTCACGCGTTTGCACGGCGTAGGTCAGCATCGGCGGGGAGAAGCGGACGACGCGGACGGGGAGTCCTTCGAGCCGGGGCTTACGGGCTTTCCGGTCGAGGGCGATCCACACCTCCCTCGGCGCCTGTGTGCCGATGCCGTGTACGAGGAGGGCCGTGAGCAGGCATACGACGGCCTGTGGAACGCGGGCCGTGACCATGACGAGGGTCTCGTACTCACTCGGCGCGGTCTCGGCAAAACGGTAGAGGCCCCGTCCCACCTGCTCGGCCGTGCCTTGCCGAAGCCAGCCGCGCAACCGGCTCCGGGGGATGCCGAGAGCTTCCAGGTCCCGCGGCCGGAACACGGCGCTGAGCTGAGACACAGGTTTGGGTTCAGCGGGAGCTCTCTCCATGGGGGAACGTTAGCCCAATATGTCGGCAGTTGCAAAGAAGTGCCGACGTTTTGGTCCTCCCCGGCGGGAGCGAGATAGTGCAGCGGGAGGATAGGTGCCAGGCGAATCGCAAGACTGGGCCGCCCCCGAGAGGTGCCCCGAGAGGTGCCACGCGAATCCCAAGATACTGAGCAGAAAAGGGATAGTCCGATTCGCCGTCGCCCTTTGCGCTGGCAGAGTCTACCCCTGACGGGGCAGGCCCGAGGCCTTGGCCTTGCACAAAAGTTAACCTCGGGTTAACCTTTGTGCTCGATGGGTACGACAGGTACGAAGAGCCCGCACGCTCCGGACTGGGATGGCCTTTTCGCTATCGCTCAGGCGCAAGGTGGCTACTTTACGACTGCCCAAGCCGCGCAGGCTGGATATTCCCGTCCCCTCCTACACAAGCACCTGGCAAGCGGGAGGATGGTGCGAACCCGTCGTGGGGTGTACCGTCTCGTCCACTTTCCGACCAGCGACCATGAGGACCTTGTCGTGCTCTGGCTCTGGAGTGAGCAGGCCGGAGTGTTCTCCCATGAGACGGCGCTTGCGCTTCACGACCTCTCGGACGCGCTTCCCGGGAAAGTTCACATGACGGTGCCGGCGAGCTGGCATCGGCGGCGGCTTCGCATTCCAGCGGGCCTGGTGCTCCATTTCGGAGACATCGGCGACGCCGACCGTGCGAGCTTCTCGGCCGTGCCCGTTACGGCTCCGCTCCGGACTCTCCGGGACTGCATCGAGGCCAGCGTCCCTCCCAACCTCGTTCGGCAGGCAATCCATCAGGCGAGACGGAGGGGGCTCATCACGGCGAGGGATGAAGCTAGCCTCGAGGCGGATCTCGGCGGTCAGAGCAGCAGCGGATAGGTGCCAGGCGAATCGGAAGACTGGGCCGGGCCGGTGCCCCTGACGGGGCAGGCCCGCGATGGGTCGCCGTGGACGCCGGGCTTACGCCCGCGGCTAAGAGTATGCCGCCCTCCGGGCTCTCGGTTTCGGCCTGCGTGTAGCGGTGGGCGCGGGAACCGGAATTCGATCAGGAACGTCCCCGGAACCACGAGACGGAATAGGCATAGAAGCTCTCAATTTTGGCAGGTGATCCCCTGTCGCAGCTCGCGATCCACTGGGAGGGCAGTCGGACATCACAGGAGTCAGGGAGCGTCTGGGCTCCGGAGACGACCAGTGCTTTCCGAAGCTCATGGCCAACGGCAAGCCCCTCGGCCGTTACGAAATGAGCGTCGCTGGTCTCGACGTGAACGATGCGATCGGTCCCACAAGCGACATCGACGCTGAAGGAAACTCCATCGACGGTCGCTTGATGCGAGCAGAGAGTCCCGCCCTTGTGGACCATGGCAACAGGGTTTACCCATGAGGGCAGATGAGCGCCCGGGCGCAGTGGGAATGTCCGAAGCCTTTGGTAGTCACGAAAGGTGCTGCTACAAGCCGCCAGGAGTGTGAACGCGCAGAAGCCGAGACGCCAGATACGGATCATGGGCACGCAGAGATTCTACCCTTTTGCTTTTCAGGCGATGGGAGAAGGAGTGCGCTCCCCGATAGGTGCCGGGCCACGGGGACGCCCCCACCTCTACGATCCCAGTTCAGGTGAGCAAGGAGTTGATGTACATCCTGCGGAGTAGAGCGACCGTAGAGCTCCAATCCCCTTGCATCGCCGCGGCGCAAGCAGGGCCGTATCCGTCACCTGGTCTTGGGCGAAGACGCAGGAACGGCGGTAGGCCGTAACGCATGGCGATGCTGTTGACCCAAAGCCGTGCCGTGCGCCCATTGCCATTGGTGAACGGGTGAATGCGGATCCACTCCGAATGAGCCCATGCGCAAAGGGTAAGGACGGCCTCCAAATGGTCACCCGTCAGTTCCTGGCCGGGCTCGATCAGAGCATCGAGCTCCGCGATCGCCAGCCGGAGCTTGCGATCGAATTCCCTCAGCTCAGCGGCCACATCGGGAGCCCGGACACCGGGCAGATCACCGACTTTCACGTTGTAGTCTTCGAGCCCGGCCTCGCCCCGAAATCTCCCCACGAGCTGCAGATCCGGTGGGATGAGCCCCTGCATGATTTCGAGCTGCCAGCCGCGAGCAACTTCGATTGTCAACGGCTCCCGGCGTAGAGCCTCGTCTCGTACTCTGCCGAATACCTTGGCGAGATTGCTGCGTAGCCGGGGCGTGTCGTCGTCCCAGTTAACCATCCAGCAGGTCGAGGATTCTCGACTGAGCGGGGCCGAGATCCATCGCTCTCCGCCCTTCTCCCGGGTCTTCCTTCAGCGAAGCCTCCGCATCGGCGTAGTCTGCGAGCGCCCGCTCGAAATTGGGATCGCTCTTGCGGTAGGCGCGCAGTGCGTCAAGAGTCGCCTCGAGATCCATCTCGACCTCTCGAGTACGCCTCACGACGAAGTCCCGAACCGCTTCATTCACGAGCTGATTCCGCGGCCGGCCCAAGAGCTTGCTCAGCGTGGACAACCCAGTCTGGACGTTGGGATCGATCCTGTAGGTGGTGGCTCTCCTAGCCATGGATGTAGCCTAGCGCCGGCGGGAGAGTGATGTCAAATCTCTGTTTTGGCATCGGGAGAGGAGGGCCGGGGAGGTGAGGGCTTCGAAGGGCACGCCGGGGCTCCGCGGATCGCCCAGGACATACCCGTGGAGGCAATGCCGAACTACGGCACGTCCCAGGCGAGCGTATAGCACAGATGACTTTTATAGTCCGTGGATTCGCCGAAGGCGGCGCCGCCCCAGACGTTGTAGAGGCGGCAATTGTCGGGATCCTGGATGGTCGCATCGAACGAACCGTGGTTGGTGCAGTTGCCGACGTTTTGCAGCAGGCCCGAGATGTAGTCCCGCATGTTGTACGTGTTGGTGGGGCATTCATCGATGCAGCCAAAGAACGGAATGCAGACCCCACCGCCGTCGCATTCGGAGTCCGTGTGGTAGAGGCCATGCTTGCCCTCCGCGGCATAGGCCGTCCACCGCGCCGTCCGCGGCAACGATGAATAGCACGCGGTATCCGAGCGTGCTCCGCAGAGGTCGCCTACCCACTGGCAGCTCCCGCCGGCGAAGAAGCATGACCCCTCGTCGGAGTAGAAGGAGCAGGGTTGGTAATTCGCGTCCGCGCCGCCGATGCACTGGCCGGGGACCCAGATGCACCGATTCTCGGCGTGACAGGCCTGCTCGTTGCCGGTCCACTGCGCGCACGGCGGCGGGCAGTTCCCGTACTCCCCGTACATGCTGCTCTCGGCATCGCTCCGCCAATGGGCAGCGGTGAAGTCGCGCATCATCTGCCACTCGTCAGCCGTGAACTGGGCGCTCGACCAGGACGTGGTGCGCATCACGAGCACGGCGTAGAACTCGCTATCCCCCGGGTGACCCCCGCCCCAGGTCGGGTCCCCCGTATCGTTGAAATAGGCCAGCCCGTACTTGATCTGCAGACACTTCAAGGTTTCGTTGCAGATCCCGGCCGGGCCGAACGGCTCCACCGTGTACGGAATGGACTTGGAATTGTAGACGTAGGTTTCCAAGAGATCCGTATCGAGGTGCTGCAGCAGGATGTTCGGGAAGTATTTGTAGGCCAGGTCGTACTCGAGCTGGTCCGGAATCCCGTCTCCTTCGGCATTCTCGGCGCTGGAGGGCCGGTAACAACTGCCGCAGGTATCCACGGTGCAGGTGAGGCGATCGGCGTCGGTCGGGGCTGGGCAGTTGGCGTTGCAGGTGTAGTGGAGGCCGTTGCAGGTGGAGTTCGGGGAACAGAGCGGGTGATTCTGGAAGTAGAGAGGGTAGTTGGCGACCATCTCCGTACAGACGGCGCAGCCGTTGCCGCGGCAACCGGCCCATCCGCCCGGCGAGCCGTTGCACTGATCGGCGTACGAAGGGGCCGGGCAGTTGGCGTTGCAGGTGTAATGGAGGCCGGCGCAGGTGGAGTTCGGGGAGCAGAGCGGGTGGTTTTGGAAGTAAAGCGGGTAGCCGGTGACCATCTCCGTACAGACGGCGCAGCCATTACCGCGGCAGCCGACCCATCCGCCTGGCGAGCCGTTGCACTGCTGCCCCTTTGCCGGGGCGGCGCTCAGAAAGACTGCGATGGCGATGCCAACGATCGCAAATGTCGAAAGGGTGGCTTTGTGAACCATCGCGTTCCTCCTCTGACGGCAGAGCTGGCGCCGGGCTTCCGTCGGTTGGCTGTTCGTCGCCCTACAACTTTCTCAGTGTACGCATCGAGGTCGAGCGAGACAGATACGCCGCCGCGTTCCTCACTCTCCCGCGCGCCGCAGAGGTATCCCGGTTGCCGCGGCTTCGCGGAGCTTGGGATCGGATGGCCCTCCGGGCTCTCGCCGGGAAGGGATCCGCACCTTTAGGTAAAGGGAGACATGGTGTAGCACTCCCACCAAGGAGGAAATCATGAAGAATTACGTGCGGCTGTGCTTGCTGGCGCTGGCTTTGGTGCTGACGTGGATCAACACCCTGTCGGCAGATGAGTGCCCGTCTCCAAGCGGGTGTCTGAGCTGCGGGATCGCTTGCTCCACGTTCAATGGGGGTAACTGCTTCTATACGTACAATCCGGACGACGATAGCTGCGTCGCCGGCGGTTGGGGGTGTCCTACTTATTGGTGTGCATGACCCCTCGGTTCACGGCCGTTGTACGGGGTGAAGCCTCACCCACCCGTGGACTTGGACTGCGAGCCGTAGTAGAAGCCCATGGCCGAGCCGAGGAGCGCCGTCTCGGCGGGGAGGAGGATCTGCAGGATCTGCTTCAGGTGGTCGAAGCGCTTTTCCGCCAGCGACACGGCCAGCTCGCGGTCGTCCTTGGCGAGCGCGAGGAGCTTCCCGGCGTCCGGGGTGTCGAGGAGCAGGGCGGTCACCAGGGTGAGGCCGATCGTCATCAGGAACGCCCAGAGCAACTGGTACATGCCCCACTTGCGGACCCGGTCGGCGACGGTGACGAGGCTGGCCCCTTCGGCCGGCGGCACGAGCTCCTCCGCCGCTCCCTCGCGGAGACGCGGACGCACCGCGGCGGGCGCGGGCGTCGCGGCGACGGAGCGGGCCGCCGCTTTCATTTGAAGACCACCTCGCGGAGATCCGAGCCGGGCCGCTCGATCAGGATCCGGGCGCCGCTCTTGCGCTCCTTCTGCACCCAGTTGTTGAGGTGCACGGACTCCCGCAGGATCTCCGAGACCGTCTTGCCCGTGATGCGCTCCAGCTCCTCGATCTCCTCCAGGGTGGGCCCGAAGAACCGGACGTTGATCTGCTTGCTCTCGGCCATGGCTCCCTACCTCCTAGCATTTGTATAGCAGAATGCTAGCTTGCTCGTCAAGCCTGGAGGACTCCATTACTACAACTGGTCCACGAGAAAAGTCAACAATCCCGATTTGGGGCGCACGGAACTTGTAGCGAGGCTCCTGGTCGTGTAGACTGCGCTGGGAAATGAAAGAGCAGACGGCTCACCTGAACAAGATCCTCAAAACGGCGATCGGTGCGCTGGGATTCAGCCTGCGCGAGGTGGAGAGGCGGCTGGGGCTCTCGCGCGGTTACCTGACGCGGCTCTTCGCGGGCGAGATGGACCTCAAGGTCGACCACGTGGTGGAGATCGCCGGCGTGCTCGGCGTCGAGCCGGAGGAGATCTTCCGGCTGGCCTTCCCGGCGTCGCAGGCCGAGCCCAACCTCGCGGCGGCCCGCCTGCGCGAGACCTTCGGCCTCACCCCGGAGCTGGCTCCGCCTCCACCCGCGGAGATGTCCGTCATCGAAAAAGAGATCGACAGGATCGTGAACCGGTCGCTCAGCCGGATGTTGTCGAGGATCAACGAGTAGGAGCCCCGCCTACTCTTCGTCTCTCCACTCCCGCGCCTCGAAGCGCAGGTTGAGATCGGTGAGCCGGCGCCGCTGGAAGTCCGCCACTTCCTTCACCATCGCCACGGTGACAGTCTGTATCCGGAAGGCGTCCCGCAACAGGATGACCGCCTCCAGGGACTCGCGCTGGCAGCCTAGAGAGACGAACAGCTTCGCCGCCTGCCTCACCGTTCGCTCCGCCTCGCGAGCCTTGCGCTGGGCGAGGAGGGCGGCCGCGAGGTCGAGCATGGCGATGCCTGCCAGCATGGGGAGCCCGGCTTCGGTCATTCCCGCTTTCACCTCACGGAAGAGATCTTCCGCGCGCCTGTAATTGCCTTCGCCCGCGGCGATGCGCCCCTCCAGGTCCCGGAACTTGAGCTTGGCGATGCGTCCTTTGGCGTGCTTCAGGTGGCGGGAGTAGACGAGACAGAGCTTTTTGGCCTCGGCGATCCGGCCGCTATCCGCCAGGAAGAAGATGAGGCTGTGGGCGGCGCTGTAAGCGAGGCTGGGATCGCGCTCCACGTCGATCAGCTTCAGGCTCTGCCGCAGCCGCCGGACGGCCAGCTCGTGGTTGCCGTCGTAGCCCGCGTAGATGCCGAGCTTCACGAGCGTACGTGCGACGAGGTGTTGGTCGCCCCGGTCCTCGTAGTAGGCGAGCATCTTCAGGAGCTTCGGGGTGGCGAGGCTGAAACGCCGGAGGTCGGCGAGCAGAGAAGCCTCGAAGTCGAGCAGCCGCATCTCGAGCTCGGGGTCGCCGGTGCCCTCCTCGAAGAGACGGCGGGCGTTCGACAGGAACCGCTCCGCGTCGCCAAACCGATTTTCCACGCGGTAGGAGTTGCTCAAGTCGGCTTGGGCCCGGGCCTGAAGGTCGCGCGTCCCCTCCTGGCCGTAGAAGGTGGGATCGAGCCGCAAGGAGATCTGCACGGCGCACCAAGCGCAAAAGCTCATCGCTTTTGGATTGTCGTAGCGCAGCTCCCAGCTCCGGTCGAGATAAGCCCACATGCAGGCCAGGGGCGTCATCCCGCGTGGGAGCTTGCGGCCGGCGCGCAGGAGCTGCAGCCCCCTCTCAGCCTCGGCCCGCTGCTCGCGGAGGTGGCGCTCGAGAGCCAGGGGATGGACGCAGGCCCGGTCGATGGCGGCGTCGCAGGCGGCCTCTTCCTCCGGAGTGTGCCGCCGCCGCGCCGGCTCGAGCCCCAGCATCACGGAGAGCGGCGGCGCCACCGCGGCCCGGCAGTCCGGGCAGTGGTCGAACAGCAGATGGGCCAGCACCTCTCTCTCCCGCTTCGCGGGCAGGCTGTCGCGGCAGAGAGCCGCCACCTCGTCACGGCTCGGGTGGTCCAATTCCGGTGGTCCTCCTTGGCAAGGAAATTATCACATGTGCGGAAGCGGAGGCCAGCGGTTTCCGAAAAACCCCAACTCCGAACGGAGGCGCCGCTCCGCCTGCAGGCCGCGCCTCCGAACGGAGCATCCTGGAGAGCCTATCGGGGAGCCGGGCTCTAGCGGCAGACGCCGCTGGGGTCGATGGCCATGCCGCATTTCTCCGCGGCGGCCGTCGTGTCCGTGGCTCCGCCTCCTCCCCAGAGGCGGGCGATCCATTCCGCGGCCCGCTCGATCCAACCGGCGCCGGGGTTGAGATCCCTCCAGCCGGCGGCGTGAACGGGCGCGGCGAGCGCAAAGGTAACCGCGAGCGCCAGGGCGGCGGCGGCGCGCCGCATGCGTTGAAGAGCCATCTCTCTCTCCTTCCCTGCCGCGGTGTCGGCCGGGCGCCGCCATGGCGCCACCGCCCGCGGCCACAACAGCAGGTGCCGTTGCATGGGTTCAGTGTGCCATGCGGTCGGGAACTCGGACGCCGGCGTACGGATTCCTTACGTGCCAGTTTCTCTTCTGAAGCACTCGTTGATCCCGCTGGCCTGCCTTTCGTTGCCGTGTAATGCACATTATCCCACCTAATCGGTAACTTCTTGCAAAGTAGCACGGTTTCCGTATTTTTCAGGCTAGACGAGGCCGAGAAAGTAGACGTAGACTTCAGCGCGTACAAAAAAGGGCGCCAATGACAGCCAAAAAAGTTGACCCGATGGGTGTGAATCCAATTCCGGTAGATGCCGGCGGCGGGAGCGAGCGGGAGATAGCCGCCGGGATCGGACGGCGGATCGCCTGCCTGCGCGAACGGCGCGGTTGGACGCCGAGCGAGCTGGCGAAGCGCCTGGGGGTGAGAAGGGCGCGGCTCGCCAGTTGGGAGCGCGGAACCACACGCCCGCCCCCCGCGGCGCTGCTGGCGCTGCGGCGGGAGCTGGGCGTCTCGCTCGACGAGCTGTTCACCGGCGAGCCGCCGCCGAGCACGGGGCTGGGCCAGGGGCAGAAGCTCCAGGCCCGCGAGCACATCGCCAGGCTGGTGCAGGTGCTGGGGCTGTCCAGGGATTCCGACGGGGCGGCGACGCCCAGGGAGAAGAAGCCATGAAAGAGGACGCGAATCACGACGCGCGGCTCGCCGGGTTCCTCGCCGAGCTGACGCCGGAGCGGAAAGGGGACCTGCTCCATCTGCTGGGCTGCGTCGTCTGCCGGGGCGTGGCGCGGGAGAGTCTGGAGGGCGAGGCCGCGGAGGCGCCGCCGGAGCCCGCGGAGGACTACGACCGCGCCTTCGAGGCGTTGGAGGCGCGGGCTCCCGATCTGGTGCGCCGCATGGGGGAGCAGGGCGCCGAGGTGCGCAGGCTCTTCGACGCGCTGCTGGGATCTCCGGCGGCGCGGCAGATGGAGCTCGCGGGGAGCCGTGAGTTCGCCGATCTGCGGCTCGCGGACATGCTGCTCCTCGAGAGCCGGAGCGCGCAGCCGGGGGATCTCCAGCGGGCCGAGGGGTTGGCGCTCCTGGCGCTGCGCATCGCCGGGCAGCCCTTCCCACGGCGGGAGGCGAACCGGGTGGAGGAGGTCAAGGCCCGTGGGCTGGCGCTGCTGGGGAACGCCCGGCGCCTGCAGGGCGATCTGCTGGAGGCGGAGGAGTGTTTCCAGCGGGCGGCGTCTCATCTCACCTGTCCGCCCGATGCGGAGGAGCGGGCCCTCTACTGCCACCTGCTCGCCTATCTGCGGCGGGACCAGCGGCGCGAGGACGAGGTGGCGGGGCTGCTCTGGCGGGCGGCGTCCATCTACGGCGAGCTCGGAGACGCGCTGGAAGAGGGGGAGTGCCTGGCGGAGCTCGGCTTCCTGTTCCTCGACGAGGGAGAGGTGCAGGCGGCGATCCCGGCGCTGGCGCGGGCCTGTCCGCTGCTCGACGTGCACCGCGACGAGCTGCTCGGCCTGCGCGCCCGGCTGGCGCTGGCGGTCGGCTACGCGCTGGCCGGTCACGCAGAGCGGGCGCGCGGGCTGGTGGCGGCCGCGCGCCCGCTCTACGGCCGCGTCACCGACTCGGCGGCGATGGCCGAGGTGGCCTGGCGGGAAGGCAAGGTGGCGCTGCTCACCGGCGACCGGGAGGAGGCCGCGGGCCTGCTGGGTACGGCGCGCCGGAGCTTCCTCGGCGCCGGCAGGCTCTACGAGGCGGCCCTCGCCTCGCTCGACGCCGCCCTCGCCCTGCCCCATCCGCGCCGGGTGGAAGACGTCCATCCGCTGATCCACGAGATCGTCGAGCGCTTCCCGGCGGACCTCCGGCGGATCGGCGTGGTGAAGGCCTTGTCCACGGTGGAGATGGCAGCCCCGCGGTGCAGCGAGGCCGATTTCGAGTGGATGGTCTCCCTCGCCGCCGCGGCGGTCCACCGCTTCCGCCGCTATCCGGCGCAGGCCTTCCGCCCGGGACCGGCCCGGCCGCCGCACCTCCGGCCGGAAAGCCCGGGGTTCGATCCCGAGCTGGAAGCGCTGTACTGGTGAATGCGCTCTTCCGGGTCATGGAGGCTCGGAAGTTTTCACAAGGAGAAGCAGCATGCAGACACAGACCGCAGTCGAACCGAGGTCCACGGCGTACTCGCCGGCAACCGCGCCGGAGAGGCCGTCCCCGAGCGCCGCTCCGCCGGCGGGGAGCGTACCGCCGGGAGCGGTGGAGCACCTGAAGTCGGAGCGGGTGCAGGAGGCGCTGCGGGCGATGCCCGCCTGGCAGCTCGCTCACCAGGAGATGGCGATCCAGAGCGTGAAGGCGTTCCCCACGCCCGAGGTCGCCTCCCTCTACGCCGCCTACGCCGCGCGCTATGGCGCCGCCGCCGGGTTCCCGGTGACGGTGAGCATCGCGGGCGGCCAGGTGTGCGTCATCGTGTTCGCGCCGCAGGTCAACGGTTGCGCCGGGGACCTGACGGAATCCGTGCTCGCCTTCGCCCGCCAGCTCGGCTGACGGACGAGGCGGGAGCCAACATCGTTCAACTCCCGAAAGGAGGACGACGATGCCCGATCCAAAGACCAAATCCAAGTCCAAGCCCCGGAGCGGCCAGTCCAGCATCCGGTCCATCCCGGACATCCTGCAGTTCTGGCAGGACCTGCGGGCCGCCGTTCTGGACAAGGCCGACCAGCTCGGTCCCGCGGCGCCGCAGCTTCAGGCTCTGGAGGAGCTGATCCCCCGGGCCCACGAGATGCGGGCCCGCCACGAGGCCCTGAAGGCCGACAAGCTGAAGCTCACCCAGGATTTCAGGGCCTTGCGCGTCGAGGGCAAGGAGGTGGCCCGGCGGCTGCAGCACGCCGTCCAGGCCAACCTCGGCACCCAGAGCGAGGGGCTGTCGCAGTTCAACATCCGGCTGCGGCGCCGCAAGCCCACGACCGCGGAGGAGCAGCCGCCCGGCGGTGAGGCTCCGGCTCCCACGCCGGGGTCCACCGTCAAGGCGGCTGAGCCCGAGGCGAGAGGTGATCAGCGGTGAACGCCGGCAACTCGTACGCCAAGCTGATCCTCAACTTCCACCGGTTTGTGGTTCGAGCGACCGACCATGAGAAGGAGTTGCCTCACGTCGGCGAGGTCAAGCTCGAGCTGCAGGCGCAACTGCAGGAGGTCAAGGCCATCAAGAAGCGCCAGCAGGACCACTGGTTGGCCTGGAGGCAGGCCACCAAGGAGCTTCAGCAGTCCATGGCCACCTGCCGTTATCTGGTCGTTCGGTTGCGCTACACCGTGAAAGCCGCGTGGGGCAGGTTCGACCCGCGGCTGGAGGAGTTCGACATGACGCCGCTCCGCCGGCGGGGCGGGCCCGCCCCGAAGGTCAACGGCAGCGAGCGGCCGATGTAGGTTCGTTGTCGCTGTAAGGGGGCGCGCCGGTGCGGGCGCCCCCGGTTTTGCCGCCCCAACCACCACCGACCCTTCGGGGCTCCTGAAATCCCGCCCTTTCGGGGCTCCCGGGCGCCCCGGTTTTCCCTCGCCAATCTACGGCTTCATGAACTGCGTCGGACCATAGACGGCCGCGGCACACGAGGGGTCGAGCCCCTGGATCGAGCCACGGTCGATCAAATCGCGGATCAGGTTGTCCGTGCACTCTCCGCCGGCGCCATGGCTGCCGCGCGGGACGACCACGTGCAGGCGGTTCGTCATGAAGCGCGCCGCCTCCTCCGCGAACTCCGGCGGGGTCACCGGATCGCGCTCGCCGGAGATCAACAGCACGGGCACGTCCGAGCGGACCGGCTCGTGGACGTTCGCCGGCACCTTGCCCCGCGGCCAGACCGCGCAGACCGCTTTCTGCTGGCGGATGCGGTAGTCGGCCAGGTAGGTGCCCGGGATCCACTTCTGAATCATCTCCTCCGTGATGAAGGGCAGGTCTTCGGCGCAGGTGACCGAGAAGTCCATACCCCACTCGAGGCCCTCGGTGATGTCCAGCCGGCGTTCGATCGACATCTGGATGAGCGGCGCGAGGTCGCCTTGGGCGGCCTTGTGGATCTGGAGCGACAGGCTCGCCGCCGCCGGGCCGTACATCAGGAAACGTATGCCCTCGGCCACCAGGCCCCAGGTCGGCCGCACCTCCTGCTTCTCGCCCGTGCGCGTATTGGTGACGGTCACGTGGGTACCCTTGTCGATGCGCTCCTTGATCGCCTTGAGGTCGGCCTGGGTGTCGGGGAAAGCGGCCCGGCAATCCGGCTGCGAGGCGCATTCGGCGAGCAGGAGCCCGAGCGCCCGCTGGCCGGCGTAGGCGTGCCCGATCGGGATGTGGGAGCTCTGCGGTATGACGCCGGTGAGCACCACGGTCCGCACCGTCTCCGGGTACTTGCGCCAGTAGGTCTGGGCCATGCGAGTGCCGTAGGAGCCGCCTTCCAGGTTGATCTTGCCGTAGCCGAGCCACTGGCGGACCTCGTTGAGGTCATCCGCCGAGGCGTCCGTGGTGTACTGGCTCAGATCGGCGACCTTCGCCAGCTTCTCGCGGCACGCTTCGACCACGGGGACCGGGAACAGCTCCCCGGCGGCGCGGCGAAAGTCGACCGGCTCGCCATAGAAGGGGCACTGGAGCGGGTTCGAACGGCCGGTGCCGCGCTGATCGATCAGCACGAAGTCCCGCTTCTGGCGCAGCGGGCTCTGGGCGTACCAGCCGGCGGCCTCCGTGATCGCATCCCCCGGGCCGCCGCCGAATTCGAAGATCGGATCCGGCTGCTTGTCCGGTCCCAGGGCCGGGAGGATGACGATGTTCAGACCGATCTTCCTCCCCTGCCGTGTCTCGCGGTTTTCCCAGACGGGATAGGTGGCGCACAACACCTCCTTGTCGTAATTCGGTACCCGGCACGGGTGGGGCTTGACCTCGGCCGCCTCGACCGGACCGCTGGGCGCCGGCGGGCCGAGCTGCGCCCGCTTCGCCGCTTCCCAGGCCGCGGCGTCCAGCGGCTGAGCGCTCACGAATTGGAGCTTGATGCCTTCCGGGTCTTTGCCGGTCGTCGAGGCGTCCGTCTCCAGGGCCTCGATCCTGTTGTCCTCGCGGTGGACCCAGGCGAAGCCGCCGCCGTTCGGGACGCCCTCGCCTTCCAGGCGGTACTTGCGGGTCGGTGCTCCGCCGCGCTCCTCGTCGCCTACGTAGGAAACCTTCATCGGGCCGGAGAAGCGGACGGGCGGCTCGCCCTGCTCGAAATTCAGGCCGACCATGCCGACGGTGAAGCTCCCCCTGGGGTCTTTCAAGCCGGCGAAGGCGAGGTTCATCGTCGAGAGCGCGCCGGACATGGTCCAAGGGAAGACCGGGGCGGCGACCGTCTCCGCTGGCCGGCCGGAGAAGAAGAGCTCGGCGAGGACGGCCTTCCGGGCCGGCAGCGACTCGATCGAGCCCATGAAGTACCGCCGATCCGGGTAGACCTGCCAGAGCTTCACCCTCTGGGGCGCCAGTCCGGGGCCGTCCATCTCGAAGACCAGCAGCAAGGCGTAGTCCTCGCTCTTCGGTTTTGTGAGGACCTCCGCCCGGCTCCCGCTCACGAAGAGCAGCTCGTCTCCCGCGCGGCTGCCGTCCGGCAGGCTCGAGGTATAGCGGTAGATCTTCCCCGATTTCTCCCCCGATTCGGCGCGGGCCGGCGCGGCCGCCCACGAGAAGGACAGGGTCAGGGCGACGAAGATGGCGGCTCGGATCGAATACTTCTTTTGCACAGACAGACTCCTCCTGCACGGATCTTCTCCTGCTTAGACGGATTGGCGCCGGTTTGGTTACACGAAGCCCTCACCTCCCCGGCCCTCCTCTCCCAGAGGGAGAGGAGGGAGGAAGACAGATAGGAACTTGTTCCCGCGGAAGCCTTTTTCGTAGGGGCGGGGCTTG